>NZ_JAGXJW010000027.1 GCF_019091135.1 Cohnella sp. GbtcB17 | reverse complement strand
CTCGCTTGGCGACGGCCTCGGGCCGGGCTCGATCGCGGATGCCAACGACGAAGCGCAGTTCGCGGAGCTCGATACGCTCGGGGAGCTTACCCGAGTTGCCTGGATGCACGACGTCCAGGTCATGATCGAAGGGCCTGGCCACGTGCCGATGCATCTGATCAAGGAAAACGTCGACCGGCAGATGGCGGTATGCCAGGAAGCGCCCTTTTACACGCTCGGACCGCTCACGACGGACATCGCCCCCGGCTACGACCACATCACATCGGCGATCGGCGCGGCGATGATCGGCTGGTTCGGCACGGCGATGCTCTGCTACGTTACGCCAAAGGAGCATCTGGGCCTGCCGAACAAAGAGGACGTCAAGGACGGCGTTATCGCCTACAAGATTGCGGCGCACGCGGCCGACCTGGCCAAAGGCCATCCACGGGCCAAGCTTCGCGACGACGCGCTGTCCAAGGCGAGGTTCGAATTCAGATGGCGCGACCAGTTCCATTTGTCCCTCGATCCGGAGCGCGCGATGGCCTACCACGACGAGACGCTGCCGGCCGAAGGCGCGAAGACGGCTCACTTCTGCTCGATGTGCGGACCGAAGTTTTGCAGCATGCGAATCACGCAGGATATACGCGATTATGCGGCCGCCCGCGGATTGAACGAAGAGGAAGCGGTGGAAACGGGCATGCGTGAGCAGGCGAACGGCTTTAAGGCGGCGGGCGGGCAGCTCTATGTCTAGCGCCACGACGCTGGCATCTGCACTCGGCAAAGAATCTGCGGCTGTCGGTCAAGACGCCGTTTGGCATGAAGAGTCGCAGTCCAAATACGACCGTCAAATGCGCTTCGCGCCGATCGGAGCGGAAGGTCAGCGCTTGCTCGGCAGCTCGGTCGTCCTCGTGGCGGGCGTCGGCGCGCTCGGGTGCGCGCTCGCCCAGCAGATGGTTCGCGCTGGTGCGGGCACCGTCAGGCTGGCCGACCGAGACTTTGTCGAACGAAGCAATCTGCATCGCCAGTCGCTGTTCGACGAAGCGGACGCGGCGGCGTCGACGCCGAAGGCCGTCGCTGCGGCGGCAAGATTACGAGCCATTAACGGCGCCGTAGGCATCGAGCCGCACGTAGTCGAGATCGGGCCCGCGAATGTCGGCGCGCTGCTGGCCGGCGTAGATCTGGTGCTCGACGGCACGGACAACGCGGACACCCGTCTCTTGCTGAGCGACGCCTGCTTTGTCAGAGGCATCCCTTTCCTGTACGGCGGGGCGACGGGATCTGCCGCGAGCGCCGCGTCGCTCGTGCCCGGACATACGGCTTGCCTTCGCTGTCTGATCGGAGGAGAAGACGAGGCGGAAGCGGGGGACACGTGCGATACGGCTGGCGTGGTAGGCCCGGCGGTCGAGCTGGCTGCTGCGCTTCAGGCGGCGGAGGCGCTCAAGTGGCTGAGCGGCAACCGCGCCGCGCTGCGGCAAACGTGGATCACGGCGGACGTCTGGCAATTCTCGCTGCGAGAGACGAAGCTGCCGACCGGCAGGCCGTCCTGTCCTTACTGCGGAGAGTCTGACCTGTCCCGCGCCAGGGAGCCGGAGCGTCCCGCCGCGGCGTTGGAAGCGACCGTTCTGTGCGGACGAAGCACGATCCAAGTCGCGACGGGAGGTCCGCTCGCGCCTAAGGCTTGCGCGGACCGTCTCGCACGGCGCGGCTGCCGTATTCTGGCCGTCAACGACTATCTGGTTCGGGCGCTGACGCCGTGCGGCGCGACGCTGGCGGCGTTCGCCGACGGCCGGGTGCTCGTGCGCGGCGGGGCGGTCGCCCAGGACGAGGCGAAAGGGGCGGAAGCGGCGATTCGGCTATGCCGAGCCTATGTGCTGGAAACGCCGGAATATGATCAGCGTGAGGAGGAGGAGCTGCATTGAGAGCGATCGAAGACTGCAAGCTGTACGTCATTACGGGCGAAACGTATCATCCCGGCAGACCGCTCGTCGAGGTCATGGAAGCGGCGATCGCGGGCGGCGCGGACATCGTTCAGCTTCGCGACAAGGAGGGGACGCCAGAGGCGCGGCTTGCGAAGGCCAAGATGCTGCGCGCTTTGACCCGGCGCCACGGCGTACTGTTCATCGTCAACGACGATGTCGAGCTCGCGCTCGCCGCCGATGCGGACGGCGTTCATCTCGGTCAAGACGACATGCCTTTGGAAGAAGCGAGGCGCAGAGTCGGCAAAGGCATGCTGATCGGCATTTCCACGCACGAGTTATCGCATGCGCTCAAAGCTGAACGCGAAGGTGCGGACTATGTGGGCGTCGGACCGGTGTTTCCGACGGCGACCAAGCCGGGCAGGCGAGCCGTTACGACGGCCTATGTGGCCGAGGCCGCATCGCAGCTGCGAATTCCTTTTTTTGCGATCGGCGGCATCTCGCCAGCGACGGCAGAAGAAGTGCTGGCGGCGGGCGCGCGGCGTCTGTGTGCGGTATCCGCTGTCGTCGGGCACGCCGACCCGGCTGCCGTTTGCGTCACGCTGAAGCGAAGCATCGAGCGCTGGGAGGCGGAGGATGCCCGGCGGCGCACGAACCGCGGGACGGCGACGATAACGGCGCTCAACGGGGACGTCGCCGCCCCGAACGCAGCGGATCAGGCCGTCGGCCGAATCCCGTTGCTGCTGAACGGCAAAAAGGCCTGGAGCGAGGCCGTCACGATCGGCGCGCTCGCGGGCGAACTCGGCCTTGCCGGGCGACGGGTGATGGCGGAGCTGAACGGCGAAGCGGTGCCGAGGGCGGACTGGGACGCCGTTCGGCTTCGTCCGGACGATCGCGTAGAATTCGTACAATTCGTAGGAGGCGGTTGATCGATGAATACAGCATATTCGCCGCTTAAGATCGGCGGCATAACGCTTCGGTCCAGATTGTTTCTGGGCACGGGGCGGTACCCGAGCCCGGCCGTCATGCGCGAGGCGCTGGAGGCTTCGGGCGCCCAGGTCGTCACCTTCGCCGTTCGCAGAATCGACCTCGACGTCGTCGAGGACGACCCGCTGCTCGGGCAGATGGAAGGCAAGGACCTGGTGTGTCTGCCGAATACGTCGGGCGCGTCGACGGCGGACGAGGCGGTCCGAATCGCCCGGCTGGCCAGGGAGGCGGGACTTGGCAACTGGGTGAAGGTGGAGATCAGCGGGCATCCGCGGCTGCTGCTTCCCGACCCGGTCGAGACGCTGCGGGCGACGGAACGCCTTGCGCGCGAGGGTTTCACCGTGCTGCCGTATACGTCCGACGATCCGATGCAGGCGCTTAGGCTCGAGGAAGCGGGCGCCGCGGCGGTCATGCCCGGCGGCTCGCCGATCGGCACGGGACTTGGCATTCTAAATCCGTATCAGATCGGGTGGATCGTGGAAAACGCGCGCGTACCCGTCATCGTCGATGCCGGACTCGGCTCGGCCTCAGATGCAGCGACCGCGATGGAGCTTGGCGCCGACGGGATCCTGGTCAATACGCCGGTAGCGAAGGCACGGGATCCCGTCGGGATGGCCGCGGCCATGCGGCTTGGCGTCGAGGCCGGATGGCTGTCGCGCCGGGCGGGCCGAATTCCGCAGCGCGCGTACGCTTCGGCAAGCAGCGACGAGGCGGGCGGCTTGTTTGCGGCGCCGACGGCGGCAGGGGGGCTGCAGCCTTGAAACGGACCTTGCTCGTGCTGGGCGGCGGCATCGTCGGCCTGTCCTGCGCCTATGAAGCGCTGAAGCAGGGCTGGCGCGCGATCGTCGTCGACCGCGGCGAGATCGGCGGTCAGGCGTCGGGTGCGGCCGCGGGGATGCTTGCGCCTTTTTACGAGAGCGGCGAAGGTCCCGACGCCTTTTTTCGCCTGTGCCTGGACAGCTTTGACAGATATCCGGCCTGGACGGCGGAAATCGAGGAAGCTGCCGGCATGTCGGCGGGCTTCGTCCGGTCGGGCAGCCTGCACGTCGCGCTGCTCGAGGCGGATACACTGTCGCTGCACGGTCGGCTCGCCTGGCAGACTCGCCACTGCGCCGGACTGGAATGGCTCGACGGGACGGATTTGCCGCGGGTCGAGCCGAGTCTGCCATCGGGGCTTGCGGGAGCGCTGTACTGCCCGGACGAAGCGCATGTGCAGGCGCCGCTGCTGGTCAAGGCGCTGGCCACAGCTTGCGCGCGGCTTGGCGCGCAGCTGCTGCCGCACGCAGGCGAGATGACCGCCGTCAGCCAAAGCGAAGCCGGCGGACTCTCCGTCCGCTTCGAGGCGTGCGGCACGATCGGGGCGGACGCGCTTTGCTGCTGCCTCGGGGCATGGAGCGGCCGGCTGTCGGACTGGCTCGGTTTGCGCATCCCCGTACATCCGATTAGGGGGCAAATTTGCGCGTACGATCCGGCGCCTGTCTCCCTCCGTCATATCGTGTTCGGGCCGCAGGCGTATTGGGTGGGCAAACCCGACGGCTTGCTCGTCTGCGGCGCTTCCGAGGACGAAGCCGGCTTCGATCGGACGGTGACCGCAGGCGGCATCGGACGGCTTGTGCGCGCGGGCGGACGGCTGTTCCCCACGTTGTCCGGCGCCGCGCCCGCGCAAAGCTGGGCAGGACTGCGTCCGGCTACGCTGGACGGCTGGCCGCTGATCGGCCCCGTGCCCGGTAGGCCCGGCGTATACATAGCCGCCGGCCATTATCGCAATGGCATCCTGCTGAGCCCGGCGACGTCGGCCGCGTTCGGGCGTTGGCTGGCAGCGGGAGGCGGAGCCGGCGGCGACGGGGCGGATCGCGCGTTCCGGCCCGATCGCTTCGGCGCGTATGTGGCCGGCGAGCGAGAGGGGGCGACGACTGCATGAGCGACGAAGCCATGGTCTCTCCGGCGGGCGCCGAGGATCGGGGCCGCGGGAGCGTCCCGGCTCGCGCCCTCACGATCGCCGGCTCGGACTGCGGGGGAGGCGCCGGCATCCAGGGCGACTTAAAAACGTTTCAGGAGCTCGGCGTATTCGGCATGAGCGTCGTCACGGCGGTCACTGCGCAAAACAGCTTGGGCGTACAGCGGGCCGATCCGGTATCGCCGCGGCTCATCGCGGCCCAACTGGAGAGCGTGCTCGCCGATTTAGGCGCGGACGCGGCCAAGACGGGAATGATGCCGACGCTAGATGCGGCGGAGGTCGTTGCAGGCGCGCTTAGACGTTTCGGCGTTCGCAGACTCGTGGTCGATCCGGTGCGGCAGTCCAAGGACGGCTATGCGCTGGCGGATCGCGGCGCATTCGAAGCGACGGCGCGGCTGCTGTTCCCGCTGGCCGAGCTGGCGACGCCGAACGTGCCCGAGGCGGCTGCCTTGCTCGGCGTTCGCGAGCCCGAGCTAGCCTTACTCGGCGAGCGCGTCGATGCAGCGAGATCGCTGCTCGCCTGGGGATCGCGCTACGTGCTGCTTAAGGGCGGGCATGCCGCGGACGACGCATGCGCCGATATTTTGGTGAGCGCGGCCGACGGCGGCGCCGAGCCGTTGCTGCTGCGCGGACGGCGCTTGCCGGGAGCAAGCGCCCGCGGCACTGGCTGCGCATTCGCCGCTGCCGCCTGCGCGTCCATGGCGCTCGGCCGGGACGTGCCAACCGCCTGCCGCGATGCCAAGTCGTTCGTCGCCGCGGCACTCGCGGCGCGCCTCCCGCTAGGCGCCGGCACGGCCAGCTTGAAGCATGCGGCCTGGCGCGACGGCAGGCTGCCGGCGGAAGCGTCTATCAGCGACGGACGCTAGCGTCGTTTTGCAGGATGTTTTCTCGGCTGCGCGTGAAGGACGATTACCGCTTATGTATCGCGCACGCCTGGAACACCGCGACCGTCAGCTACTTGTCTATCGCGCAAATATGCAGGATGCACAGTCCGATTGGACAATGAGGCGGCCTATCGCGCAATTGTGCGGATACATGGCTCAATTCGCTCGATCTATCGTCCATTTCACGGCACGATCGTGCACATTTGCGCGATACAACGCGGCGAGGTTGTTTGAGCATTCGTATCGTGCACTTATTCGCGATGCAAGAGCCGCCACCCGGAAGCAGTACTCAAGACGGTGCCGATAAGCGCAAATGGATGCAAACGCTGGCCATTATGTCATGTTCTTTCCAATCAATAATTGTTTTGTCTCCCATTTGCCCGCGTCCGCTTGCTTGACGTGGCGCGTTCCCCTATAATAGTCAGTAATTCAAAGCAAACATGAATAAATGCGACGATGGAGACAAGTAAGCAGCGCCTGCCTGACCAGGGAGGGGACGCCGAGACTGGGAGCGTACCCGAGGAGAAGAGCTGCCGAATTTCACTCCGGAGCAGTCGCTTGAACGCCGACGATGCCAGGCAGCGACGGCCAGTAGAGCGCACCGTCAACGGCACGTTACGCCGTTCGAGCGGGAATTCGCGCTTGACGACGGCGCTGCCAGAGGCAGACGAAGTCGCGAGGCGGTTTCCAATTAGGGTGGTACCACGGTCCTTTCGTCCCTTTTACGGGGAGGAAGGGCCTTTTTTGTCGGTTCGCAAAAGGGCGGGCCGGCGGATAGACCAAGCGATGAAGGAGAGAGGCATCATGAAGGACCGGTTGGAGGCGCTGCGCGTCGAAGCGCTGGCGCAATTGCAGGAGGTGGCCGACGCCGGCCGCCTGAACGATCTGCGCGTGCATTATTTGGGCAAAAAAGGCCAGCTCACGGAAATTCTTCGGGGGATGGGCGGACTGAGCGCGGAGGAGCGGCCGGTCATCGGACAGGTGGCCAACGACGTGCGCGCCGCCATCGAGGCCGTCCTGGCCGACAAGCAAGCTGCCTTCGACCGTGCCGAGACGGCGCGCAGGCTTGCCGCCGAGACGATCGACGTCACGCTTCCGGGCCGAAGCGTCGCGACAGGCAGTATCCACCCGCTGACCAAGGTCACGCAGGAGATCGAAGATATTTTCCTAGGCATGGGCTACACGATCGCTGAAGGTCCCGAGGTCGAGACCGACTACTTCAACTTCGAAGCGCTCAATCTGCCGAAGGATCATCCGGCGCGTGACATGCAGGATTCCTTTTATATTACGGACGAGATCCTGCTGCGCACGCATACGTCGCCGGTACAGATCCGTGCGATGAAAAATGCGGACGGCGCGACGCCGCTCAAGGTCATCTGCCCGGGCCGCGTCTATCGCCGCGACGACGACGACGCGACGCACTCGTTCATGTTCCACCAGATCGAAGGGCTGGTCGTCGGTCCCGACATCCGCATGAGCGACCTGAAAGGCACGCTGCTCCAGTTCGTCCAGGCGATGTACGGCCCGCAGGTGCAGATTCGCCTTCGTCCGAGCTTCTTCCCGTTCACCGAGCCGAGCGCCGAGGTCGACGTTACGTGCACGCAGTGCGGCGGACAGGGCTGCCGGATGTGCAAGCATTCGGGCTGGATCGAGATTCTCGGCTGCGGCATGGTGCATCCGAAGGTGCTTGAGCACGGCGGCTTCGACCCCGAGCAGGTGTCCGGCTTCGCCTTCGGCATGGGCGTCGAGCGTATCGCCCTGCTGAAGTACGACATCGACGATATTCGTCACTTCTACAACAACGATCTGCGGTTTCTCGGGCAATTCGCCCGCATGTGACGGCCAAGGCCGATAGATTAGCGACAGTGGAAATGGAAGGAGCGGGATAACGCGTGAACGTATCCTATCAATGGTTAAGCGAATATATCGATCTCGGCGGTATCGAACCGCAGGAGCTCGCCGATCTGCTCACGAGAGGCGGCATCGAGATCGACGGCGTCTCCCGCAACGCGGGCGTCACGAAGACGGTCGTCGGCTATGTGTTGGAAAAGGAAAAGCACCCGGACGCGGATAAGCTGAACGTGTGCAAAATCGATGCCGGCACGGGCGAAACGCTGCAGATCGTCTGCGGCGCGCCCAACGTAGCGGCCGGGCAGAAGGTGCCCGTCGCGCTCGTCGGCGCAAAGCTGCCGGGCGACCTGCAGATCAAGCGCGCCAAACTGCGCGGCGTCGAATCGCAGGGCATGATCTGCTCCGCGAGGGAGCTGGGCATCAACGACAAGCTGCTGCCCAAGGAGCTGCAGGAGGGCATCCTCGTGCTGCCGCCGGACACCGAGGTTGGCACCGATATCGCCGACCTGCTCGGCCTGAACGATTCGGTGCTGGAGCTCGATCTGACGCCGAACCGCTCGGACTGCCTGAGTCTGCTGGGCGTCGCTTATGAGACCGCCGCGCTGACCGGCCGGCCGCTCTCGCTGCCGGAGCCGGACAAGGCGCTGTACGCGGCTGCCGACAAGACTGCCGACGCGATCGCGGTCGCCATCGAATCGGCGGAGGCTTGCAGCCACTACGCGATGCGCGTCGTGAAGGGCGTCAAGATCGGGCCGTCCCCGCTCTGGCTGCAAAACCGGTTGATCGCAGCCGGCATTCGGCCGATCAGCAACGTCGTCGACGTCACCAACTTCGTCATGCTCGAATACGGCCAGCCGCTGCATGCGTTCGACGCCGCCAAGGTTAAAGGCGCCGTCCGCGTCCGGTTCGCGCGCGAAGGCGAGACGCTGGTCACGCTCGACGGGCAGGAGCGCAAGCTCGAGCCGCATATGCCGGTCATCGCCGACGACGAGCGCGCCATCGCGCTGGCCGGCGTCATGGGCGGCCTCGATACCGAAGTGACGACCGACACGGTCGACATCCTGCTCGAATCCGCCAGGTTCGCCGGCGCTCCGGTTCGCAAGACGTCGCGCCAGCTGGGCCTGCGATCCGAGGCATCGGCCCGCTTCGAGAAGGGCGTCGACCCCGAGCGCGTGCTCGGCGCGCTGGACCGCGCAGCTTCGCTGATCGCGCAGACGGCCGGCGGTCTTGTCACCGACGGCGTCTCCGAGGTGCGCCTCGCGACGCCTGCGCCCGCCGTCATCGAGCTGTCGCTCGACCGGATCAACCGGATGCTCGGCACGTCGCTGTCCACACTTGAGGTCAAGACGATCTGGTCGCGGCTGCAATTCGCCGCCGAGCCGGCGGGCGAAGGCGTCTGGCGCCTGACCGTGCCGTCGCGCCGCGGCGATATTACGCGCGCGGTGGACCTGATCGAGGAGGTCGCGCGCCTCAACGGCTACGACCGCATCCCGACGACCCGCATCGAAGGACCGACGACGACGGGGGCGCTTACGAAGTCCCAGGCCATTCGCAGAGAGCTTCGCAAGCTGCTGTCCGAAGCGGGGCTGAGCGAGGCTGTGACATACTCCGTCACCTCGGCCGGCAGGGCCGCGCTGTTCCCCGAGCTGTCCGGAGCTGCCGACGGCATGCGCCCGATCGGACTGGCGATGCCGATGAGCGAGGAGCGCAGCGCGCTGCGCGCGACGCTGCTGCCGAATTTGCTCGAGGCCGCCGCCTACAACAAGTCGCGCCGCAACGCGAACGCCGCGGTGTTCGAGATCGCAAGCGTGTACCATTCGGCGGAGGAACGGCTTACGACATTGCCCGAGGAGCACCCGAGGCTCGCCTTTTTGCTGACGGGCAACCGGCAGGGCGCGGGCTGGAACCAGACGGCGGCCGCTTACGACTTCTACGACGCGAAAGGTGTCGTCGAAAAGCTGCTGGCGCGGCTCGGCCTGACCGGCGCGGTCCGCTTCGAGCAGGCGCAGCCGGGCGATTTCCATCCGGGCCGCACGGCGGCGTTGAAGCTGGCGACCGCGTCCGGCGAAGCGACGATCGGCTATGTCGGTCAGCTGCATCCGGAGCTGCAGCGCGAGTTCGATCTGGGCGACGCCTACGCCGCCGAGATCGAGTTGAAGCCGCTCTACGAAGCGGCGGATTTCCGCATCGAATACAGCACGCTGCCGCGCTTCCCGTCCGCCGAGCGGGACCTGGCCGTCGTCGTCGACGGATCGGTGCCGGGAGCGTCCCTGGTTGAGGCCGCCCGGCAGGCGGCGGGCGAGTGGCTCGAATCTGTCCGCGTGTTCGACGTTTACGCGGGCGAGCGCCTCGGCGCAGGCAAAAAGAGCGTGGCGCTCTCGCTCGTCTATCGTCATCCGGACCGTACGCTGAACGACGAGGAGATCGCCGAAGCGCAGCAGTCCGTCGTAGCCCGGCTGGAACAATCTTTCAGTGCGGAGCTTCGCAAATAAGCAGGAAACGGCGCAAAGCGCAGCGAATACTTCAGAACGCGAATAGCGGACTGAACGACGTTCGCTGCGATTTTGCTTAAGTTGGAACGTGGGAGGAATAACCGTGAATGCTGACGACAAGACACGCGTAACGGTTGACATATACGGCACGCAATACACGTTGACCGGACATACCAGTACCGACTACATGAAGCGGGTTGCGACGCTCGTGAGCGATCAGATGCACAAGATCGCGAGCGGTTCGCCGCGGCTCGATCTGGCGAGGCTCGGCGTGCTCGCTTCGGTGAATATGGCCGACGAGCTCATGCGCATCCGCCGGGAAAACGAGCGGCTCCTCCACGAGGAAATAGAACGCAAGCGGCTGTCTGCCGAGATCGAGACGCTGCTGGCCGATTGGGACAAGCACAAGGCCGAGAGCGCCGCGGCGCTGGAAGCGGCGGAGCGGGAGTTCGCCGAGCGGCGGGCCGACCTCGAGCAGCGATCCGAGCAGGCCGTCGCGGAAGCGGCGGCCAAGGCGGACGAGGAGCGCGAACGCCTGCGCAGCGTCCATCAAGCCGAGCTCGACCGGATCATGGCCGACCACGCGGCCGAGACCGAGCTCTACGCCGAAGAGGTCGAATCGCTGCGGACGGCGCACGCGTCTGAGCTTGAGCGGCGCACGTCAAGCCATGAGGCGGAGCTGGCGAGCTTGCGATCCGCGCAGCGCGCCGAGCTTGAACGTCTCGCGGCAGCGCATGCGGCGGAGCTTGCGGACGCCCGGGCTGCGCATGCGGACGAGCTGGAGCAGGCGACCGCGGCGCTGCGCGTCGAGTTGGACGCCGCAGCCGCGCGGCATGCGGACGAGCTTGAAAGCGTCGTCTCTGCGCATGCCGCCGAGCTCGAGCGCATCCGGGCCGACCATACGGCCGAAGCCGAGCTGTTCGCGGAGGAGAACGAGGCCCTCAGGCAGGCGCATGCTTCGGCGCTGTCCGAGCTCCGCTCCGCGCACACGGAAGAGCTCGGACGGATTCGGTTGGCGCATGAAGCCGAGCTTGAGCGGACGCAAGCGGAATTCGAGGCGGAGCTGCGCGACGAGCGCGTCTCGCGCACCGAAGAGCTGGAATTGCTGCGCACCGCGCATGCGGCCGAGCTCGGCACGCTGAAGGACGCTCACGAGCGTACGTTGGCTGAGCGGACGGAGCGGCACGACGAAGAGCTGCGCACGATGCGTCAAGGCTACGAGGACGAGCTGACGCTGTTGCTGGAGGGCCAGCAGGAGGAATTGCAGCGGCTCACGCTGACGCTGGAGACTGCGCTGCGGGAGCGCGAGGAGATTCGCGCGCGCATGCAGGACGCGCTGGATGCGGCGCTTAGCGAGGCGGAGGACCGCGTCGGATCGCTGCGGGAGAGTCATGCGGCGGAGCTCGCCGCCCTCGAGGCGCGCCAGGCCGAGGAGCGGGAGCGCGCCGAAGCGGCGCGCGCCTCCGAGCTCGCGGCGCTGAAGGCGGGCCATGCGGCGGAGCTTGAGCGGCTCGCGGCAGGACATGGCGCCGAGCTCGAGGAGCTGCGGCTCGAGCTTGAGCTCGAACGCGAAGCCCGCGAGACGGAAGGCGCCGCAGCGGGCGCGAAGCTGGCCGAAGCGCTGGAGGGCGCGGCGGCCGAACGCGAAGCCACGGTCGCCAGGCTGCGAGCCGAGCACGCCGAGCAGCTCGATCGCGCGCGCGAAGCGAGCCGAAGCGAAGCCGAGCGTCTGCAGGCGGCCCATCAGGCGGAGCTGGAGGCGTTGAAGGGCGAGAGCCTGGAGGCGCTGGAAGCCGTCAAAAGCGAGAGCAGGGAAGCGTTGGAGGCGGCGAAGGCCGAGCTGGGCGGCGAGCTCGAGGCCGCCAGGGCGACGGTGGAGCGGCTGCATGCGCAGCTGGCGGAACAGATGTCCGCGGCCAGGCAGGCGGTAGCGGCGGCGGAGGCGAACTTCGACGAGGAGCGCCGGTCGCTGGTCGAGCGCTTGAACGCATCCGCGAAGGAGACCGAGGCCGCCAGGCAGGCGGAGGAAGCCGCGAAGCAAGCAGCGGATGCAGCGAAGCAGGAGGCGGAGGCGGCGCGGCAGCAGATCGAGGCCGAGGCGCAGCGTTTTGCGGAGGAGCGCGAGCAGTTGGCCGCGCATTCGGAGCGGCAGCTGGCGGAGGCATCGGCGCTGCTCGAGGAGCGCTTGCGCGAAGCGGGCGAGAAGGCGGAGCGGCGTCTTGCGGAAGCGAGAGCGGCCGCGGACGCCGAACGCGAGACAGCCGTGAAGGAAGCCGCTGCTCCGCTGGAAGCCGAACTCGCTGCGGCGCGCAGCGCTGCGGACGATGCGCGGCTGGAGCTGGAGCTGCAGCTTGAGGAGAACGCCGAGGCGCTGAATCGTCTGCTCGCGGCCCAGGCAGAGGAGCTGGCCAGCCTTCGCGAAGCGCAAAGCGAGGAGCTGGCGAAGCTCCGTGCGGCGAAGGACGAGGAAGCGGCGCGGCTTGCCGCCGAACGCGAATCTGCGATCGAGCAGGCGGTAGCGCCGCTTGAAGCCGAGCTGGCTTCGGCGCGCAGCGCCCTGGACGACGCGCGACTGGAGCTGGAGCTTCAGCGCGATGAGAGTGCCGAAGCGCTGGCGCGCCAGCGCGCGGCGCAGGACGAGCAGCTGTCGAAGCTCCACGCTGAACGGGCTGATGAGCTGTCGCGGCTTGCAGCCCAGCGCGATGCCGCGCTGAAGGAGGCTGTAGCGCCGCTTGAAGCCGAGCTGGCATCGGCGCGCAGCGCCCTGGACGATGCGCGGCTGGAGCTGGAACTGCAGCGCGAAGAGAGCGGCGAGCAGCTTGCGCGTACGGTCGCCGCACAGCGCGAGGAGCTGTCGCGTCTGCAAGCCGAAAAGGACGAAGAGCTGGCGAAGCTTCGTGCGGCGCAAGCGGAGGAGCTGTCGCGGCTTGAAGCCGAGCGCGAGGCTGCGCTCCAGGCGGCGACAGCGCCGCTCGAAGCCGAGCTCGTTGCGGCGCGGAGCGCTGCGGACGACGCTCGACTGGAGCTCGAGCTGCAGCGCGAGGAGAGCGGCGAGGAGCTGGCGCGCCTGGTCGCCGCGCAGCGCGAGGAACTAACGCGACTGCAGGCGGAAAGGGACGAGGCGTTGTCGCGTCTTCGGACGGCGCAAGCGGAGGAGCTGTCGGCTTTGCGCGAAGCGCAGGCCGAAGAGCAAGCGCGGCTTCGTGTCGCGCACGAGGAAGCGCTGCGCCGAACTGCGGCGGAGGCCGAAGCCGGCGCGGCTTCGGGGCGTCAATCGCTCGAGGAGGAGCTGCGCGTGACGCAGGAACTGTACGAGGCGGAGCTGAAGGAGGCGCTGGGCAGCAGGGACGCTGCACAGGCCGCCGCCGAGGCAGCCCGCACGGAAAACGACCGGTTCGAGGCACGCTGGTCCGAACGAGAGCGCGAATGGCAGTCGCAGCGAGCCAAGCTCGAGACCGAAGTTGAAGCGCTGCGCGCTTCCGCGGAGCAGCGGCTTCAGGCGGCTGCGGCCCGTGAAGAGGCGCTGGCCGAGGCGGAAAAGGCGGCAGCCGAGCGCCTGCGCGACGAAACCGACGCGCGCGAAGCCGCCGAGCGCGAGGCGAACCGGCTCAAGGAACTGGCGGACGAGCTCGCGGAGCGCGAGCAGACCGCCGCGGATTCGATCCGGCAGCTCCAGCGCCGGGCCGAAGAGGCGGCGCGGGAACGCGATGCCGCCGCCGAGCGTCTGGAGGCGCTGGAGAACAAGCTTCGCCAGGCGGCCGGCGAGCAGCAGCGCGAGCGGGATTCGCTGCTCCGCATCGAAGAAGAGCTGAAGTCCGCCCGCGATCAGGCTGCGGCCGCCGTCGCGCTCCGAGCCGAACGCGACGCGCTGGCGCAGCAGCTGCAGGCAGTCTCCGAAGCCGAGCCGGGTGCCGCCGACGGGGCGGAGACGGAGCGGCTGGCCCAAGAGCTCGAGCGCATTCGCAGCGAGCATGAGGCGCTCAAGATCGAGTACAACAAGCTGCAGATCGAATACAACGAGTGGATCGATATGCTCGAAGAACATACTTGACGATCGCCGGCGAATCGGTCCTCGAAGCGCCCGCGAACGAAAATCGCCTCTCCGAACGGATCTTATCCGGCCGGAGAGGCGATTTTTTTCCGCTTTTGGGCGGCTTATTCCACGATCAGCTTGGCCTTCATCGACAAATGCCCTTCCCCGCACACGATGCTGCATTTGATCGTATAGGTGCCGGCGGCCAGCGTCGCCACCTTGGATTTTTTGCCGTTGCTCAGCTTGACGCCCGCCTTCTCGATCTCGATGCCGTGCGCGCCTTGCTCGTTTTCGAGCGTGTAGCGGATCGGCGTATCCTTCGGCACCTTGTATTCAGCCTGGTCAAACTGCCAGTTGGTGGCCCGGATAATCAAGTCCTGCGAAGCGACGGCCGTCTCCTGTCCTGCGTTTTCATCATTTTTGGCGCCGCACGCGGCGAGCGCGCCCGTTAGCGCGAGCGCGAACAAAGCGGCGGCTAATTTTTTGCGAAAATGCATATGTATTCCCCCATCCCCATGATTGCCGGGTATGAGCGGCGTCATGCCCAGACTTTTCTATATTAGCATATACTGCCGCGAGGATAAAAACGGCGCGAGCTGCCATCCATCGATCAAAAACCTCGCGTCATCCTTTACAGGAGACGCGAGGTTTTTGGTTTGCATGGTCGAAGCTGCGCGCTGCCCGCTCTCGTCAATCGTGACGCTTGCCGGCCTTGTACGGGTTGCCGATCGGAATGAACAGATCGATGATCCCGATGACGAGCGCCGCGAGCAGGGCGCCGAGGATGGACGCGGAGACGCCGCCGACGACGAATTGCGCCAGCCAGATGACGAGCGCGCTGCACAGGAAGCCGACGATCCCGCGTCCGAACGGGGTCACGTTTTTGCCGAAAATCGCCTCGATGATCCAGCCGAGAATGGCGATCACGAGCGCGAGCATGAGGGCGCTCCAGAAGCCGCCGACCGAAAAATGGGGAACGAGGTATCCGACGATCATCAGCACGATCGCGGAGACGATAAAGCGTACGACATGTCCTAAGAAATGCATGGCTTGATTACCTCCCGTTGTGGGCTGTCGTCCGGCGGTGCCGCCGGCTTTAAAGGTATTGTATCCAGTTTGATCTTCGGTTATAACGGCAGGCGTAATGCAAGCGCAGCCGCCATCGGATATAATGGAGGGCGAGAGGAGTTGTCGCAACGCCGTGAACGACAAGGCGCTATATACATTGGAATACCATAAAATCTCCGACCGGCTCCGCGAGCTCGGGGAGACCTCGCTCGGCAAGGAGCAGGCGGCGCTCATCCGCCCGTCCTCCGATCTGCGGGAGGTGAGCAGGAGGCTCGACACGACGGCCGAAGCCGTGCGCGCGATGGACGTCAAGGGTGCCCCGCCGTTCGGCGGCATCACCGACGTGCGGCCGGCGCTCGGCCGGGCGAGACTTGGGGCCATGCTGCTCCCGTCGGAGCTCATCGACATCGCGCAGTTCATCATGGGTTCGCGGCGAATCCGCAAGTACGTCGGCGCCGTATCCGAGGAAGCGGACATTCCGCTGCTCGAGGATCTTTGCGAACCGCTTATCGACGCCAAGCAGCAGGAGGACGAGATTCGCCGCTGCATCGACGAGCAGGGCGACGTGATGGACGCCGCGAGCGCCGAGCTGGCCGCGATCCGCAGAGAGATTCGCACGAACGAGGGCCGCGCGAGGGAGAAGCTCGAGAGCATGATCCGCTCGTCTTCCGTGCAGAAGATGCTGCAGGACGCACTGATCACGATGCGCGGAGACCGGTACGTCATCCCGGTCAAGGCCGAGTACAGGTCGAACTTCGGCGGCATTGTGCACGACCAGTCGGGCAGCGGCGCCACGCTGTTCATCGAGCCTGAAGCCGTCCTTCAGATCAACAACAAGCTCCGCGAGCTCAAGCTGCGCGAGACGCGCGAGATCGAGCGCATCTTGCGTCAGCTGTCCGAGAGCGTCGGCGTCAAGGCAGAGCTGCTCATCGGCGACGCCGAGGCGCTCGGCTACATCGATTCGATTTTCGCCCGGGCCAAGCTGGCGGACCGGATGCAGGCGACGAAGCCGCAGATGAACGGCGAAGGGCGTCTTCGGCTCAAGCGTGCGAGGCATCCGCTCATCGATCCGAAAAAGGTCGTGCCGACCGATATCGAGCTCGACGATACGCACTCGGCGATCATCGTCACCGGGCCGAATACGGGGGGCAAGACCGTATCGTTGAAGACGGTCGGCCTGCTCAGCCTGATGGCGATGTCCGGCCTGTTCGTGCCGGCGGACGAAGGTACGATCCTGTGCGTCTTCGACGGCATCTACGCCGATATCGGCGACGAGCAGAGCATCGAGCAGAGCCTGAGCACGTTTTCCAGCCATATGACGAATCTGATCGGCATGCTCGGCCAGGTGACGAGCCGCAGCCTCGTCCTGCTCGACGAGCTGGGCGCGGGCACCGATCCGGCGGAAGGGTCGGCGCTGGCGATCGCCATCCTCGAGCATTTGCACCGCTTGCGCTGCCGGCTGCTCGCGACGACCCACTACAGCGAGCTGAAGGCGTATGCCTACAATCGCGAAGGGATCATGAACGCCAGCATGGAGTTCGACGTCGCGACGCTGAGTCCGACCTACCGGCTGCTCATCGGCGTACCGGGCCGCAGCAACGCCTTCGCGATCGCGGAGCGGCTCGGCCTGCCTCGGTCGATCATCGACCGCGCGCGCGGCGAGGTATCGGACGACGAGCTCAAGGTCGACACGATGATCGCTTCGCTCGAGCGGGATCGCCGGACGGCGGAGTCCGAGCGCCAGCTGGCGGAGCGGCTCAAGCGCGAGGCGGAGGAGCTGCGCCTGAAGCTGGAGGAAGACCGCGCGAAGCTGCAGGAGCAGCGCGTCAAGCTGCTCGAAGAGGCGCGCGAGGAAGCCCGGCTTCAAGTGGCGAAGGCCCGGCGCGAAGCCGAGGAGATCATCGCGGACCTGCGCAAGCTCGCTTTGGAAGAGGCGGCGAGCGTCAAGGAGCACAAGCTGATCGAAGCCCGCCGCAGGCTCGACGACGCCGTGCCGGCGCCGGTCGCGAAGCCGCGCCCGGCCGCAGCCAAGAGCGCGAAGCTCGGACCCGGCGACGAAGTCAAGGTGTACAGCCTGGGCGGCCAAAAAGGCCATATCGTCGAACTGGCCGGCAGCGATGCGTTCGTCCAGCTCGGCATTATGAAGATGAAGGTGCCGCTGGCCGATCTGGAGCCGGTCAAAGCGCCGAAGGACGCGGCCGCCAAGAAGACGCAGCCCGTCGCCTCGGGCGCGACCGTGAAGCGCGCGGCTTCGGATCAGATCCGCACGGAGCTCGACCTGCGCGGGGCCACGCTCGACGAGGCGATCATCGAGACGGACCGCTTTCTCGACGAATCGTTCCTGTCGAATCTGCACCAGGTCTACATTATTCATGGCAAAGGAACGGGCGCGCTGCGCACGGGCATTCAGGAGTTCCTTCGCAGGCACAAGCATGTGAAAAGCTATAGGCTCGGCAATTATGGCGAGGGCGGCGCCGGCGTTACCGTGGCGGAGCTGAACTAGCGTTAGGAGCGTTCCGCATGAATGAGCCAAGTAGCATCGACCGATTGCTGTCCCATCCGGCGGTCGCGGTTCCGGCGTATTTTTCCGTCGGCATTCTGATGCTGATCATCTGCCTGTACTGCTTCGAGCGGGTGACCAAATACGAATGCTGGCAGGAGATCCGCAAAGGCAACGTCGCGGTCGCGATGGCGACCGGCGGCAAAATATTCGGCATCTGCAACATATTCCGGTTTTCCATTCAATCGAGCGACAGCATCTACGAGAGCATGCTGTGGGCGGGCGGCGGATTTCTGCTCCTGCTCGCCGCGTACCTGCTGTTCGAGTTCGTCACGCCGGTATTCCGGATCGACGAGGAGATCGGCAAGGACAATCGCGCGGTGGGCCTGATCTCCCTGCTGCTGTCCGTATCGTTGTCCTACATTATCGGCGCGGCGGTGACGCTGGATTGACGGCGGCCGCCGCAGGAGGTTGCGTATGAAGTATTTATGGGGAACGCTGTTCGCGCTTGCGGCCCTTTTCTTTATTCTTGGCATCGTCTATATGGTGAGGGAGGGTTAAGCTTTGGCTGCCAACGTGATTATATGCCCCTGGTGTCAATCGGAAATTATACAGGAGCCGGGGGAAGAGCCGGACAAGTACTGCCCCGTATGCGACAACGAGCTAAGCGGCTACCGCACGCTCCGCTTCGGTCTCGGCGACGAGGAGCCTGCGGAGGACGAGGAAGAATCGGACGACGACGCGCTTTACGGACGCCGCGGAATCGGGGACCTGCCGGAAAACCTGGAAGGGCTCGACCTGGACCGTGACGACGACCTGCGCGGCAAGGACGAAGCGCTGCTCAGGTACGAGGACACGGTCGAAGCCATTCTTGACGAGCAGGAATTCGTGCCGGAATGCCCGCAATGCCGGGAATACATGGTTGAGACGGGGACACAGGTCGTACAGTCCGCCTCCTTCGCGTCCAAGCGGCCGGAGCGGCTGCGCGGCGGGGCGATTCTCGAGGCGCCTTTCTCGATGACGCTGTATATGTGCCCTTCGTGCTTTACGATGTCGTACGCGCTGTCCGAGGAGGATCGCACCCGCATCGGAGAGCGTCTGAGCCAGGAAGCCGAAGCTGACCGAAAGTGAGATCGTCCACATGAAAAAGCTGGTGTATCAAAGCGTAACGGAAATGATCGGCGATACGCCGGCCGTAAGGTTGAATCGTCTGCCAGGCCCGGGCGACGCGGAGGTGCTCGTCAAGCTTGAGCGCTTCAATCCGAGCGGCAGCGTCAAGGACCGGGCGGCAAGCGCGCTGATCGAGGACGCCGAAGCGAGAGGCCTGATCGGGCCGGGATCGCTCATCGTCGAGCCGACGAGCGGCAATACAGGCATCGGCCTCGCGATGAACGCGGCGGCCAGAGGCTACCGGCTCATTCTCGTCATGCCGGACAATATGTCCAAAGAGCGCATCGACTTGCTGAAGGCATACGGTGCCGAAGTCGTGCTGACGCCGGCGTCCCAGCGTATGCCGGGAGCGATTCGGGAAGCGCGGTCGATCGCGGCCGCCACGCCGGGGAGCTTTATGCCCAACCAGTTCGACAACGCCGCCAATCCCGACGTCCACCGGCGGACGACGGCGCTCGAGATTATGGAGCAAACAGGCGGCCGGCTCGACGCGTTCGTGGCTACGGCGGGCACTGGAGGGACGATTACCGGCACGGGGGAGACGCTGAAGGAAAAGCTGCCGAACCTTTACGTGGCCGTCGTGGAGCCCGCCGGCTCGCCCGTGCTGTCGGGCGGCGTGCCCGGTCCGCACAAGCTCGTCGGCACGAGCCCCGGCTTCATACCGTCCATCCTGAACACGGACGTCTACGACGAGATCGTACAGGTGGCGGACGAAGACGCGATACGGACGATGAAGCGGCTGGCGCGCGAGGAAGGGATATTGGCGGGACCCTCGTCCGGCGCCTCCGTATGGGCCGCGCTCCAGCTGGCCCGCAAGCTCGGCGTCGGCAAGCGCGTGCTCTGCATCGCGCCGGATACGGGCGAGCGGTATTTGTCGATGGATTTGTTTTAAAATTCGCCTCGAGAGCCGCGCACTCCAAAGTGAAGATCGTTTATGCCGTGCCGACGGCTGCGGTGCGACCTTTAACGAGCTGTCCCCATCTCATGAAATGACGGGGCGGCTTTTTTGCTTTTTGGCTGCTTCTCGACTTGCTAAACCGCGCTCAGGTGCGTGGAGTGCGGGCTTGTGCGGGGAGTGTGCAAGAGAATAACGCAAATTTGAGCTATGTAGAGTTCCGCGTGTGTGGTGGGCAAGCTGTCGGGGGACATGTGCACGAGAATAGCGCAGACTTGAGCTAAATTGAGTTCCGCGTGCGTGGCGGGCGAGCTGTCGAGGGATGTGTGTGCGAGAATAACGCAAATTTGAGCTATACAGAGTTCCGCTTGAGTGCCGGACGAGCTATCGGGGGCCTCTGTGTGGTGCCGTGGTCCCGCTTAAGCAGCGCTGAACAACGCCTCGCCAAGCCGAAAGTGGCTCCATATCGAGCTTAATCGTGCCGAATGGCGTCGAGAGTCCGCTATGAGATTCCGTACCGAGCCTGTTCGTACCCGCCGCGCGATCTCGCTGTTTTCGAGCATACTTCCGTACAATGTCGCCGCATCGCGGATAAGCGTCTAACGTTGGCCGCATACTATGTCCCGATTGTCCAATTACAGGAGGGATCGTCATGCTTCAACCGATCAGCGGCAAGGAGCTCGAGTACATCGCGGACTCGATGTCCAACGAGAATCTGCTGCTCAAGCAGTGCGCGGCCGCTTCCGCGTCGTGCTCGAACCAGCAGATCAAGCAGGTGCTCGATCATCAGGCGCAGGTGCACGCGCAGCATTATCAGACGCTGCTGTCGCTGCTGCAGCAGCACCAGCCGCTCGCTCCGACGCAGCCCCAGGCCTAGTATCGCATTCGAGAGAAGGAGGAAACTTTTATGGCGCCAGCTAATCAATTTTTGCCCGACGAGGATTTGGCTTATACCGTGCTCGCGGATCTGAAGCGGGTGACGCGCGAATACGCGACGGCGGCCACCGAATCGGCATGCCCGGCGGTCCGCCAGCAATTTACGCAGCTGCTGAACGTGACGCTGCAAATGCAGGGCGAGCTGTTCACCGCGATGCAGTCGGCCCAAATGTATCCCGCGCCTTCGCCGGCGCTGCGGCAAGCGATCGACAAGTCCCTGAAGTCGTATCAGGACACGCAGACGAAAACGCAGCAATTCGTGCAGCAAACGAATCAAAGCGCGATTCCGGCCTGGCAGCAGCTCCAGCAAAGCGCCTCGCCGCAAATGCAGCAACACTGAGCTTAAAGCGCCCGGCTTTCAGCCGCGCCACCACCTCCCGCGGAAGGCAGTTTCCGGCGGGAGGTTTTTTGTAGACGGACGACATTGAAATTTCTTTTCACGGGGCCTGTATTTGATGTAATATGAAAGTTATTCAGGAGGGATCCCCATGAACGAATTTAAGCTGAAGATTCTGGATCTGCTCAAGGAAGACGCGAGATTGTCCGCTTCGACCATCGCTACGATGCTTGGGGCGGACGAAGCCGAAGTGTCTGCCGCCATCGCGGAGATGGAGCGGGACCATGTAATCGTGAAGTACGCAACGGTCGTCAATTGGAGCAAGGTCGACGACGAGAAGGTGACGGCGCTCATTCAGGTCGAATGCACGCCGGAGCGCGGTCGCGGGTTCGAGAGCATCGCGGAGCGCATCTACCTGTATCCCGAAGTGAAGTCGGTATATCTCATGTCCGGCGCATACGACCTGCAGGTGGAGATCGAAGGCAAGACGCTGAAGGAAGTCGCTTCGTTCGTCTCCAACAAGCTGTCGACCATCGAATCCGTCATTGCGACCAAGACCTTTTTTATTCTCAAAAAATATAAACAGGACGGCATCATCTTCGAGGAGTTCGAGGACGATCAACGCCTGCTCGTCTCTCCTTGACGCGATAAGGGAGCGAGTATTTCGAAAAGGACGGTTGTCCAATGATTACGAACCAACAGACGCGCGGCAAAAATTCTACGGGCGGAATGGATCGCTATTTGTCCGCCGGCGCGCGCGCCATCCCGCCGTCCGGCATCCGCAGGTTTTTCGATCTGGTCAGCGCCAGCAAGGACGGCAGCATCATCTCGCTGGGCGTTGGCGAGCCCGACTTCGTGACGCCCTGGCACATTCGCGACGCCGCGGTCTATTCGCTTGAAAAAGGCAAGACGCAGTACACGTCCAACGCGGGCATGCTGGAGCTGCGCGAAGAGATCGCCGCCTACTTGAACAAGCAGTTCAACATGCAGTACGAGCCAGGCAGCGAGGTGCTCGTGACGATCGGCGGCAGCGAGGCGATCGACCTGGCGATCCGGGCGCTCGTCGAGCCCGGGGACGAGGTGCTGATCCCCGAGCCCTGCTACGTTCCGTACAATCCGATCACGTCGCTTGGCGGCGGCGTTGCCGTCGGCATCGAGACGTTCGCCAAGGACGGCTTCCGGCTGACGGAGGAGAGCCTGCGCGCCGCGATCACGCCGCGCTCCAAGCTGCTGATCCTCTCGTATCCGAGCAATCCGACCGGCGCAATCATGAGCTACGAGGACATGCTGCCGATCGCGAAGCTCGTCGAGGAGCACGACCTGATCGTCGTCTCCGACGAGATTTACGCCGAGCTCACTTACGGCTCGAAGCACGTCAGCTTCGCTTCCTTGCCCGGCATGAAGGATCGCACGATTCTGGTGAGCGGCTTCTCCAAGGCGTTCGCCATGACGGGCTGGCGCATGGGCTACGCTTGCGGCCATCCCGAATTGATCGGCGCGATGCTGAAGATTCACCAGTATACGGTCATGTGCGCCCCGATCATGGGCCAGATCGCCGCGCTCGAGGCGCTGAAGAACGGCATGGACGAAATGTACCGCATGGTCGAATCGTACAACCAGAGACGGAGGCTTGTCGTTCAGGGCTTCCGGGAGATCGGTCTGGATTGCCATGAGCCGCAAGGCGCGTTTTACGTATTTCCGTCGATCGCGTCGACCGGCCTTTCGTCCGAGGAGTTTTCCATGCGGCTCGTGCGGGACGCGAAGGTCGCGGCCGTGCCCGGACACGTTTTCGGCAACGGTGGAGAAGGGTTTATCCGGTGCTCCTACGCGTCCTCCGTCGCCCAGTTGACCGAGGCGCTCGAGCGGATCGGGCAGTTCGTGCAGCAGCTAAAATAGGCAAATTGGAAAAAGGATGTTATTTTTTCTAAAGTTCTGCTATAATTACCCTTGTTTTGCAGACTTGCCCGTAGCTGCGGAGAGGGGGAAAACGATGGCGACAGCAAGCGATCATTCTATGGATTCGGGTCAGCCCGCGAATTGGGCGTCGGCCAGGAATGTCTACAGTGAAGTCGGCGCGCCTCCCTCTTATAACGACCGAAGCCTCATCGAAGAAATCGATCAGCTCAGGCGCCGCATGACGGAAACTTTCCTGCGGGAGGACTCCTTCACCGCGGAGCCCGTCATGGAGATCAGCCGCATGCTTGACGTGAAGATCAACGAATATATGAGACTCAGCTATCATGCCCGTTAAGTCCGGAGCTTCGCTCCGGGCTTTTTATTTTGAAGCCGGCCTGCACGGGCTCGCCGTTTTTTCAAGTCACCCCGCGATTGTGCTATAGTTATGCTAGATATTTTTGCGCCTGGGAGGTGACGGGATATGCTCCTGTTGGTAACCGGCGGCACAGGTTCGGGCAAGTCCGCGTACGCCAGGCGATTGGCGGAGTCGCTGGGCCGGGAGGCGATCGGCTTCACATGTCCCGCCTGGCCGTTGCCAGGCGACCGTCGGACTGACGATGCGATCGCCGCGTCCGACGCGCCTGCCGCCAGTGCGCTTGCCGATGCGAAGCACGCTCCGGGACGCCGCGGATTCGCGTGGACGCAGCTGCCGGCGGATGGCGCCTGCGCGCAGGCGCTCATGCGCGTCAATCTGGACTCGAACCCGTATCGGGCCGAGCGAAGGGCGCTGGTGCTTGACAGTCTGTCGGGCTGGCTCCGGCATCGGGTGCTGGCGGCCCTTCCCGGCGAACGGGACGAGGGACAGGCTGCGGCCGCGACGAACGAGCTGCTCGGCGCACTGCTTGAATTCGAGGGCATCGTCATCGTCGTCACGGAAGAGGCTGCGGCCGGGCTGGTCCCGGATCCGCGCGAGCGAACCTATATGAAGCTGCTGGCCGAGTCCAACCGGCGATTGGCCGCGGCATCGCATACGATCTACCGTCTGTCGTTCGGATTCGCCGAGGCGATCCGGGGCGAACGAATCTGACCGGGAGGACAGGGCAATGAAGCTGTATACAAGAACCGGCGACAAAGGGACGACCACGGTCATCGGCGGCAAAGTGAACAAGGACGATGCGAGGGTGGAGGCGTTCGGGACGATTGACGAGCTGAACGCGTTCGTCGGACAAGCCGCGGCGACCGCGAAGGCGGAGAAGGAAGCGGGCGCCGCGACCGGAGAAAGGCAAGACATCCGCGCTTTCGAAGCCCGGCTACTCGAGGAACTTACGGTTATCCAGCACGAGCTGTTCGACTGCGGCTCGGACCTTTCCTATGCCGCGCCGGAGCCGGGGCAGCTCAAGGTCGCATCCGCGATGGCCGAGCGGCTTGAGGCGTGGATCGATCGCCATGAAGCGGGCAATCCGCCGATCGCGAGATTTATATTGCCCGGCGGGACGGCGACGGCCGCGGCGCTGCATGTCTGCCGCACCGTATGCCGCCGGGCGGAGCGCGCGGTCGTGACGCTGGCGGCCACGGGCAAGCCATGTCCGCCCGAAGTCGCGAAGTATTTGAACCGGCTGTCGGACTACTTTTTTGCGGCGGCACGCGCGGCGAACGCCAAAGCGGGCGTGCAGGACGTCGAATATGAACGGGGCGCGGCTGTTTTTGGCCGCATCGGCAAGGAGCTATAGCATCGATGGAATGGGAACGCACGGAAGGGTATTACAAACCGCTCGTCCACGTCGCGGACGAGCGGGACGAAGGCCGCATGCTGCGCGACGTGCTGCGGAGCAGGATCGGCATTTCGCGGCGGCTGTGGACGAAGCTGAAGGCGTCCGAGGAAGGCGTGACCGTCAACGGGAACGCGGTGTTTTCCAGTTTTATATTAACGGCGGGCGACATCGTGGCGCTGCGTATGGCGGAGGAATCGTCGGACGACATTTTGCCGCAGCCGATGGCGCTCGATATCGTCCACGAGGACGACGACCTGCTCGTGCTCAACAAGCCTGCGGGCGTTATCGTCCACCCGACGACCGGCCACTATGCGAACACGCTGGCAAACGGCGTCGTGCACTATTGGCGCGAGCGGGGCGAGCGCTGCCGCTTCCGCCCGGTCAACCGGCTCGACGAGGATACGTCCGGCCTCGTCATCGTCGCCAAGCACCCGTACGCGCAGCAGCAGCTGTCTGCGCAGATGACGGCGGGCACGGTGCTCAAGCAGTACCGCGCATACGCCTACGGCCGTCCGCCAGCGGACGCGGGCGAGGTGAACGCGCCGATCGGCCGCGTGCCCGAGGACCCGCACAGGCGGGCCGTCCGGGAGGACGGTCAGCCGTCGCTGACGTATTATTCGTTGTCCGAGGCGTTTCCTTGCGGTGCAAGCGCGCTCGACATCCGGCTCGGCACGGGACGGACGCACCAGATCCGCGTACATATGGGCGCGATCGGGTGCCCGCTTGTCGGAGACGCCTACTACGCCGACCCGGCCTGGACCGGCACGCAGCTTGCCGCCGCGCTCTCCGGCGCGATCGGCAGGCAGGCGCTGCATGCGGCGCAGCTGGCGTTCCGCCATCCGGTGACGGGCGCCGAGACGCAGCTGGAGGCGCCGCTGCCCGCGGATTTGCGAGACCTTGAGCGCGTGTTGCGGGAGCTCCCGCCGGGCCTGGACGCGCTTTGAGCATGCATTTATCGAATCTGGAGGAACGCAGCAATGGCTAAAAAATTGACCGTCTACCAATATCCGTCCTGCGACACCTGCCGCAAAGCGATCAAGACGCTGCAGGGCGAGGGACATGAACTGAAGCTTATCCATATCAAGGAGTCTCCGCCGTCTGTGGACGAGCTTCGCAAGCTGGTCGCGGACAGCGGCCTTCCGATCGGCAAGTGGTTTAATACGGCCGGCGACGCCTACCGGTCGCTTGGGCTGAAGGACCGCATGGCGCAGCTGTCCGACGACGAGAAGCTGGCGCTGCTCGCCGGCAACGGCATGCTGATCAAGCGCCCGGTCGTCTCCGACGGACAAAAGGCGACCGTAGGCTACCGCGAAGAGGAGCTGAAGCGTGCCTATGGCGAATGACGGCCGGGAGCATGAAGAGCAGCTGGACGATCGGAGGCTTGCGGACGGCGGACGGGAAAGGCTGACGGATGCGGGCGACGGGACGGGCTCTAACCTGCCTCAAGCCAATCCGCCCGGTCCCGACCTGCCGACCCCGAAGCCGATCGACCCGAACGCGCCGCCCGTTCCGCCGACGCATGGCGACGAGGAGCGGGCCGACGCCCCGGAAGAGGGCAGCCGGCGCAAAGGGGGCGGCGGATCGTGGGCGGCGATCGGCGCGGTGATCGCCTTTTTGCTGGGCAAGGGAAAGGCGGCGCTGCTGCTGTTCCTGAAGTTCGGCAAGCCGCTCATCTCGATGGCGATCACGGTCGGCGCGTACGCCATTATTTATCCATGGTCGTTCGCGATCGGCTTCGTGGCGCTCATCTTCGTTCACGAGATGGGACATGTATGGGTCGCGAAGCGTAAAGGACTGCCCGTAACGGCGCCGCTGTTCATTCCTTTTCTCGGGGCGGCGATCATGATGAAGCGCAATCCGAAGGACGCGGCGACCGAGGCGGATATCGCACTGGGGGGACCGTATTTAGGTACGGCCGCGGCGTTCGTCTGTTACGGCATCGGCGTCTATACGGACAGCGCCGTCTGGCATATGCTGGCTTACGTCGGCTTTTTCCTCAACTTGTTTAATCTCGTGCCGATCCGCCCGCTGGACGGCGGCAGGATCGCATCGGCCGTGAATCGCTGGATCTGGCTCGCGGGCGTGGTGATCGGACCGTTTATCATCTGGTATACGCATAGCGTTATTTTTATTCTGATCTGGGTCTGGTTCCTGTTCTCTACCTACAGGCAGTTCAAGGTGAAGCGCGGCGAAGGGCCGGTGCACATCGCCGAAGGCGTATATCAGGCCAAGGCCGACCCGAATCTGCCGGATTGGTACTACCGGGGCTCCAATCATTTGAGGGAGCTGCCTTACACGGCCTATTGCAAACTTGACGGGCAGCATATGGTCGAGTTCGAGTGGGAGGCGCTGTCGTTCAAGGGCGAGCTGCCGATCGATCAGGCGATCCTCATCCGTCGCGTTTACGCCTATCAGATCGAAGGGCCGGACGATGCGCAGAACCTCACCCTTAAGGTTCGAGTCGAGGGCAACGTGTACGAGCCGGACAATTACTACGAGGTGAAGAGCCGCGACAGATGGCGGATCGGAAGCTTGTACGTCGGCCTCATCGTTTTATTGGTGTATATGATGTGGGTTATTCAAGAAGCGGGCTGGACGAACCCGGCGCAATAACGCGGACGGGTCGTGCGCGAATGGGAAGGAAGCTGCAAAACGATGAATCGGCAGTCTTGGAGATCGGACCGGCTGGACCGACTGGGTTCGGCAATATTTTCGGAGGTGGCCGGCTGGAAGGCCGCGGCCCGTTCGGCGGGGCTGGACGTCATTCAGCTCGATATCGGCAGCCCGGACAGGCCGCCCGCGATGGGGATACGCGAGCGGCTGGCTGCAGCCAGCCTGCGGCCCGAGCTGTACCGTTATCCGGGCACCGACGGCAGTCCCGTTTTTCGCCTGAAGGTTGCGGAGTGGTTCAAGCACCGGTTTCGCGTCGAGCTGGACCCCGAGCGGGAGGTGCTCTCGCTAATGGGGACACAGGACGGTCTCGCCCATCTGGCGCTGGCTGTGACGAATCCCGGCGATGCGGCGCTGCTGCCGGACCCGGGCTATCCCGTCTATCAGGCGGGGCTGGCGGTCGCCGGGGTAGAGACCGTGCCGCTGCCGCTGACGGCGGAGCGCGGCTACCTGCCCGACTTCGACGCCGTCCCGGACGTTGTCTGGGACAAGGTCAAGTTCATGCTCCTCAGCTATCCGAGCAATCCGACGGCCGCGGTCGCGGACCTGTCGTTCTTCGAGGAAGCCGTCGCCGTCGCGAAGCGGCGCGGCGTGCTGCTCGTGCACGACAACGCCTACAGCGAGATGGCGTACGACGGCTTCAAGCCGCCGAGCGTGCTGGAGGTGCCGGGGGCGAAGGAGATCGCGATCGAGTTTCACTCGCTGTCCAAGTCGTTCCATCTGGCCGGCGCGCGCATCGGCTTCGCGGTCGGCAATCCCGAGGCGCTGGACAGTCTTCGGGCGCTGAAGAACAATATCGACTTCGGCGTATTTCTCGCCGTGCAGGAAGCGGCCGTCGAAGCGCTCGAGCTGGATATGAACGCGCCGGACCCCGTCGCGCCCGAATACGAGCGGCGCCGGGATGCCTTCGTCTCGGCGATGGTCGAGGCGGGCTGGCCGATCCCGGCGCCCCGCGGCTCGATGTTCGCTTGGGCGCCCGTGCCGGCGGGCTGGAGCTCGCGCGCGCTCGCGAAGGCGATGCTGGCGCATGCCGGCGTAGCGGTCATCCCCGGCAACACGTTCGGCGCGCTCGGCGAAGGCTATGTGCGCTTCGCGCTCGTCGAGCCGGAGGAGCGGCTGCGCGAGGCGGCGGCGCGCATCGGCCGCTTTTTGCGCGAGCATGCGCCGTCGTGAAGCTGTCGCTTCCAGGGCGCCGGCTGGATTAAAAAGGGAGCGGGCCCAATCCGCGCGTTATGCTATAATAGGACGATAGTTTATAGCGCGAGGGTGATTTTAAAGATGAACCGCAACGATCATAGAGTGCTGCTGGTCGACGGCATGGCGATATTGTTCAGAGCCTATTTCGCGACCGCTTACAGCGGATACATCCGCAAGACGAAGGCCGGGCTGCCGACCAACGCGGTCCACGGCTTCGTCCAATATTTTTTCGACGCGATCAAGACGTTCCGTCCGACGCACGTCGTCTGCTGCTGGGACATGGGAAGCTCGACGTTCAGGACGGAGCAGTTCGGCGCCTACAAGGGCAACCGTCCGGAGCCGCCGCTCGAGCTCATTCCGCAGTTCGACCTCGTCAAGGAAGTTGTCGCGGAGATGGGCGTGCTGAACGTGGGCATGCGCGGCTTCGAGGCGGACGACTGCATCGGCACGCTGGCTACGGCGCTCAGCGTGGATGCCGAGGTGTACGTGCTGACCGGGGATCATGACCTGCTGCAGCTCGTCTCGGACCGGGTGAAGGTCGTCATCATGAAAAAAGGCAAGCTGAATTACGCCGTGTACGACCTGGAGACGCTGATGAGCGAAAGGCAGCTGACGCCCGAGCAGATCGTCGACCTGAAGGCGTTCATGGGGGATACGAGCGACAATTACCCCGGCGTGCCGGGCATCGGCGAGAAGACGGCGCACAAGCTGCTGCTCGAATACCGGTCGGTCGAGGGTGTGCTCGACAATCTCGACAAACTGGCCAAAGGCGTTCGCGCCAAGATCGAAGCGAATCTGGAGCTGCTGCATCTGTCGCGCGAGCTGGCGAAGATTCGTCTGGACGCGCCGATCGCGTGCACGCTGGATGAATGCGTGCTTGAGATCAGGCATGAAGCGGCGACCCGCAAGTTCGAGGAGCTCGAGTTCGGCGGCTTGTATAAGCTGCTGAGCGCTGCCGAATGGCTCGGCCGAGCCGAGGTTGCCGCAGCGGCGGAAGATCCGTTTGCGGAGCCGGAAGTTTTGCAGGCGGAGATTGTGTTCGACGAAGCGGACGCGAAGCTAGTATAGGGGAAGTATGGAACGCCGGAAGTAGCAGTTTAAGGCATGTCAAGCGGAGGGAACCGGACTCAGGAGACTTTATTTCGTAAAAAACGGTCCCATTGCGATCGTTGCGGACTGGACTGACGTTATTAACCGAGATCAAGGCTAAAAAAGGCCGGCAATCCCGCAATAGCGGCCCCTGAGTCCGCGAGCAGGCCGCGAATCGCGATAGGAGCAAGAATAACGGCTCCTCGGTCCATCGGCTACGAGCTAGTGCAAAAACAAGAGTTAAGCAGACGTCTTTTCGTGCCGCAGCGTTATTTCAGCTTCTGAATGGTGCTGCCCGCGTGGAAAGTGCCGCACAGCCTGACATGCTCGTTATGCGGTAAGGTAAAGAGCGCCTGAAAAGGGATTCTTTTCAAGCGCTCTTTTTGATCAATAGGTCGTCATCGGTCTTCGTCCGTATCGATCAGCGGATCTTCGCCCGGATATACGCGCGGCAGGTCCTCGTGGAGCTCGATATTTTCGTAGCCGAAATGCGTGTCCTGGTCGATCCGCCACGGCTTCGTGCGTCCCAGCTTCAGGTTCGTGACCAGGCTGGCGCCGTAAGGGCCTTCCGGAAATTCCTCGAGGAACAGGTCGTTGCGGCCCGACTCAACCGTGCTCAGATCTGTATCAGGGCGGCGTTCTTCGGAAAGGAAGCGGGACATGCGAAGGCCCTCCTTTTAATAAGGATGGGCCTATTGTGCGTCGCAAAAGAGCGATTCATGCATGACAAAGCGTACCAAGCCGCTTCAGTCCGTAAAGTGAACCTCGCCCAGCACGAGCACCAAAAACTGCGACAGCTCGGCCGCCGCTTCTTCTTCCAGACGGAATACGGCCGCGATGACGCCATCTTCCTCGAGATCGTCGCTGGCAAGCACGCCGCTGCGGCCGGACTGCATGTCGATGACGAGCTTTTTGCCGTAAAAACGGTTGGTCGTCACGATCGCCAGGTCGAATCGGTTTAATCCCGGACTTACGAAGGTGACGAAGCGCGTGCTCGTTTGCTCCGTGCTGTCCGAGAGAAAGTCGAAGTCCTTCAGTTCCATGATGGCGCTCCTTTCAGTTCGTTTGTGCGTAGGGCGGATGCTGATGAATGAATTGCGGACTTACGATGCGATCCTCATAACTCTTGTGGAACACGGAGGTCGCGGATGGGGACAGCGGCGGGATCAGCCAGGACCAGCGGCCGGTGACCGCTCTGCCGGCTTTTTCTTCGTTGCGTTCGAAAACGCTGAATTGTTGGGCGGCCGTATGATGATCGACGATTGTGACGCCGGCGCGGCGGTAGGAATGAAGCACCGCGGCGTTGAGCTCGACCAGCGCACGGTCTTTCCAGAGCGTCGCGTTCGACGACGTGTCGAGGCCGAGATTGGCCGCAACGAGTGGCAGCAGGTTGTATCGGGCTTCGTCGCCCAGGTTGCGCGAGCCGATCTCCGTGCCCATATACCAGCCGTTGAAGGGTGCCGCAGGGTATCGGATGCCGCCGATCTCGAGCAGCATGTCGGAAATGACAGGAACGGCGTACCATTTGGCGGGGAAGCCGGCGAACAGGTCGTGCTCCGGATGCGTCAAAGGAACTTCGAGCGCGTGCGTCCGCGGGAGCTCGAACAGCCGCGGGGGCTTTCTGCCGTGCTGAATCACGAGCGGGAGCAGATCGAACGGCGTGCCTTCGCCGCGCCAGCCCAGCCGCTCGCAGACGCGGGTGAACCCGACCGAGGCGGGTTCGCCCACGATGCCTGTCGCCTTTTCATAGCCTGCGTATCTCAGCAGTTGGTGATTCCATATTCGAAAAGTATCGGCGCCCTCTCCCGCCTGCGGCAGGATCGTGATCGCGGGACGGATCTCTCCGCCGTTGGTGGCGAATGCCAGGTGACGCAGCAGCGCTTCGAAAACGTCCTCCTCCGAAGCCGCTTTGCGCACGTCGAACACATGCATCCGGTTCCAGAACAGCCGGCCGATGCATCGGTTCGCATTGCGCCACGCCATCTTCGCGCCGTGGGTCAGCTCCTCGGGCGTATGCGTATAAGCGCCAGTCTCCGCAATCTCCGCAAGCACCTCCTGACGTCTGGCGAGAGCGGCGGCAGGCTCCATCCCGGTCTCCTGCGCGAAGCGCAGCAGGAAGAGCTCGGCTTCGGTTTGCAGCGATTGTATGCCTATATCGGCTGAAGTCGTAACGTGCATCGACGTCCGCTCTCCTTTGCGGCCATGACGGCCCATCTATTGAAATTACCTTAACATATCGATTGCAGCCCGGCAAAAGACGATCCTGTGAATATCGTTGTCGCAGCCTCTTGTCAAAATGCCCTGTTTTTGGTACGCTGAAGTAGAACAGGTCGAACGGACGAGGAAGCACCTCCAACGCCAAGCGCGGGACGAGGTGCTTCTTTTTTGTCGCCTTTTTTCTCCCTTGGACGGCTTGTTATCCCGGCGCCGGCGGATGCCGGACCCATTACAAGGAGGACGAAGGCTATGAAGATCGTATTTCTGAATCGGCTCGAGCAAGGCACCGGCTACCCGGCGGGGCGCGAAGGACAAGTATTCATCGGGGAAGAGCAGGGCAATTGGACCGCGGGCTGGCAAGAGACGGCCGAGAGCGGAGCGACGGAGCGGACGATCTGGTATGAGGGCACGAGTTGGGAGGAGCTGCTGTCGTCGTTCCGTCATGGCGTCGCCGGCAGGATGAAGGAGGGGTACCGTCCGATGCTGGACGGCATGCTGGAGGATACGCCGTTCTGGGAGCGCAAGCCGCAGCTGCAGACGCTCCTTCAGTGCTATGCGGACGGTCGGCCGGCTTCGGAGGAGATCGTCGAATCGCTTCGCGTCTGGCGAAGAACGAAGGCGGCCGAGGAGAAGCGCCCGGCGTATATGATCGCGACCAACCGCGAGCTTCACGGCTTGGCCGTGTTTCTGCCGCATAGCCAGGCCGAGCTGCAGCAGGTGCCAGGCTTCGGCAAGCTCAAGGCGGAGCGGTACGGCGCGGAGCTGGTCGCGATGCTGGCCAAGACGGAGCGCAGCCATGCGTTCCCGCTCGACTGGGTGTCGGCCGCGGTTACTTCCGAACAATACGCTTCCTGGATGTTCGCCCAACGGGAGGACCGCTACGGCAAGAGCCTGTCGCTCATTCAGGAGAAGCGCAAGCTGCTGGCGGGCATTCGCGAGGGCAGCACGCTCGCGGAGCTGGCCGAGCGCATGCAGTGCGCGCGCAGGGAGCTGATCGCGAGGATCGAACAGCTCGACGACGAAGGCTACGATGTGCTGCCGCTGATCGACCAGGAGCTTGCGGCCGTGCCCGAGCAGGAGAAGGAAGTGGCCTTGGGCGCCATGAACGAGCTGGGCGACCGGTTTCTCAAGCCGCTGCAGCAGCGGGTATACGGGACCCAGGCGGGTTCAGAATATGCCGAGACCGAGCGACAGTACGAGAAGCTGCGCATGCTTCGCATAACGTTCCGTAGAAGCAGGAAGATCGCCATTTAAGGTGGAATTCGGCCATAAACCCGCGTTCATGGCTATAAAGCGCCCTTTTGCAGCCGAACCGGACATGATATGATGCCAAGGATATTGAATCGGCACGTATGCGGGTTCGGCAAGGGGCGCTTACCGACATGGAACTGGACAAAAGAATGAAGCTCGGCCGACTTACGTGGCCTATTATGATCGAGATGTTTCTGGCGTTCGCCATCGGCACGTCGGATACGCTTATGGTGAGCCGTATTTCGGACGACGCGGTGGCCGTCGTGGGCTTTTCCAATCAATTTTTTAATGCCGTGATCGTCGTTTTTATGCTCGTCGCCAGCGGCGCGGGCATTCTGATCGCCAACCGGCTTGGCGCGGGCGATGCGTACGAGGCGCGCAAGCTTGCGATCGTCTCGGTCGTACTGACGGGGGCGATCGGGCTCGTCGTCAGCCTGCTGATGGTTTTCGGAGCCAGCCAGATTGCGGGATGGCTCGGCATGCCGCACGATATCCGTCCGCTCGCGCGGGATTATATGTCGATCGTCGGCGGCGGGATGATCTTCACGGCCATCGGCAACGCGCTGTCTACAGCCGTGCGCAATACGGGCAATACGCGCTCGCCGATGTACATCGCGATCACGATGAATATCGTTCACATTTTTCTGAACGCGCTGTTTATATTCGGACTGCTGGGCTTTCCGAAGTGGGGGCTGTTCGGCGTGGCGCTGTCGACGCTGTTCGTGCGGGCCGCTTCGGTCGTGCTGCTTCTGTACATGTTCCGTTCGGCTTTCGGCGGCCGGATCGGGCTTCGCGAATTTTTGCGTCCGGACTGGAGCAAGTCGAAGGAAATTTTGCGGATCGGCTGGCCGCTCAGCATCAACGGCGGCTCGTGGCAGATCTCGCAGCTTGCGATCACGGGTCTCATCGGCATCATGGGCGCGCAGGAGCTGGCCGCGCGAACTTATATGAACACGATGGAGTCGTTCGCTTTTACGATCGGTTGGTCGTACGCGATGGCGGTGCAGATATTAATCGCCTATCTGTTCGGACAGGGAAGGCTGAGAGAGGCGTACCGGAGCGCTTATCGGGCGATGGGCTACGGCATGGCGTTCGTCATGTTCAACACGGCGCTTATGCTTCTGTTGCGCAAGCAGATCATCACCTTTTTCACGGACGACCCGTGGATCGTGGACATGGCGATCGCTCTCCTGTGGCTGAACTTGATTCTGCAGCCGGGCAAGATGCTCAATATGGCGCTTGGCCAGTCGATCGTGGCGGTCGGCGACAGCCGCTACATGATGAAGATCTCGATTCCCAGCCAGTGGCTCGTGTCCGTCGGTCTTACATACGTCCTCGGCATCCAACTGGGCTGGGGATTGTACGGCGTGTATGCGGGCATGATTCTCGACGAGTATATCCGGGGCGTCGTGTTGTACCTTCGCTGGCGGCACCACCGCAAGCGCGGTCTGTTCGCAGACCATGGCGACCACGGCGCGCGAACGCTGGCCCCTGCGGCGGGCGGCGCACAGGCCTGATTGCGTATCGACGACAAAGGCGCTCCCGTTCGCTGCTGCTGCAGCGGATCAGGAGCGCCTTGTCTGCGGTAACGGCCCGGCGTCGTTCATAACCAATCCTTCTTGCGGAAAATGTAGAACATGCCAAAGCCGAGTCCGATCATAATGCACAGCAGCACGACGGAGCCGTACTGATCGTGCATGCCGGGAATATAATCGAAGTTCATCCCGTACACCCCAGTCAGGAAGGTGAGGGGCATGAAGATTGTCGTCAACGCCGTGAACACGCGCATGATCTCGTTGGCCCGGTTGGCGACGCTGGACTGATAGGCTTCGCGCAAGTTGCCCATCAGGTCCCGGTACGTTTCGAACGTTTCGTAAATTTTGACGGCATTTTCGTGAATGTCGATGAAGTACTTTTGCAGCTGATGGTCGATGAGCCTCAGGTCCCGCTTGTTCAGCGTCGCGATGACGTCGCGCTGCGGGCCGAGCACTTTCTTGAGCCACAAAATCTCGCTTCGCAGCCCGATGATCTCGGTAAGATGCGACTTCTTGGTGTGCATCAGAATATCTTCCTCGAGCTGCTCGATGCGGGCCTCGATCCGGTCGCCGACGGAGAAGTAATTGTCGACGACGATGTCGACGAGGTGGTACATCAGCCGGTCGGCCGAGTTGACCTCCTGCTCCCACAGTATCGGCTTGATGCTGCGCAGCTCGTTGATCTTCTGGCGGGTGACGGTGATCAGGTAGTGCCTTCCGAGGAAGACGTTCAGGGCGCGGAGGAAAATCTCCTCGTCGTCGAACCGGATGCTGTTGATGACGAGAAAATAATGGCTCTCGTAAACCTCGAGCTTGGGGCGCTGCTCCTCCTCGGTCAGGCAGTCTTCGACGGCCAGATCGTGGATGCCGAACAGCGGCTGCAGGACGACGAGATCGTCGACGTCCGCATCGATCCAGTAGAAGCCTTCTTCAGGCGGGATAAGCGTCTCGGTAATATCTTCAACAGGCGTGAATACGCCTTGGCGGACCAGGCGGATCTTCATGGATATCGCTCCTTGTCATAATCGGCTTAAGCGCCGTTCGGCGCGCCCGTCCAGAAGGGCGCATGCGTACGGCGCTATCGTATTATGCAGGGCGAAATATCCGCGCGCGAAGGGGTTTACTCGGCGGAGCCGGGCAAGCGCGGGGCTTCGGTGGCGAACTCTCGTCCTGCGGCAATGCGTCTGGATGTGCGACTTGGCCCAGGATGATCTCCTTCCATGACCGGCTCCCCCCTTCCGTTTTGCGGATCGCTGCTTAGCTTAGAATGCGCCCTGTCCGGGCGAATCCGTGTTAAGTATAATCCTCCGCTTCATCCCTTTCAAGGACAATTTCGCGCGGCTGTTCGGATGCTTGACGGAAGCGGGCCGATCGGTTACATTAATTGTAGTTTAACCCATACAACCGAATAGTTTTGCCCATCTTATCAAGAGCAGGCGGAGGGACTAGCCCGATGAAGCCCGGCAACCGGCGTAGCGTACGCACGGTGCTAATTCTTGCGAAGACGTTCGTTTCGGACGTTTCTGGGAGATGAGAGAGGCGATCGATTAACCGTTTGTTAACGACGACCCCTTTCTGACGAAAGCGGGTCTTTTGTTTTTTTCAACCCACCTGAACAGGAGTGATACGATGCCCATCAAAGTACCCGACAATTTGCCTGCCAAGGAAGTATTGGCCGGAGAAAACATATTCGTCATGGACGAAAGCGTCGCCTACCACCAGGATATTCGGCCGCTGAGGATCGCGATACTGAATTTGATGCCGACGAAGGAAACGACGGAGACGCAGCTGCTGCGCCTCATCGGGAATACGCCGCTGCAAGTGGAGGTCGTGCTGCTCCATCCCAAGACCCATACGTCCAAAAATACGTCGTCCGAGCACCTGGAAAGCTTCTACAAGACGTTCGACGAGATCGCCCATCAGCGCTACGACGGCCTGATCATCACGGGAGCGCCCGTTGAAACGCTGCCGTTCGAAGAGGTCAACTATTGGGAAGAGCTGAAGGACATCATGGATTGGAGCGCGAAGTACGTCACCTCGACCTTCCATATTTGTTGGGCGGCCCAAGCCGGATTGTACCACCACTTCGGCGTGCCGAAGGTGGGTCTCGAGGAGAAGCTGTTCGGCGTGTTCCCGCACACGATCGCGAAGCGCAACGTGCCGCTGCTGCGCGGGTTCGACGAGATGTTTTACGTGCCGCAGTCCAGGCATACCGAGGTTCGGCGCGAGGATATCGATAAGGTGCAGCAGCTCGAGGTTTGGGCCGAATCAGAGGAAGCGGGCGTATACATCGTGGCGTCGCGCGGCGGCAAGCAGATTTTCGTAACCGGACATTCCGAATACGATCCGAACTCGCTGAAGTGGGAGTACGACCGCGACAAGGCCAAGGGACTGCGGATCAACGTGCCGAAAAATTATTTTCCGAAGGACGATCCGTCCAAAATGCCGCTGTCGACCTGGCGCGCGCATGCGAACCTTCTATATTCCAACTGGCTGAACTACTACGTTTACCAGGAGACGCCGTACGACCTGGGCGCGGGCATTTGAGCGGAGCAGCCGCAGGAGCAAAGCCATCGCAATCGCAATCGTGAAGTCGGCAAGGATCGGGATCGATCGCAAGTCCGCGGACGCCAGGCGTTCAACCTAAGACGATGGAGGAATTTAATTTATGAAAATCGAAAGCCGCCTTGCCCAAATCGGTTCGCAGGAGGATCCGGCGACCGGCGCCGTCAGCTTCCCGGTGTATCAAGCGACCGCGTTCCGCCATCCCAAGCTCGGACAAAGCACGGGCTTCGACTACGCCCGCACGAAGAGTCCGACGCGAACCGTGCTCGAGGAAGCGGCCGCGCAGCTCGAGAGCGGAGACCGCGGCTTCGCCTGCAGCTCCGGCATGGCCGCGCTTCAGACGATCTTCGCCCTATTCAAGCAAGGCGACCACCTGATCGTCTCCCTCGATCTGTACGGCGGCACCTACCGCCTGCTCGAGAAGATCATGTCCCGCTTCGGCGTTACCGCCTCTTATGTGGACACGAACGATCTGGATGCGCTCGAATCGCTGCGCACGCCCGCGACCCGCGCGGTCCTAATCGAGACGCCGACCAACCCGCTTATGATGATCACGGACATCGCCGCGGTCGCGTCCTGGGCCAAGGTGCATGGACTTCTGACGATCGTCGACAACACGCTCCTCACGCCGTATCTTCAGCGTCCGATCGAGCTGGGCGCCGACATCGTCATTCATAGCGCGACGAAGTATCTCGGCGGCCACAACGACGTGCTCGCGGGACTGATCGTCACGAAGGGACAGGCGTTGTCCGATGAGATGGCATTCCTCCACAACTCGATCGGCGCGGTGCTCGGTCCGCAGGATTCCTGGTTGCTCATGCGGGGCATGAAGACGCTGGCGCTGCGGATGGAGCGGCACGAGTTCAACTCGGTTAAGCTGGCGGAGTGGCTTGCCGAACATCCCGCCGTCGAGTCGGTCTATCATCCGGCGCTGCCGACGCATCCGGGTCACGACGTCCAGAAGCGGCAGGCATCGGGCAGCACAGGCATCTTCTCCTTCCGCATGAAGGACGCCCGCACGATCGAGCCGATCTTGCGGCATCTGCGTTTGATCGCGTTCGCGGAGAGCCTTGGCGGCGTCGAGTCGCTGCTGACGTATCCGGCCGTGCAGACGCATGCCGACATTCCCGAGGAGATCCGCCGGAAGGTCGGCGTCGACGACCGCCTGCTGCGCTTCTCCGTCGGCATCGAGCATATCGACGACCTGATCGAAGATTTGGGACAAGCAATCGAGGCCGCCAACGCGGAGATCGGGGGCGAACGCGCGTGACGCATCCGAACGACCGGCATGCGGGAGACCGCGAATTCGCCACCAAGCTGATTCACTTCGGCGCGGAGATCGACGAAGCGACGGGCGCCTCGAGCGTGCCGATCTACCAGGCGTCGACGTTCCACCACTTCGATCTGGAGCAGCCGCCGAAGCATGACTACAGCCGCTCGGGCAATCCGACCCGCGAAGCGCTGGAGTCCTACATCGCTCTATTGGAAGGCGGAACGCGCGGGTTCGCGTTTTCCTCCGGCATGTCCGCGATCTCTACGGCATTTCTGCTGCTCTCGGCAGGCGACCACGTCATCGTTACCGAGGACGTGTACGGCGGAACGTACCGGCTGCTGACGACCGTGCTGAACCGGCTGGCGATCGATTCCACCTTCGTCGACATGACCGATTTCGAGCAGGTCGTCGCCGCCCGCAGGCCGAACACGAAGGCAATCTTCATGGAGACGCCGTCCAACCCGACGCTCAAGATTACCGACGTCAAGCGGGTCGCGGATTGGGCCAAGGAACAAGAGCTGCTCACGATGCTCGACAATACGTTCATGACGCCTTACCATCAGCGCCCGATCGAGCTCGGCGTCGACCTCGTGATCCATAGCGCCACCAAGTTTCTGGGCGGCCACAGCGATGTGCTCGCCGGGTTGATCGTCACGGCCGGCGAGGAGCTCGGCCGGCGCGTCAAGGCGCTGCAGAACGGCCTCGGGACGGTGCTCGGCACGCAGGAGAGCTGGCTGCTCATGCGCGGCATGAAGACGCTGCAGGTGCGGATGGAAGCGAGCGAGCGCGGCGCGCGCAAGCTGGCGCAGTGGCTGAGCGAGCATCCGGGCGTGGCGCGCGTCTATTACCCCGGATTGGACGGGCATCCGGGCAAAGACATTCACGAGCGTCAGTCGCAGGGCTACGGCGCCGTCGTCTCGTTCGACGCGGGAAGCGGCGAGAATGCGCGGCGGCTGCTCGGCAAGGTCCGCATTCCGATCGTGGCGGTCAGCCTCGGCGCGGTCGAGAGCATCCTGTCGTATCCCGCGATGATGTCCCATGCCGCGATGCCGGCCGAGGTCAGGGCGGCGCGGGGCATTACCGACGGGCTGGTACGTTATTCGGTGGGGCTGGAGGATATCGACGATCTGATCCGCGATCTAGCGCAGGCGCTGGAAGACTGACGAAGGTCTGCCGGACTGTCGAGAGCGCCTGAAAGGAAGCTCACGCACAGCGGACCAGACTAGACCAGGTCAGACTAGACCAGATTAGACCAGACCAGATCTGACCAGGCTGAGCCGGGGATTTCCAGCATTCGCCTTTCCGAGCATTCCGATACGTGATAAAATAGCAACATTCGACATTCGAAACGACAAGGCAGGCGAGGACGTGACCCCAACGATGCTGCTTGAGAGATTAAAGACGATTGCCAAGGCGTTTCTTCCGAATGGCCGGTTGAACGCCTTCCCGCCGGATTTTACGATTCGGCGGCCGATCCTATCTCTGCTGCGGCGGCGTCTCGGTCGCGGAGAAGCCTGCTTTTTAGCGTTGTACCGCTGGGAGGGCAAGGCCGATCCCGAGCATCGTCAACACAGCCGCGAAGAAGAGCGGCAGCTGTCCTCGGCCAGCCGCAGGCAGCTTACGCTGCTCGCGCGCGAGCAGTTCGGCGCACGCGAGCTGATCGGCATGGACCAGTACGGTCCGCAGGACTACGTCGTGCTCGTCAGCGCGCCGCACAATCCGGACGAGTCGTTCGTGCCGGTCGCGCTTTTCCGCAGGCTCGAGCTGCTGCGGCACGCATTCGAGGGCGGCACTGCCGCCGTCCTGCCCGAAGCTGCGGAGTATTGGCAACTGAATGGCACGTACGTGCCCGTATCGGGCGCTGGCGCTAATCAGGCGTCCTCCGCCGACGCGGCGGCGCTGCTGAAGGAGACGTTCGACTTCGCGCTCGCGCTCGCCACAGGCGCGGTCACGCCGCAGGTCATCGAAGCGCGCAGGCAACTGGACGAGATACTCGCAGAGGGCCGAATCTCGGTGCTGGCGCAGCCGATCGTGGATCTGCGAAGCGGCGACGTATACGGCTGGGAGATATTGACGCGCGGCCCGGCCGCGGGCGTCTTCCATATGCCCGACGAGCTGTTCCGCTTCGCGGGCCAGAGCAAGCTGCTCAGCAAGCTTGAATTTATCGTGATCAGGCATGCGCTGGAGGAGATCGCGAGCCGGCGAATCAGCGAGCCGGTATTTCTGAACGTCACGCCGGTGACGTTGGCGCATCCGCTGTTCATGGCGCATCTGGACCAGTGTTTGGAGCGGCATCCGTTGTTGTCGCCCGGGCAGATCGTGCTCGAGATCACCGAGCGCCACGAGATCCACGATCTGGGGGAGATGTCAGGGATTCTGGACCGTTTCCGCGCAAAGGGATACCGCTTCGCCATCGACGACGCCGGATCCGGCTACTCGAGCCTCCAGTGGATCGGCGAGCTGATGCCGGAGCTGATCAAGATCGATCGTTCGGTCATCCAGTTCGTGGACCGGTACAAGGTCAAGGAAAGCCTGCTGCGGGCGATCGTAACCGCGGCGGAGGAGATGAACAGCGATGTCGTCGCCGAAGGCGTCGAGCGCGAGGAAGAGGCGGACGTGCTGTTCCGGCTGAACGTGAGCATGGGGCAGGGCTATTATTTCGCGCGACCGAATCCGCTTTTGCACGCACATGAGCGCGAGATTTTCCAAGAAATGAAGGAACGGATAAAAGTTAGACGCGGCTTGGTTGCTTCCTGATCGTGGGAGGCACCTTTTTATTCGGCGTTAATCGTGATTTATTTCACAAAGAAATGCATGACAAGGACGCGGAACAGCGTTAGAATAAGGGCATAGTGAAGGAGGCTTGAACGATGAGTGCGGTGGATGGAATACTATCACGCGCGCTGCAAGGCCAGCGCTTGGATTTGGAAGATGTCGTCAAGCTGTTCGAGTCGGACGAGATCGAGAAAATGGGAGCGGCGGCGAACGAGCTGATGCTGCGGCGCCATCCCGATCCGATCACGACGTTCGTCGTCGGCCGCAACGTGAACTACACGAATATTTGCGACGTGTACTGCCGTTTTTGCGCCTTCTATCGTGCGCCGGGCTCGAACGAAGGCTATGTGCTGCCGGATGAACTCATTTTGCAGAAAATTCAAGAGACCGTCGATGTGGGCGGAACCGAGATTCTCATGCAAGGCGGGACGAATCCGAATTTGAAGTTCGGCTACTACCTGGACCTGCTGCGCAAGATCAAGGCTCGTTTTCCGGAGATTACGATGCACTCCTTCTCTCCGGCCGAGATTCACAAGATGAAGGACGTCTCGGACGGTCTGTCGCTTGAGGAGGTCATCCGTCAGATCCACGCGGCCGGGCTCGACTCGCTGCCGGGCGGCGGCGCGGAGATTCTGGACGATCGCACACGCCGCAAGATTAGCCGGCTGAAGGGCTCCTGGCGCGACTGGATGGACGTCATGACGACCGCGCACAAGATCGGCATGAACACGACGGCGACGATGGTTATCGGCTTCGGCGAGACGATGGAGGAGCGCGCGCTGCATCTGCTGCGGGTGCGCGAAGCGCAGGACGAGTGCCTGAACAACGGTTATCCGTCCAAGGGCTTCCTCGCGTTTATTCCGTGGACATTCCAGCCGGACAATACGAACATGAAGCGCGAGAAGGCGACGCCGGAGGAATATCTCAAGACGCTGGCGATCAGCCGCATCGCGCTCGACAATATCGACAACTTCCAATCCTCTTGGGTGACGATGGGGCCAGAGATCGGCAAGCTGTCCCTCACCTACGGCTGCAACGACTTTGGCAGCACGATGATGGAAGAGAACGTAGTCTCCGCCGCCGGCACCACGCACAAGGTCAACATCGAACTCATTCTCAAGCTCATTCGCGAAGCCGGGAAGATTCCAGCACAGCGGAATACGCGGTACGAGATTCTGAAGGTGTACAACGAGGACGAGAGCGTGGCGCGGGACTTTATTATGCAGAACTGATTTTAGCGTATGAGCCTTTCCGGCTGCTCGGTTGAAGAGCGGTTGGGAAGGCTTTATTTGACTTGTAGGAAAATAGGATGACTGGGGAATGGGAGGCTACTGGCTGCCGTTGCCTGGTGCGGAGTAACACGGAAAAACCGTGTAATTCCCGCAGAACCTGACGCCGCTAGCCGGAGAAACACGCAAAAACCGTGCAACTCCATGCCTGTAAACGCAAAAAGACACTAATGCCACCTCTGCGACACTCAGGGCGGTGCCGATAAGCGCAAAAAAGCACCGTATCCACCCGCGCCTTCGCTTGGGCTGTGCTCCCCAGTTCCACGACAACCGTATGCGTACGATGATGAGATGCCTTACTTACACAAATTTCTTGACGCTACCCCTCGCAAGCCGGACAGTGCAAACGATCTACATCGCCTCTCGTAGAGAAGGCGATCGCCCAAAGCGCGACCCGACGGCGCTCATCGCCTCTCGTAGAGAAGGCGATCGCCCAAAGCGCGACCCGACGACGCACATCGCCTCTCGTAGAAAAGGCGATCGCCCAAAGCGCGACCCGACGACGCACATCGCCTCTCGTGGAGAAGGCGATTGCCCGAAGTGCGGCTCGGCGACACCCATCGCCTCTCGTAGAGAAGGCGATCGCCCAAAGTGCGACCCGACGGCGCACATCGCCTCTCGTAGAGAAGGCGATCGCCCGAAGCGCGGCCCGACGGCGCTCATCGCCTCTCGTAGAGAAGGCGATTGCCCGAAGCGCGGCTCGGCGGCGCACATCGCCTCTCGTAGAGAAGGCGATCGCCCGAAGCGCGGCCCGACGGCGCTCATCGCCTCTCGTAGAGAAGGCGATTGCCCGAAGCGCGGCTCGGCGGCGCACATCGCCTCTCGTAGAGAAGGCGATCGCCCGAAGCGCGACCCGGCGACGCACATCGCCTCTCGTAGAGAAGGCGATCGCCCAAAGCGCGACCCGACGACGCACATCGCCTCTCGTGGAGAAGGCGATTGCCCAAAGTGCGACCCGACGGCGCACATCGCCTCTCGTAGAGAAGGCGATCGCCCGAAGCGCGGCCCGGCCGCCTGGCGCACAACGGCACTCATCGCCCCCTACGGCCGCCTCCCAGCCCTCTTCCCACCAATTCGCCCCCCCCCCCCCCCCCCCCCCCGCGCCTCTTCAAAATCATCTCCGCCGAATCCGCATTTTACCAGCCGCAAATTAATAAAATATACCACATGCGTCGAGCGATCGTATATCGCGATTCCGGTCACCATATAGCTTAAGAACAGGAAGCCGGGGGTGAGCGGATGAACAGGGAGCAGTGGGTCGTTAGTCTGTACGGCGGTCCGGAGGCGCGCAGCAGGCTGCAGCGCATGATGAACGACGCTTTCGAGGGGCTGGCCGACAGCGCGGGACAAGGCCCGTGGCGCCTTGCCGAACGCGGCGACGCCATCGTGTGCAAGCTGGATATCTCGGCGGGACAAAGGGAATTTTGCGACAAGGTGGGCCTGGTGCTGGCGGAGTTCGTGCTGTCGGTCAAGGAGCCGCAGACGCTCGAACGATTCATGCAGCGCAGGCTGGGTACGCGCGATCCGAAGGAAATTAAGACGGGGATGCGGGAAGCGACCATCCTCATGAACGGAGAGCTGCCGGATGCCGAATCGGGCGGTACCGAGGCAGCGCCTGGCGAAGGCAGGAGGCGGAGACTGGTCAGGATCGCAACGAAACTCGGCGATTATTTGTGGCGGCACGGGTCGCTTCACCTGGACGGCTTCATGCGGTTTCGGATGCGCGAGCATGCCGAGGAGCTGAAGGAAGCGGCGGAAACGGCTGTCGAAGAAATGCTGATGGATCGGCAATACCAGGAGTTCATGCGCCTGCTGCAATCGATGGTGAAAGGGCAGGAGACGGGGCTGCCGGCCATTCATGTGCTTCATGGCGGGGGGCAAGGACCGACGCTGCTCGACGAGAAAATGCGCCCGCTGGAGGACGAAGCCGTCACCGAGCCGATTTTGCAAGCGGCGTCCGACCAGCAGGATCGCGAAAGCTTGCTGGTCACCCGGCTGTTGGCGGCCAGTCCAAGACGGCTATACATTCATACCGACGAGCCGGACGCGCAGGTCGTGCGGACGCTCATGGGCATTTTCGGCGAGCGTGCCGCGATCTGCGACCATCCGATGCCGCGCTGAAGCGGACGCGTGCACAGGCGCATCCGCAGGCCGCGCGAATCGTCCCTGCGTCTTGACGCAGTCGGCTGGATGCGGGTATAATGCAACGTATCGGCTGTGAAAAAGACAGCGGCGCTGCAACGGACGGCCCAGAGAGAGGAACCTTGGCTGCAAGTTCCTTCCGGCAACGGCAAGCGTCGACCCCTTTCGAGCCGCAGCACCGAACGCAAGCGGCATGACTGCATCATTCGCGCACGCGCGAACGGGCGGCACGCGGCTTGACCATTAAGCGCTGCCGGGTCATGACCGTTACTCATGCCTAGAGAATCGTCCGTACTCCGCAATGAGCGGCAGGCGCGGCGATTGAACGAGGGTGGAACCACGGACGCCATACACAGGCGCTCGTCCCTTACCGGGGGCGGGCGCTTTTTTGCGTTGCTTTGTCCCCAACCCAATTTCCACGCTGCCAAGGAGGCCATCGCCATGACTGTACAAATCAAGCTGCCCGACGGAGCGGTCCGCGAATACGAGGACGGCTCCAACATCGCCGACGTCGCGGGCTCGATTAGCCCGGGACTGAAGAAAAATGCCGTTGCCGGCAAGCTGGACGGCAAGGTCGTCGACCTGAACGCGGAGCTGACGCCGGACGCCAAGGTCGAGATCGTGACGCTCGACTCCGCCGACGGCGTCGAAGTGATGCGGCACAGCACCGCTCACTTGATGGCGCAGGCAATCAAGCGCCTTTACGGCGATACGGCCGTGAAGCTCGGTATCGGTCCCGTTATCGAGGACGGCTTCTACTACGATATCGACATGGAGCAGTCGATCACGCCGGACGATCTGGCGAAGATCGAAGCCGAGATGGAGAAAATCGTCAAGGAGGACCTGCCGATCGTCCGCCGCGTCGTCAGCCGCGAGGAAGCGCTCCGGATTTACACCGAGCTCGGCGATCCGCTTAAGCTCGATCTCATCAACGGGTTGCCGGAGGACGCGGAGATTACGATCTACGATCAAGGCGAATTTTTCGACCTGTGCCGCGGGCCTCACTTGCCTTCGACCGGCCGCATCAAGTCGTTTAAGCTGCTGAGCGTGGCGGGCGCATACTGGCGCGGCGACAGCAAGAACAAGATGCTGCAGCGCATTTACGGCACCGCGTTCGCCAAGAAGGCGCAGCTTGACGAGCATCTGCATTTCCTCGAGGAAGCGAAGAAGCGCGACCACCGCAAGCTCGGCAAGGAGCTCGGCATGTTCACCTTCTCCCGCGAGGTCGGACAAGGGCTGCCGCTCTGGCTGCCGAACGGCGCCAAGGTGCGCCAGATGCTCGAACGCTATATCGTCGACCTGGAGGAGAAGCTCGGCTACCAGCACGTGTATACGCCGGTGCTCGCCAACGTCGAGCTGTACAAAATCTCGGGTCACTGGGAGCACTACCAGGAGGATATGTTCCCGCCGATGCAAATGGACAACGAGGAACTCGTCCTGCGCCCGATGAACTGCCCGCATCATATGATGGTGTACAAGAGCGAGATGCGCAGCTACCGCGACCTGCCGATCCGGATCGCCGAGCTCGGCACGATGCACCGCTACGAGATGTCGGGCGCGCTGACCGGCCTGCACCGCGTGCGCGCGATGACGCTCAACGATTCGCACATTTTCTGCCGGCTCGACCAGATCAAGGACGAATTCAAGCGCGTCGTGCAGCTGATTCAGCGCGTGTACGAAGACTTCGGCCTGAAGGAATACCGCTTCCGGCTGTCCTATCGCGATCCGGCGGACAAGGAGAAGTACTGGCCGGACGATCATATGTGGGAAACGACGCAGCGCATGCTGCGCGAAGTCGTGGACGAGCTCGGACTGCCGTACTTCGAGGCGGAAGGCGAAGCGGCGTTCTACGGACCGAAGCTGGACGTGCAGGTCAAGACGGCGCTCGGCAAGGAAGAGACGCTCTCGACCGCGCAGATCGACGTGCTGCTGCCCGATCGCTTTGAGCTTGAATATGTCGGCGACGACGGCAAAAAGCATCGTCCGGTCGTCATCCACCGCGGCATCATCTCCACGATGGAGCGCATGACCGCGTTCCTGCTCGAGAACTTCGCGGGTGCGCTGCCGGTCTGGCTGTGCCCGGTTCAGGCCAAGATCCTGCCGGTCAGCCAAGCGTTCGAGCCCTATGCGCGCGAGCTCGAGGACAAGATCCGCGAAGCCGGCGTACGCGTCGTGGCGGATCTTCGCAACGAGAAGCTCGGCTATAAGATTCGCGAGGCGCAGCTCGAGAAGGTGCCGTACATGCTCGTCGTGGGCGAGAACGAGTCCGCGGCAGGCACCGTCTCCGTCCGCCGCCGCGGCGAAGGCGACATCGGCGCCGAGCCGATCGACGCGTTTATCGCGCGCATCAAGGGCGACATCGACAGCAAACGCACCGACTGAATAGGCGCCTGGTCATCGTGCATAAAGCTTGCGGGCTTTGGACATTCTCCCTCTAGGAGGAATGTTGCAGATGCCCGCAAGCTTTTTTTACAGATCCGCCCTCACGCTGCTCGTCGCAGCCGCCGCATGGACCGGTACGAACGTCCCGCGAGCCGGCGCGGAAGCGGCCGCCGCGGAGGAAGAACGCGAGGAGTCCTATTCCCCGGCGACCGTCTCCGTCCTGGCGACGGGCTATACGGCGGGGGTGGAGTCCACGGGCAAACGCCCGGGACATCCGCAATACGGCGTGACATATTCCGGCGTCAAGGTCAGGCGCAGCAAGGTGTCGACAATTGCCGCCGATACGCGCGTATTTCCATTGGGCACGCTCCTGTATATTCCCGGCTACGGCTACGGCTGCGTCGCGGATACCGGATCGCGGATCAAGGGGAAGCGCATCGATCTTTATTTTCCCTCAACCCGCCAAGTGTTCAAGGAATGGGGCAAAAAGCAGGTCGAAGTCAGAGTCATTCGCCGCGGAAGCGGACGGGTGACGGAGACGATGCTGGACGAGATGAACGAGGTGGCGGTGGCGGGCCAGGACTTGTCCGACAAAAAATTCGATTCTTAGTATATTTATGATATTACGATCGGAATCCATATGTTAAAATAAAGGAGATGAGGATCAAAAGGCCTAAGGAGTGACATTAAGGCATGACGAACTCCCGCGGAGAAATCGGAAGTCGCGAACAATCCGCTATCGAGGATGAACTTCTGAACGAGCTGTATCGGGAGATGCTGCGGGTGGCCCGTCATAGGCTTCATCACAAGAGCGACGCAACCGACGTGGTCCAGGAAGCATGGGTCAGAATCTTGGAAAAGCGGGACACGCTCAGGGAGAGCAACAAGATTATTCCGTGGGCGAAGACGATTGCCGCCAATTTGGCGCTGAACGCCAACCGCGCCAGACGCGTCAAGCCCGTCAGCGAGCTCAGCGAGGACTATGCGGCCGGGGAGTCCGGAGCCGGCAGGCTTAGCGAGCCGGAGACGATGGCAGAGCTGACCGATATTCTCGGGCGGCTGGAGCCGGCGACGCGCACGTTGCTGCTTTACAAGTTTTACTACGGGTTCAAGGACGACGAGATCGCGGCTGCCCTGCAGGTGCCGGTCGGAACCGTCAAAGCCCGCATCCACCGGGGGAAGGCCCGATTGAAGGCCGAAGCCGGCGGCGCAGGAGCCATGGATTTATAGCGATTTGCATATAAGCGAGAGGAACCGCGAGGTTCCTCTTTTATTTTGTCCTGCGGACATATATAATGTTAGCAATTATTACATTATGTCGATTGTTGTAGAAGATGTCGATAAGAATCGGGGGCGATTCGCAGATGGCCGAATGGCGGAAGTGGTTCAGTAAGACGGACGAAGCCGGAGCGAAGCGCAAGGGGGCCGATGCCAGGTCCGGCGGGAACTTCGGCGCGAAAGCCGGAGCGGTTGCCGGCACGACGTCAGGGGCGGCATACGAGGCGGACCAGGATAAGCTGCGCACGATGGTCGGCGAAGCGGTCGTCATCTCCGACCGGCTTCAGGCCGCGGTGGGCGAGGTGGATTCGAGCGTCGGGCAGCTGGAGGCGATCGCCGACCGGTCCGCCGTCCAGGAGGATCGTCTGCGGCAGCAGAGCAGGCTGGCGGCAGGGCGGCTGGACGAGGCGTTTTCCGCGCTGCAAGAGGTGGCGGCCGCATCGGAGGAGATACGCTCGAACTCCGAGAGCATGAGCAAGCAAAGCCAGGAAGCCAGAGACGTCGTGATCGACGTGTGCCGTTCAATGCTGCAGACCGACGAAGTGATGAACGATCTGGCCAGACATCACGGCACGATGGAAGAACGCGTCAGCGGACTGATCGCCGAAGCTTCCAAAATTACGCAAATGAACGAGCTGATACAGGAGATCGTGTCACAAACGTCTCTGTTGGCGCTGAATGCGGCGATCGAAGCTGCACATGCGGGCGAATATGGCAGCGGCTTCACCGTCGTCGCCCAGGAGATACGCAAGCTCGCGGAGCAGAGCGGCGTCGCGGTCAAGCAGTCGACAGGCATCGTCCGCGATATCGAGGCGGGCATCCGGCAGGTCGTCGCGTCGGTGGCGGAGGAGAAGCAGTCGGTCGCGCGCGGACTGGCCGAGATGAAGGTCAATCGCGACCGAATGGACGCGATCTACAACCATATTTTGAAGGTGGACGGCCAGGTCGGCAAGACGCTGACTGCGGCGGCCGAGCAGGCGGACCGGACTTCGGCGGCCAATGCGATGCTCAAGGACGTCGTGGACTCGGTCAATCAGATGATGTCCAGCATCGACGATACGCTTGCCCAGAACGTCAAGCAGCGCGAGGAGACGGCCAAGCTCGGCAGGGTGTCGACGGAGCTTAAAGCTTCTGCGGACGAACTGATCGGCGCCGTCCATCAGGCCGGCGGAAAGGTGTGGTCGGATACCGGGCTCGCCGAAAAGGAAAGATGGACGCAATTTATAACGACGATGGCGGCCGATCCGGCGCTCGGCGGGCTGGACGAGGGGATTCATCGCAGGGTGCTGTCCGGCTGGCTCGCGCAGACGGCAGGAGTCGAGGCGATCTGGTCCAACCGGTCCGACGGCTCCTTCATTTACTCCGAACCGGTGGCGGGTCTGCTCAACGCGCGCAGCCGAGAATGGTGGAAAAAAGCGATCGACGGGGAGATTTTCGTATCGGAGGTTTACTTGTCCGCGATTACCAAAAAGCCCTGCGTGACCGTCTCGACGCCGCTGCAGAGTGCCGACGGCCGCCCGATCGGCGTCATCGGCATCGATATTGTGATCTCTTCCTGAAAAATAGCTGACATAAGGGTTCTCAACTTGGCGATTATCCGATACAATTGGCTTACGTGTGATGAATCTTCACAGGAATAGACAGGTGATATTTCATGACGAAGCCGATTGAGCAAGCTGTACCGTCAACGGCCGTATCGGCTCCGCAAGCCGAGGTTCATTCTTTGCTGGATGCGCTCATTGCCAAAAGGCTCGAGGAAGTGGCGGAGATCGAGCAGATGGTTCAGCGCTACGAGCGACGGATTCAGAAGGAAGAGCAAGCCTATCGAACGATGTCGACGCTGCGCAAATTGTTGAACGGCAAAAAGCCGGACCACCACGCCGCCGTCGAATATATCCACTACGTTAAAAAGCCGCTTGAGAAGGCCAGGAAGCTGCGCGAGGAGATCGCCCGCTACGAGACGATGAAGCAGAACGGCGAGGATCTAACAGAATAGACGCGAACGCTATAAAGCATACCGAAGCTTTTCCGGGCGCCTGCGGGGCGCAGCCGGAAAAGCTTCTTTGTTTGGCCGTCAGGCGTGATGAATCCGCGGCATCGGCATCGGCTCCTTGCCAAGCTCCGCCCATATATATTTCAAGAGCAGTTCCGTTTTTAACCGCTCGGCCGTCGGCTCGTCCCACAAATTCCGAAGCTCGCCCGGATCTTCCTTCAGGTCGAATAGCTCGCCGTAGGTTTGATTGTAGTAGACGGTTATTTTGTATCGCTCGTCCACGTAAGTTTTCTGGTGGATCGTCGTCGGTTCGTGGCGGAACTCGCAGATCGCGTGATCCCGCGCCTTGGTACGATTGCCGAGCCAAACCTCCTTTTGATCGACGCCCGTCATCGACGGCGGGATCGGAATGCCGCAGAAGGACAGGAACGTCGGCGCGAGGTCGACCAGCGATTGGATGGCATCGGAGCGGCGGCCTGCGGGCACGCGGCCCGGATAACGAACGATAAAGGGGAGCTTGATTAAATCCTCGTAATGGAAGCCGCCCTTTGCCTGCAGGCCGTGCTGGCCGAAAAAGTGGCCGTGATCCGTCGTAAAGACGACCAGGGTGTCTTCGGCCAAGCCAAGCTCGTCCAGCCGATCGAGAATCCGGCCGATATATTTGTCCATCAGGCTGATCATGCCATAGTACACGGCGACCAGCTTTTTTTTGTCGTACGCCGTCAATTTGAACTTCGAGCCATATTCGTAATATAGATGCGAACGATAGCCGTGAATGCCGTAGCCGGTCTCGGCCAGAAACGAGAAATCCGGCTCTTCCTCCTGGGTGAGTCCGAAATGCGGCGGATTGCGGTCGTGCTCGCCCGGAACGAGCGCGGGAATCGTCAGCTTGTCCGGGTCGTACATCGTATCCCATGGCTCCGGCGCCAAATATTCGGGATGTGGATCGAAAAAGCTGGCCCAGAGGAAAAAGGGCTCGTCGGTTTTTTGGTACGTCTCCATCATCGCGTTTGTGCGCTCCGCGATCCACGTATTGTAATGATATTTCTCCGGAATCGGCCATTTGTACGTCGAATCGGGGTCCATCGTGCCTGTGGGCGCCCGGAAATAGTCCCGCCAGTTCGCGCAGCCTCTCTCCTCCAGCCACAGGGCGTAATGCTGTCCGACATGGGCCTCGTTTGTATGGTTGCGAGCCAGTTCGACATGGTCGAAGCCGTAAAACGTCTTGTCGAAATTCCGCCAGTAATCCAGGTCCTGAAGAAGCGGGTAGGCCTCGATTGATTCGTATGCTTCGGTCGACTTCAACGGTTGAAAATGCGCTTTGCCGATCAGCGCGGTCCGATAGCCCGCTTGCGCGAAGTCCTCGCCTACGGTATGCCGGTCCTCCAGCAGCTTCGTGCCGAGCGTCCATGCCCCGTGCTGGCTTGGATACATGCCGGTCAGAATCGACGCTCTGCTCGGCGTACAGGTCGGATTCGGGCAATAGGCCCTGTCGAATGTCGTTCCCTCGCGGACGAGGCGATCCAGGTTGGGCGTCGACAATTCGGGGTTGCGGGCACCGATCGTTTGCCAGTGCTGCTGGTCGCTAGTGATGAGCAAAATGTTAGGTTTTCTCGACAAGGATGATCCCCTCCTAGTATGATAATAGGGAAATGGTAACGCTTAATAAATAGCAGGATGTTAGATGACTGTTGTCATTTTGTTAGCTATTGACCAGAATTGGGACGGAGCGGAAGGGGTGTTTTCCGGGATGATGCAGGAGTACGAGTACGAATATGCCCATTTCATTTATTATACGCCCGGCGGGTTGGACAGACAGAGTCAGCTATGGCCGGTCCGCGCGGGACGCAGCATCGCCAAGCCTTCGTATGAGGTCGGGCCGAAAAGGATCGAGTGCTACAGCCTCCATTTCATATCCGAGGGCAAGGTGGGCATCGAAAGCGCGGAGATCGCGGCTGAGCTGCAAAAAGGAGACCTGTTCTGCCTGTTCCCCGGGCAAACGTATCATTACCGTCAACTGCCTTCGGAAGCGCCGCTTCGAATGAGCTGGCTGGCGCTCGACGGCGCAAGAGTCGGTCCGCTGCTCGAGCTGGCGGGGGTGACCCCGGATCGGCCCTACCGGAGAGAGGCGGTCACGCCTGGCGTGATGGCGTCGGCCGAAAGCATCCTCGATGCGCTTGCCGTCGCCGAACGTCTGAAGCCGGCCGAAGCGATGGCGCTGCAAGGGATGATGTGCGGGCTGTTCGCCGGTCTGATCCCGGATTCGACGCCGTTCGACGAACAGTCGCATGAGTCGCATGCCGGATGGATTCGCGAATCCCTGGATTTTATCGAGCTTCACGCGACGGAGGGCATATCCGTGCAGCAGGTAGCGGCGTTCGCGGGCGTACACCGCTCGTACTTCTCCGACATGTTCGCCCGGCAGGTCGGCATGTCGCCGATGAAGTACATCCAGAAGATCCGCATGGACAAGGCGGTCGGACTGTTGACCGGCACGGACGCGACGATTACGGAAGTCGCCCTGTCGCTGGGCTATCCGAATTTGTACGCGTTTACAAGAGCGTTTAAGGTGTACTTCCAAGTCCCGCCGCTGTCCTATCGATCGACGAGAAGCGAAGCGCACCAGGAAGGCTGACCGCAAAGGAGAATGCGAATGTTAAAGCCGGCGGTTTTTCGCAGGCGGTTCTCGCCCGCATTGAACATGCAAGGGAAAATATTTATCGCGATCGCCCTCGTTACGCTGCTGTCCATCGTGTCCGTGACCGGCATCGTCTACGTGAACATGCGCGACACGATCAAGCATAACGCAGTCACCTCGGTGCTGGACAGCATCCGTCAGGCGGATGAATCGCTCAACATTATGCTGCAGGAGATCGACCGGCTGAACACGGTCGTCGTGACCAGCAAATACGCGGTCATCGACACGATCTTAAGTCCGAGCGAGGAGATCAGCTTCGAATGGTTCCAGGAGCAGAAGCTGATCACCGGCTTTCTCTCCGGCCTTATCGATTATAAGCCCTATATATCGCGGATCGCCGTCGTCGGGTTGAACGGGAAGGTGTTTTTCTCCGGCAGTCCCTGGATCGACCGTACGTTTCTGAACACCCCGACGATGGACTATATTTTGCGCAACGGCTCGCGGCACGCCTACTTGAAGCCGAAGGGGACGGCCGACGCGATCACGGTCGGACGCGAGATCAGGTATAACCGAGAGGCGATCGGCGTTGTAATGGTAGATCTCAATTATGAATTTATTAAAAAGACGTACGCCGTGAAGCCGACCGCCGACAGCTTGCTGTACGTCCTGGACGGGCAGGACGAATTCGTCTATGCGACCGATGCCGCGCCCGCGTCGGCGCCTTCGAGCGACACCTTGGTCGGCGTCAAGCGGCGGCTCGCCGGCGGGGGGGATGCGGAGGAAATGAAAATCGACGGCAAATCCTACATCGTCGTCAGCCGTCAATCCGGCTATACGGGCTGGACGACGCTGGCGCTGATTCCGATGGATTCGCTGCTGAGCGAGTCTACGAGAATCCGCAATCTGATGATTGAAGTTTCGGTCATCGTATTCGCCGTCGTTCTGATCGGCTCGCTTCAGATGTCCGCCCGCACGACGATCAACATCAGAAGGCTGAAGTCGATGATGACCCGGGTCAAAGACGGCAATTTGTCCTTTCCGAAGACCGAGATCAACACCAAGGACGAGATCGGCGAGCTCTACCGGGTGTTTATCGGCATGGTAGAGGAGCTGAAGCGGCTGATGGAAGATATCCGGACGAGCGAAAAGAAGAAGCGCGAAGCGGAATTGACCGCGCTGCAGGCGCAAATCAGGCCCCATTTCCTCTACAATTCGCTCAACACGATCAAATATTTGGCCAAGCTCAACGGCGTGCCCAACATCGAAGAGGCGTCGGGCGCATTGATCGAGCTGATGCGGGGCGTGCTGGGCAATTCCAATGAATTTCTCGCGTTAAAGGAAGAGCTGAACTATGTGGCCAGCTACGTTGCGCTCGAGAAATACAAGTTCATGGAGCCGATCCTGCTGCGGACGCAGATCGAGGACGACGAGCTGCTGGCGCGCCCGGTGCTGAAGCTGATGATTCAGCCGCTGGTGGAAAACGCGATCGTTCACGGGATTGGCGCCTCCGGAGGTCTCGTGCTCATACGTGTCTATGCGGAACAGGGCGATCTCAAGATCGAAGTGACCGACAATGGCAAAGGCATGACCAAGGACCGCATCGATTTGCTCCTCGGAGAGCCGAATGCCGCAGAGCAGCCGTCCCGCTTCTCGGGTATGGGCGTGCGCAACGTGCATGAGCGGATCTTACGAATGTACGGCGAGCCGTACGGGGTGAAGCTGTACAGCGAGCCGGGGCTGTACACGACGGCGGAGATTCGTTTCCCGTTGCTCGCGCAAGCGCATCCATCATTGAAAGAGAGGCGTTGACCATGTACCGAGTACTGCTTGTAGACGATGAGCCGTTGGCGCGCCATCACCTGACGACGCTGCTCGATTGGAACAAGGAAGGCTTCGAACTGTGCGGCGAAGCCCACAACGGCGCGATGGCGCTGGCGTCGATCGGAAGATCCGCACCGGATGTCGCGATCATCGACGTGAACATGCCGGAAATGGACGGCGTGGCGCTTAATCGAGCGATTAAAGAGAAGTTTCCGTCCGTGCGAACGATCATGCTGAGCGGCTACGACGATTACGACTATGTGCGAGAATGCCTGAAGGACGGCGCCGTCGATTATTTGCTTAAGCACCGGCTGGATGAAGCTTCGCTTTTGGCGATCTTGAACAAGGCGGTCGAAATGAAGCCTTCCGGCGACCGGCTGCGCGGGAACAACGGCGCCGAAGAAATGGAAGATGGGCGAGAGGGAGCGGCGCTCGTCCGCGATCTGGCGGCGGACCTGGCAAGAGGAAAGCCGGAGGCAGCGGCGAAGCTGGAGGCCGCGGCCGAGCGGCACGGACTGTTCAGGGGCGCGATCAGCTATGTGGCGGCTGCCGTGCAGATCGTGTCGTTCCGACTGTTGACGGAGTCGTACAGCGACGTGCAGACGAATCGGCTTGCCCAGCAGGCCGTCGATATTATGCAGCAAAGTCTCGGCGACATGCGCGAGCGGGTCGCGGCGTACGCGGAGGACGGGAGACTGATCGTCCTGTTCGCGTTCAAGGAACGAAGCGAGCATGTCGTCGCCGGCGAGGTCGGCGGTTCGATCGCGAAGCTTCAGCATGCACTCGAGCTGATGCTGAATCTGAAGTGCATGGCCGCGCCGGGATATGTGTGCGGCAGCCTGACGCAGCTCGCCGCCAGCTACGGCGCCGCGGCGCGCGCGATCGACGTTTCGCCGTCCCCGGAGCGGCCGACCTTGTTCAACGGGCGCGTCTCGCTGACGATCGAGGAGCAGAAGGAGCTGCTGCTTTCGATCGAGCGGCTCGACAAGGAAGGCATGCAGCGGCTGCTGGCGTCCGTGTTTTTTTCGTTGCGCGGACAGCCCGTTCACGCCCAGACCGTGCAGATGGTCGTCAGCGAGCTTCTGCATACCGGAGACAAAGCGATCAAGAAGTGGATGCCGACGCTTTCTTCCGAGGCGGCCGAGCGCGAGCTGCCGTCCCGTTCCGAGCTCGGGAAAATCGCTACGCTTGCCGAGCTGGAGCTGTGGCTGCAGCGCTACTACGCCGGCTTGCTCGAGCTGCTCGGACGACGGCGCGCGAGCGGTCCGTACTCCCGTCACGTCACGCAGGCGATCGAGCTGATCCTGGAGAAATATCAGGGCTACATTACGCTGGAGCTGGCCGCGGGCGCAATCGGCCTCCATCCGTCTTATTTGAGCCGGATTTTCAAAGAGGAGACACGGTCGACATTTTCCGAATATTTGAACCGGGTGCGGATCGACGTCAGCTGCAAGCTGCTGGAGAGTGGCCGTTATTCGATCAAGCAGATCAGCACGCTTGCGGGCTTCGCCAACTACAATTACTTCTTTAAAGTGTTCAAGGAGCTGAAGGGTCAGACGCCGCAAGCCTATTTGAACGGCGAACGCGCCGTCAAATAAGTGGAGTAAATAGTCATATTATTGCAATTGGCAGCGTTTGCAAGGCGTTTAAAATAAAAACACGCCGGTGAAACGCTTACAACGTCGGTCGGTGAACAACAATCAAGCGGAGGTCATAGATGCATGCGTAAAAACTGGAAAATGTGCGCGATAGGCACGGTGGTCGCGTCAAGTCTGGCGCTCGCCGGCTGCAGCTCGAATTCAGGCGCCAGCGGCGGTATGGGTACGGAGCCGTCCGCCTCGTCCGGAGGCGCCGTCAAGGCAAGCGGATTTCCGATCGTGGACCAGCCGATCAAGCTGAAGATGTTCACCCGGACCGCGCCCGTCAACGGGCCGTTCAAAGATATGCCGGTGTTCCAGGATTATGAGAAGCTGAGCAACGTGCAGGTGGAATTCACCGAAGCGCCTACGGACGGTTTCCAGGAAAAGAAAAACCTGCTGTTCGCGTCCAACGAGCTTCCGGACGCCTTGTACCGCTCGGGGCTGTCGCAGCTCGAGACGACGCGCTACGGAGCCGCCGGCCAGCTGATACCGCACGAGGATCTGATCGATCAATACGCGCCTAACCTGAAACAGCTGATGGAGCAATATCCGGAGATTCGCTCGGGCATCACGACGCCTGAAGGCCATATCTACGCCATTCCGGGCATCGTCACGCTGGCTGCGGCCCGCACGGACAAGAAGTGGATTAATCAAGCGTGGCTCGACAAGCTGAACTTGAAAGTACCGGAGACGACGGACGACCTGTATAACGTGCTCGTCGCCTTCAGGGACCAGGACCCGAACGGAAACGGCAAAAAGGACGAGCTGCCGATGACCGCCCGCGCGCCTGTAGCCGGCCAAGGACTGCCCATACTCGCCATGATGAGCGGCTCGTTCGGTCTGGACATGCAGTTCGGCTACAATATCAACCTGGAAAACGACAAGGTCAATATTTGGATGGGAAGCGACCGAAACAAAGAAATGCTGATGTACCTGAACAAGCTATATACGGAAAAACTGCTCGATCCCGAGATGTTTTCGCAAAAGGAAGCGGACTATCTGGCCAAGCAGGGCTCCGGCAATACCGGGTTTTTCTTCGATCAGACGAACAACAACTTCTTGCCGATCCAGGATCAATATGTCGGCATTGCGCCGCCGAAGGGACCTCACGGCGACCGGCTGCAGAGCCATGGCGCGCCCGTGGCGCGGGATTTCGGAGCGTTCGCAATCACCTCCGTGAACAAGTATCCGGACGTCACGATGCGCTGGATCGACTACTTCTACAGCGACGAGGGAGCTACGCTGCTGCGCTTCGGCAGAGAGGGCGAGAACTATGAAGTGAAGGACGGCATTCCCTACTATACCCAAGCCTTCCTCGACACGGGCAACCAGTCGAAGATCACGCCTTACGCCGGCGGCGGCGCGCCGCACCTCATCAGCGAAAAGGTCGCCTCCTTCATCAATCCGCCCCAGGTGCAGGAAGCGCAAAAGCAGCTCGATCCGTACATGCCCAAGGTCCGCTACGCGGCGCCGATGTTCGATGAAGCGACGGCGCAAAAGGTCAACGTCCTGCGCAACGATCTCGACAAGTACTACGAAGAGCAGAGCACGAAGTTCATCGCCGGCGCGCTCGGCTTCGACAAGTGGGATGAATTCCAGGCGACGCTGAAGAAGCTGAAGATCGACGAGCTGCAGCAGATTTACCAGGATGCCTACGACAAGCAGGCCAAGTAATCCGTCTTAGACCCCATCAGGTTACGCGAATGTGAGGAGCGGGGAGCGCGCTCTCTTCGGAAGAACCGCCCGTACGGGAGGGCCGAAGAGAGCCGTTCCCGCTCAGGATAGGAGTAGATTGGCATGGAGAGCGTGCAAGCCAAGGCGCCGGCAGCGGCGCCCGTCGGCCGCAAACGGCAGGGCGGCGGACTGCTGAGGCGGATCGGCAAACGGTACGATTTGTATCTGATGCTTCTGCTGCCACTCGCCTGGTATTTGATTTTTCACTACGGACCGTTGTACGGGCTGCAGATCGCCTTCAAAAATTTCAATCCGGGCAAGGGCATCATGGGCAGCGAATGGGTCGGACTCGAGCATTTTCAGCGGTTTTTCGAATCGTTTTATTTTAAAAGATTGCTGTGGAACACGTTGTCGATCAACCTGTTGTCCCTGCTGATCGCGTTCCCGGTGCCGATCCTGCTGGCGCTGATCGTGAACGAGCTTCGCAGCAAGTCGTTCAGCAAATGGCTGCAGAACATTACCTTTATTCCGCATTTTATGTCGGTCGTCGTCATCGTGGGCATTCTCTCCGTGTTTCTGTCCCCGAGCACCGGACCCGTCAACAAGCTGATCGAATGGCTCGGCGGAGAGCCGATTCGCTTTATGGAGTCCGCGGGCTGGTTCAAGACGATCTTCATCAGTTCGAATATTTGGCAGAACATGGGCTGGCAATCGATTATTTATATCGCTGCGCTCAGCGGGGTGAATCCGCAGCTGTACGAGGCGGCGAAGATGGACGGGGCGTCGCGGCTGCGGCGAATCTGGCATGTGTCCCTGCCGGGAATCGTGCCGGTCATCGTCATTCTGCTTATATTGGATATCGGCCACTTCATGGATGTCGGCTTCGAGAAAATTTTGCTGATGCAAAACAACCTCAATCTCGAGACGAGCGACGTCATCTCGACCTTCGTCTACACGACAGGCATTCTCAAGGGCGAATACAGCTATACCGCTGCGATCGGGCTGTTTAATTCGCTGATCAATCTGACGCTGCTGCTGCTCGTGAACCGGTTCGCGCGCAAGACCGCGGAGACGAGTCTATGGTAAAGGAGACATCCACCGATGGCCAAGCCAACGATAACTAAAAGCGCATCGGACGGCCGCGTATTCGACATCGTCGTGAACGTCCTCGCCGTGCTCATCATGCTCGTCGTGCTGTATCCGCTGATCTTCGTCGTCAGCGCGTCGTTCAGCGATCCGGCCAAGGTGCTCGGCGGAGAGGTGTGGCTGCTGCCCAAGGGGGTCACGCTGGCCGCCTACGAGAACATTTTGCACAACGGGGAAATATGGACCGGTTACCGCAATACGATTTTTTACGCCGTCGCCGGCACGCTGATCAATATGATCATGACGGTGCTCGCCGCCTATCCGCTGTCCAGGCCGGATCTGCCGGGGCGCGGCTTCCTGATGCTGATCATTACGCTCACCATGTTTTTCAGCGGCGGTCTGATCCCGACTTACATGCTGGTCAAAAACCTGCACATGGTCGACACGGTATGGGCGCTGATCGTGCCCGGCGCGATCGCCACCTACAATCTCATCGTTATGCGCACTTACTTTCAGACCAGCATCCCCTGGGAGCTGCAGGAGGCCGCCCATATGGACGGCTGCACCAACTGGCGGCTGCTGTGGAATATCATCCTGCCCCTGTCCAAGCCGATTCTCGCGGTCATGGTGCTGTTCTACGCGGTCGGCCACTGGAACTCGTTTTTTAACGCGCTTATCTATATTCGCCGGGAATCGCTATACCCGCTGCAGCTCGTGCTGCGCGAGATTCTGATGATCAGCCAGAGCGATGCGGTGGACGCGAGCGTCGGGATCGAGGACAAGATTCTGCTCGCCGAGAGCATCAAATACGCCGTCATCATCGTATCCAGCCTGCCGGTGCTCGTCATGTATCCTTTTGTCCAGCGGCACTTCGTCAAAGGCGTCATGATCGGATCGATCAAAGGCTGATAACGATCAAAGACTGAAAAATCAGTAAATCACCATTAAACACGTCCTATGGAGGCCGACCTTGAAAAAGAACGCAACGATATCGATCGACTGCAGCCGACCGAGCGACCATACGGTCAACCCTTATTTGTTCGGACATTTCGTCGAGGACATACGCGATCACATGGACGCGATGCTCGCCTTCCCGCTGAAGGATATGGACTTCGAGAGCGAGGCGGAGGGGAGGCGGGCGGTATCCGGACAATGGCGCGCCTATACGAACGGGAAAAACACGGAGTACGCCCTTGAGGCGCCCGCTCAGCGGCATTCGGGACGCGCCCAGCGCATTCGTCTGCTGAGCGACGACGAGGCCTATGCCGGCATCGCGCAGCGGGCGGCGCTCAAGGGGCCGTCGACATACGCGGTCAAGCTGGTGGCGCGCGCCTCGGTCGAGCTGCGCCACCTGCTCGTCGAGGCGGTCGACCGCCGTACGGAGGCGTCGCTCGGGAGCGTCCGAATCGACCTGACCGGCCACAACTGGCGCGAATACGAAGCTCGGCTGCCGATCTCGCGCGCCTGCGCCGACGCGGAGCTCCGCGTGTACGTACCGGCCTCGCACCCGAGGTGGATCGATCACGTGTCCACCGGCATGCTGTGGATCGATCATGTGTCCCTGCTGCCCGAGGACAGCGTCGGCATCGTGAAGCGCGAGGTCGTCGAGATGACGCGCGACCTGAACGCGGGCATGATGAGGCTCGCCGGCAACTACATCAGCGCCTATCACTGGGAGCACGGCATAGGTCCCGTACTCGAGCGGCCCGTCATGTACAACGAGGCGTGGGGCGGCTGGACGAGCAAATACTTCGGCACCGACGAATTTATCGCTTTATGCAGGGAGCTTGGGGTAGAGCCTCTGATCTGCGTGAACGACGGCTCCGGCACGCCGGAGGAAGCCGCGCAGTGGGTCGAATACTGCAACGGCGGGATCGACACGCCGATGGGCGCCCTGCGGGCGGCCAACGGACATCCCGAGCCCTACGGCGTCCGCTATTGGGAGATCGGCAACGAAGTATGGGGGCAGTGGCAGGTCGGCACCTGCACCGCCGAACAATTCGGCGAGCGCTGCGTCGCCTTCGCCCAGGCGATGAAGGCCGCGGATCCGTCGCTGGCGCTGCTCGCCTGCGGCCATACCGACCAGGACTGGAACCGGGCCGTGCTCGACATCGCGGGCGAGTCCATCGACTATTTGACGCTGCATCTGTATCACGGCTACGGACGCTTCGGCATGAACCGGGAGACGCCGGCGGAAGAGCGGTACAAGGCGATGGCGGCCTATTCGGAATGGACGCGGTCCGATCTCGCGCGGACGGCGGCGGAGCTCGCCGTAAATCCGAAGCACGGCCATATCAAGCTGGCGATTACCGAATACAACACGATGTATTATCCGAATACGATCCGCAAAGGCTTGCCCGACGAGCATACGCTCGGCGCGGCGGTCGCCAATGCCGCCAACCTGAACGAGATGCTGCGATCGAGCGATCTGGTGCAGATCGGCAGCTTCTCCGACCTCGTGAACGGCTGGCTCGGCGGCTGCATTCGCGTCGGCGATTATTATGCCGATCAATACTGCGGCAAGGAAGCGGGCTGGAGCGGGCTGCCCCTGACCGTATACGCCACGCCGACGTATGAAGTGTTGAAGCTATATGCGGGCAGCGGCATCAGCCGCATGCTGCCGGTCGACACGGCGTGCGGCAGCTTCTCCGTCGCCTCCGCCAAGCCGGCCCCCTTCGCGCTGGACGCGCTGCCCGATCTGGACGTCGCGGCGTGCGCGAACGAGGACGGCAGCGTCGTTACCGTATTTATCGTGAATCGCAGCCTGGAAGAGGTCAGGGCGGAGATTCGCTTGGACGGCTTCGCGGCATCGGATGCGACCGAGCTTCACGAGATCACGGGCGATTCGGCGGACGCGATTAACTCCGTATTCGAGCCGGCGAACATCGCTTGTACGACCCGGTCCGTATCCGCCGCCGAATGGCGGAGCGGGTATCCGCTTCGTCCGTCTTCGGTGTACGCGCTTAAGATTGCGGCCAGTGGCGAAGGAGCGGGGAGAAAAGGAGAAGGTGCCGAATGACGACCAAATTTTATATCAAGGACTACCCGAGGCCGCAGTTCGTTCGCGACGGCTGGCAGAGCCTGAACGGCCGATGGGCCTTCCGCTTTGATGACGATAACGCAGGTGAAAGCGGGCGATGGCAGGAGACGTTCGAGGGCACGCATTCGATTAACGTCCCGTTCACGTACGAGACGCAGGCGAGCGGAATCGGCGACGAAGCGTTTCATCCGCACGTCTGGTACAGCCGGTCCATGCCGATCCCGAAGGAAGCCGAGGGCAAGCGGGTGCTGCTGCATCTCCAGGCGGTCGATTATATCGCCAAGGTGTGGGTGAACGGGTCGATGGCCGGCGCCCACCAGGGCGGCTATGCGGCCTTCAGCTTCGATATCACGCCGTATGTGGCGTTCGGCGCCGACAACACGATTACGATCAAAGCCGAGGACAGCGACAGCTGCACGCAGCCGCGGGGCAAGCAGCGCTGGACGAAGGACAACTTCGAGTGCTTCTACGTGCAGACGACGGGCATCTGGCAGACGGTATGGCTCGAATTTGCGGCAGAGCGGCGGCTCGAGCGCGTCAAGATTACGCCGGACATCGACCGCAATCGGGTCCGCTTCGACTACGAGGTGGCCGGAACGGAGGGGGCGAGCGGGCTCCGACTGGAAGCGAACGTCACGTTGAAGGACAAGCCGGTGAAGCGGGTCGGTCTCGATATCGATCGTCCCTGCCTGTCGGTCGAGGTCGATCTCGTGCATGAAGCGAACGGTCCTTGGAAAAAGAGCTGGTGGTCGCCGGAGCAGCCGAACCTGTACGATGTCGAATTCGTGCTGTACGAGGACGGCGCTGAAGTGGATCGCGTCGGGTCTTACTTCGGCATGCGAAAAATTTCGATCGACAAAAACAAAGTGCTGCTGAACAACGTCCCCTACTATCAGCGCCTGATTCTCGATCAAGGCTACTGGACGGAAAGTCATCTGACGCCGCCGAGCGAGGAAGCGCTCGTCGAAGACATCGACAAGGTGATGGAGATGGGCTACAACGGCGTGCGCAAGCATATGAAAATCGAGGACGCCCGCTTCCTTTACTGGTGCGACGTGAAGGGGCTGCTCGTCTGGTCGGAGATGGCGGCGACGTTCGAGTTCCATGACCGGGCGGTCGAGACGTTTTCAAGAGAATGGCTGGAAATCGTCCGTCAGCAGTACAATCATCCGAGCATCGTCGCCTGGGTGCCGTTCAACGAATCGTGGGGCGTCTCCGCCATTCTCCGCGATCGCAGCCAGCAGAAGTTCACGGAGGGCATTTATCATCTGACCAAGGCGATCGATCCGTGCCGTCCGGTCATCGCGAACGACGGCTGGGAGCATACGGTGTCGGATATCGTGACGCTGCACGACTATGTAGAGACCGGTGACGAATTTCTGAAGCGGTATGCGGATCTCGAGGCGATCGCGGGCAACGACACGACCTGCAACCATTGGAAGTATGCCTTCGCGGAGGGCTACGGCTATCGGGGGCAGCCGATCATGATCACCGAATTCGGCGGGATTGCATTCCGCTCGGACCAAGGCTGGGGCTACGGCCGCCAGGTCGATTCGGAGGAAGCGTTCATCGCGCGCTTCGAGGGTCTGACGCGCGCGATCCGCAGCGTCGAAGGCATCTGCGGCTACTGCTATACACAGGTGACCGACGTGCAGCAGGAGATCAACGGACTGCTGACCGAGGACCGCATGCCGAAAATTCCGCTGGAGCGGATCCGGGAGATTAACCGGTCCTGAACGGATTCGGCCTGCGGCCAGCGGTCGGGAACCGGGAACCGGGAGCCGGGCCGACATACGAGGCGATCGCCTAACGAAAAAAAGCCGATTCCGGAAGCGTCCGGAATCGGCTTTTTGTACGTATTCGATGAATCTGGTGCAGCTGCATGATTTGTACCGGCGGGCTACTGCTCCGTCCTCAGCCGCTCGATGTCGAGGAAGTCGTGCTCCTGGCTGTACGCCGGCACGCCGTGAATGCCGACGTCGAGGCCGACGAGCTCTTCGTCGCGGGAGACGCGCACCGGGCGCCAGGCGTTGATCAGCTTGAGCGCGCCCCAGGTGAGCGCGAAGCCCCAGACGGCGACGACGGCGAGCCCCAGCGCCTGGACGCCGAGCAGCTTCCAGCCGCCCCCGTAGAACAAGCCGGCGTTCGCGGACAGGCTCGGCACGGCGAACAGCCCGACGGCCAGCGTGCCGATGCTGCCGCAAATGCCGTGAACGGCGAAGGCGCCGACCGGATCGTCGACGCGGCGCCGCTCGAGCCATTCGGTCGCCAGCACCATGGCGATGCCGCTGAACGCGCCGATCAGGATGGCCGCACCGTCCGATACGAAGGCGCAGCCCGCCGTGATGCCGACGAGACCGGCGAGCGCGCCGTTAATGACGGTAGGCGGATCCGCCTTTTGATAGCGCAGGATCGTAAACAGGATGCAGGCCGCGCTGCCCGCCGCGGAAGCGAGCATTGTCGTCACGGCGATATGGCCGATGTTCGGATTCGTCGCGCTGAGCGTGCTGCCCGAGTTGAAGCCGAACCAGCCGAACCAGAGGATAAAGGCGCCGACGGAGGCAAGCGGGAGGTTGGACGGCGGGACGATGTTGACGCGTCCGTCGTCGGTGAACCTGCCGATGCGCGGGCCGAGGAACAGCGCGGCAGCCAGCGCGGCGAAGCCGCCCAGGGCGTGGATCGCCGCGGACCCGGCGAAGTCGACCATCCCGAGCTTGGCGAGCCAGCCGCCCGAGGACCAGATCCAGTGGCCGGAGATGGGATAGATAAGCCCGGTCATGACGATCGTGTAGACGATATAGGCGCGGAAGTGGATGCGCTCGGCCACGGCGCCGGATACGATGGAGATGACGGCGATGACGAAGGCGCACTGGAACAGCCAGAAGGTGTCGGTCGAGATGTTCAGGCTCAGATGGGACAGATCGCCCTTCATGGCGAAGCCCGAGATGCCGATCCATCCGCCCGCATCCTTGCCGTACATCAGCGCGAAGCCGACGACGTAGAACAGCAGGGCGCCGAACGAGATGTCAACGAATACCTTCATAATAATGCTGACCGCGTTCTTTTGCCGGACGAAGCCTGCTTCGAGCAGCGCGAAGCCGCCTTCCATCAATAAGATCATCGCGGCGGTCAATACGACCCAGATCGTATCGACGCCGCTGGAGAGCGTCTCCAACGTCATTCAACTTCCCCCACAACGATTCGATTTTTTGTCGTTTACCTACAAAACGAATAAAAATACGACCAAATTATATATTTAGAAGTCATATATGTCAACAAAACATGTTATGAAAAATAACATTGTTGACGGTCCGGGAACTTGCTCCGTCCCGAGACCGAGGCAAGTTCCTTCCCGCGCCGCTATGGAAGCGCCCGAACATTCCTTTATAATGAATTCATCGGAATCTATGTCGCACAGAAAAACGGAGGAACCCCTATGCAGCAGTCCGTGCTTCATCGCATTTTTTGGGGCGTTATATTGATCGGGGGCGGCCTGGTTTTTCTGTTGAACCAGAGCGGGGTCATCGATCTCGACATCGGTTATTTATTCTCGACCTTTTGGCCCGCGTTTATCATCTTGTTCGGCATCCAGGGGATGCTCATTCAACAGCGGAACAATTTTGGCTGGAATGCGATCGTCGTGCTGATCGGCCTGTTTTTCCTCGGGCGGAACCTGGGCTGGCTGAATTGGGAGTTCGGGGACCTGATCCGATTCGCGATTCCCGCGGCGCTCATCGTGGCGGGGCTTAACATGGTGTTCAGAGGAAGCGGCTGCGGACGGACGAAGAGGAAGTGGGAGGAAAGCGGATGGAACGAGGTGACGCCTCCGCCCGCTCCGAAGCCGTTCGAGGCTCCGCTGCCGCCGCCTCCTCCGCCGCAGCCGTACGACAGCCCGAACGCTTTTGCCGAAGATCCGGTTCACGAGGAGCCGCACCCGGACGAGGGGCGTACGGCGGAGCCGGAGGCAGGACGTACCCGGGATCGCGGCTGGGATCCCGCGGATCGTCTGAGCGGGCGCATGGAGCGGCGCCAGGAGAGGATCGACCGCTTCCATGAGCGGATGCAGGAGCGGGTCGAGCGAATTCACGCCAAGCAGCGCGAGCGTCATGATCGCCATCGCGCCAAGGTGCGGGATCGTCACGATCGGCAGGGGCAATACGATTACGACAGCTACGATTCGGGCAGCGAGACCCACCGGATGTGGAAGGAATACCATCGGCCGCCCGGCCATTCGATGCGGGGCTCCCGGATCGATCACAGCCGCTTTATCGGCGACGTGCATATCGGACAGGAGATGTGGGAGCTTCAACCGATGAGCATCTCCCATTTTATCGGCGACACGACGATCGATCTGACGCGGGCCCATATTCCGGTCGGCGAGACCCGCATCTACGTATCGGCATTCATCGGTGACGTCAAGGCTTACGTGCCCGGCGATCACAGCGTCGGCATCCGCGTCGTCTCAAGCTGTCTGATCGGGGACGTGAAGGTGCTGGAGCAGAAGCGCGGCGGCTTGTTTAATCAGATGTCCGCCGAGACGCCCGGGTTCCAGGATACGGACAAACAAGTGGTGCTCATCGTCAGCTGTTTTATTGGCGACGTGCGCGTGACGAAGGTAGGTTAAGGCGGGATGCCGAAGCTGCTAAGAAACATCAAGTGGGAATGGGCATTCTACGCGGCGATCTCAGGCGCGGTCGCGCTGGCGATTATCTACGGCCTGTGGCGTCCCCATATCAAGGCGCTGCCAGCGGGCGCGGCGATTTACAGGCTGATCCCGCTTCTGATCGTCGTGCGGATCGTCGGCGCCTACTTCCGCGGCCGGAGATATCAGAGCCGGATCGATGCGCTGCAGGAGGCGCTCAAGCAATCGGCGGCCGGCAACTGGAAGGCGCGTCTTCCCGAGGAGCGCGCCGATGCCTTCGCGGGCGCGTACCGCGAATTCAACCGGCTGCAGCAAGGGCTGGCCGAACGGCTCCGCCTGCTGCAGCAGCTCGGCGAGAAGGAAGTGATGGGCAAGGCCGCCACCGTGGAGGAAGCGGTGCTCGAGGAGCGCAGGCGGCTGGCCCGGGATCTGCACGATACGGTGAGCCAGCAGCTGTTCGCGATCCATATGAGCGCGTCCGCGCTGCCGGCGCTCGTGGACAAAAATCCGGAGCATGCCGGCCGCGTCATGCAGCAGCTCATCGAGATGTCCAAGGCCGCGCAGCGCCAGATGCGCGGCTTGATCGCGCAATTGCGGCCGCTGGAGCTGCAGGGCAGGACGCTGCCGGAGGCGCTCGACCGCTGGTTCCCGGACTACTGCCGGCAGAACGGCATGCAGGGGACGCTCGACGTGCGCGTATCCGCTGCGCTGCCGCCGGCGATGGAGCATCAGCTCTTCCTGATCATTCAGGAAGCGATGGCCAACGTGATGAAGCATTCGGGCGCGGACGAAGTCAGGCTCGTGCTGGGGGAGACGGACAGGCAGGTGCTGTTGTCGATCGACGACGACGGCGAAGGTTTCAGCGCGGACCAGGTCAAGGCAGGCTCTTACGGGCTGACGACGATGCGCGAACGCGCGATCCAGCTGGGCGGCGACGTCGAGATCGCGACCAAGCCCGGCGCGGGCACGCGCATCAAGGTCGCGCTGCCCAAATTCGCGCAGGCGACCGATGGAGACGGAAGGGGTTAAGCACAAATGGTTGAAATGAACGCGACGCAAAATCGATGCAGCGTAATGATCGTGGACGACCACGAGATGGTGAGAGCGGGCATCAGGACGTATCTGATGCTGGACGACCGGTTTGAAGTGATCGGAGAAGCCGCAGGCGGGCAGGAAGCGATCGACCGGCTCGACGCGGGCGCCTTCGGCGGCCGCATTCCGCAGCTCGTGCTGATGGATCTGATGATGCCCGGCATGGACGGGGTGGAGTCGACTCGCGCGCTGTTGGCCAAGTATCCGCATGTGCGGATCATCATCTTGACGAGCTTCCTGGAGGACGACAAGATCGTGGCCGCGATCGAGGCCGGCGCGGTGAGCTACGTGCTCAAGACGGTATCGGCGGACGAGCTTGTGTACGCGATGCAGGGCGCGCTGCGCGGCATGCCGGTCATGAGCGGCGACGTCTCGCAGGCGCTTACCCGCGGCCTTCGCCGGCGAACGGCGCAGGACGAGGACGAGGGCTTGACCGAGCGCGAACGCGAGGTGCTGCTGCTGATCGCCGAGGGCAAGTCCAACAAGGAGATCGGGGACGAGCTGCATATCAGCATCAAGACGGTGAAAACCCATGTCAGCAACCTGCTTATGAAATGCGAGCTGGAAGACCGGACGCAGCTGGCCATTTACGCGCATCGCAAAGGCTGGGTCAAAGCGTAGGCGAAGCGCCTGAGTCGGACGAGGGCAATCGATTCGACGGAAAAACGATGCGCCGCATTATGGCGATGCTAGTGAGGTTTAGCGTGCCGCGCGCTCGGGCATTCTATGGCTAAAAAGGCGGAATTCCGATGCAACAGCTGTCTTCGCGACTCACATCCACGCAGGTTGCCTATATTCAGGCGCAGGAAGGCCTTGACGATCTCGGCTTTAATCTGGGCGGCAACTGGGATTACAAGAGCGGCTCGCTCGACCGGGCGCTCGACAAGGAGCATAAGGTATGGCTGCGTCTGCCCTTCGAGGTCGAACGCGGCGAGCTTGACGCGGAAGCGGAGAAGACCGATGCGATCATCCGGTTCGGTCAGCCCTATGTATTGAGGCACGAATACGAGGAAGGACTGGATCAGGATGCGCAGCCGCGCACGCTAGGCGGCTTCTTCGACCAGTTCGCCGCGCCTTCGAATCCGGACGCCGCCATTGACGAGTCGTGGATCGGCGAAGCCAGGCGCATCTTGGAGCAAGCCGAAAAACGATTTTCAAACTAGCGGCGAACCTCCCGATATTAATGCGGTCCGCCCGCTTTCCGCGACCGCCTCGCATAACGAACGCAGCCCTCCGGCGATACGGAGGGCGTTTCTATTTATAACTTTTTAATATTGATTCAGTTCGCTTTAAGATTGTTTTAAGGTAAATAGGCGAAGATGTTAACAAGAAGAACAAACGACCGCAGGCGCGAGGGCCGCGGCGACATGGGAGGAATCGGACATGGACGACCAGAACAAGAAGCCGGAAGACAATCTCTTCGGGTTCCGATATAACGAGCGCGAAGAGAACGGCGAGGCGGGAACGGCGAAGGGACCGGAGTATCGGTATTCGGATCAGGCGGACGCGCGCGGGGAAGGCCGCGGCGAGACGACGTCCGGCCCGGAGACGCCGGAAGCGGATTATACGACTTCGCGAGAAGAAACGAGGTTCACTTACGGGCCGTTCGGCTCGGACCGGGAACGCGGAGCTTCGTACGGCTCGGCCTACGATAGCGGCAATGGCGCAGGCGAGCGTCCGGCGACGCCGGCCGTTCAGCCGGGCGATCGGGAGTACCGGCCTTTCACCGTATCGGGCAACGGAAGGAACTGGGAGGCATCGAAGCCGCCTCGCAGATCGTCGATCCGTTCGGTATTCGCTTCGTTCATGGCGGGCGTGGTCGTCGTCGGCGGTTTGATGTTCGCGGCCGACCGCGGCGATTGGTTCAGCACCAAGGCGGCGGCGCCGGTATCGGCCGCGGTAGCGTCCGCGAACGACAACGGCGGCGCGAAGACGGTCGCCAACGTCACCGACACCGTCCGGCCGAACAATATCTCGAAAATATTCGAGCAAGCAAGCCCCGCGGTCGTCAAGATCGAGACTTTTGTCAAAGCTTCGGGCCAGGGCGGCTCCGGCAACGGCTGGTTGGACGAAAATCCGCTGTTCCGCCAGTTTTTCGGCGACGAATACGGCGACGGCTCGGGCGGGAACAACGGAAACGGCGGCGGCCCTGACGGTTCGCTGCAGGAGGAGGGCATGGGCTCGGGCTTCATTTTCGACGCAACGGGCTACATCCTGACCAACCAGCACGTCATCGCGGACGCCGACGAGATCAAGGTTACCGTTACCGGCCATCAAGAGCCTTATACGGCGAAGCTGCTCGGCTCCAGCTACGATCTTGACCTCGCGGTCCTGAAGATCGAAGGCACCGACTTCCCGACGCTTAAGCTTGGCGACTCCGGCGCGGCGAACATGGGCGACTGGGTCGTGGCGATCGGCAATCCGTACGGCTTCGACCACACGGTCACCGTCGGCGTGCTGAGCTCCAACGAGCGCAAGATCAGCATTCAGGATTCCGCCGGCACGCGCAATTACGAGCATTTGCTGCAGACCGACGCCTCGATCAACCCCGGCAATTCCGGCGGCCCGCTCATTAACCTGAACGGCGAAGTCATCGGCATCAACACCGCGGTCAGCTCGCAGGCGCAAGGCATCGGCTTCGCGATTCCGACGAGCACGATCACCGAAGTGCTGGATAACCTTAAATCCAACACGAAAATTCCGGCGAAGCCGTCTCCGTTCATCGGCGCGACGCTCTCGGATATTAGCAGCTCGGCCGCGCGCCAGCTCGGATTGTCCGATACGGCAGGTTCGCTCGTCAACGATATTTTGTACAACTCGCCGGCTTACAAGGCGGATCTGCGCAAATACGACGTCATTCTCGGCATGGACGGCACGACGTACAAGAAGAAGGAAGATCTGATCGCCGCCATCCAGAAAAAAGCCGTAGGCGACAAGGCGGTGCTGAACGTATTCCGCGACGGCAAGAAGATCGATCTGACGCTGACGATCGGCAACAAGAGCGACTTTGAGGAACAATCGCAGGAGCAACAGCAACAACCGTAAGATTTTCTGGTAAAATAGCGTTAGCGGGGCAGTCGCTTAAGACTGCCCCATTCTTTTAGACGGAGGAACGCATGAGACCGCATATTCTCGTAATCGACGACGACGACAAGATCACCTCGCTGCTCAGGCGAAGCCTGGCTTTTGAAGGCTATGAAGTATCCACCGCGGCGAACGGCCCGGCAGGCCTTGGCATCGTGGCGGACAAATCCGCGGACCTGGTCATTCTCGACGTCATGATGCCGGGTATAGACGGCTGGGAAGTGTGCCGCAGGCTGCGGACGGCGGGCATTAATGTGCCCGTTCTGATGCTGACGGCCAAGGACGACGTGCAGGATCGGGTGAAGGGACTGGATCTCGGGGCCGACGACTATCTCGTGAAGCCGTTCGCGCTGGAGGAGCTGATGGCTCGCGTCCGCGCGCTCATGCGCCGGCGGCCGGAATCTGCGGGAGAGAACAACCGGCTGCGCTTCGAGGATCTTGTGCTCGACGTCGACGGACGGGAAGCGATCCGCGGCGACAACCGGATCGAGCTGACCGCCAAGGAGTTCGACCTGCTGCATCTGTTCATGCAAAATCCGAAACGCGTTCTGTCGCGCGACCAGATCATGGACAAAATCTGGGGCTACGACTACAGCGGCGAGTCCAACGTGCTCGAGGTGTATGTGGCGATGCTGCGTCAGAAGCTGGAAGAGTTCGGGGACAAGCGCCTCATTCAGACGGTGCGGGGAGCGGGCTATGTCCTGAAGGGAGACAGCTAGGGCATGTCGATCAGGCTTCGACTGACTTTATGGTATTCGGGCCTGCTGGCGGCCGCGCTCGTGGCTTTTGGCATCCTGATATACGCGATCGTTTACCAGAATACGATGGGCAGCATCAAGACAAGGTTGATGAACGAAGCGGAAAATGTTGATGTGGCTTCGACGTTTAATTCCGCCGGGGAACTGAGGATCCTTATCCGTACATCCAACGCGATAGACGTCAGCATAGCGGCGCAAGCCGTCAATTATACCCAAGATCCGCGCGGTCGCATCGATATGCAGACTTCCAATCTGAATGCATTGGGGCTCAAATTCGCCTACCCCGAATTCGATGGCATCAAGACCGGCCGATACCATGCGGAAACGCTGAAAGGCTATCCGTTCGTCATTTATGAAAAAGCGCTCGTTTTGCCTGAGAACGGCGCAATCATCGGACTGTTGCAAGTAGGCGCATATACGAAAAACGAAATCGTCTATCTGTCGCAAATGCGAACCATCCTCTGGATCGCCGGCCTCGCCAGTCTCGTACTCGCCTTCGTCATCGGCCTTTTCCTCGCGCGCAAGGCGCTGCGCCCGATCGAAATGGTCACGGAAGCCGCCGAGCGCGTGCAGAGCGGGTCCGACCTGAAGCTGCGCATTCCCGGCGAGAGCCAGGACGAGATCGGCCGGCTCACGCGGACGCTCAATCATATGCTGGAGCGGGTGGAGAAAGCCTACAATGTGCTGGAGGAGTCCAATGTTGCGCAGCGCAGATTCGTATCGGACGCTCCGCACGAGCTGCGGACGCCGCTGACGACGATTCGCGGCAATGTCGATTTGCTGGAGAAAGTGTGGTCGGAGACAGGCGACAGCGACGCGCAGGATCAGCAGAACGGGCAAGACAGCGTCGTCGTTAAGCCGAAGCTGTCCCCGGCGGAGCGGGAGGAGCTGTCGCGCGAGGCGCTGCACGATATCTCGGACGAAGCGCGGCGGATGAGCCGACTCGTCAACGACTTGTTGTCGCTGGCGCGCGCGGATGCCGGCTACGTCGTCGACAAGGAGCCGATCGACCTGCTGCCGCTTGTCGAAGAAGTCGCGCGCAGAGCAGGATTTTTGCCGCGCAAGGCGGAGTGGGTCGTCGGACCGCTTGACGCGCTTGCGGGCGTGCGGGTCGTCGGCAACCGGGATTACCTGATGCAGCTGCTGTTCATTTTTATCGAAAACGGCTTTAAGTACACGCCCGCAGGCGAAGTCCGCTTGGAGGTGTACCGCCAGGAGGACCGCGTGGGCTTATCTGTCGCCGATACGGGCATCGGCATCGCCAAAGCCGACATGCCCCGCATCTTCGACCGGTTCTACCGGGCGGACGAATCCCGCGGCCGGACGGCCGGCACCGGACTCGGCCTCTCGATCGCCAAGTGGATCGCGGACATGCACCGCGCCTCCCTAGAGGTTCAGTCCAGTCCCGAGGGCGGCAGCCGCTTTACCGTATGGCTTCCCGTCGACTTTTCCGAATGCCCGGATTACGGTATAATGGAGGCATCGGTACGCCCGGCTGTTCCCGATTCGGAACAAAGCTGACAGGTACGGGCGAGAAAGCGGGTTACGAAAATGGAGATCGTCAAAATTTCCCCTCGCGGATATTGCTACGGCGTGGTGGATGCCTTGGTGCTTGCCCTTCAGGCGGCGCGCAACCTGGATCTGCCACGCCCCATTTATATTTTAGGGATGATCGTGCACAACAGCCATGTGACCGAATCGTTCAAGGACGAGGGCATCATCACGCTGGATGGCGCGAACCGTCTCGAGATTCTCGAAGGCGTGGATTCGGGCACCGTCATTTTTACGGCGCACGGCGTCTCGCCCGAAGTCCGCAGAAGGGCCAAGGAAAAAGGGCTGACCATCGTGGACGCCACATGCCCGGACGTCACGAAGACGCATGATCTCATTCGCGACAAGGTCGAAGAGGGCTACGATATTATCTACATCGGCAAAAAAGGCCATCCTGAGCCGGAAGGCGCCATCGGGATCGCGCCGGAGCGCGTTCATCTGATCGAGAACGAAGCGGATATCGCGGAACTTCGACTTGCCGGCGACCGTATTATAATAACGAATCAGACGACGATGTCGCAGTGGGATATCCGACATCTCATCTCGAAGCTGCTCGAGACGTTTCCCCGGGCCGAGGTCCACAACGAGATTTGCCTGGCGACGCAGGTTCGCCAGGAAGCCGTCGCCGAGCAAGCGAAGAATGCGCAGCTCTGCATCGTGGTGGGCGATCCCCGGAGCAACAATTCCAATCGGCTCGCTCAAGTATCGGAGGAGATCTCCGGCGTGAAGGCGTACCGCGTCTCGGACGTCACGGAGATCAAGCGCGAATGGCTGGAAGGCGTCGACCGCGTCGCCGTCACGTCCGGCGCTTCGACGCCGACGCCGCTGACCAAGGAAGTCATCCAATATTTGGAGCGATACGATCACAACGACCCTTCGACCTGGGAAATCCGACGCACCGTCAATATGAGCAAGCTGCTGCCGACGGTTAGAGAAAAATCAACCATTTGAGCCTTTCTTGGCTGGAGTGGCGCCGTAGGCCGCAAGAAAGGAGCGCCATGCAACTACGTCTTCGCAAGTTCGTCCGGTTTTTGAAGCTGCAGTACGTCAAGCTGCTTCGCGCCAAGGGCGGTGCCTATTCGATCGCGATGGGATTCGCGGTCGGGCTGTTCGTCGAGATGTTTAATCTGCCGACTTACGGCACTTCGTTCGTGCTCATCTTTCCGCTGATCTACCTGCTTCGGGGCAATTTACCGTCGGCGCTGGTCGGATTTTTGTTCGGCAAGCTGATCTACATTCCAATGTCCGTGCTGAACAAGATGGTGGCGGACGCGGTCATGCCCGCCCATTTTACGGTGAATTTTTCGTTTCTGCCGGAGAAGATCAACCACTTTCTGCTGTTCAACCTCAAGATGATCGTCGGGGGGATGATCGACGGACTCGCGCTTGGGGTCTTGTTTTTCTTCCCGATCTGGTACAGCGTCCAGGCGTTCAAGCGCAAACGGAGAGAAAAGCGCCGCGCTAGGAAGATCGTGATCGAAGCGAACAAGCCGGCGATGGAGTGACACGGAAAGAAACGGAAATAAACAGAAAGACGCGGAAAGAAGATGGCCCCGGGGATTGACACCCGGGGTTTTATCGTCTATATTTGCTTTAGTGCTTAAAAGCGTATAAGCGTCGAAGCGAACAAGCGCGAAAGCGATATTCAAAAATAATATTCATTTAGAATCCGGGAGCGTGTCCTTATGATCGTCATTACAACTCCGCATATCTCCGAAGAACGCATCTTGGAGATTGCCGACTATATTCAAAAGAGCGGCGTACAGCCCCATATCTCGCGGGGGACGGACCGTACCGTCATCGGCATCATCGGTAAGGCGGAGCCTTCGCTCGCCGAGCACATCCGTTCGATGCAAGGTGTCGAGAACGTCATCAAAATTTCCAAGTCCTACAAGCTGGCGAGCCGGGACTTCCACCCGGACGACACGATCATCGAAGTAAAAGGCGTGAAGATCGGCGGCGACAACCTGGTCGTCATGGGCGGCCCGTGCGCGGTCGAGACGCCGGAGCAGATCGACGAGATCGCCCGTCTGGTCAAGGCGGCCGGCGGCCAGGTGCTGCGGGGCGGCGCATTTAAGCCGCGCACGGGTCCTTACAGCTTCCAGGGGATCGGCGTGGAAGGTTTGAAGTGGATGAAGGAGGCCGGCGAGAAATACGGCTTGCTCACCATCACGGAAGTCATGGCGCCGGAGTTCGTGGACATTTGCGCCGAATACGCGGACATCATGCAGGTCGGCACGCGCAACATGCAGAACTTCGACCTGCTTCGCAAGCTGGGCACGATCCAGAATCCCGTCCTGCTGAAGCGCGGCTTCAGCGCGACGTACGACGAGTGGCTGAACGCGGCGGAGTACATTCTGGCGGGAGGCAATCCGAACGTTATGCTGTGCGAGCGCGGCATTCGGACCTTCGAGACGTATACGCGCAACACGTTCGATCTGGCTGCGATCCCGGTCATTCAGCAGCTGTCGCATCTGCCGGTTATCGCCGATCCGAGCCATGCGACGGGCCGCCGCGAGCTGGTCGAGACGATGACTAAGGCGTCCGTCGCAGCAGGAGCGAACGGCCTCATCATCGAGATGCATACCGATCCGGACAACTCGGCGACGGGCGACGGCGTGCAGTCGTTGTTCCCCGACCAATTCGCCAAACTGCTCAAGGAGCTCGAGCAGCTCTCGCCGCTGCTCGGCAAACGTTTCGACACCGCCAAGGAGCCGGCCGAAGCGTTCGCGACTTGGAAAAAATAATCGAGAAGACAGTAAAGAGCCGCCAGACCTGCTGGCGGCTCCTTACTGTCTTCTGACAGGCATTGTTCATCAGTTTGAGCGCATGAAAAAGCCCGCTGGCGCAACTGCAACGCGCCGGCGGGCTTTGACGATCATTATACTTTTTTAAAGCGTGCGCTTCGGCTTGCGATTGCGAAACCGGATGCCGAGCAGGATCAGCGAGGCTGCGATCAGGCCGTAACCGACGTAAGGATAGATCGGCGCGGTCTCGCCGGTCTTCGGCAGCTGTCCGCTGCCGGAAGCCGAGCCGTTGCCGGAGGAGCCGGATGCGGAGCCGTTAGAGCCGCTGTCAATGCCGCCGTCCTCGCTTCCGCCGTCTCCGTCTGTGTTGCCGCTGCCCGAGTTGTTGCCGCCGGTTTGTCCGCCGCCTTGGCTAGGATTGCCCGAGCCAGGGTTGGCGTTGTCGCCGTTGTCGGTGCCGGTATCGCCGTCGTCTTCGCCGTCAGGCGTCTGCGGCTCGTCCTTCTTGAGGACAAGGCCTGCATCCACTGTCAGGTCGCTCGCGCCAGGCTGGAGCGAGACGACGCCCGTGCGGCCGTCGGGGCCGACGTCGGAGTCGGTGTCGCCCTTGGCGCCCGCGGCATGCGTGGCCGTCCATGCATAGCCGTTCGGAAGCTTGAAGCTCAAGCGGTAAGAGCCAGGTGCCAAATCTTTGAACGCGTAGTAACCAGGCTTGCCGCCGGCGTCATTGCCGGTGATCTGCAAAGCGATCTCATTGCCGTCCGCGTCGAAGAGGGACACCTCCACGCCGTTCAGGCCGATTTCGCCTGCGTCCTGCTTGCCGTTCGAATTGGCGTCGATCCAGACGTAGTCGCCGATGGAGGACAGCGGGACGAGGCCTGCATCGATCGTCTTGTCGTGCACGCCGGCGATCAGAGAGACGACCGGGGTCTTGCCGAGCAAGTCCGCGTTCGAATCTTTGCTGCGGTCTGCGCCTTGCGCGGACTTCGTGAATTGATAGCCCGTCGGCAAAATGAATTTAACCGAATAATCTTCCGGATTGAGGCCGGTGAAGGCGTAATATCCGGGTTGGCCGGACGCGTCGTTGGCCGTGACCTTGGTCGCGACCAGCGCGCCAACGCGATTGTACAGCTCGACGGTGACGCCGTTTAATCCCGTTTCGTTTTCATCCTGCAGGCCGTCGCCGTTCACGTCGATCCATACGCGGTCGCCGAGACCGGCCGGGATGATGGCGGGAACCGGGAAGAAGCCGGCGTCGATATCATCGTTGTATTCGCCCGGCGCCAGCGTGACGGCTTCCGTATCGCCTTCGATGCCGGCGTCGGAGTCCTGCGCCGCGTCTGGCGTGGCGCGCTTGGTCGTGAACAACTGACCGTCCGGGATGTAAAATTTGATTTTGTACGTATCCGGCATCAGGCCATCGAATTTGTAGTGGCCAGGTTTGCCGGCAAGGTCGGCGGTTGTCGTCGTCTTCAGCACGTTGCCAAGGGCGTCGAGCAGCTCGACCTTCAGTCCGTTGCGGCCTTTCTCGTCAGGACCCTGGATCCCGTTCGAGTCCGCGTCTTCCCAGACATAATCGCCTATCGCAGCCGGCAAAACGATGCCTGCGTCGATGCTCAGGTCGTCTTGACCGGCCGTAAGCTTGATGATGCCGGTCGTGCCGGTCGCATCCGCGTTGGAGTCATTGTCCGTCGTGTACCCTGTACCCGTGACCAGGCTCTTAGTGAACAAATAGCCTGCCGGCAGATCGAAGCGTACCTTGTAGTCGCCGGGATACAAGTTCGTAAACAGGTAATGACCCGAAGCGTCCGTGACGGTCGTCACCGGCGTTCCGCCGCTTTGGACAGGCGTTCCGTCGGCTAGAAGCAGGCGCACCGTGACGTCGGCAGCCACTGTGTCCGCAGACTCGCCGTCCTGCTGACCGATCGCGCCGAGGTCGACCCAAAGCTTGTCGCCAAGGTTGACGAGCTTGATCAAGCCTGCATCAAGCGTCGAGTTGACGTCCCCGGAAGACAGCGTTACGGCAGCCGTGCGTCCGCCTTCGTTCGCATTGGCATCGGAATCCAAGTGATCAAGCGCTCCTGCATCCTGCGATGTGAACACGTAGCCGGCAGGAAGGTCGAAGGAGACCCGGTAGTCGCCAGGCAGCAGTTGCTCGAACAAGTATTTGCCGTCCGCATCCGTCGTCGTCGTGACAGGCGAGCCGTTGCTCATGACCGGCGAACCGGCGCCGTCTAGCAAGCGAACGGTTACGCCCGACACACCGGTCTCTCCGGCATCTTGAATACCGTTCAGATTGCGGTCCATCCACACATAATCGCCGAGCGCGGTCAGCTTGACAAGACCTGCGTCAGTATCTACGTCGTTCTCTCCCGGACTGAGGGAGACGATCGCAGAGCGGCCCGTCGTCGTGTCGGCGTCGGAATCGTTCGCCGCGGTACTGCCCGTCGCGTTCTTTTTAGCGAATATATAGTCGGCAGGCAGATCGAATTGAACGATATAGTCGTCCGGAACGAGCTTGTTAAAGCTGTAACGGCCCAACATATTTGTCGTCGTCGTGACAGGCGAGCCGCCTTTCATGACCGGGTTGCCCGCCGCATCGAGCAGTCGGACCGTGACGCCCGCCAAACTCTTTTCGAGCGCGTCCTGAATGCCGTTGTCGTTCCCGTCTTCCCAGACGTAATCGCCGAGAGAAGCAAGCTCGACAAGCCCCGCATCGATCGTCAAGTCATTCTGTTCGGAAACGAGCGTGACGGCTTCGCTGAAACCAAAGTTATTGCCGGAAGCATCGTCGTCTGCGTTCGAATCGATCAGGCGATCGGAACCGGACAGGGCATGCGTGAACATGTATTCGTCGCTCGGCAGAACGAATTGAACGACGTAATCGCCGGGCCACAAGTTGGTAAACAAGTATGCGCCGTTCGCGTCCGTCACCGCCGTGTTGAGGGCGGCCGTCCGGTCGGATGCGTCGTAAAGCTTAACGGTGACGCCTGCGACGCCAGGCTCGCCTCCGTCTTGAATGCCGTCGAAATCGCGGTCGTTCCATACGAAGTTGCCCAGCGAGGCGAGATTTACGATACCGGCGTCAACGTCGGTCCGCTGCTGGCCGATCGCAAGTGTAACGATATCGGTAAGGCCGGCATCCGAATCCGAATTCGAAGCGTCGGAATCCGTCGCGGCTGTGCCTCGACCCGGAATCGTAAACTTGTAACCGGTCGGAAGATCGCTGAATTTCACCTTGTAATCGCCAGCGGACAAGTTAATGAACTTGTACTTGCCGTCGGCATCCGTCAATTGCGGGTCCACGTCGACGCCATAGGCATCGTGCACCGGCGTGCCGTCCTCGTTCAGCAACTCGACTGTAACGCCGCTCTTGCCCGGCTCGCTGGCATCCTGCACGCCGTCGCCGTTGATGTCGTGCCATACGTAATCGCCCAGCGAGGCGAGCGTGTGTACGCCGGCGTCGATCGTCATGTCGTTCTCGCCTGCGGACAAGGTCGTCTCCGCGAGACCAATCGAGCCGTTGCCTTGCTTGATCGCGTCGGAATCGAGCGCGTCATCGCCGCCTTGATTCGGATGTACGAACCAGTAGCCGGTCGGCAGCGTGAATTTGACCGCATAATTGCCCGGAAGCAGGTTGTCGAACTTGTAAAGTCCGGTCGCATCCGTCGTGACCGGAGCGATGGCGGCGCCGTAAGCGTCGGTCGTTACCGGATCGCCTGCGTCATCCAGCAGTTGGACCAGAACGCCGGCCACGCCTTCTTCTACGGAATCTTGCACATTGTCGCCGTCCGCGTCGAGCCAGACTTTATCGCCCACGGATGCGAGCTCTACAAGACCTGCATCGAGCGTTCGGTTTACGTCGCCAGAGGACAGCGTAACGGCATCCGTGCGTCCGCCGTCGCTCGCATCGGCATCGGAGTCCGCGGTATCGACCGAGCCCGCGTCCTGCGAAGTGAACACGTAGCCGGCCGGGAGGTCGAAGGAGACCCGGTAAGCGCCAGGCTGCAGCTGTTCGAACAAGTACTGGCCGTCCACATCCGTCGTTGTCGTGATCGGCACGCCACCGCTCAGGATAGGCGAACCGGATCCGTCAAGCAAGCGGACCGTTACGCCCGCCACGCCGCTTTCGCCGGCGTCCTGAATGCCATTCAGGTTGCGATCCATCCATACGTAGTCGCCGAGCGCGGTCAATTTGACGAGACCCGCGTCGGTGCCGACATCGTTCTCTCCCGGGCTGAGCGAGACAACTGCAGTGCGGCCTGTCGCAGCGTCGGCATCGGAATCGTTAGCCGCGGTGCTGCCCGCTGCGTTCTTTTTCGCGAAAATATAGTTGGTCGGCGGGTCGAATTGAACGATGTAGTCGCCCGGTATGAGCTTGTCGAAGTTGTAAATACCGTTTAAGTCGGTTGTCGCGACGAGCGGTGCGCCGCCCCTCATGATCGGATTGCCGGAGCTGTCCAGCAGGTGGACCGTGACGCCGGCAAAGCTTTTTTCGAGAGCGTCCTGAATGCCGTTGTCGTTCCCGTCTTCCCAGACGTAATCGCCGAGAGAAGCGAGCTCGACAAGCCCTGCGTCGATCGTCAAGTCGTCCTGATCGGAAACGAGCGTGACTGGTTGGCTGAAGCCGAAGCTCGTGCCGGATGCGTCGTCGTCCGCGTTCGAATCGATCAGGCGATCGGGGCCGGAGAGGGCATGTGTGAACATGTACTCGTCGCTCGGCAGGATGAATTGAACGACGTAATCGCCTGGCCACAGGTTGGCAAACAGATATTTTCCGTCCGCATCCGTAGCGGTTGTTCCAATCGCCGTCGTCAGATCGGCAGCGTCGTACAGCTTGACGGTGACGCCTTCGACGCCGGGCTCGCCTCCGTCCTGAATGCCGTCGAAGTCGCGGTCGCTCCATACGAAGTCACCCAGCGACACGCGGTCCACGATACCGGCGTCGACGTCGGTGCGCTGCTGACCGATGGTGAGCGTCACCGTATCGGTCAGACCCAGGTTCGCATCCAAAGGCGAAGCGTCGGAATCCTTCGCAGCGGTCCCTTGACCCTTGCCGGTAAACTTAAAGCCGGTCGGAAGATTACTGAATTTGACCTTATAATTGCCTGCGGACAAGTTCACGAACTTGTACTTGCCGTCGGCATCCGTCGTTTGAGAAGCAACGAGAATGTCGTAAGCATCCTTTGCCGGCGAGCCGTTCTCGTTCAGCAGCTCGACCTTGATGCCGCTCTTGCCCGGCTCGCCTTCATCCTGCACGCCGTCACCGTTGAGGTCGTGCCATACGAAATCTCCGAGCGAAGCGAGCGTGTGCACGCCTGCGTCGATCGTCATGTCGTGCTCGCCGGTAGACAGGTTCGTCTCAGCGAGCCCGATCAGGCTATCCGGCGCCGGTTGCTTGATCGCATCGGAGTCGAGCGCGTCGTTGCTGCCAATATCCGGCTGCACGAACCAGTAGCCGGTCGGCAGCGTGAACTTCACCGTATAATCGCCGGCAGGCAGGTTATCGAATTTGTAAAGTCCATCCGAGCCCGTCGTTTTGGTTGTGATTGTCGTTCCATAGGCGTCGTCCGTTACCGGATCACCTAAGCCGTCCAGCAGTTGGACTTGAACGCCGGTCACGCCGTTTTCTCCGGCATCCTGCACATTGTCGCCGTCCGCGTCGAGCCATACCTTGTCGCCGACAGAGGCGAGCTCAATGAGTCCGGCGTCGATGGTCATGTCGTCGAGGGTATTCAGGGTGAACGTGTCCGTGCTTGCTTTGGTATTTGAAGGGCTCGGCACGTTCACGTTCGAATCTTTACCGGAATCTGCTCCTTGTTCTTTTAGCGTAAACAGGTAGCCGTTGCCCCGCTCAAATTCAACCTTATAGTCGCCAGGATAAAGATTCGCAAATTTATACGAGCCGTCTGCGGCCGTCGTAGCCGACCGATAATTCGCCGTCATTGGCGTCGAACTGTTGCCGTCATGATCGAAAGAAAGGACGACCTTGACGCCGCTCACACCTGGCTCTCCTGCGTCTTGGATGCCGTCTTCATTTTTGTCGTTCCAGACGTAGTCGCCGAGGGCGACCAGTTTGACCAGACCGGCATCGATTTTAAGGTCCTCGCTACCAGGCACTAGTACTGTATCGAACGTGTCCGTCTGGCCGGAAGTTTGCAATGTCTGCCCATTGTTGGCCGAACGGTTGACGTCAGAGTCAGAAGCGACGCTTCCTTGACCTTTGCGCGTAAACCCATAGGCTGGAGGCAGATCGAATTGAACTTTGTATTTTCGCGGCAATAGATCCTTGAACAAATAATTGCCGTTAAGGTCGGTGTCGACCGTTACATCGGCACCGTTATTATCCTTGACCTTCGTTCCGTTCTCGGTCAGCAGGCTTACCTTAACGCCTTTGGATACCACGTCAAAGGGATCGTCTTGCACGCCGTTATAATTTGCGTCTACCCATACTTGATCGCCTAGCTTTACGGGAAGTACGTAGCCTGCGTCTACAGTCAGGTTGATCTCACCGAGCTGCAGCTGGATAACATCCGTGAAGCCAAGCGGCTTCGCATCGTCCTCCGTTGCGGCTGAGCCAAAGGATGCAGCACTCGCCAGATCGTATGCATTGGAATCCTTCGTTCGGTTGTTCCCTTGGCTTTTAAAAGTTAGCAGGGTCTTTTCATTCGTACTGTCGGAGTCCGTGTCATACAATTGTTCTGTTGGAAACTGTACTTTGTACTCGCCGGGCAGCAGACCGTCGAAACGATATAGGCCGCTTGCATCTGTCGTTTTCGTATCTTTGTTTTCCCACACGCCGGAATCGTTTTTCTTGAACAACTTGACCGTAACGCCTTCGATTCCGGGTTCGGACGCATCTTGCGTGCCGTTGCCATTTTTATCGTACCAGACATAGTCGCCTATCGCGCCGAGCGGTGGCTCGAGGCCCGCGTCGATCGAGATGTCGTCGGCGGTCAGGTGGATTGAACCGGTAATGACGGTCGGCGAGATGTCGTTGCCGCCGGGCAAGCCGACGTTGGAGTCCAGGTTCGCATCGCCGACGTTTATTTTAGTCCAGGCATTAAAATGATTGGCCGCGTTCGAATAAGCGTCGGAACCGCTGCCGTATTTATAATCCTCCGGCAAGACGGTCGGCATAGTAAAGCGGACCTTGTAATCCCCGGCGCCGAGAGAGTCGCTTGCCGGCAGTTCGGGGAACAGGTAATAGCCGGGCTTGCCGTCGGCATCGGGACCGGTCACCGTCGTGACGGGGACTTGAACTGTATTGCCGTCGTCTTTGAACGTCTTCGTGAATACGGAATCGTCGGCCGCATTCAGCAATTCGACCTTGACACCGTTAATTCCCTGCTCATCCGGGTCTTGCACGCCGTCCTTGTCGAGGTCGGCCCACACATAGTTGCCGAGCGACACCTTGTCAGAAGAAGGCGGATTGATGTGCACGCCGACCTTCGGCGGCTCTGCCGGCAAAAGGGGATCGTGATTATCCTTTGCTTGGGCCTGGTGGGCGAACGAGTTCCAGGCAATTACGTTCTGGGTCGTGCCGAGCGGCGCTCTCATCGACCAAATAATCGGAATAGAAGCCCCAGGCGCAAGCGAGAACGTCGGATCGAACGCGAACTTGAGCGCCGTAACGGTAGTCAGATCGTCCGGTGCCGTGGTACTCCAAGACGTCGACGAATTGTCGATCTTCGCATGCGCGTCCGTGCTGTAATATACCGTGTAGTCCTTGCCCGTGTCGTCCAGCGGCTCCGTCAATACCGTACCCCACTGGGAACCGCGCGAGCCGAGCAACGCGCCTTCATCGCCGATGCGAGGTAGCGTATCGACGACGACGATATGGTCTACATCGATGTTGGAGTTGTTTTTGACGGTCAGCTTGTAGTCGACGCGTCCGCCGGCGACCGTATTCGCAAGCTTGTCGCATGCTGTGTTGCCGAACGTACAACCATCGGGGAAGGCGCCTTCCTTCCAGTCGTCGTCCAGCTCGCCGCGCACCCGCTTGTAGGAGCCAAGCTCGGTTACACGATTGACTGTGTATTCGGCGGAGTCAGCTACATATGAATCATCATGTTGGCCGTCGCCGTCCAGATCGTCGACGTCCGTTTTCAGATCAAAGAAGTAGTCATTAAAGTAGGGATCGGTGTCGGTAGTCAGCGCAGCCTGATTGATATAATTTCCAGGCGGCGCATACTCGTCGATTTTCGCTTTAATGCGAACTGTGAATGCAGTGTTCTTCTGCATCGTGCCCGAGAAGTTCCACTTTAGCGTCGTCTTGCCCGTGGAAATATCCTTCGCGACAGTAGGAGTAACGCTATTCAAAGTCGCAGTTGGAATGTCGGTTGAATTGTCCTTGATATCAAAAGAATCATACGTCGAATACTTCGGCAATATATCGATCAAAATTGGATTTTGGAAGATATCGCTCGAGTACTCGGTATTCGATACTTTAAGATCGAATTCAACATATTTGGGTGCAGAGGCACTGGAGGGAACGAGAGCCCCGCCGGTCGTCAGTGTTTTGTCGAGCCGCACGAGCGGCCGGTTCTCCCAGACATGCACAGTCGCGCTGTCGGCAGCGCTCTTCGGCACGGAATCAAACAAGTAGTCGACTCGTGCCGTGTTTTCCACCATCTTGCCATTGCTGATCGCCGTGCCGCTGCCAAGCGTGTAGGTCATGACAAAATTGGTCGTTTGACTGAACGAGACGGGAAGCGAGCTCGCGAATCGGAACTGTACGCCCATCACATGCTCGCCGCCGGCAAGAGGAAGCGAAGAAACGGCAAGTTTCTCGGATGTTTCCGGACTGACCGACTTCCAGTATTTCCAGTCCGCAGGTGTAGCGGTTGTCGTGTAGTATACCGCATAGCTCACGCTTGCATCATGAAAGGTCGCGGTATCGATCTCCTTGAGATCAAATTGTACGGGCGTATTGTCCGTGTACGTCGTCGGCGTCATATCGGTAATGACGGCATCCTCGAGCGTGCTGTTCGAACGATTGCGGAATCCGCCGATGTAGAATTTGACGTCTTGGCCGAAGGAGATTTCTTGCTGGCGCGTTTCGACGTCTTTAAAGAAGCCGCCCTGGCCGGTGTCCGTCTTCGTCGTCGTAAAGAAGTGGTCAACGCTGGCGCCAGTTGAACGCAAAGATTTTCCCAGAGGATTATAAGTGACATCAGCCTTGTTGGTTACTTTGATAGCGGGATCTATATCCGCTGGATATCGGACAGTGACGTAATATATCGTATCCTGAGAAAGCGTCCCCGCCGGCTTCCAGGTGACGATGCCGGATTCGCCCGGATTCGGCGCGGAATCCGGTGCAGGGGAGGCCGACACAAACTCGGCTTCATCAGGCAGCGTATCCGTCAAGACGACATTTTCGATATCCAACACACCGATATCGGTATTCGATTTATTATTGTCGAACAAAATTTGATATTGGACTTCTCCGCCTGCAAGCGGATCCGGAATCGGCGAGATGCGCTCTTTTTTCAAAACCCAATCCGCATCTGCATGGGCCATTACCGTGACATCGTTGGAAGACTCCAATTCGTCCGTCGGATTGCCGTCGGCGTCGGGTCCATAAATGACGGCAGCCGTTGTCGTCGAAGTGTTGTCCAGCGTCGTATGCGCCGTATACTTTGCGTTGACTTGGAGCTTGTACGAAGTTCCCGCCGCCGGGCCGCCGTCGCTCGACGATTTAAAGCGAAATTCAATATTGTTTCCATTCTCGACTGGATCGCTTGCTAGGATCGAAAGCGGAATCGAACCCGCAAATTCGACGCCAACCGGCAGCGGGAGCACAAGCTTCAGATTTTCGCTGCCGATCGAGCTGTGTACGAGACCGGAAAAGCTGAAATTAATCGTGTACGTAAAAACACGGCCGGAGTCGACCGAAGATACATCGGACGTCATGCTCAACAAAATGCCGTTTGTTGGGTCGCTGTCCGCGTTCGCGTCCGGCTCGGGCAGCCACGATCGGCTCCACAGCAGTCCGAAGACGAGCGTGACCGCTAAAAAGGATTTGAAAATCTTCATCTCTTACATGTCTCCTGTTCCTTCGATATTGTTGATGAGAACGGCATGGACAATCAGGCGCTGCGTCGGATTTTTGCGAGGATGGCAGGTGATGAGCGTCAACTCGGAGACGCCGCCCGAATTGTCCAGCACCGACAAGTCGCCAGGCTCCACGATCTTGATGTCGGTTACGCGATATGTAGAGCGGCCGATCGAGGTGTCAACGTTCACGACGTCGCCGACGACCGCTTCGCCTAAGCGATTGAAGTGCCTGCCGCGGGTGAGGCTCCGATGCCCGGCGAGCACGAAATTGCCCGGCTCGCCGGGCAGCTTGCCTTCGACAACCGTCCCGGCACCTCGCTTCAAAGCGGCCGCATCCGATCCGTATACGATCGGCTGGCTAATGCCGATCCGGTTGATCGAGACCGTGCCGAGCACCTTGGCGCCGTCGATGTCCTGCCATTGAGGCAGCCGCTTGGCGTTCGCAGTCGCGGCCGCCGGCGTATCGGCAGCGGGCGTCTGCGTGGCGGCCAACTGAGCGGTCCAGGCCGCCAGCAGGCGAAGCTCGCGTTCATCCTCGCGCTGCTCGGCGAAACGCGGATATATTACGAGCGCGACGCCCGCGGCCAACAGGAAAATCGCCGTCAAGGTCAACAGGGGGTTGCCGCGCTTCGGCGTTTGTTTCACATCAATCCGTTCCTCCTTATTGGAAGTTTAATTTCCATACCAGCGAACAGTGTAAAATACAAAACTCTACAAAAACTGAACAATTGCGCGTTCAGGAAAAAAGAAACCGACAACGTCCAAAGTTCAAGGACGTTGCCGGTTTTTCACAATCCCAATTTAGGGGTGGAGGGCGAGACGCGCGTGCCGCCTAGCGATTCGCGAAGCCGTCAAGGATGGAGAGTCGGAGCGGGCTGATCGGGACGGCGGCCGGCATACCAGGCCGCGATATCCGCGGCGGGCGGTTGCCCGTACTGCTCTTCGCTCATTTTGACGAGCAGCGTATATTGCTGATCGACCATGCTGTTTTCTCCGAGTGCGGCATGGAGCTTCATGATCTGGAAGCAGACCTCTTCGGAATAAGGAAAACGCGCCTGCACCCGGTACAGCCAATCCAGCCCATGCTCCGGCATGCCGTGCTCCTCCAGCAGGGAGGCCAGCCTGAGGGCGTACCGGTACCAAAGTATGCGCAGTCTGCGGCGCTCGGCGTCCGCCCACTCGTAATCCTGCTCCTCCAGATAATCGCCGGTAAACGCGTCGAGCCACGCTTCGTAATGCTGCAGCTGATCCGGCGAATTGTCGTCGTTCGTCGGCATGCGCCGTTCCCATTCGTCGACGTCGATCACAATGTCGTCGGTGACGAGCTCATAGCCGGCTTTTGTATTCTGGATGCGGATGCCGATGCCGGCGGCGTCGATGGACTTGCGCAGCTGGTAGACCGTCGTATAAAGGAGGGCATAGCTGCGCTCGGGCGCAAGCTCGGGCCACAGCAGCTCGATCAGCGTATCCTTGCGCGTCTGCTGGCCCCGCCGGTGGAGCAAATAGGCGAACAGCTCCTGCGCTTTGTTCGTCCGCCAAGCTAGCTGCGACGGGGGCGAACCGTATTCGACGGACAGGGAACGAAAGCACCGGATGGTCGCATCCACGCCGGCCGCAGCGGCGTTAGCCGTCGCCGCTACAGCCGTCGCCGCGCTCTCGAGCCGTTGGAGTGTCTGCGCCAGCCGCGGCAGCAGCACGGGCTTAAGCAGGTAGTCGAGCGCATTGACCTCGAACGCTCGCAGAGCATACTCCTGGTAAGCGGTCACGAAGACGATCCGGACGCCGGGTTGCGCTTCCTGAAAGTGAAAGGCGGCTTCAAGACCGTTCATGACGGGCATGTCGATATCGAGAAATACGACGTTCGGCTCCAGGGCGCCAAGCGCGTCCAGCGCTTCCCTGGCGTTGCCGAATTTGCCGCAGATCTCGATCCCGCCGAGTTTTTTGAGCTGTCTTTCCATATCGTTCAGTGCCAGAGGTTCGTCATCGACGATTATGCATTTCAATTCGATCCCGCCTCGTTTTTGATGCCGGCGCAGACAACGATTCGCCATTTTTCTACATTATATCGAAATTGGCGGCAAAATGGGGACTTCAAAGCATAAATTCTGCGCTTCGCACGTTCCGCGTACATATAGGTAGAGAGAGGTGATCGCCGAATGTTGAAGCTGGGCGTACTGGATCAATCCCCCGTGCTTGGCGGGGGAGATGCCGCGCAAGCGCTTCGGGATACGATCGAGCTGGCGAAGCTCGCCGAACGGCTCGGTTATTCGCGGTTCTGGGTGTCGGAGCATCATAACGCGAAGGGACTTGCCGGCTCTTCGCCCGAGGTGCTCCTCGCCGCGCTGGGGGCCTGCACCTCGCATATCCGCATCGGTTCGGGAGGCGTGCTGCTGCCGCATTACAGCCCGTACAAGGTCGCCGAAAACTTCAGAGTGCTCGAAGGCTTGTATCCGGGAAGGGTCGATCTCGGCATCGGCCGGGCGCCGGGCGGCATGCCGCTCGTATCGTTGGCGATGGGCAGGGAAGCCGGCAAGGATAAAGAAGCGGGCTTCGTCAACTCGCTGCAGGAGCTTGCGGCCTATTTGAACATCGGGCCTCCGCTTGCGTCCGGCCATCCGTTGGCCGGCCTGGCGGCAACGCCCGATGTCGCTACGCGCCCCGAGGCTTGGCTTCTAGGCTCCAGCGCCCATAGCGCGCAGGTCGCATCGGCGATGGGGTCCGGGTTCGCGTTCGCTCATTTTATCAACGGGCAAGGCGGGCAAGCCGCCGCGCGCGAGTACAGGCGGCGGTTCAGGCCGGGACCGCTCGGCGCGACGCCCCGCGTCGCGGTGTGCGTGTTCGTCGTCTGTATGGAAGACGACGCGAGCGCCGAGCGGGAAGCGGCATCGCTGGATCTGCGGCTGCTGCGGAACGATAAAGGCGAATACGGCCTTCCGGTGCCGGGTCGCGAGGAGGCGCTCGCCTACGCGTACAGCGCCTGGGACCGGGCGAGAATCGCGGAAAACAGAAAGCGGATGATCGTAGGCGGCCCCGAGCGCACCGAGCGATCGCTTTATGCGCTTGCCGCGAGCTATGGCGCCGACGAGATCATCGTCAATTGCATCACCGAAGACGCGGCGTCCCGGGCAGCCAGCATCGAACGCGTCGCCGGCTTGCTCCGCAGACGGCTCGCCACTTAAAAAAGCGCTGGGTCCGGCATTGGCGGATATCGATAAGAATCGCGCGGAAGCCGGACGTTCGGATTTTCCCGCGCCGGTCGGTCGAGGCGGTGCCGGGACCGTCCCGCCGCCCGCCGGACGCGGGATTTCCTCCCCGCCGCGCCGCGGATTTGCGGTATGTCAAAAGTGTTAACATACCTCACACTTCCACAAAAAATACCTTACATAAGTATTGACGCTCTTCTAGCAATAAATTTATAATAGCGACAGAGTTCAGGTGAAAAGTTGAACGTTGTTTCGTTTTACAAGACCTAATGTTCGGAAATGGGGAGGAAATTCGAAATGTCTGCACAAAACGTTTTGGATCTCATCAAGGAAAAAAATATCGAGTTCGTGGATTTCCGGTTCGTCGATCTGGCCGGCCGCGCTCACCACATCACGCTGCCCGCGACGGAAGTCGACGAAGATACCTTCGTTAACGGCGTAGCGTTCGACGGTTCTTCGATCACCGGCTTCCGCGGCATCGAACAATCCGACATGGTCATGATGCCCGACACCGAGTCGGTCTACGTGGATCCGTTCACCGCTCACGCGACGCTGATCGTCATGTCCAACATTTACACGCCTGATGGCGAGCGTTATGACCGCGACCCGCGTTCGATCGCACACAAGGCTGAAGAATTCCTCCAACAATCCGGCGTCGGTACGACCGCATTTTTCGCGCCTGAGTCCGAGTTCTTCATCTTCGACGACGTTCGTTACGAGAGCACGATGAACTCTTCCTCCTTCTTCGTCGATTCCGAAGAAGCGGCTTGGAACACGAACCGCAAGGAAGAGGGCGGCAACCTGGCGTTCAAGGTAGGCGTCAAGGGCGGTTATGTGCCTGTCGCACCGGTCGACTCCCAGCAAGACATCCGCAGCGAGATGGTCCGCCTGATGCAAGAATCCGGACTGCGCGTCGAGCGTCACCACCACGAAGTGGCGACGGCCGGCCAAGCGGAGATCAACTTCCGCTTCGACACGCTGACCAAGACTGCCGACAACCTGATGAAGTACAAATATATCGTACACAATGTAGCGCGCCAATACGGCAAGGTCGCAACGTTCATGCCGAAGCCGCTGTTCGGCGACAACGGATCGGGCATGCACGTGCACACGTCGATCTTCAACGAAGGCGAGCCGCTCTTCTATGAGAAGGGCGCATACGCGAACCTGAGCGAGCTTGCACTGAACTACATCGGCGGCATCCTGTACCATGCGCCTGCGCTGATCGCGATCACGAACCCGTCGACGAACTCGTTCAAGCGTCTGGTTCCTGGCTACGAAGCACCGGTTAACCTCGTGTTCTCCGCCGGCAACCGCTCCGCTGCCGTCCGTATTCCGGTCGCTGCCGTTACGCCGAAGGGCTGCCGCATCGAGTTCCGTACGCCGGACTCCACGGCGAACCCGTACCTGGCGTTCGCAGCGATGCTGATGGCCGGCCTCGACGGCATCAAGCGCAAGATCGATCCGCGCGCGCTTGGCTACGGTCCGTTCGACAAGAACATCTACGAGCTGTCCGACGAAGAGAAGGCAGAGATCCGCAGCGTACCGGGCAACCTGGACGAAGCGCTGGACGCTCTCGAAGCGGACTTCGAGTTCCTGACCGAAGGCGGCGTCTTCACGAAGGAATTCATCGACAACTACGTCGACGTGAAGCGTGCCGAAGCGAAGGCTGTAGCGATCCGCATTCACCCGCACGAATACGGCCTCTACTTCGATTGCTAATCGAAACGAATTTTAACGAAAAGCTCCCGCGAGGGAGCTTTTCTTGCGTATGGCTCAGCTTTGTCCGGAGAGCGGAATCGAATCAAGCCGTTCGTAGGAAGGCGATCGTCCGAGATGGGAACGGAAGATCGTGATCGCGCTTGCCGGCCAGACGGCGCTCAGCCCTTCTTCGCGGACAGTCGAAGAACGCCACAGCTCTTGAATCGCGCTTTTGGCGCAGCGGTCTCCTTCGCAGCCTCGGGCGAGCGTAATGTGGGGATGGTAGGGCCTGGCCTCCGGCTCATAGCCGATCCGCTCCCGGAGCCGTTCGCCGAGCAGCAAGTGCAGCTGATGCAGCGGAGACAGCGCCGGGTCCGCTTCGTCGGAGCCCGCGACGGCGTTGTCGTCGTTCGTCTCATCGATGCCGCACCAGAGTACGCGCGGCGCCGCCGGCGGCCCGAACGTGCCCGGGGAGGCGAGCGACAGCCGAATCGGATCGGCCATTCCTGCAGCCTCCTGCGCCGCCAGCCGAATGGCAGGCAGCTGGTCCTGCGGCGTATTGCCCAGGTAATGAAGCGTAATATGGTAATCGGCCGAATGCGTCCACTTGCGGAACGACAGCGACGGCTTCATGCCGGATGCGATGCGACCCAATGCGCCTTCAACCGTTTCGGGCAGAGCGATTCCTAGAAAAAGACGAAGATTCTCCATTATTTCCTCCATAATAGTTCGGGAATTTTGAGTTTTGCCATCCTTTTGTCCTTTAAAGCGGTTGAACACCGGGGGCAGCTTTGTTATGATGTTTGAAGATGAAACGACTACAAGGTGGGAATTGAAATGTCCAATCGTGCCTACAATTTTAACGCGGGTCCGGCCGCTTTGCCTTTAGAGGTTTTGCAGCAGGCTCAGGAGCAATTCGTCGATTTTGAAAACAGCGGCATGTCGCTGATGGAAATGTCCCACCGCGGCGCCATTTACGAACGGGTACATAACGAGACGGAGCGGCTCGTGCGGGAGCTGATGGGCGTACCCGACAACTACAAGGTGCTGCTCGTCCAGGGCGGCGCCAGTACACAGTTCGCGGCAGTGCCGATGAACCTGCTCAAGGCCGACAAGATCGCCGCTTACGTCGCGACGGGCAGCTGGGCGACCAAGGCGATCAAGGAAGCGAAGCTGTTCGGCGAGGTCGCGATCGCGGCTTCCTCCGAAGCCGACGCTTATAAGCGGATTCCGTCCCCGGGCGAGCTTAACGTGCCGGGCAACGCCGCTTATGTCCACCTGACGTCGAACGAGACGATCGAAGGGACGCAGTGGGCAGAATATCCGGATACCGGCGAGATTCCACTCGTGGCTGACATGTCCAGCGATATTTTGTGCCGCCCGGTCGACGTCTCGCGTTTCGGCCTTATTTATGCCGGCGCGCAGAAAAATCTGGGACCGTCAGGCGTCACGATCGTCATCGTCCGCGACGATCTGGTCGCCGCGCCGTCGATGACCGTGCCGACGATGCTTCGCTACGATACGCACGCCAAGAGCGGCTCTCTGTATAATACCCCGCCTTCGTTCGCTATCTACATGGCCAACCTGGTACTGAACTGGGTGAAGGCACAGGGAGGCGCTGCAGGCGTGGAGCGTCTGAACAAGGAAAAAGCGGGCCTGATCTATTCGGCGATCGACGCAAGCGGCGGCTTCTATAAGGGCTTTGCGAATCCCGACAGCCGCTCCATCATGAACGTCACGTTCCGATTGGGCAGCGAAGAACTCGAGAAGAAGTTCGTGAAGGATTCCGAAGCCGCAGGCTTCGTCGGACTTAAGGGCCATCGGGACGTCGGCGGATTGCGCGCATCGATTTACAACGCCGTGCCGCTGGGCAGCGTCAAGGCGCTGGTAGATTTTATGGGCGAATTCGCCCGCACCAACGGTTAGGATCGTCCGGCTGCAGCCGATGCATGCATAGCAGGCCGGAATGGCTCAACCGCGGCGTCCGCCGCGGTTTTTTCGCTTCGTCGAACCGTTTATCGCGCAAAGGAGGAGGGCAACCGAATGCCTTTTCATATCGTGCTCGTCGAGCCCGAAATTCCCGCCAATACCGGTAATATCGCCCGCACCTGCGCCGCCACCGGCACGCATCTTCATCTGGTGCGCCCGCTCGGCTTTTCGACCGACGACAAGGTGCTGAAGCGCGCGGGCCTCGATTATTGGTACGCCGTCGACATTACTTATTACGATTCGTTTAACGAGGTCAGAAGCGCATTTCCGCAGGGCAGGTTCTTCTATGCCAGCACGCGCAGCTCGCGCCGTTATAGCGAGATGGCCTATAAGGACGGGGACCTGTTCGTCTTCGGCAAAGAAACGAAGGGCTTGCCGCAGGCGCTGCTCGACGAAAATCCCGGACAAAGCATACGCATGCCGATGACCGATAAAGTCCGGTCGCTTAATCTCGCCAACTCGGCCGCGATTGTCGTGTATGAGGCGCTCAGGCAGACGGGGTTTGCCGGCTTGGAAGGCTAATACCCTAATAAATTCGACATAAATCGGCAAGATTCTTGCATTATTTTAAGCAAAATCAATTTTTTGCAGGGATTGTCGAGGAAGTTAGCGAACCTAAGGTTATGACTTGAGCAACAACCGTACTTGTTATGAATAACGAAGGAATGGGAGAGGACTGCTTTGAAGCCTGCTGGTGTCGTAAGAAAAGTGGACCAACTCGGCCGGATCGTGCTGCCGAAATCGCTGCGGAAGCGTTATCAGATGAATGAAGGTGATCCTGTAGAAATTCTCGTGCAGGGCGATCATATTATTCTGGAGCGTTATCGTCCGCGGTGCGTGTTCTGTTCGTCCATGGAGAACGTCACCGAATACAAGGAACGCCATGTGTGCGGCGTTTGTATGACGGAAATGAACGCGATTTAATTAGCCCTTTCACGACTTATAACAAGAGCCTTTCCGAACGGCGCGCTAAGCCGTCCCGGAAACGGCTCTTATTCGTTAAAAGACCCCCAGGACGGCCCGCTCGCGCGGGATAGTCTTGGGGGTCTTGCCGCTTCGCGAAGCTTGAGGCGGGCGGACTGTCCGAATCGTGGATCAAAGACCTTTAGTCTTGTCCTCGTTGTATGCGGCAGTCAGCATCGCCGTGATGAACATCGCGAATACAAGCATGACGATCCAGAACTTGTCGCTCATACCCAGAAACATGTTCGACACCTCCACTAAACTTCCTCTATTATAACCAAGCACGCCCAAAAAGAAAACGCAAAAAACGGCGCAGGCGCCGCATACACTGTATCGTGGGCAAAACGCCCGGCGCGCGAGCGCCCGGAAGCGATTGGAGATGGGGGCCATGATCAACTGGATGGGCGGCTGGCCTGCGGAAGGCTTGCTAGCGGAAGCCGAATGGCAGGAAAAGCGCCAGACGTCATCCGTCGCAGCGGCGGAAGCGATTGCGGACAGACTCCGCCGATTGGAGACGGAAAAACGGCTCGCTTCGCTTGTAGGGTCGGGCCAGCTCGGACCGTATTGGCGTCCTGCGGACGACCCTGGACAATGGCTCCTTACGGATGACGCGGACGAAGCGCTCAGACTGGCGACGAAGGCGGTGCTGAAGCCGGGCGACGCGATCCTGGTCGAGCGGCCGACAAGCCGCACGGCGCTGCAGCTGTTCGCCCGGGCCGGTGCCGCTGCATTCGAGGTGCAGGGCAGCGGCGAGGGCATGGATCCCGAAGCGCTGGCGCATGCGATCGCCGCCTTCAAGCCGCGCGCCGTCTATGTATCGTTGACTTGCTCGGATCCGGCGGGCTGCAGGTGGAGCGACGAGCGGCGAGCGGCGCTGCTGCGATCGTGCGCGCAAGCCGGCGTCGCGCTGATTCTCGACGAGCGGCAGAGCTTGACTTGCGACTGGACGAAAAACCTGGCGGAAGAAGCGGAGACGGGACCGACGGCGGTCATCGGCGGCTTGCCGTCCGGACTCGTATCGGGCATGCGGCTCGGATGGCTTCAATGGACCGGGTGGGAGGCTGCGGGCGAAGCATTCTTGCCCGTCCCTTCCGCGAAGAGGCCGGACCGCGAGCGGGAAGCGCTCGAAGATCGCGAGGCGCTGCTTCGCTATTGGAGCGAATCGTCGCCGATTCCCGCGCTCGAGACGTTAAGGTTCATCTACCGGACGCGCCACGCGCTGCTGGCTGAGCGAATCGAGCAGGCGGGAATTCCGGGTCTCGTCTGCAAGCGGCCCGAGGCGGGAAGCCACGCCTGGCTGAAGCTGCCGGACGGACTCGAAGGCGAGCCGCTGCTGAAGGCGGCATGGCTGGAGGGCGTGCTGTTCCAGCCGGGCGCCGGGTACTATGCCGCGGCGGCGAACCGCTCGCGGCTGCGGCTGACGCCGGTCCATTCGGACGAAAGGGAAATTTCGGAGGGTGTCAAGCGGTTGTGCCAGACGATCAAGTCCTTTACGGGAAGATCGATCTAAGCTCAATAATCGGCGCCGCTCGCGTACAATTGGCCGTCTACGAGCTCCACGTTGCGACGCATGAGACGTTCGTCGCCGCGGTTCGTACATTCGCCGGAGCGGCCGTCGAAAGTCCAGTAATGGAGCGGACAGTAAAAATCGCCGTCGGCGAGCAACACCTCTCCGCCGGCATGCGGGCAAAAGGCGAGCAGAAGAACGATCGTGCCGTCCGCCTCTTGCGTCAGCCAGTATGGCTTGCCGTCCAGCTCGATGGACAGGGGCGCATCGGTCAGCATGTCGGCGGGTCCGAGCGGAATGCGGGAATCGGTCATGTTTGGTGCAACTCCTCTATATAATAGGTAGCCATATCGGCCGCTTCGTCGTCTACGGTGTCGCCGCCGTTGGCATTGTCATAGGCGATGTCAGAAAAGGCGGTGTCGTTGTAGGCGGTGTCCTCTTTGGCGGTATCGTCATCGGCGGCATGAAGGGTGTTGGCCTCGGCTTCGGAGGCTACTTCGGCTTCGACTTCGGCTTCGGCGCGGACGGCGGCAGCTGCCGCCCACGGAAAGCGGGTCGTCCAATAGGACACCGCTTCGGCGTATTCATCCAGCGCGGCAAGCCCGACCGGCGTCAATGCATACAGTCCGCGTCCGGCCTTGGCGAACCAGCCGTAATAATTGCTGCGCAGCAGCTGTCCCGGATCGGCGACGCCCGTCAGGGCGCCGACCTCCCGCGGCGCGAGCGCCGTCGCATTCGCGCAGCGAAGCGCCAGCGCGCACTGAAGCGCGCGCTCCCGGTAGGCCGTCACGAGCTTGCGCTTCGTGCTGCCGCCGACATTGTAATCGCCGCTGCGTCCGGCGAATTCCTTGAGCAGCTTGGCGGTGCCTTTACGTCTGCCGCCGGAGCGGGCCGTAGGCACGGCGGCAGGCACGAACGGCGCTGCGACAGCCGTTGCCGCATAAGCCGCCGCGATGTTCTCGGCGACGGCGGCGGGGCCGCCCGCAGCCCGGATTCCTGTGTCCGGCGGACTGCCGATCTCGCACCATACCTCGATCACGGGCGGCTTCGTTTTATAAAAGGTCACCGACATAAAGCCGAGGGAGAGCCTGCGGCACAGATCCGAGATCTCTCCGAAGCGCTGGTTGTGCGCGCCTTTCTTGACGCGATTGCGCTCGACGGCCAGCCATACGGCGGCGCCCGTGCGCTGTCGCTCAAGACCCTGCAGCAGCAGCGCCAGCGTGAACGTTTTTTTCATCTCGACGATGACGGGCAGCGCGTCGCCTTCCCGGATCGCGACCAGGTCGCAGCCTTTAACCTCGGCCTTGACCTCGTAGCCTCTGGCCGTCCAGAACGCTTTCAGCGCAGGATACAATTCCGTCTCGTATTTGACCGCCACGCCGCTTCCCCCGATCGCCGCTTGATTCACACATTATAGCACGGTCATTTATTTTCATCCCGTTTTCGGGGCAAATTCGTCCACCCTCCCGCATAGGTATAGAGTACGTTGCGAAGACGATGAATGGTCACACCGATAGAGAGACGGAAGAGACAGGGAGGACAGCGGCATGGACATCTTCAAGCGGCTCGCCGAGTACCGGACTGCTAGCGAGAGGTTGACGTGGACGGGTACATTTCGCGATTATATCGAATTGCTCAAGGAAGACCCCGTTCCTGCGATGACCGCGCATTCCAGGGTATACGACATGATCGTCTCCCACGGTGTGGAAGAGCAGAACGGCGTGAAGAAGTACAAGTTTTTTGAAAACGACATTTACGGCCTCGATCGAACGCTCGAGCGGCTTGTCGAAGAGTATTTTCACTCGGCGGCGAGGCGGCTCGACGTCCGCAAGCGGATCCTCCTGCTCATGGGGCCGGTCAGCGGAGGCAAGTCCACGATCGTGACGCTGCTAAAAAGAGGGCTGGAGCAGTATTCGCGAACGGCAAGAGGCGCGGTGTTCGCGCTGCAGGGCTGCCCGATGCACGAGGAGCCGCTTCATCTGGTGCCGAACGAGCTTCGGCCGGACTTTGAGAAGGAGCTGAACGTCCGCATCGAGGGCAATCTCTGCCCGTCGTGCGCGCTCCGGCTGCGCAGCGATTACGGTGGGGACATCGAATCGTTCCCGGTCGAGCGCGTGTTTCTGTCCGAGGATACGCGCACCGGCATCGGCACGTTCAGCCCGTCCGACCCGAAGTCGCAGGATATTGCGGACTTGACGGGCAGCATCGATTTTTCGACCATTACCGAATACGGCTCGGAGTCCGACCCTCGCGCCTACCGCTTCGACGGCGAGCTGAACAAGGCGAACCGCGGCCTGATGGAGTTCCAGGAAATGCTGAAGTGCGACGAGAAATTCCTGTGGAATCTGCTCTCGCTGACGCAGGAGGGCAACTTCAAGGCGGGCCGGTTCGCGCTCATCAGCGCCGACGAGCTCATCGTGGCGCATACGAACGAATCCGAGTACAAGACGTTTATCGCCAACAAAAAAAACGAGGCGCTGCAGTCCCGGATGATTGTCATGCCCGTGCCGTACAATCTGCGCGTGAGCGACGAAGAGAAGATATACGCCAAGCTGATCGGCCAGTCCGACATGAGCCACATCCATATCGCCCCGCATGCACTGCGGGCCGCCGCCATCTTTAGCATCCTGACGCGCCTCAAGGAATCCAAGAAGCAGGGCATGGACCTGGTCAAAAAAATGCGGCTGTACGACGGCGAAGAGGTCGAAGGCTTCAAGGACGCCGACCTGAAGGAGATGCAAAACGAGTTCAACGACGAAGGCATGTCCGGCATCGACCCGCGCTACGTCATCAACCGCATCTCCAGCGCCCTGATCAAGCAGGACCAGGAGTACATCAACGCCCTCGACGTGCTGCGCGCGCTCAAGGACGGGCTCGACCAGCATCCTTCGATCACGAAGGAGGAGCGCGAACGCTACTTGGGCTTCATCTCCGTCGCGCGCAAGGAGTATGACGCACTTGCCAAGAAGGAGGTGCAGAAGGCGTTCGTCTATTCGTTCGAGGAATCGGCGCGCACGCTATTCGAGAACTACCTCGACAATATCGAAGCCTACTGCAACTGGCAGAAGATCAAGGACCCGCTAACCGGCGAGTCGATGGATCCCGACGAGCGTCTCATGCGTTCCATCGAAGAGCAAATCGGCATCTCCGAAAACGCGAAAAAGGCGTTCCGTGAGGAAATTCTGATCCGCATCTCCGCCTACTCGCGCAAAGGACGCAAGTTCGACTACAGCACGCACGAGCGTCTTCGCGAGGCGATCGAGAAGAAGCTGTTCGCCGACCTGAAGGATATCGTCAAGATCACCACCTCCACCAAGACGCCTGACGAAAATCAGCTCAAGCGCATCAACGAGGTCATCAATCGCCTCGTCGAGGAGCACGGCTACACGACCGCCAGCGCCAACGAGCTGCTGCGTTACGTGGGCAGCTTGCTGAATCGCTGACCGCTGGAAGCGAGAGCGGCCCGAACCCGCGCGCACGCGCCAAACCGCACAATTGCTGTGCGGTTTTTGGCGTTGCACAATGAGCGTAGACGCCACTACTCGCGAGCTAAAGTAAATCCGCCTCCTCGCCACTAACATGACGCTTTGATATAGCGCATTATTGCGCTATCTGCCCTTGTACCAGTAGATCCGCCTGCCCGATACTAACATGATGCTTTGATATAGCGCATTATTGCGCTATCTGCCCCCCGCACCAGAAGATCCGCCTGCCCGCCACTAACATGACGCTTTGATATAGCGCAAAATTGCGCTATCAGCCCCCTCACCAGTAGTTCCGCCTGACCACCACTAACATGCTGCAGTGATATAGCGCATTATTGCGCTATTCCCGTCCGAAGGCTGTTCGCAGTTAAACTTATAGAAAATGAAACGGAATTCGATCCCGGTTCAACGCGTATTTCCGGATTTTTCGGTGCTCGGCGTTTACGGGCGCAATGAAGTGTTTATCCACGAGCGATCTGAGATACTTATGAGTGGTATTCTTGCTGATTCCGACGGTTGACGCAACCTGGGAGGGCGCGAAATGCCCGGTAAACCTGCTCACGCAGGCAAGTATCCTTCGTTCGGTCGCACACAGTTGATTAAGGGGAGTGGGATGCTCTCCCCCCGCACTCCCCAGCATTTGCTGCAGCAGTTGCTGACATTGGCGCGGTTTGTCGCGGAGCATGAGGAAAGGGAATCGCAGGACCAGCCAGCGATCGAGCACGAGATAGTTCTGGCGCATGAGCTCGTCTTCGAAGTCGGCGGCGGAGATTTGGAGGCGATGCGGTCCCCGGCCGTCCAGTTCGATGGAGATGCGGAGGCCGTTCGTGAGGTAGACGAAGTCGATATAGCGGTAACCATCCCGGTAATCGACGATCTCGTATTCAGGAATAAGTCCTTTGAATGACCGAAATGCCGGCCACCATACGAATCGGAGAAAGTAGAGAGAAGCATGCGGCAAGCCGCCGGCCAACCTAGCGCGACCGCGGGGAGAAGACTTCCTGTACACTTCCTGCCACCAAGCTGCAAAGGCGGCTTCGAAGGCGAGCTGGTTCCGCTCATCCGACAGATCGGGGCGAAGCTCACTGGAACGTAATTGATCTAGCATAAACTTGGCCGCGGAAAGGCGCCTTTTTGCGAAGTTTTGCATGAAAATCCCCCTTAAAAATAAAAAATAGCCGCCCGCACCGCGAATCCGATGATTCGCAGCACGAACGGCATGTGCTTCACGCCTGTTTGAATCTAATGTAGCGCACCGAAGACGAATCCGCAAGCCCGCGAGCAGCCCATAAACCCCATTGACGAACCGCGATGCCTCATGCAGACTAAATGAACATCCGACAAAAAGAGGTTCAATTCATCATGCCATTATTCCGCAACTGGCTTCAAATCATGATGCTCGCGCTGCCGTCGCTGTTCGCGTTCGCCACGCAGACGGTTACCGGCACCGTCAACTTAATTATGGTCGGTCATCTGGGCATCGTCGTCATTGCCGTCGTCGGCGTCTCCAATATTATTATGTACAACGTGTTCGCGTTGTTCTCGGGCATCGGGCACACGGTCAACTACCTTGTCGCGCAAAATTACGGGGCGGGGGAGATGCGAAAGGGGATCGACCGGACTTATCTGGCGTTGACCGCGAGCGTAGGCATCGGTGCGCTGATCGTGCTGGCCGGGTGGCTGGCGAGCGACGGCGTGCTCGCGCTTACCGGCGGCTCCGACAACGTCGTGCGGACGGGCGCCGATTATTTGGAGCTGCGCTTTTACGCGATGGCGTTCGGTATTGTCAGCTTCGTGTTCCACGGCTTCTTCCGCGGCGTGGGCAATACGCGCATCTCGATGATCGTCGCGATCGTGTCCAATCTGATCATGATCGGCCTGACCTACGGATTCGTCAACGGCGAGCTGGGATTGCCGGAGCTAGGTGTCAAGGGCGCCGGATGGGCAATCCTCATCGGAGAGGCGATCCAGCTGCTGCTGTGCCTGATCGTATTCTACGGCCCGATGCACCGCAAGTTCGGCACGCGCTCGATTCCGAAGCCGGATTGGCGGGAGCTTAAGCTCGTCGCCCAGGAGAGCGGCAAGCTGGGGCTGATGGAATTTTCGATGAGCGTGTCCATGTACATCTTCACGATGTTCGTCGCGCGGATCGGGGACGCAGCGCTTGCGGCGAACGAGGTGGCGCTGAATGTCATGTCGTTCGGTTTCATGCCGGCGTTCGCCTTCGGCTCGACGGCGACGATCCTGGTCGGGCAGGAGATCGGTCGCGGCAAGCCGCTGCTCGCGCGCAAAGCCGGCACCGACACGGCGGTTCTGGGAAGCTTGTTCATCCTCCTGCTCGGGACGGCGGAGCTCATCTGGGCCGTCCCGATCGCTCGAATGTTCAGTGAAGATCCGCTCGTGTACGAGACGGCGGCGAATCTTATTAAAGTGTCTGCGTACTTGCAGATTTTCGACGCGCTGTACAACTTTTACGCTGGCGGGCTGCGGGGGATCGGCGATACGACCTTTCTGATGCGGGCTTCGCTGGCGCTCAGCTTCCTGCTGTTCGTGCCGCTTACGTTTTTGTTCGTTCAGGTAGCGGACTGGGGGAGCATGGGGGCGTGGCTATCGTTATATACGTTTCTGACGGTGCTCGGTACTACCGTGGCTGTACGCTATTACCGGACGGACTGGCATGCGGTGCGGCTGAAGGAAGCGCACGGTTGAATCGCCGCGGGCGACGCGCCGCCATGGCGGCCCAGGCGCTCACGGAATAGCGCAAAAACGCGCTATTCTAGTCTGCGCGCGGATGACGCGCCGCCATGGCGGCCCAGGCGCTCGCAGAATAGCGCAAAAACGCGCTATTCTATTGCGCGCGTGGATGACGCGCCGCCATCGCGGCCCAGGCGCTCACGGAATAGCGCAAAAACGCGCTATTCTATTGCGCGCGTGGATGACGCGCCGCCATGGCGGCCCAGGCGCTCACGGAATAGCGCAAAAACGCGCTATTCTAGTCTGCGCGCGGATGACGCGCCGCCAAGGCGGCCCAGGCGCTCACAGAATAGCGCAAAAACGCGCTATTCTAATCTGCGCATGGATGACGCATCGCCATCGCAGCACAGGCGCTCACAGAATAGCGCAAAAACGCGCTATTCTAATCTGCGCGCGGATGACGCATCGCCATCGCAGCACAGGCGCTCACAGAATAGCGCAAAAATGCGCTATTCTAATCTGCGCGTGGGAGGCGCACCGCCATCGCGGCACTGGTGCTCGCAGAATAGCGCAAAAACGCGCTATTCTAATCTGCGCGTGGTAGGCAAGCCGCCATCGCGGCACAGGCGCTCACAGAATAGCGCAAAAACGCGCTATTCTAGTCTGCGCGTGGATGACGCGCCGTCATCGCGGCACAGGCGCTCACGGAATAGCGCAAAAACGCGCTATTCTATTCAGCGCGCGGATGACGCGCCGCCATCGCGGCCCAGACGCTCACAGAATAGCGCAAAAACGCGCTATTCTAGTCTGCGCGTGGATGACGCGCCGCCATCGCGGCCCAGGCGCTCACAGAATAGCGCAAAAACGCGCTATTCTGCTCTGCGCGTGGATGACGCGCCACCGTCGCGCCTCAGGGAGCGCACAGAATAGCGCAAAAACGCGCTATTCTGATCTGCGCTTGGATGACGCGCCGCCATCGCGACCATATTAAACGGAAAAGCACCGCCCCCGGCAATCATGCGCCAAGTGCGGTGCTTTTTTACCTTAACCGTTAATGACAGTCCCCCCGTTGACGTGCAGCACTTGTCCCGTCACGTACGAGGAGTCCTCGCACGCGAGGTAGACATAAGCCGGCGCGAGCTCGTCGGGCTGTCCCGGCCGCTTCATCGGGCTGTCGGTGCCGAACTGCGCCACCTTCTGCTCGTCGAAGGTCGACGGGATAAGCGGTGTCCAGAGCGGCCCCGGCGCGACGGCGTTGACGCGAATGTCCTTTTCCACGACATTGCCCGACAGCGGGCGGGAGAAGGCGAAGATCGCGCCTTTGGTCGAGCTGAAGTCGAACAGCTGGGGGCTGCCGCGATAGGCGGGGATCGATGTTGGGTTAATGATCGTCGCGCCTTTTTTCAAATGC
>NZ_JAGXJW010000268.1 GCF_019091135.1 Cohnella sp. GbtcB17 | reverse complement strand
AGATAGAAGAAGGCAAAATAATGTCTTTTCTATCATTAATTCTGCTGGAATAAGAGTTGAGGAACCGAAGGAAGTTGCTGATGCTTTTGTGGAATTTTATAAGATACTTCTCGGTTCCCAGATGGAAAATCGAATTCCTGTTAACAATCGTATAGTGGAGAAAGGGCCTAGAGTCACACAACAGCAAGCAGAATTTCTTGTGGCAAATTACACAGATGAAGAGGTCAAGCAAGCGGTGTTTAGCATACCTGGGATTAAAGCCCCTGGTC
>NZ_JAGXJW010000267.1 GCF_019091135.1 Cohnella sp. GbtcB17 | reverse complement strand
TATAGAGGTAGGGTTCTAATGGGAAATGATCATTCTTGTAGGGTCATTAGAATCAGGAAGGTTGGCATCAAAAAGTATGATGACAGAATCAAGGTGCTGACAAATGTAAGGGACATTCTGGACCTTAGATGAAACCTGATATCGCTGGGTGCGCTCAAAGATGAAGGATACAGATACAAATCCATGCATAGAAACTTGAGGATCACCAAAGATTCTTTGGTTATTATGAAAGGAGAGAAGATTAATGGTTTATATGTTGTCTAACGAAA
>NZ_JAGXJW010000266.1 GCF_019091135.1 Cohnella sp. GbtcB17 | reverse complement strand
CATCACCAACCAAACCAAAGGAAGTTCAAAGCCTCACAGGTTAAGTCGCAGCCTTAAACTGCTTTATATCAAGATCTTCTGATAAGCGCAAGGAGTTTTTTCAGATTTTAAAAGGCAACAAAAGGTTCCATTGGACCGAAAAATGCGACCAGGCTTTTCAATCCTTAAAAACGCACTTGGGGCAACCTCCAATCTTGTCAAAGCCAATCACCGGTGAAGTCCTGTCCATCTATTTAGCAGAGTCGGAATATGCAATTAGTTCGGTACTAG
>NZ_JAGXJW010000265.1 GCF_019091135.1 Cohnella sp. GbtcB17 | reverse complement strand
GGTACATACGCGTCAGTTCCAGCAGCGACATCTGGTCCAAGCTGCGCGCTGTCGGCCGTCCCCACATCATCGCGCCGATCCGCGAGCCGGCTTCGTCCAGGAACCACAGCCGAAGCTGCGCACCCGGCGGCGTCGACTTTAGATAGTGCCGTTCGGCCAGCCAACGGTCGAGCCCCGTCGAGCGGCTAAGTTCGACCTTCACGACCACACCCGATGGGCATCTTCGACACTCTCAAGCCCATCATAATTGCTAATTTCCCATTCAATTTC
>NZ_JAGXJW010000264.1 GCF_019091135.1 Cohnella sp. GbtcB17 | reverse complement strand
GTATCGAGGGTCCACTAGGGAAACCCAACGGAGATGATGGATCTCGGAGGCGCATCCAGATCCTCCAATCGGAGAAGAAGGTTCCATAGTCAAAGGAGTTTGTTCTTGACTCCCGCTAGGGACGAAGGGTACAGACGCGATGAAACCCGTTGGCATGAGAAGCTAGCTAAGACAAGCGTAATTTTTTCTCTACATACTTAGGAGGGCTGAACATTTTGAGCGGGTTTGACCTGTACTCGAGCAACCCGCCCGAGCCCGAACTGGTGAACCC
>NZ_JAGXJW010000263.1 GCF_019091135.1 Cohnella sp. GbtcB17 | reverse complement strand
AACGTTTTTTCCCCGTGGGATGCGGTCGGGATTTGGATGAAGCTTGCTTTCATGATCGGCCTTCCCGTATCGCTTCCGTTTGCGCTTTACCATTTATGGGCGTATGTCCGTCCCGGGCTTCGTCCGGAAGAGCGGAAATCGACCGTCAAATATATTCCGTACTCCATCCTGGTTTTTGTCGCCGGTTTTGCCTTCGCCTATTTTGTCGTGTTTCCAATGGCGTTTCAATTTGCAACCGATATGACGAGAAATATGGGACTTCATGAGACAT
>NZ_JAGXJW010000262.1 GCF_019091135.1 Cohnella sp. GbtcB17 | reverse complement strand
TACCTTACATTTCCCGACTCCGGCATGGACGGCATCCGATGCGATATGGCCGGCAACCTGTACGTGACCCGCATCGGAACAGGGTGCATAGCCCAAATTAATCCACGGGGCGAGGTGGTGCGGGAAATTCCGCAGCACGGAAAAAACTGCACCAACCTGACCTTCGGCGGTGCCGACGGACGCACCTGTTACGTGACGATGGTCGACGGGGGCAACATCGAGAAGTTCCGATCCGAATTTCCCGGCCGCCGCTGGGGTTTACTTCGCTGAT
>NZ_JAGXJW010000261.1 GCF_019091135.1 Cohnella sp. GbtcB17 | reverse complement strand
TTAAGGCATTGCATTTTGGTAGATGGTATGTGGGTTGAATAAGTCAAGTTGCACTTGGTTTTAGTGTGGGGCTATTTTATGTGGGGTAAAGTGTTTTGACTGGCATTTGGGAATATTTGCACATGGTGGTAAAGCATATGACAGACACTTTTATTGGAAAGCTTCTATTATTTTACTGTTAAATTTTGTTGTTTTGTTCTTTTCTTGTTGGCAGGTACGTACTTTATTGTAAATATGCACCATGGAGGTAAATGGTTCATTGACAATGGTTT
>NZ_JAGXJW010000260.1 GCF_019091135.1 Cohnella sp. GbtcB17 | reverse complement strand
CGATCAGCACGATGTTCGTGGCCGTCCTGCAGATCGCGGCACCGATCGTCGGCGTCGCGTTCCTGGCCGACGTCGCGCTCGGCCTCATGAGCCGTGTCGCGCCCTCGCTCAACGCCTTCGCGATCGGCTTTCCGGTGAAGATCGGGCCCACGCTCGTGCTGCTCGCCCTCGCCGTACCCATGCTTCCGCCCCCGGTGCTCGGGCTCTCCGAACAGGCGGTGTCAGCCATGGCCGGGATCGCGGGCGGCTGAGGTGGCCGACAAGGGCGGGGC
>NZ_JAGXJW010000259.1 GCF_019091135.1 Cohnella sp. GbtcB17 | reverse complement strand
CGGAGAAGCAGCGGGTTCCCCTCAGGGAGGGCAGGTTCATGCCCTGGGTGTACGCGCCCCGCGGGCGGCCGCCGCCTTACCTTGAATTCCCCTCGTAGGCGACCATTTCTTTGCGGGCCGCCGAGAGCAGGACGAGGCCGAGGACCATGGATAGGGACAAGCTGACTATCTATATGATTCTGTGCAAGCACTTCCTCGATTGCTCAGCGATTTAACAGTTCAAAAAAGAGGGCCTGTACGATAACGATGTCTAACACGTACAACAAGCCTAG
>NZ_JAGXJW010000026.1 GCF_019091135.1 Cohnella sp. GbtcB17 | reverse complement strand
TCTCGAACACGACCGTTAAGCCCTCCAGCGCCGATGGTACTTGGACCGCAGGGTCCTGGGAGAGTAGGACGTCGCCAGGCTAAATTGCAAAGAGAACCACTTTCTTCGGAGGGTGGTTTTTTGTTGTGTTTTGCGTGAACTGGCGGACTCAGGACGCGTTATTTTGCGAATATCCACGATATAGAGCATGTTGCGGACCGGAGAGACGTTAATCGCGCCGAAGGCGCCTGAGATTACCCGCCAACGTGTGAATAACGGCAGCTGGGTCCACAAAATCGCCCAACCGGGCGAAATGAATGAAAATAACGGCACCTGGGTCCGCAAACGGTATGCGTTACGGCACCTGTTGGCATGCGAAATGGTAGACGCCATTAGCAAAAGGGTGGTTTAAACATGGGTACATACGATAAAATAATCTGACAAGCCATCCGAACGCAACAGGAGGAAGAAGCGCATATGTCACATCCGTATCGACCTTTGCACGCGCCACAATTGCAGCCGCATCAACATAGCCGCTCGCATCGCTTCCGGGAGTTTAGGCCGAGTCCCGGCTTGGCTTCGCATGTCGTTACGTATTGGACGGTGAATTTTAAGCCGGTACCGGACAATCTGGGGCATCGCGTCATTCCCGACGGCTGTGTCGATATTATCGTCGATCTGCTCGCTCCATCAAGCCGTCAGGCGGCGTATGTCGTAGGGTTATCGACGCAAGTCGAAGTCATGCAGTTTGAACGACCACGCTCGGTATGGGGCATCCGGCTGTATTCGGAGTCGGCCCGCACGATTCTGAAGTCTCCGTTATCGGCAATCCATACAAGTCGGGTATTTTTAGAAGAGCTCTGGGGACAGGAAGCGTTGAGTTGGGTTGAACGACTGCTTGCCGCCAACTCGGATTCGGCAAGAATCGATATCGCCGAGCGGCAATTGAATCGAATTCTGGCCGCGGCCGAGCCGCCAGAGCCTTCATTAGTGTACCAGAGTATGCGATATATATACGATTCCAAAGGCAATCTTACCGTGACGGAGCTGGCGGAAAAGGTGAACTTCAGCGAGCGGCATCTGCGAAGAGCCTTCGATCGGGAGCTTGGCGTGAGCCCGAAGGAGATGCTCGGCATCGTGCGCTTTCAAAGCGTGCTGGAGGAGCTGCATAGCGGCGATTATGCCAGCTTGACTGAGCTTGCGCTGCAGCACGGGTTCTACGATCAGTCTCATTTCTCCGGCGCCTTTATGCGTTACTATGGTCTGCCGCTCAAACGTCTGACCAGGCAGGCATGAGGAAGTCCGTTTTTTACTATTAGCGATTGCAGGACAATCGTTACAATGGGGGTGAACATCAAGCAACCCGAGAGGAGCTGGCAGGTATGACAGCAAAGGCAAAGTTGAAGCGCGTCGCGATTTACGTGGAAGAAATGAAGAGGGCATTGGATTTTTATCGCGTATTGGGGCTGTCGATTCCAGACAGCGCCGACGAATCGCCTCACGTAGATGTGGAGCAGGAGGGAGTCGTTTTTGCATTCGACTTGGTGGAAGCAGTAAAACGTATTATGAAAGACTGGGATTCGCCGGTCGGTTGTCGGACGGAGCTCGCCTTTCAGCTCTCCAGTCGCGAAACGCTCGACGACGTGTATCGTCAGTTGACTGCGCTGGGACATGAAGGCTGCCTCGAGCCGCGGGACACGCCGTGGGGCGAACGATACGCAATGGTGAAGGACCCCGACGGCAACATAGTGAGTATGGTCGCTTAACGCTAGGCCGTCGTCAGATATTAATTAATTGCATTAATCAAAGAGTGGACGAATATAAGAGATTGCATCGTCATGCCGATTGCACGGATTTTGTGCGTCGGCTTTTTTATTTAATGGAGATCCTCCTTCAAAGCCGCAAGGTCGCCTTACAATAATGCAAGGTAAATGTAAGGCAAATCGATGGTTCAGGCCAAATGGAACGGATAATATCAGTTCAAACGAAAAACAAATTTTTCAAAGGAGCATAAAGATGAGGCTGTTTGAACTGTTGCTTTTTTTGTCGAACATCGGCTTGCTTGCTTTAGCGATCCTATTAAAAAAAGGAAGGCGCAAGATTCCTTTATTCGTTGCAAGCGGCATCGCCTCGATTCTGATGGTCGTTCATGGGGCGGTGGAAGGATATAGGGTGCAGCTCTTTTTCACTTACTGCACAACGGTCATTTTTTTGGTCGTAACCGGTTATCGCTTTCTAAAAAAGACTGGCCCCATAAAAATCCCAAAATTCTTTTTGGGATCAGCTTATTCTGCCTTAGCGATCATGCTAATTATTACAGCGGGTCTTCTGTATGCCTTTCCTGTTTTTAAACTCCCGAAACCGACAGGCGATTTTAAAGTAGGTACGCTAACGTTTCATCTCGTAGATTCGAATAGGGAAGAGACCTTTGGCGAAGGCACAGAGGGCAAGCGTGAACTGATGGTTCAGGTCTGGTATCCGGCTCAAGCCGGCAGCGGCAAGTACGCGTCTTTTATTCCAAATCCTCGGATCTTGCGTTATATGGCAGCGAACTATGGTCTTCCCGGCTTTATTTTTCAACATTTGAAGTACGTATCCAGTCATTCTTACTCGGATGCCGAAGTCGCTTCGACGCAAGCTTCCTTCCCGCTGATCCTGGCGAATCCAGGCTTCGGTTCTTCCCGGTTCCTCCACACGTCGCAAGCTGAAAATCTCGCGAGTCACGGTTATATCGTGGCTGGGATCGATCATACCTACAATACGTTCGCAACTGAATTCCCGGACGGTCGAATCACGACCAGCACGACAAACGACTTGTTTTCACCCGATCATGATTACCGGACGGAAAACGGCAACCGCGACAAGTTGGGAAAAGTGTTAACCGACGATGTAGCGTTTGCTTTGGACCAATTCGAGCGTATCCAATCGGGCCAGATACCGAGTCGCCTAAAAGGGAGGATCGATCTCGGCCATGTCGGGACGTTCGGTCATTCGATCGGCGGCGCGACGGCCTTTGACGCTGCCTACGATCCGCGAATCGCGGCTGGAATCGACTTGGACGGCGGGCTATATCGGCTGCATGACAGAGCGGGGCTGCGAAAGCCGTTTTTGTTCATGAATTCGGAAACCGGATTCGAAACTTTAAAAAAGGTGATGGATAACTACGTTTACTCGGATGCGGAGCTTAAACGCATGGGCAACACAAGAGCGTGGATGGACCAAGTAACGGGGGATAAGAAGATGGAGCTTGAACGAATGCGCGACACGTCGACTGCAGGAGGACAGTTCCTATACATAGACAACGCGGAGCATTTGAACTTTACCGACGTAGCTTTCATATCTCCTGTATTCAAGTGGCTGGGCGTTACAGGCAAGATGGACTCTGCAAGAGCAAATGCCGCGATTAATGGTTATATGTTGGATTTTTTCGATATGTATTTGAAAAATCAACGCGGACGTACATTGGAAGGACCCGACAGCCTCTATCCGGAGGTGAAGATCGTACCTCTGAGCTAGAAGTTAAAAGCTACCGAAATCGCATAAGCATGAGCGAAGGCATCATTGTTCAGGACGACGAGCTTCATCTCAGCCTGGTTCGATCGTACGACGGAGGAGATGCTGCTGCCAGGCTGATGCTTGATAAGCTGGCGTCATCCAAGTTAAAAACGGCAAAGCAGCGGGCGTAATCCCTGTACACACAACGCAGCGGGCGCGCTGAATTGTTCGAAGCGATCGTGACGCCGATCGTCGATTCTGGGGATTTGCAGGAAACGAACGGTCCGGCTGCGAGGCAAACGATTGTATTGTCGATGCTGCTCCAAACCGGCCGCTTGCTGAAGGGATGCTTCGAGGAAGACGAAGATCCACAGCGCCTTGAAGGAATTCCACCGAACGGTAGCGACGGTCACGGCTTCGGCGATTACGTAATTAAAAGTTGGCGGACCGATGAATATAGCGAGCCTCACTCGTCTAATGACAAGAGAACAAAAACGAAGATGGAGGCAAGCGATCGTGAGAAAATTGATTGTTCATGAGCACATCTCCCTTGACGGTGTCATCCAAGCCCCGGGCAGGCCGGACGAAGATGCAAGCGGCGGCTTTGCATACGGAGGGTGGTCAGCAACCTATAAGGATGAGACGATCGGTACGCGCTTGCGCAAGCAAATGAACTCGCCCTTCGATCTGTTGTTAGGGCGCAAAACGTATGACATCTGGGCGCCGTATTGGCCGCAGCATGCGGAAGTATGGCCAAATGCCAATGAGGCAACGAAGTACGTCGCCTCGAACACGATGGCATCCGGCGAGTGGGGGCCGTACAAGTTTTTAAAGGGGAATATCGCAGAAGAAATCGCTCAAATCAAGCAGCAGGAAGGGCCGGATCTGCACCTTTGGGGGAGCGGCGATCTCGTTCAGACGCTGATGAAGCATGATCTGGTCGATGTATTCTGGCTCATCATCTATCCCGTTACGCTAGGAAGCGGCAAGCGGCTGTTTGCCGGCGGAACGATTCCGGCGGCATTTAAGCTGATTGACAGCGCGGTCGCTTCGAACGGCGTTATTGTCGTGAATTATGAGCGAGCAGGCGCAGTGGAACTGGGGAATATTGACGCTTAAAATATGGAAGTCAAAAAGCAACCGAAGCGGCAATCCAGATGCCTCGGTTGCTTTTTTGCCGAACGGTGTTAATTCCAAAAAGCGTGTTAGCTCTTATTGCTGTAAATCAGCGGGTTCAGCGGGCTCGCGGCCAGCTCGCCCGGCTTGCAGCCCGGAAACCAGGATTGCAGGTCGCTTTCTCTGGCTTTGCTGTCGGGCTCGGCAACCCTAGTGCCGTCCGCATAATAAATGACCGTCATCACTTTACGCATATGATCGGTCGGATTGCCGGGGGCCGAGTGCATCGTCCAGCCCGAGTGAAATGTCGCGTCGCCTGCGGACATCGCGCCATAGTTCACTGTCGGGAACTGCTTGGCTTCAATATACTGCGCCAGCGTCTTATGCGACTCGTCCGATATTTCTTGTTTGTTCACATAGCCCAGCCGGTGGGTGCCCGACGCGAACGTCATCGTACCGACCTCCTGCGGAATCGGAACGAGCGGCATCCACATCGTTATCGTCTTGTCCGTATCCAGCGGCCAGTAGATTTGATCCTGGTGCCAAGGCGTATGGCCGCCGCCCGGCTCCTTGAACAACGCCTGATCGTGGTAAATGCGAACGCCATCCACACCCATCAGCTCGGCGGCAATTTTGGCGAACCGCCTTGCCAGCGTGAACCGTCTGCACGCCTCGCTTTTTTCCCACAGGTTGCCGATTTGAATGAATGCTTTGCCATACGTATCGCGTTCAGACACAGGTTTATCATGATAATTCAGCTTCATGACCCAGTCCGTAATAATAGGTTCGTACTCCGCAATTTCTTCCGCGCTTGCGACATTTTTCAAATAAACGTGGCCATTCTCCTGATAGCTGGCGACCTGCCCGGCAGACAACGGATAATCCGCGTTCAGCTCCGAAGACGATTCGTACAATTTGCTCATGTCGTACCTCCTGAATTAGGCTGATTTGTTATCGCCTTGATGATTGGATTCGTTTTCATTGTAGCGCTCAAAGCTTAAACGGGCTTTGTATATCCGATCGATATTTTTGTCAAAAACAACTGAATGTGCCATAATAAAATGAGTGATCATTCCGTTGAGCCGAATCGTTAAAGGAGCAGCTCATGCCCCATATAGCCGACTTTATCGCCCGGCATCCTGTCGTTCCCTTTATTCGCGAATGCGACTTTGCTGTCCGTACGCCTTGGTATATGGCGGAGCGACGGCTGCTTGATTATTTGCTCGTTTACATACAGAACGGACGCTGCCGATTTTGGGTGGACGGCAAGCCTTATCTGTTCGAACAGGGAGAGTTTTGTCTAATCCAACCGAATAGCACGACCATTCTTGAGGGGCTCAGCAACACGGTTACGCCGTTTGCGCACTTCGACCTGTTTTATAACCCGGAGCGGGAGAAGAGCTTCCCGACGAAAGCGGGGCAAACCGTGCTCGACCCGTATTTGCACCTGCTGCAGCCCCGTCTGGACGATCTGCTGGGGGTGAGCATTCCGAGCAGGCTTCAGCCGACTTCCTCCGCCAAGTTCCGGGATACGTTCCTTCAGGTCGTGGAGCACTGGCAATACCGGGACCCGGTCATGCAGCTTCGCGCGCAGTCCGGGATGACCGAACTGGCTATCTTGCTGCTGGAGCAGTATTTAGCCGATCGGCCATCGCAGCGCATCCCGCAGCATACGCTTGGCTGGATCACTTCCTATATCTCTTTGCACCTGGATCAGGACATCGGCATCGAGGATATGGCCCATCGCGCCAACCTGTCGCCGTCCCGATTCAACGCCGTATTCAAGGAGCAGTACGGCATGACGCCGCATCAGTATTTGCTTGACATGCGCATCGGCCATGCCTGCGATTTGCTGCGCAATACGGAGCTGTCCCAGGAGCAGATTGCTTCGTACTGCGGCTTCGCCGACGTGCACCACTTCTCCAAGAGCTTCAGCAGGAAGCAGGGCATGCCGCCGGGCCGCTATCGGAGCGAGCAGAAGCGACTCATCTCAGCTCCAGCGGCGTCAGATAACTGAGCTCGTCGCGGCTGCGCCTGCGGAAGGCGCCGGGCGTCATTCCGGTCCACTTGGCGAACTGCCTGGTGAAGCTCTGCGCATTGTCGTAGCCGATTCGGTACGCGATGCGTTCTACCGCATCCTTGCCGTTGGCCAGAAGCTGCATGGCCTCCTGCTGCCGCAGTACGAACAGATAATCCCGCGGCGCCATGTTGAACGCGTCCTGGAAGGCGCGCAAGCAATGTCGCCGGCTGTAGCCCAAGCGATGCGCGATCGTCGCCATCCAGTTTGCGGGGATCGCCGTTTGCTCCTGGACGGGCGCCGCCACGAGCGTCTCGATCTCTCTGGCAACCTTTAACGGCAAAGGATCCTGCTGCATCGGAGGGAGAAGAGGGTAGTTGTCGTTCAAATAGGCTTCAAGCGTATCCAAAATCTCATAGACGGCGCGAAACAATCGGATTTTCCCGGCATCGGCGGCAAGCAGCGCCTGCACGCTTCGGACCTTGGGCAGCAGCAGGCGGTTCAGCGGATGTCCCAGGTCCAGCAGCGTAATCCCGGACTGGGCGAGCCGCTGGAGAAAGTGCGGGTCGTCGATCTGTAAATGCATCACAAAAAAGGCGAACGGCGTGTCCGCGTCAAAAGCGTGCAGCTTGAGCGGCGGGATGAGCAGCAGCTCGTCCGCGTGCTGACAAAGCGTCTTGCCGCCTACCTCCGCCGTCTGTTGCCCTTCCAGCACCAGATTGATCTCAAGCATCATATGGTGCAGATGCCTTCGGCACGACCATCCTTCAGGCACCGAAGCGGCGTGCGCGCCGTACAGATGAACTTCGGACTTGCTGTTTCGATACGTCTGGCTCGGAAGTTCGGCGCTGTTCTCGGTCATCCACGGTTCCCCCTGACACTGGCTGCGCCGATCCGACGCAACATGTCCCATTTGGTGCATTTAACGTTGGCATGAGGCCCATTTCCCACTAACTTTCGCGTTCCGCAGCGCTTATACTTCAGTTGGCGCCGCACGACAAGTGCGATGCGCCAATCGCTTGCAGGAGGCGTATGACGCATGTTGAATCAAGATCGGCTCGCGGAGCCGTCCGCCGTATTCGCTCGCACGGAATCCGAATGGGTCCGACTGTTGCCGACCCGGGCCGGCACCTGGGAGGGCTCGGGCATCAAAGTCGATTTCCGGCACGGAGAAGCCGCTGTCGGGGTGGTGCTGGAAGCCCCGGGCGAAGCGATCATGTCCGTCAAAGTACGCTGGAATCAGCGCTCGGATAAACCGCTCCGCATCCTTGGCGACGCTTGGGAACGAGCCTACGGCGATCTGGAATGGCGCGGGCTCGTACCGGAGCGCGCTATGCCCTGGTATTTTCTTGCAGACGACGGCACGCGCACGGCAGGCTGCGGCGTCAAGACCGGCGCCTCGGCATTTTGCTGCTGGCAGGCCGACATCGACGGCGTTACGTTCACGGCCGACGTCGCGAGCGGCAGCGAAGGCGTGCTGCTCGGCGCGCGAAGCCTGACGATTGCCGAGTTCGTCGCGCAGCGCGGACGGGAAGGGGAGACGCCTTTTGCATTTGCGCGCAGGTTCTGCCGAATGCTGTGCGCATCCCCGCGTTTGCCCAAGCAGCCCGTATACGGCGGCAACAATTGGTATTACGCCTACGGTAACAGCTCCCATGAAGAGATTTTGGCGGATTCCCGCTTCATCTCTTTGCTCGCGTCCCATCCGGCGAATCGTCCTTATATGGTCATCGACGACGGCTGGCAGCTCGCGAGCGGAGGGGGAGCCTGCAACGGCGGACCCTGGACCGGCAACGACCGGTTTCCCGATATGGCGAGACTGGCCGGTGAAATGAAGGCGATCGGCGTCAAGCCCGGGCTGTGGTGCCGGCCTTTGTTGACGGCGGAAAACGTGCCTGCCGAATGGATCCGATACGAAGCGAACGGCGGCCGCGTGCTCGATCCTACCGTACCGGAGGTGCTGTCCTATATTGGCGAAGCCGTCGGGGCGATGCGCGCCTGGGGCTTCGAGCTGCTCAAGCACGATTTCACCACGTACGATCTGCTGGGACAGTGGGGCTTCACCATGAAGTCCAGGCCAAGCGCAGCTTCTCCGCGCTTCCGCGACCGGTCCCGTACGACCGCCGAGATCGTGCTGGCGCTGTACCGTACGATCGCCGAGGCTTCCGGAGAAGCGGACATCATCGGCTGCAATACGATCGGGCATCTGGCGGCCGGGCTGTTCGAGATTCAACGGACAGGAGACGACACAAGCGGCAAATGGTGGGAGCGGACGCGTTATATGGGCATCAACACGCTGGCGTTCCGCATGCCCCAGCACGACACTTTTTTTAGCCATGATGCGGATTGCATCGGCTTGACGCCTGACGTGCCTTGGCAGCAAAACCGCCATTGGCTCCGGCTGCTGGCGCTCAGCGGCACGCCGTTGTTCGTCTCGGCGCGCCCTTCGGCCGTGGCCCCGGAGCAGGCGGCCGCGCTGCGCAAAGCGTTCGATCAGGCCGCGGTCGCGCGCGAGCCCGCTGAGCCGCTCGATTGGCAGTCGACGACCTGTCCGAGCCGCTGGCTGCTGGACGGCGAAGAGACGGTGTTCGACTGGAACGAGCTCTCGGCACAGACGCTTGACGACAAGGATAACGGCTGGTGGCTATAGGCGCCGTCAGCCTCCATTAATCCTCCCGCGCCACGCGATCGAATTGAATCGTGCCCGATCGCACGTCGACAAACGGCTGTCCGTCGCGAATCCCGACAATGCCGTAGCCTTCGGCGGTACATAAAAAGCTGGCAAAATCCCCGTTCTCGTGCGCCGACATGTGCAGCGTACGTTCGACCGCATCGTAATACACGCCGCTCCAGCCCTGAATAAGACCATAGGAAGCGAGCGCGCGCGCATACCAGTGGCCGCATTCGTATTCGTTGAACGGATTGCGGCGCCAACCGTCGTAGCGATCGCGGCACGTTCTGACGATATCCAGCCCTTCCGCGACGCGGCCGAGGGAGAGGAGGTGGGAGGCGACCTGATACTCGATCCCCGTCCATACCTCGTTGCTGTAGACGAACGGCAGCGTCAGCTTGCCGCCGCGCGGCCAGGTGCAGAGCAGCAGACCGCCCTCGGCGCCAAGCGCGTAGCCGGGCCGCTGCGGGTTGGCATGGTCCGACAAATCGCGCTTCAAATTGTAGCGGTACACGCTAAGCAGGTGGCTGATCACCTGATCGCGATTCAATATGTCGCCCAAGCCGCACATTCGCGCCAGCCATGCGCCGAGCACGCCGTCGGACAAGCAGCCTTTGCCGTATTGATATTTGGGACCTTCGGCCTTCATCAGCTCGATCGCTTCCGTCGAATAATTCACGTTCCAGTTTTTCTCGCCGGTCGTCGGCGCGGGCGTACGCAAGCCTTCCCAGACGATGCGCTGCTCGTAGAATTCCCCGTTGAACAGCTCCGTCTCCAGGTAAGCCCTGCCTTTGCGGTACAGCGCTTCGTATTCCGAAGCATCGTCCCCGAGCGCTGCCGCGATCAGCGCGGCAGCCTTCAAAGCCCCGATATAGATCGACGAGCACATGCCGTTCGGTCCCCAAAATTCGATGTCGTACGTGTTGTGATGCGGCTCGGACAGCACGCCCTCGCGGCCCGGGTCCCACTCGTCCATGCAATACCGCAGACTCTGCCTGGCTTGCGGCCACAGCCTGCGCAGCCAGGCGATATCGCCGCCGATCCGCCATTCACGGTACAGCTTCATGATGCCGCCGAGCTGGCCGTCCGCAGCCGCGTGAAAATCGTGGTCGGCCGGCTGGATCGGCAGCGGCACGCGAAAGTTCTGATGCCCCGAATCGTCCTGGCCTTCATAGAACTCGGTTTCCCGCAAACCGCGCTCCAGATCGGGGAACAGATGCGCCACCGCCTGCGCGTAGTTCCACACATGCGTGCAGGAACCGTAGCAGCTGCCTTGCTCGTCCTCCGCGCCTTCCCAGCCCCACAGGCGGCCGTCGGCTTGCCGCAGCACGGTCGGCGATTTTAAAATACACAAATTCGCCGCGATCGCCTCAACCGCTTCGGCCGGCATCGTCGTTCCGTAAAAGCAGTCGGCGAAGCGCCGGCTTTCCGCGTGCAGCCTGTCATAGTTGTCGAGCCAATATGCCGCAACCGCCTGCGCGTCTGCAAATCTTCCGGCATACCAAGGCTTGTAATACCGTTCCGCTTCCGTCTGGCCCGCCGCTTCCGAAGATCCTGCCGCTGCCGAAGCGGGGGTGCCGATCGCAAGATCCGAATCAGGCACGTACCACGACAGCAGCAAGCGGACGTTCTGCCGCTCGCCCGGCTGCAGGCGCAGCGGCACGTACAGGCTCGCGCCAGGACTCGGCGCGCCTTCGGTCACGGGAGCGCGGTCGACGCAGCGGCCGTTCTCGATCGCATCCCAAACGGTCGTCAACGGATCGAACCAGCCGCCTCTAAACCAAGCGCAGTCCGCGACAGCCGACGGATGGTCGGCAACCGCCGTAAAAGCGCCTGCGCGCCAAGGCGCTTGCTCTCCCGCCGGCTGATCGAGCACAAACCCTGTGCCCGTACCCGAGCGCCGCACGCGATGATCGTTCGCGCCGCCTTCGGCCATGAAGTGCGCCGCGTGGAAGGAATAGACAAGCTCCAGCGGCTCGTCCCCCGGATTGTAAAACGAAAACGTCAGGGCAGCCGCAGGCAGGCTGGAGTCGTCCGCGTTCCGCCGCACGAAGGGGCTCCAGCCCGTCACGGACGCCTCGACGGGGAACTGCGGGTCGCTCAGCCGGACCGTGCCGAACGGGAACTTCGCTTCGAAAACGGACGAAGCGAAGCGGGGCAGCCCGTAATGTTTGCCGAACAGGCCGCTTCCAGGTCCGGGCATGCCCTTCTTCGTGCGCGAGGAGAAGATTTTGCGCGCGGGAACGGCGCCTTCGAGCACTTTGGCCGCGCTGCCGAACTTTCCTTTGACGTACAGGGCGGAAAAGACGGGCGGCTCGTGAGCCAGGTCCGGGCGGTGGCGAAGAGAGAAGTGGGAGAGGGCGCCCGTTCCTTCCAGTGCGATCATGCCCGCGCCCATGCCGCCCAGCGGAAAGGCAATGTGCGTGTTGTGCGCATCCGCGTAGCTGCCGTTGTATACGTGAGTCATTAAATACGAACGCCTCCGATCTGATCATGGTCGTAAAGTGCCGAGCAGGCCGACCGAGCCGACAGGTTCATGGGTACGACTGATGATCCGTATCGCGCCGCCTGTACATGCCCATCAGCCGATCCGCTTGAAGCTTGCCTGGCAGCCCCACCGCGCGGTCCTGGTACCAGTACGCTGTGGAGGCGTACCAGTAAGGCTTCAAATGCTCGGGGTGCCACGGATTGATGAACTTGAAGCGCAGGCTTTTCTCAAAGGCGATCGCATCCCGTTCGTGGAAGCGGTACATGCTGATCATCGACCGAAGCGCATCCTTGAGTGGAACCCCGTGAAGATCGGATGTGTATTCGCCCTCGCGAAAGTACCAGCCGCCGTTAAAGTAATCTTCGAGCCCCGTTCCTACGATGGTCGGCGTATCGTCCGTTTCCCTGTCGACGTAGACGTATTCGGGTGCCTCGAGAAAACCGAGGTAGTTGGAAGTCTCCCCCTGCATGGACAAGCTGCAGCCGACGAAATGCCCTTTGCCGACGGTTTCCAGCATCGGGAGCGGCTCGTCCGCCTGAAGGCGGCCCGTACGGAACAGCGTATGGAGTCTGCCTGCGCCGTCCGGCAGCTTGTCGTGCGCCTCGTAATTGGCATTGAAGAACACTTCGATTGGAATGCGCTCATGCAGGTTTTCGACCTCGATGCGCATTTGGTTGAACGGCATCGGTAAATAACAGTAGAAGCCGCCGCTCGACATACCCAAATATTTAGAAACGAAATGCCGGTATTCGCAGTGCCCATTGCCAAAAAAGTCGCCCATCGGGCATTCCACGGACGGGAAAACGTTTCCGTCCCAGTAAATGCGGAGAATGAGTTTTTTCAAGACGGCCGTATCGTTGGTCGCATCGGTATCCCAATGGCGCCAGAACCAGCCGGGGAAGGTAAGCCACAGCCGGCTGATGATGCCGGGGCTGTCGCTATGGGCCACCGTGACCGTCTCGCCGGGCGCGATGAGCTTCGTTTTCGTTTTTTTGTCCGGATCGAACGTCGTGAATTGTCCCGAACGCGCGGAACGCATTTCATAAATTTCCGGTATCATGCCAACGCCTCCTCTGGCCGCTTTATCGGATCGCTTCCATTATGACCCGCGGCGCCGGACAGAAATATAAGACAATTTCGTCACTCTTATCTTTTCATATCCTTTAAGCGGCATAAGGATGAAATTGGAAAAAAACGCATTTACGCCCGGAACGGCCCCGTGTATAATCTGTCGCGATACCGAGCCAAAAAAAGAAAGCGGGAAGCGACCATGATCAATCTGCAAGCATTCAACGATCCGCCCTCGTCCTACCGGCCCGCTCCGCTCTGGGTGTGGAACGACGATATGACGGACGAACGGATCCGGGAGCAGCTGCGCGAGCTGAAGGATGCCGGATTCGGCGGCGCATTCGTTCACCCGCGGCCGGGACTGGTCACCGAATATTTGTCCGAGGACTGGTTCGCGAGATGGGCCTGCGCGCTGGAGGAAGCGCAGCGGCTCGGAATCAAGCTGTATATTTACGACGAGAACTCCTATCCTTCGGGATTCGGGGGCGGTCATGTGTCGGCGGAGCTGCCCGACTGCGCGGCGAACTCCGTCTATGTCCGCAAAGTGGGATTGGACGGCATACCGACGCAGCTCCATCGTCCGTCGCCGGCGATGAACCGGCCCGGACATCCGATCCGCGTTTATGCCTGCGAGCCTTGCGAAGCGCTCGGCGATGGCGTCGCCATGACGCACGATCTGACGTACGTGCCCGCTGCCGAATGGAGCGATTACGGCTCGCAGTTCGTCATTCTGGAGCTCGGCACGCCGGATTCGACCGGATGGCTGGGCGGCTTTTCGTACATGGATCTGCTGCGACCCGAAGTCGCGGCCACGTTTTTGTCCAACGTCTACGAAGCCTACCGGCAGCGCTTCGGCGGCCGCTTTGGCGAATCGATTCCGGCGCTGTTTACCGACGAGCCCGCCATCTCTGGCAGTGCGGTATATTCGTCCGGACGCGACTTCCTGCCGTTCAGCTACTGGTTCGCGGCCGAATTCGACAAGCGCAACGGCTACAGCCTGAAGGACCATTTGCCTTGCTTGTTCATGGACGCTTCGGGCGCGGGCATCACCGTCGAATCGTCCAAGGTTCGGTACGATTATTACTGCACGATGCGCGAGCTTTGGGTCGACAACTACATCAGGCCGATCTCGGAATGGTGCCGTACGCATGGAATCGCATGGACGGGCCATTTTATGGAGCATCATTGGCCGTTTCCTTCGGGCATGGCGTCACCGGCCGTCATGTCGCTGTATGAATATATGCAATGGCCGGCAATCGATTTCCTGATGACCTTCGCCTTGACGGACAAGCCCTACAGCCAAATGATGCTGACGATGCGGGAGGTGCATAGCGCCGCGAATCAGTTCGGCAGAGAGCGGGTGCTGTGCGAATCGTACGGTGCCGGCGGGTGGGATTCCAATCTGGCGGACTACAAGCGGATCGGAGACTATTTGTACGTTAACGGCATTAACTTTCTCAACCAGCACTATACGTCGACGACGATCGCAGGCGCCCGCAAGCGGGACCATCCCCAGTCGTTCGATTGGCGGCAGAGCTGGTGGCCGGAATACCAACCAATGAACGATTACTTCGGCCGCCTCTCGTATTTGCTGTCGCTGGGGAAAACGGTCAACCGCGTGCTCGTGCTGCATCCGACGACGACCGGCTTTTTGATCGCGCCGGCCGACGAGGACGGATCGCTCGAGGATCCGGCGCACCCGCCCAGCCATCCCGACATGCGGCCTTACTTGGCATTGCTGCAGCGCCTGGCCGGCCGCCAATGGGATTACGATCTGGGCGACGAGTTCATTATGGAACGGCATGGCCGCGTCGAGGGGCCTTCATTGGTCATAGGCGCATGCACCTATGAGGTCGTCGTCTTTCCGCAAGGGATCGAGACGCTCCGGTCGAGCACGCTCTCGCTGCTCGCGGAGTACCTGAAGGCCGGCGGCACGATCGTCGCCCTCGGTGAGCCCTGCACGCGCGTCGACGGGGAGAAAAGCGGGGCGGCGGAAGAGCTGGCGAAGCATCCGAACTGGCGGCGGACGGCATCCCTTAAAGAGGCGGAAATCATGCTGCTGCAGCAGTTGTCCCCGCGCATCGAAGGGGTACCGGAGCATGTCGAAGGCATTCAGCATTTGCGTCGGGAGCTGGACGACGGGTCGTCCTTTTACTTTTTGACGAACAGCGCCTCCGAGCCGTTTGTTGAACGATTGACGGTAAAAGGCGTGCATGCGGAACGGTGGAATCCGTGGACGGGGGATACGGAGGCCGTATCTTATACGGTGCAAGGGGACTTTTTGCTAATCCCGCTAACGCTCGAGCCGATCGGCTCGGATCTGATCCGCGTATACCAGGACCGGGAGCAGCCCCCGCAAACGTCGCAACCTAAAGAACCGCCCGGCGTGTCCTCAAGCGCGCAAGCCGCGGACGCGGGATCAAGTGCGCAATCCGTTCGTTCGAAATTGCTCGGGATCGAGCGGATCGTCCCGGAAGCGGACAATGTGCTCGTGCTGGACTACTGCGACTTGTACGCGGGCGGCAAGGAATACTCGGGCTACCATACGATCCACGCCGGCTGGCTCGTTTACGAGCATCACGGCTTTGAGGCGAATCCTTGGGACAACGCCATCCAGTACAAGCGGCGGCTGCTCGACCGCAACCGCTTCGATGAGCGAAGCGGCTTTACCGCGATATTCCGATTCAAGGTCGGAGAGGGGCAACGGCCCGAGCGGCTGCGGGTGGCCGTCGAGCGCGCGGCCTATTATAGGTTGTCGGTCAACGGCCATCCCGTCGATTGGTCGGAAGGGGAGACGTGGCTGGACCATCACATCGGGGTCGCGGACATCGGGAGCCGGGTGACGGAAGGGGACAATGTCATCGCGCTGACGACGCAGCGCTTCGACATTCGCCTGGAGCTGGAAACCATCTACCTGCTCGGCGCCTTCGCCGTGCGGGAGGAAGAGGGCCGATGGACGCTTGGCAGCCCGCAATCGCTGACGATCGGTTCCTGGACATCGCAAGGCTATCCGTTCTACGGGCATGCGGTCCGTTATCATCTGACCTACGAAGCGGACAGCGAGGCGACCGATGCTGCGCTTGCCATCGGCGAGTGGCTGGGCTCGGTCGTCTCCGTGGAGGTGAACGGCCGGCCGGCGGGCATGTTCGGCGTAGGCCGGGGCGATCGACTGCCGATCGGCGGCTTGACGCGCCCGGGCCGCAACGAGATCGTCCTGCGCGTATGCGGCAGCCTGAAAAACCTGCTGGGCCCGCATCACGATGCGGATCGCCCGCGGAAGCGGGCATGGCCGACCTATTGGAAAAAAGCGCCGCTGACAGGTCCTCCTGCCGCCGCGGCCTACGATTTGCTCGAGCTCGGTCTGCTTGAGCTGCCAAACGTCGAATGGACGCCTTCAAGCGGAGAATGACAGGCGGTGAATGAGACGGCCATGGCGAGGAGACTCAAGCCGCTCAAGGCAGCTTATGGTCGTCCTCCTTGTAGGCGGATTGCGTGAATAGAGAAGAACAGAACCGGCTCAAGCTGTAGCCGGTTTTTTTCTTGAACATTTTACCGAACGTATGAACGTCGCTGTAGCCGACGCGCGCGGCGATCTCGCCGATGCTGAGTCCCGTGTGCAGCGCCAGCTCCTTGGCCTTTTCGACCCGGATATGGATCAAGTACTGAATCGGCGTCATGCCGAACGTTTTGCGGAATTGCTCGATCAGATAATCGCGGCTGAAGCCAGTCAGCGTCTCCAGCTGCCGGAGTTCGAGCGCCTCCCGGTAATGCTCCAAAATATGATTTTTGACCAGCACCATCTTAGCGAAGTTATTCCGCTGCGTCGCGGTTGACTCGTCCCGGACTCGCTCTTGCACACGGCTGCCGAGCTCCGACAGCACGTCCATCAGCAGTGTCTGCGCCTTGAACTGCGATGCAAGTCCGGGCTGCCGATAGGCGAGAACCAGTCCGGTCAGCTTCTCCTCCAGTCCGCCGCCGCTGAAGTTGCCCATATCGTGCGAGGCGGAGAGCAGACTGTCGATCGGAAAAGGGACGCTGCCGAAATGAAACACGACCGATATGCAGACGTACCGGGCGTCCGGCGGGGTCGTAATCTCATGGTTTTCGCCAGGCCGATGGAAGATCAGATCGCCTCGCTTCGTCTCGTAGACGCGTTCCCCGATGCGATAATCGGCGCGGCCGCCCAGCGTGTACTGCAGCTGGAACTGCTTCAGCACGCGCGGGCGAATGCCCCAGCCCTCAGGCGCATGGAATACATGGGCGAGCGTGATGTACGGAGGAAAATAAACGTCGGCCAGCTCCTCGATCGTTTCGCCCGGGCCTTTAAAAAACAATGGACGCTCTTCGTGCACGGACGCGCGCCTCCTCTGTCGTCGGTTATTGTTCAGCTTACTTTCAAAATACCGATTTTGGCAACCACATTGCCGATCCGGGCTAAATACAAGGCGCTTCTCTACGCCTAGAATGGAAGTTGAAAGCGGTTCAGCAGCAAGATTCAATTCAGCATGAAGGAGATGAGCGAGTTGGCTGCCGAGATACGCAAGCGGGACTACAGTCTGACGGGTCCGGAAGGCAAGCTGGCGGAGGAGCGCGGCATGGTCGCCGCACAATGGTATCAATCGCCGATTCCGCGGGCGCGCATGAAAGAACTGATGAAGCGAAAAAACGGCCCCGCCATCCGCGATACGATCATATGGTTCGCGCTGCTCGCCGGCGCCGGCTGGCTGGGCGTCGCAACCTGGGGGACCTGGTGGGCGGTGCCGGTGTTCGCCGTGTACGGCATCCTGTACGCCACCCCGGGCGATTCGCGCTGGCATGAATGCGGGCACGGGACCGCCTTCAAGACGCCCTGGATGAACGAGGCGGTGTATCAGATCGCATCGTTTATGGTGCTTCGGTCGGCTACGCCATGGCGGTGGAGCCATACCCGGCACCATACCGATACGTACATCGTCGGCAGAGACCCCGAGATTTTGACGGAGCGTCCGCCGATCTGGCGCATTCTTTTCATGCAAGTTCTGCATCTGTACGGCGGTCCGCGGGAGCTCAAGCGCTTCCTGCTTCATTGCTTCGGTAAGGTGGACGCTGCCGAAAAGGAATACATTCCGCCGTCGGAGTACAAAAAGACGTTCCTCGAGGCGCGGATTTATCTTCTGATCTTGCTCGGCGTCATCGCGGCCTGCATTTGGCAGGGCAGCCTGCTGCCGGCGATGCTGATCGGCCTTCCCTCGTTTTACGGCGTCATTCTGATGCTGCTCTTCGGCATCACCCAGCACCTCGGCCTGTACGACGACGTGCTCGATCACCGGCTGAATTCCCGCACCATGAAGCTTAATCCGGTCCTGCGGTTTTTGTATTGGAACATGAACTATCATGTGGGGCATCACATGTTCCCTATGGTGCCTTACCACGCGCTCCCGGCGCTGCATGAGGCGATGAAGGACGATTCGCCCGAGCCCCGTCCGGGCCTGTGGGCGGCGCTCCGCGAGGCGATCGGCGCGATGATCCGGCAGGGCAAGGATCCCGGCTACGCCGTCGTCAAGCCGCTGCCTCCGACCGCGCGGCCTTACATGTACGGTCTTGCGGAGATTCCGTACATTACGGACAGAATCAGACAGGCGACGGGCCAGGCAAGCGGAAAAATCGATTCGGAAGGGGAAACGGCATAATGGCTGAAAATTGGGTAGAGGTGTGCGCGGCGAACGAGATCGAGCAGGAGGACGTCATTCGCTTCGATCATGCGGACCGTACGTTCGCGGTGTACCGGTCCGAGGATGACAGGTACTTCGCGACCGACGGGTATTGCACCCATGAGCGTTTTCATCTGGCGGACGGCTTCGTCATGGGCAGCACGATCGAGTGCCCGAAGCATAACGGACGGTTCGACTATACGACGGGCAAGGCAAAAAAGGCACCCGTATGCGTAGATCTGAAGACGTATCCGGTGAAAGTCGAAAACGGCAAAGTTTATTTGCGCGCGGAAGCGTGAAGGCGAGGGGGACCTACCAATGAGTCGGAATATGGTCATTATCGGCGCGGGCCAGGCGGGAGCCCGCGCCGCACTGGAGCTTCGCGAACAAGGCTGGAAGGGCGGCATCTCGCTGATCGGACGGGAGGCGCACCCGCCCTACGAGAGACCGCCGCTGTCCAAGGATGCGATGGTCGGGGAAGCTGCCGCTTCGCCGGCCGCGATTATAAGCAAGGCGTCCGCCGCGGAGCTGGGCATTGAGCTCGCGACGAATACGTCAGCGATGCGAATCGACCCGTCGGGCCACCGCGTCTTGTTGCAGGACGGCAGGGAGCTTGGCTACGAACGGCTGCTGCTCGCGACCGGCGCTTCGTCCCGCCGCTTGCTGATCGGCGGGAAGGAGCCGGCAGGCTTGCTGTATCTGCGTACGTATCCGGATGCGCTTCTGATCCGGGACAGGCTGTCCGCCGGCAGCCGGATCGTCATCGTCGGCGCCGGCTTCACCGGTCTCGAGCTCGCCGCGAGCGCAAGGCAGCGAGGCTGCGAGGTCGTCGTGCTCGAGGCGGGACCGCGCATTCTGATGCGCGGCGTATCCGCCGAGATCGCGGCAGACGTCTACGCGCTTCATCGGGCGCAGGGCGTCGCGTTCGAGCTTGGCGTAGGCATCAAAGCGATCGAGCCGATCGAGCCGGCCGCGATGGGAATCGGCCGCAGACATCTCGTCAAGCTGGCCGACGGCCGCACGATCGAATGCGACGCCGTCATCGCCGGCATCGGTGCCGTGCCGGATACGAGCCTGGCCGAGTCCGCCGGACTGGAGATAGAGAACGGCATCCGCGCGAGTCATACGCTCGCGACTTCGGACGCGGACATCTTCGCGGCCGGCGACTGCTGTTCGTTCCCGCACCCGTTGTACGGCGGACGCCGCATCCGGTTGGAATCGTGGCGCAATGCGGAGGACCAGGGAGCGCATGCGGCGGCCGCCATGCTCGGCGGCAAGGAGCCTTATGCCGCCGTGCCCTGGTTCTGGTCGGATCAGTACGACCGGACCCTGCAGGTGAGCGGCCTGTCCGACGCCGGTGCGACGACCGTCGCCCGGATCGCCGAGGACGGCGTCAACCGGCTGTTCTTCGGCCTGGACGAAGGCGGCAGGCTCGTGTCCGCTAGCGGCATCGGCGCCGCCAATATCGCCAAGGACATCAAGGCCGCGGAGCTGATGATCCAGCGGCGGCTGGTGCCCGATCCGGCGCTGCTGGCCCGGCCGGGGATCAAGCTGAAGTCGCTGCTGCTGCCGGCAAGCGAAGAGAAGGGGGCATAAAAAGAATGAAGTTCTCAACCTTTCAAGCGACGGGTGACCAGGTATCGCGAATCGGCTTCGGTGCGATGGGGCTTGGCGGCGCGTTCGGCAGCTTCGACGAGAGTGAACTGATCCGCTCCGTCCTGCACAGCCTGGAACGCGGGGTCACCTTTATCGATACCGCCCGCGCCTATGGCGATTCGGAGCGCCTGGTGGGCAAGGCGCTTGCGCAGTGGCACGGCGAGCGTCCGTTTTTGGCAACCAAGATTCAGTCCAAATATCCGGGCAGCGTCGGTTGGGGGAGACCCGTGCCGGTGGAGGAGGCGTTCCCGCCCGGCTGGATCCGCGCGTCTACCGAGCGCTCCCTTCGTGAGCTGGGCGTCGACTGCGTCGATCTGATGCAGCTTCATCAATATTGGCCGCAGTGGGATCGCGCCGACTACTGGCTGGAGGAGCTGGGGCGGCTCAAGGAGGAAGGCAAGATCCGCAGCATCGGCGTATCGATTCCGGATCAGCGGCACGATATCGCGCTGTCGATCGTGCAGATCGGCAAGATCGATGCGGTGCAGACCGTATTCAACATTTTCGACCCGCTGCCGCTCGACTGCCTTATTCCGTTTTGCGAGGAAAACAGGGTCGCCTTTCTGGCCCGCTGCGTCATGGACGAAGGCGGACTGACCGGCTTTTTGACCGCGGATATGACGTTCGGCGACGACGACTATCGGAAAAGCTACTTCGACTATGTCCCCCGCGAGATGTACATCGAACGCGTCGACCGGCTGCGCAAATTCGTCCCGCAATATGCGGACAGCCTGGCCGAGCTGGCGATCCGGTTCGTGCTCCGGCATCCCGGCGTCACGACCGCGCTCGTATCGATGCACGTGCCGGCACATGCCGATCAGAACATCGTGTCCGCCGGCAAAGAACCGCTTCCGGACGACGTTTTCGAGGAGCTGTATAAATATCATCGCTGGGTGAGAAATTTTTACGACACGAAGTTCTGGTAAACGGGAGGTTGCGGAAAATGGCGCATTCGGCAGAAAACCGCTCGGCCGGCGGCAGCGTGCAGTGGGAGGAGCTGCTGCCCGCCGCCTTCAAGCGCAGGCTCGCGGCCTGCCCGATCGTGTATGTGCCGCTGGGCCTGTGCGAGCCCCACGGACAGATCGCCGCCTTCGGACTGGATACGATCAAAGCAGTATGGCTGTGCGAGGAAGCGGCCCGGCGGACGGGCGGCATCGTGGCGCCAACGGTCGGCTATCAGATTCATGAGACCGGCTATCACGCACGCTGGCTGGAGGACGTCGTCGGCGAGGTAAATCCCCATATGACCGCCATGCCGCCCGAGGTCATGCTGCGTTTTTTTCTGTACCAGCTGCGAGCGTTCGCCAATGCCGGCTTTAAGGGCATCGTCGCCGTCACGGGGCACGGCGGAGGCAACCAGTTCGATTACCGGCTGGTGGCGGAGCGATTCGCGCGCCGGACCGGTCTCCAGGTGTTTGTCGCAAGCGACCCGGAGTTGACCGGCGGGCAGTACGAGGGCGATCACGCGGGCCGCTACGAGATCTCCCAGCTGCTGTATATCCGGCCGGAGCTGGTCGATATGGAGGCAGCGCCGCTGGCGTCCGTTCCGGGCGCGGGCGGCAGGCTGGCGCTGGGCGACGATTATGCGGATGCGACGCCTGCGCTGGGCAAGCGGATCATGGAGACATGCGCCGAAGGGCTGTGCGCGGCCGCCGCAAAAATGCTGGACGCGATCAAGTCCGAATCGGTGAACACTGCTGCTGCAAGTGCAGCTTCGGCTGGCGCCGCGGAAGCTCCGCCGATCGGCTATGCGATCATGGAAGAGATATGGGCGGAGCTTCTGTCGTCGTCCGCCGACTGGCGAACGACGCAGCCGGACGCTGGACAGCAAGCTGTCGGCAATCGTTCGCGCTGGAAGGCGTTGGAGCGGCGCACGTGATCCGCTCGCCCGTGCGCCCGTCCAATGACAACGGTTTCCTGGACAAGACGCGCGCAAGGGGATAAGGTAAACGCAGCAGCGTAAAGCGAATGGCCGGCATCGAGGAAACGCTCGAGGCCGGCCATTTGTCGATCGGTTAATGCGGAGCCGCGCTGTAGCTGCAGGTCAGCACTTCGCCCGACGCCTGCGGCAGTTCGCGAGCCGTGCCGTCCGGCAGCGTCACGCGCACGGGGATGCCGGACGGCGCATGAATCCGGAGGCGGAACCTATCGTCATCGTCGATCCGCCACGCGACTTCGACAGGGCCCGCTTTGGTGGGGACCGTGCCGGACGCCCAACGCAGCGATCCGGGACGCGGCGCCACCGAGATGCGGGAGAAGCCGGGCTCGGCGGGCGTTATGCCGAGAATTTCCGCGGGAAATTCATAGAGCGGAGACGCGCCCCAGCCGTGGCAGTCGCTGCGCTGCCAGACCGGATCCTCCACCCACGAGGTGAGATGAAGGCCGACCTGCTCGCGCCAGATGTCCCACAACGGCGCGGCCCGATCGTACCGGCTGGTCCTGGACAAGGCGCGGAACAGAAAGTGGACGTAGGCGATGGAGGCGCGCGGCAGCTCGGGCTCGGCCAGCATGCGGTCCATGAGACATACCGCCTCTTCGCCGTGGGCGGCGCCGGACAGCACGGCCCAGATCTGCGGATGCTGGCTGTACTGCTCGGCGTGCGGTCCGTCCCTGAACAGGCCGCGCTCCGCGGAAAAGCAAGTGTCCCGTACGGCGGCATTGACTCGCGCGGCCCGGTCGCGATATTCCGCCGCGACGTCGCCGCGCCCGGTCCAGGCGTTCAGCTGGGCCGCTTTGTTCAGCGCATCGGCATACATCAGATTGATGACCGTGAGCGGGCCGTTGCGGCTGGCCGGCGGTGCGCCGTACAGCGCCTTCCATTCTTCGACCCAGTCGATCATTTGCCAGTAGCCCTCCGGGAGCCGGCCGACGAGCCCATCGTCTCCGATCCGGCGGTCGAACCAGGCCAGGACGGCATCGATCGTCGGACGATAGCGCCTCACGAGAGCCGCATCCGCATAGAACATGTAATGATCGTGCACCATCATAATCCAGAAGAATGAAAACCCCGTGATGACCTGCGGCACGACGGACGGGTAACGCGCCTGAAGCAGGCCGGAAGGGAGCAGCGAGCTGTGAAAATCGTAGATCGCCTTGGCCGCGAGCCGATCGTCGCCGCTTGTCATATAGGTGTATAAAATTTGCAGCCGCGTGTCCATCGTGTACTGCATTTGTTCATAATAAGGCGTATCCTCGTAGGTCTCGTGCATGCAGCGGGCGAGCGTGTTCAGGCTGATCTCCCACAGCGGCGCAAGCGATTCGTCGGAGCAAGCGAATCCTCCTTTGACCTCGAGGGGGTAACCGGTCTCCCGGTAATTGAAGCCCAGCAGGATGAGCGGCTCGTCTCTCGCGGCGATCTCCAGCCGGACGAACCGAATGCCGCGGAACCAAAAAGGCTCGTAATACTCCGGCTCGGCGGCGTTGCCAACGCCGGCCGCGATATACGCGTCGGTAGGGCCGTACAACGCCTTGCCCTCGCGCCATTCGTCGCGAATGCCTTTAATGCGCCTTCCGTCCGGCTCCGGCGGATACTCGTAGCACTCCGAGCAAAGCATGCGGACGGACGCCTCCTTGCCTCCGGCCAGCCGAAGCTGGAGATATCCGGTCGTCATCGCCCCGGCGTCGAGCTCGAACCAATGCGTCTCGCCCGCCGGCACGAGATGTCCGACCAGACTTAAGGCATCCGTGCCGCCTTCGGCAGCCGCTTGCTGTCCGCCGTGGCGAACCTGCTCCGCACCGCCATTCATTCGGCCGGCCCGCACGATGCGTTTAAAATCGCGCTCCGTCTCGTAGAGCGGTGGAATCGTCCGCGCGGTCAGCTGCCAGGGCATGAGCGCGCCCCATGTGGGATCATGGGTGTCGCCGACCACGACGGCAGGCTGCCAGCCGGCATCGTCGTATTCGGGCCGTTGCCAGCCGTGCGGCAAGCGCGAGCCGTCCGCCGACTCGGCGCCGCCGACGAACAGCGTGAACGATTCCGCCTGGTAGCCGATCGCTCGGTCGCGAAGCGCGCGCCAGGAGGGTCCGCTGTGCAACCGCTCGCACACCTGCCCGTCCGCGCCGGACAGCTCGCCGTTCAGCAGGAAGGCGCCGCGGTCCGACCGCCATACGGAAGCCGGGCTGCTCGAAGCGTTCCTGGCGTTCGCGGCGAACGGATAGTGCACGACCTTGCAGGCGAGCACGTTTGCGCCGGGCTTCAGCCGGTCCGACAAATCGATCGTTTCGTAATAGTAGGTCGACGCGTCGCCCTTGCACGGGCCCGCGCTTACCGACGTTTCGTTCAAATAGAGCCGGTACCTGCTGTCCGCCGATACGTCGACGACGAGTCGGCAAGGCAAATCCGCAGGCACGCTGAACGTTCTTCGAAAATAAACGATGTCGTGCGCATCGGCTGCGGGGCTGTCTTCTAGCCAGATCCACTTCGCTTGCCATTCCCTATTTTCTTCCATTTGAAGAAACACTCCCTTCTTGACGGTCCGAACAGGCCATCTTATTCTACATGAATTGCCGCTGCCTGAACCCGGGCGAAGTCAAAGAGGATGCGAGAAGTCAAGGATCGCATGAGATTGATAACAGCCTGCTTGAATGCCCGTGCTTTAATGGAACCACCAGCAAGATTCGGACTAGAAGGAGGCCGCAGGACGTCATGCAGCGCACACCGTTTGAAGGATTTCGCTCGCGATCCATTTATCCCAAAATTTTGATCGTATTCCTGCTCGTGATCACACCGCTTTGCGTGCTCAGTCTGGTCATCAATGCCAAAGGCGAAGCCACGGTCAAGCAGGAGATCGACAATTCGATCGGCTCCAAAACGGCTTACTTCGTCGATTCGCTCGAGACGGAGGCCAACCGGATGTACGAGCATCAGCAAGGCTTCAATCTGGACAAAGACCTGCAGCGGCTCGTCTACGTCGATTCGACGCTCGGCCGGTTCGAATGGGGCGAGACGATCAAGCGCCTGCAGGAGAAGATGGAGATCATCAAGACGTCGAGCAAATATATCGAGAGCGTCAGCGTGCAAATGCTGACGATCGGCAAGGCGATCTCCAACCGGGATCCGTACGATTCCCTCGATCGGGAAGCGGTCGACGCGTTCATGAGCCAATATAAGATCAAAGGCACCTCGATCATCAATGTGAAAGGGCGCCTGCTGCTCGGCTATGTCAACCCGGTTGCCATTCTGGCGCAAAAAAAGCCCGAGTACATCATTTTTATTCAATTGTCGATTCCTGAGCTGCAGAAGGCGATGGCGCAGTTCGCCAACTATCCGGATTCGGGCGCCGTGCTCGCCGACGCGGAGCGCAAGTGGAAGGTATCGACCGACGGCACCGACAAGGAGCTGCTGACTGCGATGAGCCGGTTCACGGACGAGCAGGGCGGAACCGAGGAGCTGGCCGAGACGACAAGCCGTAAGATCGGCTCCACGACTTATCTGATGTCGTATCAGTATTCGCCCGTCATCCATATGAAGCTGCTGGTCTACGTGCCGAAGAAAGAAGTGCTCGGCGACCTGGATTCGTACCGGATCTGGTTCTGGGTGCTGGCGCTCCTGTCGATGCTGATCATCGCCGTGTTTTCCGTGTGGATATATCGCCTCATCCACAAGCCGCTCAACAAGCTGGTGTTCGCCTTCCGCAAGGTGGAGGACGGTTATATGGAGCCGACCGTGCTGCCGAAGGGGCAGGACGAATTTCGCTATTTGTTCGAAGGCTTCAACTCGATGGTCGTCAAGCTCAAGGAGCTGATCCACAAGCTGTACGAGCAGGAGATCCGGGTTAAAAGCTCGGAGCTGAAGCAGCTGCAATCGCAGATCAATCCGCATTTTTTGTACAATACGTACTTTATTCTGCACCGGCTCGCCAAAATGGACGACATCGAAAACGTCATTCTGTTCAGTCAGTACCTGGGAGAATACTTCCAGTTCATTACGCGCAGCGGCGCCTCTGAAATCCCGCTCGAGCAGGAGATCAAGCATGCCAGGCTGTACGTCGAGATTCAGCAGATCCGGTTCTCCAACCGCATCGACGTCGAATTCGATCCGCTGCCCGACCATCTGCGAGATGTGCCCGTGCCCAAGCTGATCGTGCAGCCGATCATCGAGAATGCTTACAAATACGGGATGGAGCGCAAACGGGAGGACGGCCTCATCAAGATTCGGATCACCGGCGGGGACCTCATCCGGATCGTCGTGGAGGACAACGGACCGGGCATGGAGGACGAGCAGTTGGCCCAGCTGCAGGCCAGTCTGCGATCGTCCGCTCCGGGCGAGGAAATGACGGGCATCCGCAATGTCAAACGGCGTCTGCAGCTGCAATTCGGTAAAACGAGCGGCATCTCGGCCGAGAGGGGCGAGCAGGGCGGACTGCGGGTAGAGCTTGTAATCGACAGGCAGCCTTCGCAGGAAACAGGATAAGAAACTGCAACGAATGACGCGTTTTTAGTATATATGAGCCTGTACGGCCCCCGATATAATCAACTTGCAAACAAAAAAGTCAACGGAGGGGATCACAAATGAGCAAGACCAGAACCAAACCGCTACTCACCGTTTGCCTCGCACTAACGTTTCTCGTGTCGGCCTGCAGCAATTCGAAAAATGCGGACGAAGACAACGGCGCGTCCGGCAATGTAAGCGCTACAGCTTCAACCGAAGCTTCCGCTTCCGCTTCGGCTTCGGCGTCATCGGCCGGAGGCACGGCTTCCGACCCGTTCGGCAAGTACGACCCGCCGATCAGCCTGTCGACGTTCCGCTGCATGAACGATGCGGAGACGTATCCCGAAGGGGATTCGATCGACAACAACGTCTGGTATCGCGCTTATCAGGAAGAGCTTGGCGTTAAACTGACGAACAAGTGGACGGTCAGCACGGCGGGCACGACTTGCGAAGAAAAGACGAATCTCTCGATCGTCTCCGGCGACCTGCCCGACTTCTTCCCGGTCAATACGAAGCAGCTGAAGACGCTTGTCGACGCCGGCCTGGTCGAAGATATGACCGAAGTATTCGACAAATATGCGTCGCCGCTCGTGAAGGAAGCATATTCGGCCAACAACGGCGTAGCGATGACAGCAGCGTCGTTCAACGGGAAGCTGATGGCGATCCCGGGCACGACCCGCGGCCTGAACAACGTCGACATGGTTTGGATCAGAGAAGATTGGCGGAAGAAGCTGAATCTGCCTGAGCCGAACACGATGGACGATCTGCTGAACATCATCAAAGCGTTCGTCTCGCAGGATCCGGACGGCAACGGCAAAAAGGATACGATCGGCCTGACGATGGGCAAAAACTTCTACGACGGCTATGCCGGTCTCGCCGGATTTTTCAATGCCTTCCACGCTTACCCGTACTCGAGCGCCTCGACCTCGATGTGGGTCAAGGACAAGGACGGCAAGCTCGTCTACGGCGGCATTCAGCCGGAGATGAAGCCTGCGCTTCAAGCGCTGCAGGATCTGTACAAGGCCGGCGCGATCGATCCGCAGTTCGTCGTATACGACGGCGCCAAAGCCGCCGAAGCCGAAAATCAAGGCAAGGCAGGCGTCCACTTCGGTTACTTCTGGAATATCGGCTGGCCGATCGACGGCATGGCCAAAAAGAATAACCCGAGTCTTGAATGGAAGCCTTATCCGATTCCTTCTGCCGACGGTACGCCTGCGATGGTGCAGGTACCCGACCCGACTGCATATTCGAACATCGCAGTGAAGAAGGGGATGAGCCATCCCGAAGTCGTCGTGAAGATGATGAATATGTTTTTTGAGCATATATTCAGCGAAAACGCAGAGCCGGAAAAGTACCACTCGCAAGTGGTCGGCGACAAGAAATACGGTTACTTCAATTACGCCGCGGTACAGGGCGAGCATCCGGAGAAAAACCAGATCGCGTTCAACGCCGTGTCCGAAGCGATGAAATCCGGCGATACCTCCAAGCTCGGACCGGAACAAAAGCTCTACTACAACGCGCTTAAAGCTTATAAGGACGGCGATTTGACGAAGTGGGGCGACGACCGAACTTGGGGACCCGAAGGATCGTTCTCCGTGCTCGGCAAATACAAGGACAACAAATTGATCAAGATCAACGAATTCCTCGGCGCGCCTACGAACACCATGGCGACGAAGGGTTCGATCCTGATGGACCTGGAATCGAAGATGATCACCAAGATCATTCTGGGCGATCCGGTCGATTCGTTCGATCAATACGTCAATACCTGGAAGCAATCCGGGGGCGATCAGATCACGAAGGAAGTGAACGACTGGTACGCGCAAAACCATCAATAAACAATCGCGCGAAGGGAGGGAAGCGTAGCTTCCCTTTCTTCGCAAAGAAAGGAAGGGAGCGGCCATGAACAACAGATTCAAGCTCGGCAATTACAGCCTGTACCTCATGCTGTTGCCCGGACTCGCGCTCATCGTCATTTTTAACTACGTCCCGATGGCGGGGCTGGCCATCGGCTTTCAGCAGTTCAACCCGACCAAGGGATTGTTCGGCTCCGAGTACATCGGCTTTGAAAATTTCAAGTACGTCTATTCGCTCGACGATACGATGACCGTGCTGCGGAACACGGTATCGATCGCGGTCATGAAGATGATCGCGGGGCTGATCGTTCCGATCGTCGTCGCGCTTCTGTTGAACGAAGTCGGCAAGGCGTATTTCCGCAAAGGCGTGCAGACGCTCATCTATTTGCCGCACTTTCTTTCCTGGGTCATTCTCGCAGGCATTCTCATGGACGTTTTATCGCCTTCGACAGGTATCGTCAACCAATTTCTTGGTCTGTTCGGCATCAAACCGATCTTTTTCCTCGGCAACCCGTCCTGGTTCCAGCCGGTGCTCGTCATCTCCGACGTCTGGAAGGAATTCGGCTTTAATACGATCGTCTACCTGGCAGCCCTGACGGGCATAAATCCGAACTTGTACGAAGCAGCTCAAATGGACGGCGCCGGCAGACGGAAGCAGACCTGGTACATCACCCTGCCCGGCATACTCCCGATCATTATCCTGCTCGCGACGCTAAGCCTCGGCAACGTGCTGAATGCGGGCTTCGACCAAGTCTTCAATATGTACAGTCCGGTCGTGTATTCCACCGGCGACATTATCGATACGTACGTATATCGCCTGGGCATGATCAACTTCCAGTTCGGCGTCGCGACCGCTGTCGGCCTGTTCAAGTCGGTCGTCTCGTTCGTGCTTATCTCGGTCTCGTACATGCTCGCCTACCGGTTTGCCAACTATCGCATCTTCTGACGGCAAACCGTCTCCACGCTCAACATCCACCGCTATTTAAGGAGGGGCCGTAATGGTACGACGAAAAAGTCCGGGACGCACGGCCTTCATATACTGCAACTATACGTTGCTGGCTCTGCTATCCCTGCTCTGCATATTCCCGCTCATTCAGGTGCTGGCGATCTCCTTCAGCTCGAGCTACGCGGCGGCCAGCGGACTCGTTCGTTTTTTTCCGGTCGACTTCACGCTTGACGCCTACAAGTACGTCGCGACGAAGCCCGAGTTCCTGCGCTCGTTCGGCATTACGATCGAGCGTGTATTGCTCGGCGTTTCGATCAATATGCTTGTGACGATACTGGTCGCCTATCCGCTGTCCAAGGATTCATCGCAGCTTCGGTTTCGCACGGCCTTCGTCTGGCTGTTCGTTTTCACGATGCTGTTCAACGGCGGCCTGATCCCGACTTATGTCGTCATTAAGGATTTGCACATGCTGAATTCGATCTGGGCGCTTGTGCTGCCGGGCGCGCTGCCGATCTTCAACGTCATCCTGCTGCTGAACTTCTTCCGCAACATTCCGAAGGAGCTGCTCGAAGCCTCGTTCATGGACGGCGCGAACCAGTGGAGCACGCTGTGGCGGATCGTCGTGCCGGTGTCGCTGCCCGCGCTTGCGACGATCACGCTGTTCGCCACCGTCGGTCACTGGAATGCCTGGTTCGACGGCATTATCTACATGAATCAGCCTGATAAATATCCGCTGCAGAGCTATATGCAGACGATTATCGTCGCCAGGGACATGAGCAATCTGTCGCTTGACGATATCGACAAGCTGAAGAACGTGTCCGACCGCAACATCAAGGCCGCCCAGATTTTCCTCGGTGCGCTTCCGATTTTGCTGATCTACCCGCTGCTCCAACGCTTCTTCATGACAGGTATTGTCATGGGCAGCGTCAAAGAATAACTGGCATCCGCAAGAGAAAGGGGAAAATAACACATGCTCTATTCATGCCCGACCAATATCCGCTCGTATGCCGCCACTGCGGAAAATCCGACGGCGGCCCGCGGCGCCGGCGGCCAAGCGAACAACGGTCGCAAAGGCTCCGCCGCGATCGGACCGTTCAAAGCGAATGCGGTGCAGACGCTGCTTGACGTGAGCGGAACGGGAATCGTGCGCCATATCTGGTGCACGATTCCGCCGGGCAACGTGCAGGCGATGCGCAATCTGATCGTCCGGATGTATTGGGACGGTCAGACGCATGCTAGCGTCGAAGCGCCGCTCGGCGACTTTTTCGGCGTCGCACACGGCAGGCAGCGGAACATGATGTCCGATTACGTCTCCATGCAGGACGAACGAGGCTTCAACTGCTGGATTCCGATGCCGTTTCGAACCCATGCGCGCATTACGATCGAGAACGATTCCGGCATGGATATCGATTTGTTGTTTTATCAGGTCGATTTTACGCTCGGCGACAAGCTCGACGAGGACGCCGGCTATTTCCACGCCCAGTTCAGGCGCTCGAATCTGTGTCCGCTGTATGAAGATTATACGATTGTCGACGGCATCAACGGGTCGGGCGTTTATCTGGGCACCGTCATCGGTGTCCGAAGCATACTCCAGGAGAAAACATGGTTCGGAGAAGGCGAGGTCAAATTTTTTATCGACGACGACGACCGATACCCGACGATTTGCGGTACCGGGCTCGAGGATTATATGGGCAGCGCCTGGGGATTGCGCGAGGTGAATACGCCGCAGCAAGGAGCGCCTATGGTCGACTACCCGAACGCGCTGTTTTCCATCTACCGCTTCCACGGCAAGGACCCGATCTACTTCCGGGACTCGCTGAAGGTGACCGTACAGCAGATCGGCTACGGTCCGCGCGAATCCGCCAAGCTGGGCTATGGCGAAGACGCCGTCTGCTATCCGGCTGCCGGGGCGCCGGCGGAAAATTGTCTGTTCGAGCGCAGCGACGATTACTGTTCGGTCGCGTACTGGTATCAGACGCTGCCGTCCGCGCCGTTTCCGACGCTGCCGGACCGTGAGGCGCGCTCGGCCGATCTGATGGTCGACAAGGAGGACGGTCCGAAGCGAGCCGACCAATAATAGAGAAGCGCGGAAGGCATTCGGTCGCGCACGCCGGACCGATGCCTTCCGTCCACGCCAGGAGCGGAGGGACGTATAGCCATGTACCGATTGCTGATCGTGGACGATGAACCGATCATCGTAGACGGCCTGATCGACTTTTTCTCCGATCTCGAAGGATTTCCCGAGCTGGAGCTGTATTGGGCGTATTCCGCCCATGAAGCGCTGGCTTGTCTGCGTTCGACGCGCATCGATATCGTCTTGTCCGATATCGAGATGCCGGAGATGAACGGTCTATCGCTGCAGAAGGAGATCAACCAGCGCTGGCCGCGCTGCAAGGTCATTTTCCTGACCGGCTACAACGACTTCGATTATATCCACAGCTCGAGCCGCAACGGCGCGACGGACTATGTGCTGAAGACGGAAGGCGACGCGCAAATATTGAAGGCAGTGCGTAAGGCAATCGAGGCGCTGGATTCGCAGCTTGCGCTGGAGCATCTGCTTCGCAAGGCCGAGGGCAGGCTGACGCAGGCGCTTCCGCTCCTGCAGCGGGAGTTCTGGATGGATCTGCTGAGCGGCGCCGAAGTGTTCCAGAGCATCACAGATGCCGAGGCGCGGCTGCGGGAGCTGCACATTCCGCTGAAGGCGGACGAGCCGCTGCTCATGATACTCGGGCGCGTCGACGCCTGGAAGGAAGAGATGAGCCAATCCGACAAGATGCTGTTCCTGTATGCGGTGCACAACATTGCGGAGGAATATTTGCAGGACGCGTTCCGCATCGTTCAGATCAAATACCGGCAGGACCGCTTCGTCTGGCTGCTGCAATACAAGCGGCCGGCCGCCGCGCTCGGCGAAGAGACGGCCGGCTGGCCGATTCACCAGATCAACGGCTACATGGAGCTGATCCAGGCCTCGTGCAGCAGCTACCTGAATACGCCTTGCTCGTTCATGACGGTCAGCGAGCCGTTCCCATGGCACCTGATCGCGCAGCGCTTCGATACGCTGTCCTTCCTGTTCGCGCGCGGCCTCGGCACGAGACAGGAGGTGCTGCTGTCCGATCAGCAGCTGTTCGATACGTTCCGGGAACGCCCTGACGGCAGAGCCCAGATGCGGACCGTACAGCTGCTGACCGACTTTCTGGAAAAGGGACACCGCGCGGCGTTTTTGGCGCTGTTCGATCAATTCATGGGGACGATCGACGGCGCTTCCTTCTCGCGGACAGGGACGGCCGTCGAGATTTTTTACGGCATGGTGTCCATGTTCATTACGTACATCAACCGGTGGGCGCTCATGAAGCCGGTGTCGGACCGCTTCAACATCAACAGGCTGTTCAGCATCGAGGAGCATGCCACCTGGCGCGAGGCGACCGCCAGCTTCCGGCAGCTCGCGGACATGCTGTTCGAGATGAAGTCCGACGAGAGCGAGCAGCAGTCGAACGAGGTCATTCGGAAGGTGCAGGACTATATCAAGGAAAACCTGGAGGGCGATCTCTCGCTCACGCGGCTGGCCGAAGCTGTCTATCTGTCTCCCTCGTACCTGTCGAAGCTGTACAAGCAGGAGACGGGGATCAGCCTGACCGACTATATCGTCGACAACCGCATCCAAAAAGCGAAGGAGCTGCTGCTCGGCAGCGAGCAAAAAATTCATAAGATCGGCAGGTCGGTCGGCTTCGAATCCGCGGCCTACTTTGCGCGCTGCTTCAAGAAAATGACCGGACAGACGCCGCAGGAGTTCAGGGACGGCGTGCGCAGAGGTTAGCCGCAAAAGCCGGATCGGCAAGGGAGGAAAGGTACGCATGCAGGGACAAGAACTCGATATTGAAATTGACCCGGCGCTAAGCCGATTTGTCGGCCGGATCGCCTGCCATACGCTTGGCGCGGCAAGTCCCGAAGCGGTCGGCCGACGGATTTCGGAAGGCATCTATCATTTGACGCTTTCGTTCCGGCTGGAGGAGACGGTCGAACAGGACGACTGGCGGCTTGAGATCTCGCCTGCGTTCGCACCGACATTCCATTGGGCGCCGCATCTTACGCCCGAGGACTGTCATATTATCGATCAGCACAGCTTCCGGTCTCCTGCGCTGATCGCGAGCGACGAACGACAGGCACTTGTCCTCGTGCCGGATCTGGACCTGATGGGCCGGGGAACGCCGGTGCGCTGGTACATGGACAACGATGCCGGCCGCAACCGAATGACCTTGGGCATGTCCGAGTACCTGGTGCGGGAGCATGTGCTGTACGAGCGAGCGCCCGGCGCCGTCTACCCCGCAGGGACGGTGCAGGTCGGCTGCTATCTGATGACGTTCGACGATGAAGAGACGCTGGCCAACCCTTGGCGGCCGATTTTAAGTTTTTTGTGGGAACGGTGGGGCAGCCCGCTATTCCGGCTGGGCGCGCCGGCGAAGCTTCCGCTCGAGCGGCTGGTCCGCCGCACGTACGATTGGGCGTTCGACAGCTGGCAGGACAGCGTCTGGCAGCAATTCGAGCTGGACGGACGCACGGTCGGCGCGGCCGCCTTTATCGTCAACGTGACGCAAAGTCCCAATTATCCGGGCCCCGTCAACGAACGGGAATTCCGTTCCGTCTGGAATCAGGCCTGGTTCAGCTCGCTGCGCTCGGCGCAGGGCATGTTCAGGCAGGGCGTCGCTACGGGCGATGCCGACCTGCTTCGTCGCGCGCGGCTAACGAAGGAGCTGGCGCTTGCTGCGCCGCAGCGGAACGGACTGTTCCCGTCCATCGTCGCGACGGAGATGGAGCGGGTGACGGCGGACAACGGCACAACCGTCAACCGGTCGAAGGGCTGGGAGACCGCCTACTGGGGCAATTCGAACCGGAATCCGTTGCACGACAGGCATCCGGTTCGTTCGGCGCCGTATCATCTGCTCGATATGAGCTGGACGGCGCTGCTGATGCTCCGCTGGTACGAAGAGCTGGAGCAGGATCCGCGGCTGCTCGAATATGCGCTGCGCTATGCGGACGCGCTGGTGGAACTGCAGGACGCGCGCGGCTTTTTTCCGGCATGGCTCGATATGAATACGCTTGCGCCGCTTGGCATTTTGGACGATTCGCCGGAGACATCGATGTCGGTTACGTTTCTGATGACACTGTACCGAATTACGGGCAAGTCGCGTTATTTGCGGTCCGCGCTGAAGGCAGCCGACGCAGTCGCTTCGGACATCGTGCCGAGCGGACGCTGGGAGGACTTTGAAACGTATTGGTCCTGCTGCCGCTACGGCAGCGAGGAACTGGTCGGCCGCAAGGTTATCCGCAACGATATGTACAAGCAGTGCAACTTCTCCATGTTCTGGACGGCGGAAGCGTTCCTGGCCTGCTACCGGCAGACGGGAGATGCGAATTACCTGAAGCTTGGCGAGCGGTGTCTCGACGAGCTGCTTATGACGCAGGCTTCCTGGCAGCCGCCTTACATCTATGTCGGCGCCCTGGGCGGATTCGGCGTCATGAACTGCGACGGGGAATGGAACGACGCGCGCCAGAGTCTGTTCGCGGAGCTTATCGTCGAATACGGCATAGCGCTTCATCGCGAGGAATATATCGAGAGGGGCATCGCCGCCCTGCGGAGCGCGTTCGTCATGATGTATGCGCCGGAAAATCCCGGCTCCAAGGCGCAATGGGAGAAGGCGCATCCGTTTTTTAACGAGAAGGACTACGGCTTTATGATGGAAAATTACGGACACGGCGGCGTCGCCGACGACAACGGAGGCGGCATGGGTGAATTCACGATCTTCGATTGGGGCAACGGCGCTGCGGCGGAAGGCTATCTGCGGATGAAAGCGCATCACCGGGAGCTGCTGGAACGGTACGGCCTGTGTGAGTGACCGACAGGAGAGGAGAATGAATGACGATGAAGCAAGCGAATATGCTGTGCCGAAAAGGAAGGACGATCACGGTAGGCGGTCCCGCCTGCGATATAGAGGGCTTCACGTCGACCGCCGTGCAGGCAGCCGTCGATCGGCTGCGTCGAAGCGGCGATGGCGGGACGATCCGGTTGGATCAAGGCGTCTTCAGGATGACCGGTCCGATCCGCCTGTATAGCGGCATGACGCTCCAGGGAGAGGGCGCCGGCACGGTGCTGCGCAAGACATGGGGCGTAAAGACGCGATTCACGAGGGATGCCGACTACGGCGAGCTGCAGGCCGAGGTGGCGGATGCTTCGCTGTTCGAGCCCGGCATGGGACTGCAGCTGTACGACGATTCCCAAAAGTGGGGCTGGGATGAGAGCACTGCCGTCATCACCCGAATCGAAGGGAACGTCCTGCACTTCGACCGTCATCTCGAGCGGGACTACCACGCGGACGACGGCGGCACGGTGACGAACGCCTGCTCGATCATCGAGGCGGTCGACGTACGCTACGTGCGCATCTGCGATCTGGTCGTGGACGGCGCGGCAAGCGACAATCATCCGATCGGCGGCTGCAGGGGCGGCGGCATTTATTTGTATAAAGCGGGAGAATGCCGAATCGACCATGTGGAAGTGCGGGACTTCAACGGCGACGGCATCTCGTGGCAGATCACGGAGGACATCACGGTCCGCAGCAGCACCGTCACCGGCTGCACGGGCTCGGGGCTTCATCCAGGCGCGGGCTCGGTGCGCAGCCTCGTGACGGATTGCGTGCTCGAGGGCAACCGGCTGGCCGGCCTGTTCATCTGCTGGCGAGTGCAGCACGGCGAGTTCAGCCGCAACCGGATATGCGGCAACGGCAGCTTCGGCATCTCGATTGGCCATAAGGACTCCTACAATCGATTCGATGACAACCTCATTTCGGACAACGGTGCGAGCGGCGTTTTTTTCCGGGAAGAGAAGCCGGGGAACGGCTCGATCGGCAACCGCTGGACGCGCAACATCATCGCTGGCAACGGCAGCGAGGCAACGCCCGGCTACGGCGTCTATGTCAACGGCGCATCGGCGGACAATGCGTTCGTCGGCAACGACATTGAAAACGCGGCTGCGGGTCGGCAACGCACGGCGGTATGGCTGGCCGAGTCGGTGCGCGGGTTTACGTTCGCCTGAGCGGGCGCAAAGTGGATAACAAAGGTCAACGAATGTGCGATTTTTAGTATATAGCGGACGACCCCTGAATTTTATAATAGGTGCTTGAAAGGAGAGATGCAGCGGATGCTGGCAGACCGTTACGAATTGTCGAGCGTGAAGGCGGCGCTTTTGCCGCCCGACCGGATCACCCCATTTCCCAAAGCGGAAGACCGGCCTTCCTGGGAGTCGCTGTTGCCCGACACCCGCAGCCGCTGGATCGCGCTGGCCGAGCGGTACGCGGATTACGACTGGCCCGCCTTGAAAGTCGAGCATTACAGGGCGTACTGGAAAAGCGGCGAACTGGACACGAGATCCAGAGCCGTCTTCGAACGCCGCAGCGTGCTTGGCATTTTGGCGATTGCGGAGTGCATCGAGGATAAGGGCCGTTTTTTGGACCAGGTCATCAACGGCATCTTCGTCGTCTGCGAAGAGACGACCTGGGTGCCGCCGCTTCATCGTCTGCACACGAAAGAAAATTTGCAGGAATGCATGCCAGACGCGTCGGATCATCTCGTCGAGCTGGTGACGTCGACAACCTCGGACCTGCTGCTGTGGATCCGCTACACGATGCAGAGCCGGCTCGATGCGATCAGCCCGCGCATCTGCCGGAGAATCGCGGACGAAGTCCGGACGCGTCTCTTGATTCCTTATATGAAGCGCGACGACTACTGGTGGATGGGATTCAAGGAAGGCGTCCGCGTCAACAATTGGAATCCCTGGTGCAACAGCAGCGCGCTAATGGGCTTTCTGCTGCTGGAGGAAGACCCGGACCGGCGCGCCGAGGCAGTATACAAAATCATGCGCAGCCTCGACGCGTTTGTCGGCACCTATTCGCCGGACGGCTGCTGCGACGAAGGCCCGGGCTACTGGGGGCCGTCCGGCGGCGGACTGTACGTAGCGCTTGAGCTGCTGGCCGCGGCCACCGGCGGCACGATCGACGTGTTCGATGAGCCGCTGATTCGCGATATCGGCAATTACATTTACAAAGCGCATATTCACGGGCGCTACTTCGTCGACTTCGCCGACGGCGACGTCAAGCCGCTGATCGGCGGCGCCGTTATGTACCGGTACGGTAAGGCGACTAAAGACTTGCGCTTGCAAAACCTCGGCGCCAGTCTGCCCGAAGGCGAACCGGTCATTCATATCTGGTTCGAGCTGTATGCGCAGCTGTATGCGCTCTTCCAGGAGCGCGAACGGCTCGAGTCCGCCGCCAGGGCGCCGTATGTGCGGGACGCCTGGCTGCCGTCGGCGCAGGTAATGACCGCGCGGCAGCGGGAGGGCAGCGAGGAAGGGCTGTTCCTCGCCGCCAAGGGGGGCCACAACTTCGAATCCCACAATCATAACGATGTCGGCAGCTTCATGGCGTTCGTCGACGGCAGGCCGTTGTTCGTCGATCTCGGGACCGAGGAATATACGGCGCAGACGTTCGGGCCGGACCGCTATTCGCTGTGGTACCTGCAATCGCAGTATCACAATCTGCCGACGGTGCGCGGCGTGCTGCAGCGAAGCGGTGCTGAATATCGCGCCAAGGATGCCATATACGAAACGGAGGACGCGAACGACGACGGCGTCTCCCGGCTATCGCTCGATATCGCCGATGCCTATCCGGCCGAGGCCGGCATTCGCGTGTGGCGGCGTACGTTCACGCTCGACCGTGCGGAGCGGCCGCAGATCGAGATCGCCGACCGCTTCGAGCTGGATAACGAGACGTCGGATCTCTTTTATAGTCTGATGACGCCCTGCGAGCCCCTTCCGGCCGCAGACGGTACGATACGACTCGAATATGCCCCGGGCCGCGCGGCGGTGCTCGCGTTCGATCGGGATCACCTCGAAGCCGTCGTCGAGCCGATATCGACGATGGCGTCGAGGCTGATCCGCAACTGGGGCGAGCGCATGTACAGAATCGTGCTTCGCGAGAAGCGGCCGACGCGTTCGGGAAGCCGGACGATCCGTATTTACAGAGAGGAAGACAAGGAGGGGAACGAAGCCGATGGCAACGGTTGAGAAGGAAGCTTGGGTCGAAGCGGCATGGCAGCGGACGATCGCCAAAATCGGCCGCAATGCGACCGAGATCGGCGCGCGTTTTCCGCATGCGTCGTTTGACGGCGTCTACAATTCGTGCCCCGCGCACGACTGGGGAGCGGGCTTCTGGCCCGGCATGCTCTGGCTGGCCTATCGGGAAACGGGTGGGGAGCTGCTCAAAAAGACAGCAGTAGAATTGGAGACGAGACTGGGCGAGACGCTCGTCGCATACGACGAGCTGCATCACGATGTCGGCTTCATGTTCAGCCTGAGCAGCGTAGCCCAGTACAAGCTGCTGGGCGATCCGGCCGCGAGGCGTCACGGCCTGATGGCCGCCAATCTGCTGGCCGGACGATTCAACGTGAACGGCGGCTTTATCCGCGCCTGGCCCGACTGGGACGGCGAGGACCACAGCGGCTGGGCGATCATCGACTGCATAATGAATCTGCCGCTGCTCTATTGGGCCTCCGAGGAGCTCGGGGACCCGAGGTACAAGCATATCGCCATGCGACATGCAGACATGGCGCTGCGCGAGTTTTTGCGTCCGGACGGGTCGGCGTACCACATCGTCTGCTTCGATCCCGAGACCGGCGCGCGCAGCGGGGCGCTCGCCGGTCAAGGCTTCGCCGCGGACTCGGCCTGGGCGCGGGGAACGGCCTGGGCGCTCTACGGCTTTGCCCTCAGCTACCGGTATACCGCCCAGGAGCGTTACCTGGATGCGGCAAAGCGTGCTGCGCATTACTTTCTGTCCCGCCTGCCGGCGGACAAGGCGCCGTATTGGGATTTTCTGCTGCAGGATTCGACGGGCATGCCGAGAGACACGTCCGCCGCGGCCATCGCCGCTTCGGGGATGCTGGAGATCGCGCTGTATGCCGATCCGGCGGACGCGCGCTTTTTCCGCTCTGCGGCAGCTGACGTCGTCCGTTCGCTGGACGAGAACTACGGCGCGTGGGAGCAGAAGGAGCAAGGTTTGCTGCTGCATGCGACCGGTTATTTCGCCAAGGACTCGAACGTGGACGTACCGATCATTTACGGCGACTACTTTTTCGCCGAAGCGCTGATGAAGCTAAGAGGCGGCAACGACCTGTTCTGGTAGAATCGAAGATTCGCAAGGGCAAGATATAACCATCGATGATCGCAAAGCGGTCTAAGGAGCTGACACGATTGTATTCATTTAACGGCTTGAACCTCGGACTCGGCAATCTGGCGCAGCTGTCGAACGCGCAGACGCGGTCGATCAGCGCGGAAAATTTCACCGGCGAGAAGGGCAAGGGCGGCATGGCGACTGAAGGGACCGGCGCCGGCTGCGCCCGGGACTTGGGATTGGGCTGGAAAGTATCCCCTTCCGTCGAAATCGAGCCGGGCGCCGTCTTCACGATGGCCGATATCGCGGGTCCGGGCGCCATCCAGCATATCTGGCTCACATGCGCCCCGAAGTTCTGGCGCGACTTCATCATTCGGTTCTACTGGGACGACGAGGATTTGCCTTCCGTCGAAGTGCCCGTCGGCGATTTTTTCTGCAACGGCTGGCTCGAGCGCTGCAACGTGAATTCGTTCCCCGTCGCCGTCAATCCGGCCGGCGGGATGAATTGCTACTGGCAGATGCCGTTCCGCAAGGCGGCGCGCATCACGATGGAAAACGCGTCGACGGAGAAAACCGTTCTCTACTACCAGATCGATTACACGCTTACGGATGTGCCTGCCGATATGGCCTATTTTCACGCGCAATGGCGTCGCAGCAATCCCGTTGCCTATAAGGACGTTCATACGATACTGGACGGCGTGAAGGGGAAAGGTCATTATGTCGGCACCTATCTCGCCTGGCAGGTGAACAATACGGGCTGGTGGGGCGAAGGCGAGATCAAGTTTTTTATGGACGGCGACGGCGAATTCCCGACGATCTGCGGCACCGGGACGGAGGATTACTTTGGCGGCGCCTGGAACTGGGAGCATCCGTACGGCGAATACGGCACCTATTCCACGCCTTTCCTCGGCATGCATCAGGTGATCAAGCCGGACGGCCTGTACCGCAGCCAGCAGCGATTCGGCATATACCGCTGGCATGTGCAGGACCCGATCCGCTTCGAGCAGGACCTGCGGGTGACGATCCAGGATCTAGGCTGGCGGTCCGGCGGGCGCTACCTTCCGCAGCAAAGCGACATCGCCTCCACGGCGTTCTGGTACCAGACGGAGCCGCATGCGGCGCATCCGTCCTTGCCGGGCAACGATGAGCGCGAGGTTATCTAATTCCGGAGGTTGATGAGATGGACGTAATGGCGGCAGGTCAATGGCGCAAGTCTACGTTCGAAGGCTGCTACAGCGTGGTCGGCGAGAACGAGTCGCTGCGCGTCGAGCTGGTCCCGTCGCGCGGCGGCAAGATCGTCTCCCTGATCGATCGGGCGACCGGGCGTGATTGGGTGTATCGAAGCGACGCAGCATGGACGCCTTTGCGGTACGGCATGCAGTGGGACGAAGGCGACCGCAGCGGCTGGGACGAGATGTTTCCGACGATTCTGGCATGTCCGTGCCCGGACGAGCCCTGGCAGCATGCCAGGTATCCCGATCACGGCGAAGTGTGGACGCTGCCTTGGGACTGCGAGCTCGGAGCCACCAACGTCCGCTTGCACGTGCACGGCGTTCAGGTTCCGTATATTTTCGGCAAAACGGTCTCGCTATCGGGCAGGCAGCTGATTACGACGTACGAGGTTCGCAATCCCACGCCGTTTCCCTTTTCGTATTTGTGGTGCGCGCACAACCTGCTGGCGATACGGCCGGGCATGCGCTGGGTCGTCGATCCGAAGCTCGACTCGGTCGTCTATCAATACTCCCATGGCAACCGCATGACGCCGAAGCCTTACGGGCGAACCGCCTATCCGCTAGCCGGGAATCCGCATGCCGACCTCGCGGCGATCGGAGACAAGCTTGGCGTGCAATCGGAAAAATACTGGTTCGAGGGCGACGTAACGACGGGCAGCGCAGGGATTATCGATCCCGCGACGGGAGAGGCGTTAACGTACCTGTACGATCCGGCCGATGTGCCATACCTGGCGGTCTGGGAAAATTACGGCGTCTTCAATGGCGATTATACGGCCGCGCTGGAGCCGGCAACCGGCTATCTGGACGACGTCTATGCGGCGCATTTGCTTCACAAGGTGAAGACGGTACTACCGTACGATGCCAACCGCTGGGATTTTACGGTCTCGCTTGACCCTGCCGCAAGCTTGCATCGAAAGGCGGACGGTTGAAGCGGACTTCATAAAAATGCAATGAAGGCTGTCCCCGCGCGAACGATTCTGCGAAGCGGGACAGTCTTTTAACGATGAGGCATCGTGGAGGAAAAATAGAAAGGGGACAACCGCATGACGGCAACGATAAAAACCGTATACGATGTTCGCGCATACGGCGCGGCCGGCGACGGAAGCACGCTGGACACGGTTGCGATCAACCGCGCGATCGAGCGATGCCGCGACAGCGGGGGAGGCACGGTATTGCTGCCCGCGGGAACCTATTTGTCGGGAACCGTGTTTATGTATAGCGACGTCACGCTGCATCTGGATGCCGGGGCGGTGCTGCTCGGCAGTCCGAACGTGGACGACTATCCGGCGCTGCCCTATACGAGCGAATACCGGAACACGGCGCTGATCGCGGCGATCGGAGCGGAGCGCTTCTCGATCGAGGGACGCGGCACGATCGACGGCAACGGAGACGCCTTTGCCGAGTACGCGAGCGCCGATCTGCTGCGCGACTTCGACGCGTCGTACACGCGGCAGGGCGAAGCTTATTTTCGGGAAAACGATAAAGCGGACGACGGACCGGTCGAAATGAAGCGCAGGCCCGGCATCTTGATCCTCATTCTCAACGGCAGGGACGCCCAGGTGAGCCGCTTGCACATTCGCAACGCGCCGAACTGGTGCCTCCACGTCGCCGGGACGGATGGCGCGCTGCTGACCGGGCTCGATATCAAGAACAGCCTGCTCGTGCCGAACGCCGACGGCATCGACGTGAGCCGCAGCCGCAACGTCCGCATCAGCGATTGCAATATCGAAGCCGGCGACGACGGCCTGGCGTTCAGCCCTTGTGCTGAAGGGTTCGGCGGCGGCGCAAACGAGAATATCGTCGTCCAGAACTGTATGATCCAGTCCAGATCCGCGGGCATTCGGATCGGCTGGGATGCGTACAATTTTCGTAATTTTCAGTTCCACAATATCGTGATCCGCGACTCCAACCGGGGCATCGGACTTTTTCTGCGCGAAGGCGAATCGATCGAGAACATCGTATTCAGCAATATCGTGATCGAAACCCGGCTGCATAAAGGCAAATGGTGGGGCAAGGCGGAGCCGATTCATATCTCGGCGCTGCCCGGACTTGAACACGCAGGTCGGGTCGTGGATCGTCAGGTGAAGCCGGGACACGTGCGCGGCGTCACGTTCTCGAACGTCGCGATCCGGGGCGAGCAGGGCATCGTGCTGCACGGCAGCGCGCATACGCCGCTGGAGAATATCGTCTTCGACAACGTCCGGATGCATATGAAAAGCGGTCCGCTGATGGAAACGTTCGGCGGTAACTTCGACTTCCGGCCGGCGCTGGACGCGGAGATGAATGTGTTCGGCCATGACATCCCCGCCTTGTACGCGAAGCATGTGAAGGGACTCAAGCTGCGCGGCTTCGAGCTCTCGTGGGAGGACGGCATGCCGGACTACTGCCGCAACGGCATCGAGATCGAATCATTCGCGGACGTCGCGATCGAAGGCTTCCGCGGACGCCAGCCGCAGGCGGATGAAGGCGCGGCCATCGTGCTGCGCGGCGGCCGGGGCGTGATCATCCGCAATAGCGCTGCCGCGCCGGGAACGGCCTGCTTCCTGCGCGCGGAAGGCGTGGAAGGGGCGGCGCTGTTCGCGGGCAACGTGACGCTGGAGGCGAAGGAAGCCATCGCGCCGGAAGGGAATGGCTTTGTCCTGTACGGCAATATCGACTGAGCGGGCAGGGACGGCTGAGAGGACGGTAGGCGCGGGAAGCGGGCATGAAGAATGCATATTGATCGCAGAGGGCGCGTCGGCGGGGGAGTTGCGCTGTAATTATGCACGTAGATCGACAGACGGCGGGTAGGCGGGGGAACTGCGCAGTAAGTGTGCACGTAGGTCGACAGTTAGCGGGTCGGCGGGGGGAGTTGCGCAGTGAGTATGCACGTAGATCGACAGTTGGCGGGTCAGCGAGGTTGAAGCACATTAAGTATGCACGTAGATCGATAGTTTGCGGGTCGGCGGGGTTGAAGCACATCAAGTATGCACGTAGATCGATAGTTGGCGGATCGGCGGGGGAGTTGCGCAGTAAGTATGCACGTAGATCGACAGTTGGAGAGTCAGCGGGGTTGAAGCACATCAAGTGTGCACGTAGATCGACAGTTGGCGGGTCGGCGGGGGAGTTGCGCAGTAAGTATGCACGTAGATCGACAGTTGGCGGGTCGGCGGGGTTGACGCACATCAAGTATGCACGTAGATCGACAGTTGGCGGGTCAGCGGGGTTGAAGCACATCAAGTGTGCAAGTAGATCGACAGTTGGCCGGTCGGCGGGGGAGTCGCGCAGTAAGTGTGCTAGTAGGTCGACAGCTGGCGGGTAGGGGAGAAGCGACACAACAAAATCCGGCTGTTCGTGCCAAAGCACGGACAGCCGGTTCAGTAGTGTACGGAGCCGCTCAGCTCTCGATCACGAATCCGGCGATCGAAGCGAGCTCGGCTTCGGTCACGATGAGCTTGTGCTCCGGCAAATCGCCGGCTTCGATCGCTCGCACCTCCACGACTTTGCCGTCTGCCGCAGCAAAGACGCGCACCCGGCTGAACGAGCGGCCGAGCGCAAGCTCGCCGGCCTCGAACGGGATGCAAGCCACCTGCTTCGCATCGGCGATGTCCCGGTCGTCCTGCGCGATGAGCGCCCATCGACCGGTAAAGGAGACCGAGCCGGCGACCGCATACGAGACGGTCTGCTGACCGCGTTCGTCGCCGCGAAGCGCGAGCGCTGTGAGCCTGGAGCCGGAGTCGTTGTCCCTACCGGCTTCCAGCCGCCCCCAAGAGCCAAGCCGCGGCTCGCCCTTGAGGCTGCCCGGATCGGCGTCGAGCCACAACGGCTTCCAGCCGCAGGTGCGGCGATGCCAGGTCTGGAGCGCCGTCCATCGGTTCAGATCGGCCGGCGTCATCCGGCTGCCGTCGTAGTCATGTTCGCCAAGCGTCAGTCCGTTGACGCCTACGACTGCCGTGTCGAGCAGGATCGATCCGAGCGCGCCATAGTAATAGCCGGTCGAAGTATTGACCGCCATGCCGTGCCTTGCCGCCAGCGATGCCCACAGGCAGCGCTGATTGTGGCCGGCGATCTCGTGCGTGGCGCTGTCTCCGGCATCGCCAAGATCGTCGATGTTGATCAGGTCGGCGACGTCCCGCATGAGCGGGTGGATGCCGTAGTAAATGACGGTGATATCCGGATCGACCGATTTGGCGGCGTCGTACACCATCTTCAGCAGCGAATAAGCCAGGCGTTCGCCGCGATAGGCCGGATCGCGAGGCGCCGCCGCGTCCGGCCCCGGGTAGCCGTAGCCGAAGTCAAGCTTTAGAGCGGCCGGCTTCCATCGCGACACCAGACGCGTCGTGCGCTCGACGATCAGCCGTCTCGTCCGCTCGGAGCTCGGATCGAGCAGGTAATGGAAATGGGTGCCGAACGGGCTGCCGGACCATCGCCATTGGCGCGGCTCGCCGTCCGGACCGCACAGCAGGTCTTCCTTGGTCAGCCCCTGCGAGTCGGGATCGTCAGTCCAGCCGACGCTCTGCCAGAAGGCGAGCTCGTAGCCGTGCGCCCGGATATTCGCGAGATCGGCCTCAAAGTCCGGGAATCGCTTGTAATTTGGCACTGCGCTTCCGTCGAACGTTTCCCAGGATTCGTCCAGAATGACCATGTCCGCCGCCGTGGTGCCGGACACGCGGTCGACGAACTGCTTCAGGTCGAACCGTCCTTCCTTGAAGTCGCCCCAGGTGCACAGAAACGACCGGAGATGCAAGGGGGACTTGGGCTCGAACGGACCGAAGCTGTCGAACAAGGCGCCGAGCGCTTCATATCCCGAATCGCTCCAGGCGAGGCGGAGCGGCTCGTTCCAGACGCGCCTCAAGGCGTCCGCCGGCTCCCACAGATCTTCCCGGTAGGCGTAATGAACGGCGGCCGTGGCGGACTGAAGCTTAAGCGTCAGCGGCGCATCCGGTACCTCGCCGGGACCGAAGGCGAGCCAGCCGTGCCGGCCGCCCATGGCGGCGGCATAGAGCGGGCGAGGAAAGGCTGCCGCATAGGGCGTACCCATGGCATCGCCGAAGCTGCCGAGCGGCAGCCGGGCGGCGCCCATGTCCCAAGAGCGCCAGAACGAATGTGTCGGCGAAGAGCCGGCGGCAGGGACACAGTAGCCTTCGGCCGACCAATCCGGCCAATAGACAGCGGAGGCGTCAGGCGCGCGGCGGCGCTCGTCCGCCGTAAGCGGACGGGTGCCAAACTGAAGCGAAAGGATACAGGTGGGGATCGACCAGTCGACCTCCAGTCTTTTTACGTGGAACCCCGATGCGGACGCTTCGCACAACAAAAGGCCGGAACCGCGATCGCCCAGATCGAGCTCGATCCGCCAATGGCCGTCTTCGGCAGGCAGCACATCCTTCGCCGTCGCTTTGACGTACGATGCCTTCCCGTCCTGGAAGAGCTCAAAGGCAGGCAGCAGACTGCCTGTCCATACCGTCCGTTCGCCCGTCTGCATCCCGCCGTCAGCCGACTCGGTCTTCGCCAGACGCGCTTCGTCCCGCATTACGTCCCATAGCAGATTCCAGCCGTTTGCATCTGCCGCTATGGCGGGGGCTGTTGCTTTTGCTCCGTCGGTCATGTCATCGTTCATTCCCTTCGAGATGATGGTCGCTCTCAGTATAGAAGTGCGAGCCGCAAAAGTAAGTAGCCGCAAAGGGGGAATGCGTATCCAATATCGCGATTTTTAAATTTTATCGTCCTTCAGCCCGGCTGCGGCCGCGTCGCGTACCGCCTTAGGCCATCGAATAAGGTGGTCGGCGTCGTACAGAGAAGAACAAAATTCGGTGAGGCTCATGCCGGTTTTCTTTTTGAACATTTTGCCGAAGGCGTGAATGTCGTTGTAGCCGACCTGCGCAGCGATCTCGCCGAACGAGAGCGGCGACTGCAGCGCCAGCTCTTTGGCTTTGGTCACGCGCGCCCAGATGAGAAATTGCATCGGCGTAATGCCGAACGCTTTTTTGAACTCGGCGATGAGATAGTTCCAGGTCATGCCGGCGATCCGCTCGATCTCGGTTACGTCAAGCTTCGCATCGAGCCGGTTTTCGATATGGTTTTTCACGAGCACGAGCTTCGCCAAATTTTTGCGGGATACGGACGTTTGCTGCCGGCCTTCGGCAACCTTGCGGGAGGTTTCGGCCAATATGGACAGCAGCAGAGATTGGCATTGCAAGCCGTTCTCGAGGCCCGGCTGACGGTATTTGGCGACGAGCTCGGCGAATTGGTGCTCCACCGCATGCCCGTCGAAGCGTCCGAGCATGTGAGCACCGTGCAGCAGCTCCTCCGCCGGACAGGGCAAACGATCGAAATGAAACACGACGGTGATCGAGATGAACGGACGGCCGGGGAGCGCGCGCAAGCCATGCTTCTCATAAGGACGGTAAAAAAAGACGTCGCCTTTTTCTACGGTGTGGACATTATTTTCCACGGTAAATTCGCCCCGTCCTCCGATGACATAATTGAGCGCGTATTGCTTCAGCGTACGGTCGGCGAAGCCCCAGTCGCGCGGCGCATGGAAAATATGGGCGAGCGAAATATAGGGCGGGAAGCGAAAATCGCTGAGCGCCTCGAGCGTATCCTGCGGATGCAAAGCGGCGAGATCCAAGTCGGTCACAGGAAGACAGTCCTTTCAAAGAAGATAAAAATTCGTAATAACGGATACCCTTTTACGCCTATTCGCCAAATACAGATCCCTTGGCTGTTCCTACAATAATAATGGGGGAACGCATCAATGGGGAGGGGGATGGCATTGAAAATTACGCAGCTTGAACTGCTGAAGGTACCGCCTTCCTGGGTATGGGTCCGCATTCATACCGACCGGGGACTGTACGGACTCGGCGAGCCTTATCTGGAAGATCATCCGGAGGTCGTGATCGCCGAGGTCAACCGCCTGGCGCCGCTGCTGATCGGTGAAGATCCGACACGGCTCGAGCTGCTGTGGAAACGGATGTACGAGTCCGGCAGCGGCTATCTGGGCGGTCCGGTCAAGATGAGCGCGATCAGCGGCATCGATATGGCGCTCTGGGATTTGACGGGCAAAGCCTACGGCCTGCCCGTTCACAAGTTGCTGGGCGGGACATTCCGCGATCGGGTGAAGGTATATCGTGCTTGCCACGACGAGCAGCCGTATACGGTCGCGCCAGGCATGCCGTATCGACCGTCCCCTTACCGTTCGGCACCGGAGGATGGGGCTGCCCGGGCACCGGCGCGAATGGCCCGCGCCGCCGAGACGCTGCTTCAGTGGGGCTTTCGCTGCCTGAAGCTGCACTTCGGCCCCGCCGATACGCTGGAGCGCGCGGCCGATCTCGACGGGATCGTCGAATGCGTCGAGGCCGTGCGATGCGCAGTCGGCCGCGAGATCGACATCGCGGTCGACATTCACAACACGCATCTGTCGCGCGCGCAGCAGCTCATCCGCCGCTTCGAGCCGCTTGGCCTTCTGTTCCTGGAAGAGCCGCTGCCGCCGGAGCGCATCGATCTGCTCAGACGCGTCGTCGATGCGGCGCCGGTGCCGGTAGCGGCGGGCGAGCGCTGGATGGGCAAATGGGCGTTCCGCGAGGCGCTCGAGGCCGGAGCGGCCGTGCTGCAGCCGGATCTGGCGCATGCGGGCGGCTTCACGGAGCTGCGCAAGATCGCCGCGATGGCGGAGGCTTCCTATGCGTCCATCGCTCCGCATTGTCCGCTCAGCCCGCTCAGCTTCGCGGCGAGCATCCAGTTCGGCGCCGCCGTGCCGAACTTCCTGATCCAGGAGCACAACGAAACGAATGCGAGCAGGGAGAACGGCATGACCCGCATCGGTAGCGGCTTCATGTCGGAGCCGTTCGAGCTGGGGCTCGACGGCTGCGTGGCGGTGCCGGATCGGCCAGGCCTCGGCTTCGAACCGGATCCTGCCGGCTTCGAGGCGATCATGCGTCGGCCCTGGCGGCAGGCGAGAGGATAGGCCGCCGCTGAAGTCGCTGCCGGAGCCGCTACCGAAGCCGCTGCCGATCGGCCCGTCATGCCCCATTCTCATGCCGCCCTCCGTCGGCCGGTTCGTCCGCAGCCATGGACAATCGGTACTGCGCCGGCGTCATGCCGTACGTCTTCTTGAACAGCGTGAAAAAATAAGTGCCGCCGAGTCCGACCTTCTCGCTGATGGCCGCAGCGGATTCGCTCGTCTGGCGGAGCAGCCGTTCGGCCTCCTCCAGCCGAAGCGCGTTCACGGTGTCATTGAACGAGTGGCCTGTCGCCTGTTTAAACAGCTTGCTCAGATGACCGCTAGAGTAACCGACTTGTTCCGCCGCCCATTCCAGCGACAGCTGCGGATTGTTGTACGCCGCCTTGGCCAGATCGAGCACGCTGTCCACGATCTCGAGATTGCGAGCGCTCCGTTTCTTTTCGAGACGGTCGGCCACGGTGGCGCACAGTTGCTTGAGCGCCGATCCGATCTCGTCCAGCGTCTCGAACTCGGAGAACGAGAAGAGCAGGGCGGCGTGCGTCGCATAGTCGTCCTCGTCGAAGGATAACACGTTCTCGAACTGCTTCTGCACGGAGATGACGAGCTGGTTGGCGAACACAAAGGCGTACTTGTAGTCGAGCGTGCGAATGGCGTCCAGGAAGCGGTCGACGGTTCGCTCGGCGTCCTTGCGGCGACCGAGCCGGACGTTTTCAAGCAGCACGGTCTCCTCCCTGGCGGGATATTCGCCGCCACGGCCGTCTCGCGAAGCGACTGCGGCCTCGTCGATGATGCAACCGTGTCCAAGGAGAAACCGGTAGTTCAAATACGAACAGGCCGAATGGTAAGAGTCCCTGATCTTGTCCTCTGTGTCGGCGATGCCGCCGACGCCGATCGAGACGGACAGACGAAAATATTGCTTCGCCTTCAGCTGCAGTTCGGCCAGCGCGAGCTGCAGCGGTTCGGGCAGCCGCGGCTCGGATAGCTGTGCCAGGATGACCAAATGATCGTTGTCAGCCTCGAGCGTCCGGCAGGCGACGCCGTCCGTCAGCTCGTCGGCAATATTGCGGATCGCGAAGCGGATCAGCTCCTGCTCCTTGTTGCTGCGCGCGAGGAACTGTCTGTACTCGTCGAACTTGACCACGATGACGCAGTACCGGCTGCCGTCCGCCCGCCAGTCGAACAGCTTGCCGCCCTGGTCGGACGGCGGCTTGCCCGCCAGCAATCCGCGAAGGTAAGACTCCTGCAGCAGCGGGAACGCCGTCTTCCAGGTCGCCTCGAGCGTGCTCGTACGGCTCTGGAAGGCGGAGTAAGGCCGGAACATCCCGCTTGCGAGCCGGAACGCGAATAGCACGCCGACGGCCGACAGCAGACCGAAGCCTGCCCAGATCAGCGTACGACGGCCGCCCGCGCCGAAGAGGAGCAGCTCGTCGTATGGACGACGGCCGATGACGGTCAGACCGGTATCCTTGGACTTGGAATAGGTGACGAGTGTATTGACGCCGTCCTTTTTCGTCGCAAAGTGACCCCGGTCTTCGGAGGCGCGCATGACCGCCGCCACATCGGCATCGCCGGACACATTATTCATGATCCTGGACGCGTCGTTGTGGGAGACGACTGCGCCGTCCCTGTCGACGACCATCCATTCGCTGCCCGGCGACGCCGCGACGCTGCGGTTCAGCGCGCCAATGGCCGCCTCTTCGTTCACATTGATGACGATCGCCCCGTCGCGCGGCATGAGGTTGGAGAAGTTGGAGTAGAGGATGTAGGACAAGAGCGGCTTCGGCGGCAGGGGGGTGCCAAGCGGCGTGAGATCGAGGAGACGGGGGACGAAGAAGATGGAAGCGTCGCCGTCGCCGTTCCCGCTCTCGATTCGGCGGATCAGCTCGCCGTCCATCTCCTTGGTGATGCCGCGATAATTCAGGTAGCGGCCCGTGTTGCCGTTGTAAACGCTGATGTATTCGATAAACGGATAGACCGCCTGGATCGCAGCCAGCTTGACGACGACCTCGTTCTCGAGCAGCGGATCGGCTTTTTCGTTCAGCATGGCCGCGATCAAACGCGGATCGTGGAGGAGCTCGTTGCCGATCGACACCGCACTGTTCTGCACCGCTTCGGTCGTCCGTTCGATCTGGTCGAGACTCGTCAGCGTCATCCGGCCGATCTCTGTCTCCGTTTGATAGGAAAACCGCTGGTAGAGCAGAGTCGACACGAGCAGAATCGAGATGAGGACAAGGATGAGATAGGAAACGAGCAGTCTTCGGTAGATCCCGTACCGCTTGATGTTGTTCCATAACGTCATGTCGATGTTCCTCTCCGGTTTCTTGTAGTTAGCATTGTATCGTGATGGAACCGCCGTTTCAATGGAAACGCATTCATAAATGCGGCAAATGCGGCGCTTGCGGCGTTTTTTTAGGAATATCCGGTTTTCGAAGGCCTTCAATTTCCCAGGATTCCTTCGATTTCCGCTATTTTAAGTTTACCCGCTGCCAAAGCGCTCACTAGAATGGGGCTATCACGACAAGCTGGCGAGAGGAGAGATCGATCATGCAAACATCCGCATCAAGGCCCGGCTTCGGGAAGCGTGCCGACGCGGCGTCGAAGACGGGCAAGGGCAGCTTTGTCAGAGACATCTGGCGCAATCCTGTCAGCTATTTGCTCGCGCTGCCAGCCATCGTTTATACGCTCGTGTTCGGCTATGCGACGCTGCCTTATTTATTAATGGCGTTCCAGAAGTTCAGCTACGACACCTCGTATTTCTGGCAAAACCCGTTCGTCGGACTCAAAAATTTCGAATTTTTCTTTATGTCCGACAATGCGGTGCGCGTCACCTGGAATACGATCCGTCTCAATTTCCTGTTTATCGTGTTCGGCAACGCCGCAGCCGTTCTGCTGGCGATCCTCATGAACGAGGTCCGGTCCAAATGGTTCCTGCGCGTGTCGCAATCGCTGTTCCTGTTTCCTTACTTCCTGTCCTGGGTCATCGTCAGCTATGTCGTCTACAACATTTTCTCCTCTCAATACGGCCTGTTGAACCAGATCCTTGAGGGACTCGGGATGAGACCGCAAAACTGGTACGGGATGGCGGACGCCTGGCCGGGCATTCTTACTTTTATGCGCGTCTGGAAGGACGCGGGGCTGCTGGCCGTCATTTTCCTCGCAGCGATCATCGGCATCGACGGCGAGCTGTTCGAGGCGGCCAAAATTGACGGGGCGAGCCGCTGGCAGCAGATCCGATCCATTACGCTGCCGCTGCTGATGCCGACCGTCGTCATCATGATGCTGCTTGCGATCGGCAAAATATTTTACGGCGACTTCGCGATGATGTACGCCATCATCCGCGACAACGGCTTGCTGCTGCCGACGACCGACGTCATCGATACCTACGTATACAGGGCGCTCCGCATGACAGGCGATCCCGCGCAAGCGATGGCGGTAGGCATCTACCAGGCGGTCATGGGCTTCGTCCTTGTGTACGGCGTCAATCGGCTGATCCGGCGATACTTTCCGGAAGGGGCGCTGTTCTGATGACGACGAACTCCCCGCGACTCGCAGGCCGCCTGATCCAGCTGTTCATGACGGCGTTCGCCTTGTTCTGTTTTCTACCGGTGCTGCTGGTGCTGATGATCTCCGTGACGGACGAGGAGGCGATCCGCATGAACGGGTACAGCTTCTTCCCGGCGAAGTTCTCCGGCGAAGCGTACCGCCTGCTGTTCCAGGATTCGGGCACCATTTTGCGCAGCTATGGCATCTCGCTGTTCGTCACGATCGTCGGATCGCTATTGGCGGTAGCGATCACGGCGATGGCCGCTTACACGCTGACGAATCGTTCTGTGCGCTACCGCAACCATCTAGCCGGCTTCTTTTTCTTCACCATGCTGTTCAACGGCGGCATCGTGCCCTGGTACATGATCTGCAGAGAGCTGGGGCTGAACAACAATATTTTCGCGCTGCTCGTGCCGAGTCTGCTGTTCAGCGCGTTTAATCTGTTTCTCGTTCGAAACTTCATGCTGTCGCTGCCTTACGCGCTGGTCGAATCGGCCAAGATCGATGGCGCGAACGATGCGACGACAGCATTCCGGATTATTTTTCCGCTGTGCAAGCCGGTCCTCGCGACGATCTCGCTGTTCTACGGGCTTGCTTACTGGAACGACTGGTGGAACGCCATCATGCTGGTCGACAACCAGCAGCTGTATCCCGTGCAATACTTCCTGTTCAAGCTGCAATCCGACATCCAGATGATGACGCAGATTCAGGGCGCTTCGAATTCAGGAACGCTTCCTGCGGAATCGGTCAAGATGGCCACCGCGGTTCTGACGATCGGACCGATCGTGCTCATGTATCCGTACCTGCAGCGCTACTTCGTCAAAGGGCTCGTCATCGGCTCCGTCAAAGGTTGACCATCCGCTCCGAACATTCGCATGCGGATTCAACGATAGAGCAATCATTTTACTGAGGAGGTCGTGCAAAGATGAGGAAGATCGGGAATTCGGCTGCCGTGCTGTTGACCGTATCGATGCTGCTGGGCTCGCTCGCCGCATGCTCCGGAGGCAAGTCGAACGAAGGGAACGCGGGAAAAGGAAATGCGGCGCAGACTGACAAGGGCTCGGCCGCGAATCCGGACGGCGGTACCGTAACGATCAAGATCGTGCAGCCGGGCAGCGAGCCTACCGAGGCGAAGAAGCGCTGGGATGCCGTCAACGCCAAGCTCAAAGCGGACGGCGTCGGCCTCCATGTAGAGTTCCAGCATATCGGCTGGGACGCTTGGGAGCAGAAGACAAATCTCATGCTGTCCACGAACGAAGCGTTCGACGATTTGACGATCATGGAGGACCTGATCAAGACATCCGTGTACGCAGGGCGCGGGGCGCTGCAGCCGATCGACGATTTATTGGCCAAGTATCCGGATTTGAAGAGCAAGTTTTCCGACGACGTCTGGAACGCCATCAAGGTAAACGGCAAAATCTACGGCATCCCGGTCATTAACCGGGAATGGGCGAACGACTATGAGCTGATTACCTATCGCAAAGATCTGTACGACAAGTACGACATTCCGGTGCCGACGACATTCCAGGGCTTTATCGACGCCGCCGATCAGATCAAGAAGGCCGAGAAGGACCCGAATATGTTCGTCGTCATGAAGCCGAACTTCCTGGCAGGCGCACTTCACCGCGAATACGACACGTATCCGTTTAACGTCATCGACGACTTGATCTATGTCGATCAGTCCGGCGGCGTGAAGTCGTGGCTCGAGACGGACGAGTTTAAGAAGGACGCCGAATATTTCCGTCAAATGTATGAAAAAGGTTTGATTCATCCGGATATACTCACCTTGCCGCTCGACCAGGTCACCAAAACGTTTACCGACGGCGAGTTCCTGTTCAACCTCGGCAACGGATTTTTCGATTATCCGGCCATCAAGCAAAAAAAACCGGAGCTCGACATGGACGCTGTCCGTCTGGCGCCGGAGAAGCAGTGGATGCGTCCGATCGTCGCGACGAACGCCAATGTGATCCCGAAAACGTCTAAAAATCCGGAAGCCGTCATCAAATTTTATAACTGGCTTTATAGCAGCCAGGACAATTATGACCTGCTCGTCTACGGCATCAAGGACGATTGGTGGAAAGACGCGGGGCCGAACAAGCGCGAGGCGCTGCGCCCGGTGGGCAACGAAGTGCAGTGCTCCGAATGGACGATGGGGTACGGACCGCTCACGCGCATTCCGACGAACGCCCATCCCAAGCTGTTCGATACGCTGCAGCTGAGCGACAAGGCCGTCAACGCGGCGAATATCGGCTTCACGTTCGATACGACGCCGGTGTCCGTGGAGTACGCCAACCTGCTGGCCGAGATCAAGACGAGCGTCTACCCGCTGAAGATGGGCGTCGCGGATTGGGATGACTTCTACCCCGGCGCGCTGAAAAAGATGAAGGCGGCCGGACTCGACAAGGTCGTCGCCGAGTACAAGAAGCAGTTCGACGCCTGGAAGGCGCAGCAGTAAAACTAAAAACCTAAAAAAATAGGATCGGATCCTTGGAGGAAACCAAACGATGCAAATCATGACACTCGACGGCAATTGGCAGTACCGCAGGCTTGGCGAAGGACAATGGCGGCAGGGGCTCGTGCCCGGCACGCTGCTCGGCGACATGCTGCGCGGCGGCGAGATTGAAGACCCGTTCTATCGCGACAACGAAGCGCGGGTCCTGCCGCTGTTCGATCACGACTACGAATACAGGCGGACATTCGATTGGGACGGCGGCCTGCCGGACCCTGCCATCAAGCGGGTGCTGCGGTTCGAAGGACTCGATACGCTCGCCGAGGTCGAGCTTAACGGGCAGCCGCTGCTGTCGGCCGACAATATGTTCCGTACGTATGAAGCCAACGTGGGGGAACGGCTTGTTCAAGGGGAGAACGAGCTGCGCATCGTGTTCCGTTCGTCGTCAGGCTATATGCGAAACCGCCATGCCGCCTATGCGCTTTTCGGCATCCCGATGGTCGTGGAAGGCTATACTTATTTGCGAAAAGCGCATTACATGTCCGGTTGGGATTGGGGGCCGAAGCTGCCGGACTGCGGCATCTGGCGCAGCGTCCGGCTGCTGTCTATCGCCGGAGCGCGGTGGGCGGACGTGCTTGTCCGCCAGCGGCACGAGCAGGGCCGCGTATGGCTGAATATCGCGCTGCGCACAGATCGCGCGGACGGGGGATCGGACGGTTACCGCGCGCAGGTGACCGTTGCCGGACCGAAAGGCGAACGCCAGGTTCATGCAGTGAACCTGGCGCAAGCGGTCTCGGCCGAGGTCGAACTCGAGATCGATGCGCCGCAGCTGTGGTGGCCGAACGGCTTTGGCGCGCAGCCGCTCTACATGGTCGAAGCCGCGCTGCTGGATGCGTCCGGTAGCACGCTCGATACGCGCTCGCTGCGCATCGGACTTCGCGAGTTGACAGTGAACACCGAGCCGGACGCATGGGGCAGCGCCTTTGCCTTCAAGATCAACGGCGTCGAGATCTTCTCCATGGGCGCCGACTACATCCCCGAGGACAATGTGCTCGGCCGGCTGTCCCGCGAGCGCTCGGAGCGGCTGATCCGCGATTGCGTCCGCGCGAATTTCAATACGATCCGCGTATGGGGCGGCGGCTTTTATCCGGACGATTATTTCTACGATCTGTGCGACGAGTACGGCCTGATCGTCTGGCAGGACTTCATGTTCGCTTGCGGCGTCTATCCGCTGGACGACGAGGCATTCATCGACAATTCGGTGGCGGAGCTCGAAGACAATGTGAAGCGGATTCGCCATCACGCCTCGATCGGCCTTTTCTGCGGCAACAACGAGATCGAGATGTTTTTCGAGGACGGGCGCATCGCGAACACGGAGGCGAACCGCCGCGCGTACGTATCCTTCTTCGAGGAGCGGCTGCCCGCAATGGTAAGGGAGCTGGCGCCGGATACGTTTTACTGGCCGGGCTCGCCGTCATCCGGCGGCGATTTCTTCGAGTCGAACGGACAGAACCACGGAGACGGACACTACTGGGACGTCTGGCACGGCAACCAGCCGTTCACCGATTACCGCAACACCTACTTCCGCTATATGTCCGAATTCGGCTTCGAGTCGCTGCCGGATTACCGGACGACGCTGTCGTTTACCGAGCCGGACGACCGGAATCTGTTCTCGTACGTAATGGAGTGCCATCAGAAAAATCCGTCGGGCAACCAAAAAATTCTGGCCTATCTGGCCGAAACGTTCCGGTACCCGAAGGATCTGCGGTCGCTCGGCGTCGTGTCCCAGCTCATGCAGGCCGAGGCGATGCGCTACGGCGTGGAGCACTGGCGCCGCCATCGCGGCCGGTGCATGGGCGCCTTGTACTGGCAGCTCAACGATTGCTGGCCGACGCTGTCCTGGTCGAGCATCGATTATTACGGGCGCTGGAAGGCGCTGCATTACTTCGCGCGGCGCTTCTTCGCGCCGGTGCTGCTGTCCGCCTGCGAGACGGAGACGACCGCCTCGCTGCATGTCGTGAACGAGCGGCTGGAAGGACTGCGGGGCAAAGTGAGCTGGGCGCTGAAGGATTTGAACGGCCAGGTGCTGAAGCGCGGCGAGGCTTCGTTCGAATCGGCACCGCTAAGCTCGCTCTGCGTCGCACAGCTGGACTTCACGGAGCAGCTCGCGAATCCGGACATCCGGCGACGCGTTTATCTCGAGTATGCGCTGACCTCGGACGGGGCGCCGGACTCCCTGGGCATGGCCTTCTTCGTGCCCGCGAAGTATCTAGAGCTGAAGCAGGCGAAGATCGACGCCGAAGTGACCGAGGAGACGGACCGATTTGTCGTCGAACTCTCCGCGCCTTCGCTGGTCCGCTACGTAGAACTGTCGTTTAGCACGCTGGACGGCGTATTCGAGGACAATTACTTCGACCTGCCGGCAGGCGCGAAGCGGCGCATCGGTCTCGCCAAATCGGACCTGTCCCGCGCCGTCTCCCTGGAGGAGATTCGGTCAGAGCTGTCCGTCACCAGTCTGGCCGACACCTATTAATCGCAGGGGGGAAATCGATGGCAAGCGGCAAATTCGCCTGGACCTGGCATGTGAAGCCGGCATTTCTGGATGCGTATGTGAAAATGCATCGCGAGCCTTGGCCGGAAATGATGGAAGAACACGTCCGTGCGGGCATTCGCAACTATTCGATCTTTCAAAACGGAAATCAGTTTTTCTATTGCTTTGAATGCGACGATGTCGAGGAGGCTTTTCGGATTCTGGCCGACAGCGACGTTTGCAACCGCTGGAATGCCCTTACGTCGGCCATGGTGGAAGGCTCCTTTGACCTGAACAATCCGGAGCCGATCAAGCCGATGAACGAAATTTTTTATCTGAAATAAGGGTAGGCGTAACGGCGAAAAAGTCCACCTTATTAGATAAGGAAAGACGAAATCTTCGTATATAGCAGCATCTTCCGGCGCTTTATAATTGAATCGACTAATAAATGAATCGACCGGAAGGGTTGTGACCGACTTGTTGAGCGATCGATACGGCCATTTGGATTTTGCGACGATTCCGGCTGCCAGCGCAATCGCTCCGTTCCCGGCAATAACGGTCCGCGAGGCATGGTCAAATGTGGCGGCGCCGATGCGAGATCTTTGGCTTGCCGAGGCGGAGCGCTGCCTCGACTACGACTGGCCCGCGCTCAAGGTGACGGACCGCCTCGATGCGCAGCAGACCGGCAGGCTGACGGTCGCTTCGGATCCGATCTACGACCGGCGCACGGCACTGGGGAAGCTCGTCATCGGGGAGTGCCTCGAAGGCGAAGGACGGTTCCTCGGACAGATCGTCAACGGCATTATGGCGATCTGCGAAGAGACGGTGTGGGGCGGTCCGGAAGCGTTCCCGCTGACCGGAGAGCACGAGGTCCAGCTGCTGAGCGGCGAGACGGCGGCGATGCTCGCATGGGCGCATTATTTGCTCGGGGAACGCTTCGACGCAGTCAGCATCCATATCGGTCGAAGAAGCAAACGGGAAGTGCGGACGCGCGTGCTCGATCCTTATGTGGACCGGGACGATTACTGGTGGATGGGCTTTATGCCGGGGACGCGGGTGAACAACTGGAATCCCTGGTGCAATCTCAGCTGTCTCACGGGCTTTCTGCTCCTGGAAGACGACGCGGCCGTTCGAACCCGGGGCATCCGTAAAATCATGAAAAGCCTCGACCGTTTTCTCCTTACGCATCCGGCGGACGGCTGCTGCGACGAAGGCCCGATGTATTGGGAGCATTCCGGCGGGGCGCTGTTCGATGTCCTCGAGCTGCTTCATGCCGCAAGCGGGGGAGAGATCGATATTTACGGCGAACGGATCGTGCGCGACATCGGCAGCTACCTGTACAAGGTCCACATCGGCGGCATCTATTACGCCAATTTTGCCGACGGCGATGCGAAGGTGGCTCATTATCCGGACGTCATTTACGGCTACGGCACGCGCATCCATGACCCACGCCTTCAAGCGCTGGGCGCAGCGACGCCCACGATCATTCGCGATTACCCGTACTGGTTCCCGCTGCCGCGCTTCGTCCGCAGCCTGTTCCAGGAGCGCCCGTCCGACGCCAAGCCCCCCTATATACGGGACGCCTGGCTGGAACAAACGCAGGTGATGACGGCCAGGGAGACGGAAGGGGCGGTCGAAGGTTTGTTCACAGCCGCCAAAGGCGGCAACAACCTGGAGTCGCACAATCACAACGATGTGGGCAGCTTCATCGTCTATGCCGACGGCCTGCCGGTTCTGATCGATCTCGGGACCGAGCTGTATACGGCCAAAACGTTCAGTCCGCAGCGCTACGAGATTTGGACGACCCAATCGGCCTATCACAATCTGCCGACCGTCCGCGGCGTGCAGCAGCATGTCGGCGGCGAATTCCGCGCGTCGAACGTCGTCTATGAATGTGCCGGAGACGTGTCCCACCTGTCGATGGACATTGCCGGCGCTTATCCGCCGGAAGCGGGCATTGTGTCCTGGCATCGCGCAGTGGCGCTCGGCAGAAGCGGCCGCGCCGTCGTCGAGATCGCGGACGATTTTAAGCTTAATGAACCGACCCGCGACATCGTCTATACGCTTATGACGCCCTGCCGTCCCGTAGAGCGAGCGCCCGGAACGATTCTGCTCGAATACCGGCCGGGGAGCTTCGCGGAGATCGAATACGACAAGGAACGACTTTCCTTTTCGCAGGAAACGATACCGGTCGTCGATGCGCGGCTGCGGCGGAATTGGGGAGACACGGTGTACCGGATCTTGCTGTCGGAAAAATCGGCTGTGTCGGAGGGACGCAGAATGCTGCGCGTCGCGATCGCCGCTTCGGCGAAGGAGGGAGTGCGATGACCGCCATGGCGCATGCGGCGCACAATCCGATGCTGCCGCTTACGGCCTTTGTGCCGGACGGCGAGCCGCATGTTTTCGAATACGAAGGGAAGAAGCGCCTGTTCGTATACGGCTCGAGAGACGAGCGGGTGACGGCATTTTGCGGATTCGGGCACGATGCCTGGTCGGCTCCGGTCGACGACCTGTCGCAGTGGACCAATCACGGCGAGATTTTTAACGTGAAGCAAGTATTCGATATCGGCTACGGCATCGTGGAGGACCAGCACTTCGGAGCGCCCGATTGCGCGTACAATCCGGTGACGGGAAAATATTATTTGTACACGTTTCTGGGAGCGCCCTATGCGCTGGACGGCGTTCAAGGTCCGGCCCGGCACGCGGACGGCACGGTCCCCGGTTACGGCGATAGCGGACCGAAATGTGTCATGGCGATAAGCGACAGCCCCGCGGGTCCTTTTACCGATCCCGTCATGTGCGACTGGCCGGCGGCCAATGCGGCAGGCGCGTTCGACCCTTCCGTACTCGTCGACGAGCAAGCGGACGGTTCGGTACGCGTATACGCCTTCTGGGGGATGCATCACGCCGGCGAACCCGGCGACCGGTGCGCGGAGCTTGATCCGCACGACATGCATACGATCATAGACGGCGCTTCCGGCAAGCCTGATCGTCACGCTTGGAGAAAGACGCTTCCCGCGGCCCAAGATCACAACGGTTCCATGCTGTTCGAAGCCTCTTCGATCAAAAAAATCTCCGGCGGCCACTACGTATTCATTTACTCGGCTCTCGAGCGCATCTCCGCCTTGACCTATTGCTACAGTGATCATCCGATGGGACCTTGGACGTACGGCGGACAAATCGTGAACAACGACCGGAACTGGCCGGGCGGCAACAATCACGGCAGTATCGTTGAGGTGAACGGACAGTGGTACGTCGTTTATCACCGCAGGACGTGCGACGATTACAACCGGCAAGCGATGATGGAGCCGATTGAAGTTATTGCGCAAGACGGCAGGGTGTCGATCCCCGAAGTCGAGATGACGTCGCAGGGCATATCGCGGGAAGGTTTGCTTGCTTTTCGGCGCTATCCTGCCAACCTCTTATGCTACTGCACCGGCAACGTTTATATCGACGGCGCGCAAAGAAGCGAAGACGGCCTGAATCCGGTAAGAGGCATCGATGCCGAAAATACGGTGATCGGCTATAAGTATTTCCAGTTCGGCACGACGCGGGCGGACGACAGCGACGGCCTTGAGCTCCGCTTGAACCTGCGCATTTTATCGAATGCGAACGTCACCGTTCAGGTGGCGTTGCCTGATGACGCGGACGACCCGCTCAAACGAATCGACATTGCCTCTTTCGAACTGAAGGACTATCGGTCTGCGACCGATGATTACCTGGATATTTGCGTGTCGCTTAACGGATTGGATCGCAACGAACGGCTTCGATCGATCGGCGGCTTGCTGGGCAAGCTGTTCGTCGCGCTGCGCTTCGACAGGCTCGCAGGCGAGGCTTGCACATTGAGAGAAATCGAGTTCGCCAAAAGCGTTGCCGCGACGCCCAATCCGTTGCAGGCGATCAAGCTGGAAGCCAATGCGCATGGAAGGCTGGCCGTGCTTCCGACGCATGGCCGGGGCGGAGAGTCCGTGAAGGTTAGCGTATTTCCGGAGACGGGCTACAAAGTGGTGGCCGTCATGGTCAAGGATGCGCTCAACCGCAGCCTACCGGTCGAACAAAACGGAGCTGCGCCGTATGCGCCGGTCAGCTTTCATTTCCGCATGCCAAGCAGCGAGGTCAAGATATCCGCAGCATTTGCGAGAATAGAAGGCTGAAATGGATTCTTAAAGGGCTATAAAGGGGAAAAACCGTTGAGAACCAAAGAAAGGGTGATCAACGGCATGGAGCAGAGAAAGCTGGGAAATACGGACATGTTGGTATCGGTCGTCGGCTTTGGCGGATATGAGATTGCTATGAAAAGCGTCGAAACGACGATCGAAGGCACGCGCAAGCTTCTGAATACGGGGCTGGATCAAGGCATGAATGTCATTGATACCGCTTCCTGCTATTTGGAGAGCGAGCGAATGATCGGAGAGACGGTCTCTCATCGGCGCAAAGATTTTTATCTATTCAGTAAATTCGGCGAGGGTAAAAGCTACGGCTTGCCCTATCCCGATTGGGACGTCCGCAATGTGAAGCCGAGCGTCGAGCGGACGCTGCGCGACCTAAAAACGGATTATCTGGACGTCATGTTTATTCATAGCTGTACGGAGGCGGTGCTCCGCCGCGGGGAACTGATCGAAGCGGCACAAAAGCTGAAAGAGGAAGGCATCGCGCGTTATATCGGATACAGCGGCGATTCCACCCATGCGTTGTATGCGATCGAGACCGGCGTGTTCGACGTTCTGCAGACTTCGCTCAGCATCGCCGATCAAGAAGCGGCGACGATGACGCTGGACAAGGCAAAGGAACGCGGCATGGGCGTTGTCATCAAACGACCGATCGCCAACGTCGTATGGTCCAGACAGGGAGCGGAAAACGCGCCGGAGGAATACGTGACACGCTTGGAGAAGCTGGCCTATCCGTTCATGGACGAGGATTCGGACGCGATCGTCGAGAAGTCGCTGCGGTTCGTCCTGTCCTTTCCCCAAGTCGACCTGGCGCTCGTCGGCACGAAAAATCTCGATCATCTGCTCAGGTCCTTTGAATTCGCTGCCAAGGGCAAACTGAATCCCGAGGAATTCGACGCGATCCGCAAGCGGTGGCAGGATGTGCACGAGCCTGCTTGGGCGGGCCTGGAGTAACGGAAGGGACCAAGAAATAAATAAAACTATCATGACATGCAAGCCCGATCAATAGCCCGATCGGGCTTTTTTTGTTTTTTTCATCAAGTTGTCGGATAGAAGTGATCCATTGTTGAACGATTGAGGGAGAAGGTGTGACGGCGATTGAACCGGCCAAGGACAGAGATATAATCAACACAGATTACATATGGCTTTGGGAGGGAGGCAGCAAGGAATGGGCGTAGATACGGTTCTATGGAGCAAGCTGGTGACGGGAATGACGCTGGGATTCCATATGATATTCGCGACGATCGGTGTCGGGATTCCGCTCATGATCGCAATTGCCGAGCTTTGCGGCATCCGCAAGCAAGATGCGCACTACACGCTGATGGCCAAGCGGTGGGCGCGGGGGTTTGTTATATCGGTCGCAGTCGGTGTCGTAACAGGCACGGCCATCTCCCTGCAGCTGGCCTTGGTATGGCCAAACTTTATGAAGCTGGCAGGGAACGTGATTGCGCTCCCGTTATTCATGGAGGTGTTCGCTTTCTTTTTCGAAGCGATCTTTCTGGGCATTTATCTGTATACGTGGGATCGGTTCAAGAACCCGTATATCCATTGGCTGCTCACAATCCCGATTGTCGCAGGGGCAGGCATGTCCGCCGTTTTTATTACGACCGTGAACGGTTTTATGAATCAACCCGGGGGATTTGAGATGCAAGACGGGCAATTTACGGCCGTTAACCCGGTGCAAGCGATGCTGAATACCGCGACGTTCTCCAAAGTGTTCCACGTATTAAGCTCGGCCTATCTCACAGGAGCGGCTCTGCTCGCAGGAATAGCCGCCTTTACGATGCTCAGAAAGGGAGTAACCGGCTACCACAAAAAAGCGCTTAAGCTTATGATGACGGTCGTCCTGCTGTTCGGCGCGCTAAATACGCTTGCCGGAGACGAGTCCGCCAAGTTTTTGGCCGAACACCAGCCAGAAAAGCTGGCTGCCGGGGAATGGCATTTTGAGACCCAGAGCGGCGCGGATCTGATCTTGCTGGGATGGCTTCATGCCGAGCAAAAAATAGAAGGCGCGCTTCATCTGCCGAAAATGCTCAGCTTCCTTGCCTTCGGAAACTTCAATGCAACAGTAACGGGCCTGAATGAATTTCCTCCGGACGAACGCCCTCCGCTTATCATCCATTACTTTTTTGACTTGATGGCCGGCATCGGCTTTGCATTGTTGGGCATATCCGTGCTGTACTTCCTGTTTGCCTTTTGGAAAAAACGCAACGAGCACAATAAATGGCTGCTCCGCCTTATAGCTGCAGGTGCGCCGCTTGCCTTTTTGGGCGTCGAGCTGGGCTGGTTTTTCGCAGAGCTGGGGCGGCAGCCGTGGATTTTGCGAGGATATATGCGCGTAGAAGAAGCGGCGACGACATCGCCAAGCGTGAGACTTCTATTTTTCCTGTTCCTTCTCCTTTACGTTGTGTTAGGCGCGGTCAGCGTACTCGTTCTTCGGCGCTTGTTCAACCATAATCCGGCGGAAACCGAGATGGAGAAATGGGCGCGGCGTGCGGACGAGAAGCGAACAGGGGAGGGGGCGCATACGTGATGAGTTACGATTTGATCGGAATTTCGGTTCTGTGGCTGTTTTTGTACGGCTATCTGATCGTTGCCTCCATTGACTACGGAGCCGGCTTCTTTGCCTTCTATGCCCGCCTGACCAAGCAAGACCCGCTCATTAATCGTCTGATCTCCCGTTATTTGTCGCCCGTATGGGAGATTACAAACGTATTTTTCGTCTTTTTCTATATTGGGATGATCGGATTTTTCCCGGATACGGCCTATTACTACGGCTCGGCGCTGCTTGTTCCGGGGAGCATCGCCATCGTGCTGCTCGCTGTTCGCGGATCGTTTTATGCATTTGAAAACTATGGTTCCAAAAATAATATCGTCTATCTGTTTTTGTACGGCGCATCGGGGTTGCTGATCCCGGCCTCGTTGTCCGTAGCGCTGGCTCTGTCCGAAGGCGGCTTTATCCTGAAGCAGGAGCAGACAGTATCTCTCGATTATAGGGCACTGCTTACGAATCCGTTGTCGTGGAGCATCGTCGGGCTCGCCATTGCGTCTGTCTTATTTATCAGCGCCTGCTTTCTGGCGTTTTACGCATCGCGGGCAGAGGATCGAGCCGCGCTGAAGCTTATGCGAACCTATGCGCTGTTCTGGAGCACGCCGACGATCATTATCGCCCTGACGGCCTTTATCTACTTAGGGCAGCACAATGAGCGGCATTATCAAAATATGATGGATTTATGGTGGCTGCTTGCCCTTTCTGTCGCATTTTTTATGATGGCGATGTGGCTGCTATATCGAGGCCGCCGTTATGGGCTCGCTTTCGTTTGCGTCATGCTTCAGTTTTTATGCGCTTTTTTCGCATACGGGATCGGGCAGTATCCCTATATTCTTGATCCCTACATTACGATTCAGGGCGGCGTCACCTCATCCGCTATGGGCTTCGCGCTGGTGGTCGTATTTTTCGGGGGCATGTGTCTGTTGATACCTTCTTTGATTCTCGTTTTTAAGCTGTTCCTGTTCGATGCGGATTATGTGAAAGGGAAAAAGTAGGGGGCTGAGTTAGGTGGAGAGAAAAAGAAGCATGATCGCCATACAGATGACCGCCCAACGCAAACGCCTCGTTTACCTGACCTTCTGCTCACTCGCGCTAAGCGCCGCTATTGTAAGTCAGGCTGCGTGGCTGGCTGAAGCCGTCCAACAAATCTTTGTGGAGCAGGCTTCCTTTTCATCGGTTGCGGGACTGCTCGGCATCCTGCTGGTCGTCATGGCGATACGCACCCTGTTGTCGTACGGGAACGGGAAGCTTGGCTTGCAAATGGCAGCCGCCGCCAAAACCAATATGCGAGCAGCCGTACTTCAGCATTTTACACATTCATCAATAGCTTTCTCGCTTCGAGGGCAAACGGGGGGAAAGGTCAGTCTCGCGCTGGATGCCGTGGACGAGGCGGACAGCTACTTCAGTCAATACTTGCCGCGTACGGTGGAGACGGCCATGATCTCCGTTCTGATTGTAGTCGTTACGTTCACCCAACATGCCAATTCAGGTATTATCCTGCTGGCCACGGCTCCGTTCATCCCGATTTTTATGATATTGGTTGGGCTAAAAACGAAAAATAAATCCGAAGAAAAGTATGCGCAGCTGGCCGAGTTTGCCGGTACATTTCTGGATTCTCTTCAAGGGCTCGTTACGTTAAAAATATTCGGACGGGCCCGCCGGCAGAAGCAACAAATCGAACGCAGCAGCTTCAAATACCGCGATGCCACGATGGATATTTTGAAAATTGCATTTACGAATACACTTATGCTGGAGTCGATCGTCATGCTGAGCATCGGGATTGTCGCGCTCGAGTTGGCTCTGCAGCTGTTGGTGTTCAAATCGATGTCGTTCCATACGGCCTTTTTTGTTTTGCTGCTCGTCCCCGAATTTTACGGCTTGCTGAAGAGCTCGGGCACGGCTTTTCACAACGGTCGAACGAGCATGGGGGCGATGCGCAAGGTGGAGACGATGCTCGCGGGCTCGACCGATAGCAACGAGCTGAAAGATCAGCCGGCAGGGAGCCGGACACTTCCGAACAATTTGTCTCTCATGCCGCCCGCCATTGAATTGGACCATGTGCGGTATCAGTATGCACCCGATGCCTTCGAGCTTCAAACCGGTTCGCTCACGATCGGACCTGGAGATCATATCGCCCTCGTCGGTCCTAGCGGATCCGGCAAAACGACTTTGCTCCATCTGATAGCGGGATTGCTTCAACCGGCGTCGGGGAGCGTTCGGGTGAATGGCAGCCCGCTTACGCCGCACGACGAGACGATATGGTTCGAACAGATGAGCTATATTACGCAGCATCCTTATATTTTCGCCGGTACCTTCGCCGATAATATCGCGATCGGAGCCGGTCGGCATGTGTCTAGGGAGGAAATTGAGGCAGCGGCTGCGGAAGCGGGACTGTCGAAAGTGGTGGCCCAGCTCGAGCAGGGGCTGGATACTCAAGTCGGCGAGGGCGGGAGAGGACTATCCGGCGGGGAAAAGCAGCGACTTGCCCTGGCGCGCGCTTTTTTGAAGCGTCCTTCCATCATATTGTTCGATGAACCGACCGTCGGACTCGATCTTCAGACCGAAGACATCCTGCAACGTTCGATTGCCTCCTTGGCCCAGTCGGCGACGATGATCACGGTGGCTCACCGACTGTATACGATTAGACATGCGGACAACATTTTGTTTATGGACCATGGCGCACTCATTGGCTCCGGACGTCACGACGAGCTCATGGAGCGCTTGCCTGCGTATGCAGAAATGATTGGTTTCCAACGAGAGGGGGTGCCGGGATGAGCGAGCTTGCGATTTTGTCCCAAGCGATGATTCGGGAACGCAAAGATATCCTTCTATCGATTGTAGGCGGATTTGTCGCCGGCATTGCCGGTGTGGTCCTCTTTTCCGCGAGCGGTTATCTCATTTCGCAAACGGTGTTTGCGCCCCCACTTTATACGCTTATCGTACTGACGTCGCTGGTCAAGTTGCTTGGCTTGCTTCGAGCGGCGAGTCGTTATGGCGAGCGCTTGTACTCGCACAGAGCGACATTTTCTATGCTTAGCCGCGTGCGGGCATCCTTTTTCTCCAAGCTTATTCCTTTGACGCCGGGCATTTTGAATCGTAACCGTAGCGGGGACCTGCTGGCGCGAATCGTGGGGGATGTAGAGGGGCTGCAGCACTATTTTCTACGGGTGGCGTATCCGCCGATCATTGTCGTTATGGTCTTTTTATCGACGATGCTGGCTGCCGCTTCCTTTTCGGTCTGGATCGCTTGCTTACTGTTGCTCGGCATGTTGGCGACCGTATTCGTCGTGCCGGGTATCGTGTTGCTGGGATATCGTGGCGTGAACGGGCAGGTTCGCAAGCAGCGGGCGTCGTTGTCTGCGGAAATAACAGAGGTGCTGTACGGTTATCGTGAGCTTAAACTTTATGGTCAGCTTGCGCAGAGGGAGCGGCAGCTTCGCCAAGCCTCCGGCGCATTGGCAGCGGCGCAGCGGCGAGCGGCCGGACAGCTGCTGCGCGGGCAATCGCTGCATGCCTTTGTCACCTATCTTATATGCTGGGGCGTGCTGGCGCTTGGCGCTTATCTGATCGCCCATGGAACGATGGCAGGCGTATATTTGGCGATGCTGGTCATGGCCGCATTAACTGTATTTGAAGAAGCCGCGGCTATGGCTACGTTGCCGGCTTATAAACAGGATAGCGAGCATGCAGCCAAGCGGCTGACGGAGGCTGTATTAACGCCTCCCCTGCAGCCGGAGTCGCCTGTGCAGCCAAGTCGTGCATTAAATACGGACGATGCCCTATCTATTGAAATATCCGGCGTTTCCTTCCAATACGAAGGGGAGTGGAGGCCGGCGCTGAACCACTTTTCATTGCAAATGCCACCGGGCTCCAGGACGGCTATTGTCGGCCCCAGCAGCTGCGGCAAGTCCACGCTGATCGAATTGTTGCTCAAGCTGCGTACGCCGACGGCCGGCGATTTGCGGCTGGGCGGCATATCGGTAGACGAACTGGAGGCATCGAGCATATGGAACACCGCTCATGTCGTGCTCCAGCAAAGCCATTTTTTCCGCGGAACGATCCGGGACAACTTGCTGATCGATGGGGAGGACCATACGGACGACGACTTGTTGAATATCCTCGCTAAAGTTCAGTTGCCGACTGCATCATTATCGGACCCCGTATACGAAAAAGGAGAAAATTTATCGGATGGCGAAAAACAGCGCTTGGCCTTGGCGCGTGCCATGCTTCGCAAAGGGAAGCTATGGCTGCTGGACGAACCGACGTCTTCAATGGACTATGTGACAGAGCGGCGTGTCATGACGCACCTGTACGAACAAGCATCAGAGGATACGCTGCTGCTCATCTGTCATCGACTTAACGGATTGGAGGATTTTGATCGCATCGTCGTTGTGGAGCAAGGAAGCGTGATTGAATCGGGTTCCTATTCCGCGTTAATGGAGCAAAAAGGCTATTTTTATCGAATGAAACAATTCGAGCAGCAACTGATGAACAGCCTCCCTCACTGAAGGTGCGGAATTATCGCTGCCGAGAGTCCCACGCGAAAAAGGGACTCTCGGCTTTTTGCCGCTGTTCAACGGAACGCCGTGATCGCGAACATCGGCCGATGCTTGTTCAACACTTGCTCGGCCGGCGTATAAAGTCCTTCGTCGAACCCTTGTCGGACGGTCGTTTCTTTGAATCCGATAGGACGAAGCATCGCGATATCCCAATCCGGCCGAGCAACATAGGAAAGCGGCAAGGTCAGGGTAATCCGATCGCCTTCGCCGATTTCCTTCTCGCTTCGATAGGGCACGTAACCGGCTGCGGCGGCTTCCAGATTGACGGCTTCTTGCAAGGTGGCCGCTGCGGGATCGGTCAAATGAAAATTCCAATTCGCGTCCAATATTATGACTTGACCGTCGCATTTTAACCAGGAAAACCACTTCTTATAAGCGTTTATTGGATCGGGCAGAGTCCATGTCACATTCCGGGAAATGATGATGTCATACGATTCCGGCAGGGCGAAGTCCAACAGGTCCGACAAGACCAGCTCGACATCGCATCGATGCTTCTCCGTATTAATCCTGGCTTTGGCAAGCATCTCCTTGGAGGAGTCGATCGCCGTCACCCGATGCCCGAGCCGGCTGAGCAAAATACTGAAGTACCCAGGCCCCGTGCCCACATCCAGGATGGACAGCCCCGAACGGTCTTGCAGCAGGCTTTTTAAAATCTGGGTCCAGCGTTCGTTTCGACTGTCGGATAGTTCTTGATCGATGATCGAATCGTAGATATCGGCACCCTTATCCCAATAAAATTCGAGCTGTTGTCTTCAATATATTTTCCAAAATACAAAATCCGCTTTGAATCCGAGAATGACGGTCTTCCAAAGCTTGGAGGAGCCGCTGCTTCATTACTCCAATCTGGATCGCCGCCAAAGAAGAGACGAAGTTCACGCTTATGCGGCACGTGTCGGCTTGCCCATGGATAAACTTCCGGCAAGACCCAATCAGCTCAGCGGCGGTCAATATCAACGCGCCTGCATTGCCAGAGCATTGATCGCCAAACCGCAACTGCTTGTCTGCGATGAGATTGTCTCTAATCTGGATATGATTCACCAGGTAAAAATCATCACTTTGCTTAAGCAGCTAAAATCGGAAGCGGGAATTTCCCTTTTGTTCATTACACACGACTTGCGTGTCGTTCGCGAATTATGCGATGAAGTGTTGGTTATGGTAAACGGATCGATAAAGGAAAAGGAAGTGCTGCAACAGTAGCAGAAGACGAAAGCCGGCTGCCTTTCTTCGGGCAACCGGCTTTTTGCATTCCATTTCTTTGTTCAACCTCTCGTTCCCATATTAAACGCCGAGTGCTGGCACATTAAACAAGTGGGCGGGATAGCACAACAAGTAATAGAAGGTAAATATAGGATCGTATCGAATTATAATGTATCGTATGTGTCTTGCAATTGCTTGAACATGGGGGGTGTAAAATGCCTTTTTTCATAGGAATTGTTCCACCTGAAGAATATAAAGAGCAAATTTTGGTGTTTCGCAATAAATGGGCTAAGACATTTCGAAATCGATGGGATATTAACGGATTTAGGGCTCCTGTGGAGCCTCATATTACGGTTAAACTTCCAAATGGACTTACGGAGGATATGATTTGGCTTGAAAGGGTCAGGGAAACTTGTGCTTCATTTCCGAGCTTCCAAATCACATTGTCTAAACCAGGATCATTTGGAACAGCGGTTGCTTTCCTAAGCGTTGAATCGAAAGAGATATTTCGTCTACATAAAAATCTGGTAGATGCGATCTCCCCACCGCCCGAATTTATTGACAGGAATACAGAGCTGGATAATTTCATTCCACATTTGACTTTGGGACAAACCAAATGGGGCATGACTGAAGCAGAAATCATAGAAATGAAATCGGCTGCGAGTGAAGTATTACCGCCTTTTCCAAGCTTTGATGTCACCTCCGTGCGGTTATTTGATATCTCAAACAACGTACCTTTAGAGGATATCAAGCTTGCCTAGTTATTCCGATCATTCATTAGGGGCAGACATGAGCAGAGCCTTTCTCACATTAACGGAGGTGGATTGTCTTTGAATGTATTGGCATTCGTCATGTTCATTGTTTATGGGCTTTTTATTTTACTCGGCTTGTATAGTCTGTATTTATTTATCAAGTTAGCGACACGGGGAATCGAAGCATTAGATATATACCTGGACGAGAAGCGTAACAGGCGTTTATAGGGTGCGGTGTGATGAGGATGGAAGCTGTGCGGCTGATTGTTGGTACATTTCTACATGGTTATTGAGCCATTCACTTGCTTGATTCCTTTATCTTAAAAGCCAGCCGGCGGAGGTAGATATAATGAGTGTTGGTTATTCAGGTACTCCACTCGTAAAAAAGCTCGGAATTAAAACAGGATTAAGGGTTTTGTTGATTAATGAGCCCAGTAATTATTTCACTTTACTAGGCGAAATACCAATGATCGAGAGATTAAGTAGAGATTATAACTCGAATGATTTGGATTTTGTTCATTTGTTCTCTACATCACAAGAGGAATTATTTCCTTTATTGAACGAGTATAAGGACAGCATCAATCAATCAGGTATGATATGGGTTTCTTGGCCGAAGAGGGCTTCAAAAATAAAGACTGATTTAAGCGACGAGATTATAAGGAAATATGCAATAAACATAGGTCTGGTTGACGTTAAGGTTTGTGCTGTTGATGAGGTATGGTCAGGGCTAAAATTCGTTATTCCACTGAAAAATAGAAATTAATTAATTTTGAGAAGCTGAAATGTACGCAAATTCAGTAAGCATTTGATGAACCTTCGTTTCAAATCGAATCCATAAGTCAATTATCATCATTCATTAAAGATGCAACTCATTTCTGATGGGGGGACAATAATTGAACAAATATATGTTCCATATAATTACCAGTGTAATTTGTATTTTGATACCCCTGTTTGGACTCATATATTTTTTATGGGATTCTTATCAACCTCAATTAGGAGCAGTAGGTGACGGAAAAACAAATTATCCCTCTATCCCTCAATTAATACCTGTTGTATTTTGTATTATCCTTGGAGTGATGAATTTACCTATAGCAATAACTCGGTATAGACAACACAAAAAGACTAAAGACGACGAAAATGGATTAAATTAACGGGAGCCTGTGGAGATATGGAACACAAAAAAATAATCGAGGAATTCAAGAAAGAGATAAATAAACTAAAAAAAGAAACGATTAGCGAAGAACATATTCGTGAATGGTACGATCTCATAAAAGAAAGTATACAAAATGACATTAAAGACGGGCACAAAGATACGATTGCCAGGAATCTAACGCTTGGAATAGGCGTGCATGCCGGAGATTATCCTAAGCATCTAATATTAAATGGCGAAAAAGAAGGATGGAAATATATCACCCGTTTTCTTTTGTGGGAAGAGCATATGCTACAAAAGCTATTTGATTATAAAGAAGTCACTTCTAGATCAATTGGGTGCATTATAGGTTTATCGCTGCTGTGGGAAATGACTGATTTATCGAAGCTGTCCAGAGACTATTTCCAGTTATTATTTGAAAGCAATAAAGATAAATACGCTCAAAAAGAAACCCATCATTTGTTTATGGCGCTTTTATATGATCTAAACCATTCCAAAAAAGTAAATCAGGAACTTTATGCTATATTGCCGGAGCAAAATGTATATAAAAAACTATTTGACCATTGGTATTCCACTGATGAAAAATTGTTGAAGGATCTGCTTTATGAAATTTGTGATTTTCATATTTATAGTTCGTTAGATTTGAAAAATAAATTTTCCGAGATCCTATCCATGAATTATATACCTTATGATGTTCGGCTCATCGAAAAAATGAGACAACATCAAGGATTAATCCCTATTTCAATTGAACATCCTTTGTTAGAAACTCAGCTCGCTGATCTTCCTGAATGTTCCTATGAATGGGATTTGTCAAAGGATGAAGTCTATCAGTATTTATTAAGAAGAGAATAAAGAGATGGGATCCACGTCTAACGCGGATTTTTTGTTGTAGCGGTACCAGATATGTTTTGCGTGCTTAGTCACAAGGGTAATGAGGGTTCGACTTGTAATTAGAGGGGAGGGAAGGCGAAGGCGAAGATCTTCGCCGAAAGATGAGCGGTCTTAAAACGGAAAAATACGCACAGAACATTCATATACATGATTCGACTACAACGAAATCACGAAAGGCGATTCACGAAGCGTTGCCTGCGATCGATAAATTCGCCAAAGCGGGTTACTCGGCAAAGGGGACTGTTTATATCATGATCGGGGCATTGGCCATGATGACCGCGGTCGGGCATCGAAAGGAAACGTCGGATACGAAGGGTGCCATTGAGACGATCGGCGCGCAGCCGTTAGGCGGTATTCTGCTGCTCATTCTTGCCGTCGGACTGGCGGGATTCACGGCTTGGCGGTTTGTACAAGCATTCGCGGATCCGGACGATGAGGGAGGGGACATAAAAGGAATCCTAGTACGCGCCTCTCGTTTTGGCGGGGGAATCTTCTATGCGGTAATCACCTATCATGCAGCGAAAACGATCTTGGGCGGCCGGCCGTCTTCGGATAACAACGAACAGACGCTGACAGCCGTATTTCTGCGTCAACCGTTTGGCGCTACGTTAATAGCTGCAGCCGGACTTGGCTTCGCTATATACGGGATAATTGAGATCGTCAAAGCGATTCGCAACTCTTTTACGGACTCATTCAAATTGAATAAAATAAAACCTGCTATGTATCGGTACCTTGTGGCTACGGCGAAGTTCGGTCTGTGTGCCAGAGGCGTCGTATTCGGCCTGATCGGTTATTTTCTCGTACGCACCGCTGTCTATTCCGATCCTGAAGAAACGAAAGGCTTGGACGACGCGCTCGCCGAGCTCGCGCTGCAGCCGCACGGTCGCTGGTTGCTCGGCGTAGCGGCGTTCGGGTTCGTAGCGTACGGGCTCTATATGTTCGGACTGGCCCGTTACCGGAAGACGATCGGCTAGCGCTGCGAATTGGGACATTCTGTAACTTGCCGCCCCATAGTTTCCTCCAGGTAACTACCTCACGCGAAAGTGCCTACTTACAAAAATGAAACGATGACTCTACAATAGGCAGAGCTAAGCAACAATTATCATGCTGAAGGAGAGATCATTTCATGGAGCTTCAATTGGCGCTGGATCTTGTAGACATTCCCGGAGCGAAAGCGGTCGTCGCGGAAGTGGCGGAGCATATAGATATCGTCGAAATCGGCACGCCGGTCGTCATCAACGAAGGACTGCGGGCGGTAAAGGAAATCAAAGAGGCATTTCCTTCGCTTCGCGTGCTGGCCGATCTGAAGATCATGGATGCAGGCGGCTATGAGGTCATGAAGGCCTCCGAAGCGGGCGCGGATATCGTCACCGTGCTGGGCGTATCCGACGATTCGACCATTCGAGGCGCCGTCGAAGAAGCCCGCAAGCAGAACAAAAAGATCATGGTCGACATGATCAACGTGAAGGACATTGAAGGCAGAGCCCAAGAGATCGATGCGCTGGGCGTGGATTACATCTGCGTTCATTCCGGATACGACCATCAAGCTGAGGGCAAAAACTCCTTCGAGGAGCTAATGGCAATCAAACGTGTCGTCAAACAGGCGAAAACGGCTATCGCCGGCGGCATCAAGCTGGATACGCTGCCCGAGGTCATCAAAGCCCAGCCGGACCTGGTCATCGTCGGCGGCGGCATCACCGGCCAGTCGGACAAAAAGGCGACCGCAGCCGAAATGAAAAAACTGGTCAGCCTGGCCTAAGCGAATGGAAGCGACCCAATATGTCGCCGAGATCGTCAAGGAGCTCCAGCAGTCCGTGGCACAGATCGCCGATACCGAAGCCGAGACGTTGGCGGATCTCATCTTGCGATCGAACAAGGTGTTTGTCGTCGGGGCGGGAAGATCGGGACTGATGGGACGGGCGTTCGCCATGCGTCTCATGCATAGCGGCATTCACGCTTACGTGGTCGGGGAGACGGTCACGCCCGGCATCGACCAAGGCGACGTCCTGATCGTCGGCACGGGCTCGGGAGAAACCAAAAGCTTGATCCCGATGGCGCAAAAAGCGAAAAGTCTCGGCGCATCCGTGGCGGCCGTCACGATCGCGCCCGAGTCGACGATCGGAAGCTTGGCGGATGCGGTGGTCAAGTTGCCCGGGGCGCCCAAGGATCAAGCAAGTGGCAGCCATGCGACCATTCAGCCGATGGCTTCGCTGTTTGAACAGACGTTATTGCTCTTTTACGATGCTGTAATTCTAAGAATCATGGAAAAACAAGGGCAGGATACCGGCCGGATGTACGGCAGGCATGCCAACTTGGAGTAGGCCGCTACCCGCCGCACGAATGTCCGACAGTCCTCGCCGCTTGCGGCGGGGGCTGTTCTTTAGTTTCCAAATGGAAAGTATAAGCTTTTACAACCTGTAATAGCTCGTTGTATACTGCCTAGAGGAGGGATGACGATGGCGACGGAGATCAAGGATCGAATCGATTTGACGACGATCAACTGCGAGAAGGAACTGACTCTGGCGGTGATCGGCGGCAAATGGAAGTTAATTATATTGTGGCATCTTGGCTTGGAGGGCACCAAACGGTTCAGCGAGCTGAAAAAGCTGATCCCGCACATTACGCAGAAAATGCTGACCAATCAGCTGCGTGAATTGGAGGAAGACCAGCTGGTTTTCCGAAAAGTGTACCCTGTCGTCCCGCCTCATGTGGAATATACGTTGACGGAGCACGGCGAGAGTCTCATCCCTGTGCTGAAGATGATGTACAATTGGGGCAAAAGTTACGGCGAACAGGTCATTTGGAAGGATGACAAGACGGGCCTAGAGACCGCAGTCTCCGACGCTTAATTTAATCCGCCCAGCCCGCATCCCCTCAAACGAGTAATTGAGGGGATTTTGTTTTTCCTTGGGGCGGTGGCGCGTCTCGACTGACGCGGATGCCATCTTCTTGATCAAACTAAGGAAGCCCCGGAAGGAATTGAAAACAGAATTCCATCCATTTATACTCTTATTGCTGAAAAAGGTCAGATCAAATAATGTATTTAGCCTGTTTAGGGGGGACGATGGCATGGACAACAATTCTGTATATAGCGCAAAAATTATTGGCGGTGGTGAGGTTGGTGCCTTCACTGTCGATATGGATAAGCTTAATATTCACGAAACAAATAGCTCATTTTGGAATTCAAAAGGAAATGATATTTTAGGACCAATCGCCCTCCCGCATTATGGAGCATTTGTCTCTGAAGATAAGCTGCAGCTTTTTGGCAATGTCAAAGGAAAGAAGGTACTCGAAGTGGGCTGTGGAAGCGGTCAATCCTTGCAATATCTCGGGGAACGAAACGTTTCTGAACTTTGGGAATGGATTTATCGGCGAACCAAATTGAAAAGGCAAAGCGGCATTTGACGGCGTGCGGTCTTTCAGCTACATTAATCTGTTCCCCCATGGAAGAAGAATGCGGCATACCTGAGGGCTATTTCGACTTTGTTTATTCGATTTATGCCATAGGCTGGACCACCGACCTTGAAGGCACCTTTTGCCGAATTGCTTCCTATTTAAAAAAAGACGGAGTATTTATTTTCAGTTGGTCTCACCCTATACACAAATGTGTTGTTGCAGAGAATGATAGGCTTGTTTTTAAAAAATGTTACTTTGATGAGTCCTGGTATTCGGTAACGCTCGGGGAAAATGCGCTAGCCTTAGCGGACCGTAAACTATCGACTTATGTGAATGCATTGGCAAAAGCGGGATTTGCCATAGAGCAAATGATTGAGGAATCCGATGATGAAATGATGCGATCAAACGACAGCGATTTTGCCAAAAAAGCAAAGATGCTTCCAGTGACATTTGTGATCAAGGCACGAAAACAAGTTTAACTTGAGACTCAATCGTTTAAGGAAGGAAACTTTATGAATCGCTATTTCAAGTGGATTGACGATGATATTATTAGAGGCACTATTTACGTAGAAAGTTTAGATGGTTATGCAATAAAACAGATTGCAGTAACACCAAACAAATACATAGCTTCCAACCGAAAAGATGAAGAACGTCATTATTATTTAGCTGAAGGGCTACTGGATGTAAAAGAAATAATTAAGTATGGTGGTTCAGAAATTAGTAGAAAGCAATTTTATGGTATATGGAATGTATATAAAGAAGGATTAAATGATAAATGGGACATAACAAAATTAAGATTTCCTATTGATTCAGAAGCTGAGGGCATAATAGAAGTGTTTTATCCTCAAGGAGTTATTATAAGCATTGCGGAGCATGTAATTTGTGTGGCTGATTATAACAAGTGCAAAGGCAGCACGGCACCAGAAAATCTTTATCCAGGACACAAAGTAACAGGCAAAGTTGTCGGGTACGATGAAGAAAATATGTGGTTAGTTATTAACAATCCAACGGTGTTATAAGAAGTCAAAAGCATTGTCCCATTATTAGCCGCAGCATTCGCGGCTTTTTTGTTTTATGGGATTATGTTTGGGGAATAGTAAATTCATTATGAACAGCAATGGAGCGTATAGGAATGAAAGTACTATCCATGATTCAACCATGGGCGACTCTGCTTGTCCAAGGCGAGACTCTATATGAAACCAGATCCTGGAAGACAAGGTATCGCGGACCGTTGGCCATTCATGCAAGTCAGAAAGTCGATAAGCAGGTCTGCAAGCACGAGCCCATACGTTCTTTACTCGCCAAGAATGGCTTTACGGAACAAAGCCTCCCTACGGGGGTTATCCTTGCCACTTGCGAGCTTACAAATTGTTATCGGGTCATCGAAGCTAATCATACGTCAGCCATTTTGGATTGCGGGAAGGTTGTGACGGGAGATGACTTGCTGTTGGGCGATTACAGTCCAGGTTATTTTGCTTGGGAAATAGCGGGTTTCCGTCAGTTGAAGCCCTACATTCCGGCGAAGGGTAAATTGGGATTATGGGAATATCCGATAGACGAAGAGTTGATGATATGATTTAGCTTGTTTTATGCTGCGAAAGTTGAGTTAGAATGTATGAAGACCAATATAACAGGGGGTAGGAGCATGGTAACCCTCCTTGACGGAACTTCTTTGCCCAGATTCGGCCAAGGTACGTGGCATATGGGGGGACCGCCTTGATCTTTATCTTCTTTACTGGAGAGGAAGCAGAGCTTACCGAGAAAGACTTGGAGATGTTAAAGGAAGCGTTCCCCAAACCGAGTAGTAAGGTTCAACTCGACATTATTTAAGTCAATACTTAGTGGAGGCAAGAATCGAATGAAAACAATAGGTCTTATTGGTGGAATGAGTTGGGAGTCATCTTTGCTCTATTACCAAATCATCAATCTACGTGTAAAAGAAAAGTTAGGCGGCCATCACTCCGCTAAAAGTCTCATGTATTCGGTGGATTTTCAAGAAATTAAGGATTTACAAGATCAAGGAAATTGGGATGAAGCCACTAGAATTATGATGGACTCGGCACAAAAACTAGAAAAAGGTGGAGCCGAGCTCTTACTCATATGTACCAATACGATGCATAAAATGGCAAACGAAGTTGAAACGTCGATATCTATCCCTTTAATACATATCGCAGATTCAACAGCAATCGAAATTATTAAAGACGGTATTAAAAAGGTAGCTTTGCTGGGGACTGCTTTTACGATGGAGCAAGACTTTTACAAAGGTAGACTTGTTGAACGCTTTGGACTTGAGGTTATTGTTCCAAATGAAGCGGACAGAATGGTCATACATGACATCATTTATCAAGAACTCTGTCTTGGAATTGTAAAAGAAGCGTCTAAGCAATCCTACATAAACATCATCAATCGTCTTGTTCAACAGGGAGCAGAAGCTGTAATTCTTGGATGTACAGAAATTACGCTTCTCATTTCACAAGACGATTGCCCTATACCGATTTATGATACAACAAGACTTCATGCTGAATGTGCTGTTGACTTCGCTTTGAATGAGAGGTAGAAAGTGATTAAATATGGCTAATTCAAGGCGGCTAGGAGCAGTATGAAACTGCGCCTAGCCGCTTTGTGACCTTATGAATTTCATATCCGTACATTCATAATTTCATATTCCGGCGGCTGAACGATTGAAAAAAAGAACGGAGGTTTGTTGTAAGATGGAGAAAATAGATCCATTTTCATTAGGACGGTGACGCTCTCTGGTTGCGTTGTTTATTTTCCGCTATTTCGGCAGATCCATGTACCGAAAAATGATGCTCACGTCCTTTCTCATTATCGTGCTCACGGTGTCGGTGCTCGTGGCAAATTTTTATTCCCGCACGGCAGGGGATTTAAAGCGGCAGGCCGTCGAGACAAGCGAAAGAGCGATGCAGCAGTCCGCGGTCGCGTTCAATTCCTATTTGGAAAATGTTCGCGGCTTCGCTTGGAGCAACTTTAGGGATTTTGAATTTCAGAAGTTCGTCCAAAGCATGGGCAGCAACCCGGACGCGCTGAGCAAATACACGGGCGATTTTACGATTTATGTGAACGACAACCCCATCGTGTGGTCGATTACCGTCGACCAGTTAAACGGATTCTCCCTAAGAGCCGGAAACGCGATCCCGGATATGCTGCCGGAAGAGAAGGCGCGCATTGCCCGAATCGCCATCGAAGCGAGCGGCAAAGGCGTGTGGGTTCCATCGACGATATACGGATTAAATGCAGACCAGATGGAGCAGACGCTTACTTTTGCGCAAGCCATTCGAAGTATCTCACTCACTTCTCCGGGTCCGATCATCGGAGTCATGATGTACAATCTATCTTTCGATTCGTTAGATCAATGGTTCAAGAAAGTAGAGGGAGACCCGTCTAACCGCACTTATATTGTCAAGGCGACCGACGGTACCATCGTGCATTCCCTCGTTCCGGAGGAACGAGGCGAATCCCTGCTTCGTCCCGACGATCTGAAATCCGTTAAGAAAGCGAAAGGCGGACACTTCTATTCAAAAAGGGATTTCGGATCGGCTTTGGTCCTTTACGAGAAATTGGAGAGATCCGACTGGATGCTCGTGACGATGATGCCCGTTAAGCTGCTCATTAAACCGGTAAACGATTTTACGAAGAGTACCATCGTATTCGGATCTTTAAGCCTGCTTTTCTCCATGCTGCTAGCCGGATTTTTTTACTCTCGGACGATTACTCCCCTTAAAGAATTAAGCAAAGGCATGAAGGCGATCGAAGTCGGAAATTACGCGGTGAGCCTCCCGGTTAGAAGCTATGACGAGTTAGGATACATCACGTCGTCGTTCAACCGAATGGCCAAGGAAATCAACCGTCTTATTATGAAGGTATATGAATCAGAAATCACAAAGAAAAACGCGGAAATCAAAAGCTTGCAATCCCAGATCAATCCTCATTTTCTTTATAATACGCTCGGCATCATCGATAGTTTATCCGCCATCGACGGAGATGCCAGAATATCGTTTATTAGCAGATCGCTTGCCAAAATGTTTCGTTACAATATTAGCGGCGAAGATATCTCGACGATGGAGACGGAAATTCAACAAATCCGGTTGTATTTGTCTATCCAGAAGATACGGTTCGAAGAGAAATTCGATTATTTGATATACGTCGAACCGGGGTTGGAGCAAGCGCCGATTCCAAAGATGCTTCTGCAGCCGATCGTGGAGAACAGCATTCTTCATGGCGTTAGCCGAAGCCGTCATTCCGGAATCGTCAGGATCGAAGCGACATTAGAAGACGGAGATCGCGTACAGGTGAAAATTTGGAACAACGGCATGTCGATCGACTCGGAAAGACAGGAATGGCTCCGTGCAAGGTTAGCCGGGACGCCTAAATACGGAGAGTCGGTCGAAAACCGTTCTTCCATTGGCTTGCTGAACGTTCAAGCGAGAATCAAGCTGCTATATGGCGACGATTGCGGCGTTTCTTTTGAAAGCAGCAGCGCGTACGGAACGACGTTTACGTTGACGTTAAGGAATCAGGTGCACAAGGAGGAAACGAAGGATGAAATACATCGTTCTTGACGACGAGCCGATCATACGCCAGGGCGTCATCCATAAAATTCGGCAGACGGGATTGCCGCTGCTATTCGCGGGCGAGGCCGACGATGGCGTATCGGGGCTTGAATTGATCCGATCGGCAAAGCCGGATATCGTCTTGACGGATATCCAGATGCCGGAAATGAACGGCTTGGAATTCATTCGCATAGCCAAGACCTTGTATCCGCGGATGGAATATATCATTCTCAGCGGATTCGACGATTTCGAATACGCCAAGAAGGCGATTGGCTATGGTGTAAGCCATTATCTCCTAAAACCGGTGGAGGACGATGAACTATACGAGGCACTGAGCGGCTTAATCGAACGACTGCAGGCGGAGAAACACCGCGACAAAATGGTCCTTAAGCTGCAGCAACAAGCGGAGACGGGGCAGGAAGCGGCAAGAAGCCAAACGCTCACGAGGCTATTAAACGAAGAGGAAACGAACATCGCGGATCCGTTGCTCGACGAACTGTCCGTCGGCTGCGTTTCTTTTTCATCGGTCGTCTTGCAGGTGGAACCGGTAAAGCTACCCCATTATTCGTTTGCGGAAGACGAAGAGGAACTGATTTGGTTCTCGGTAAAAAACATCGTAGCGGAGGGGTTTAAGGCCGGAGGCATCGCAGGCTTTCTCGTTCATAGTTCGCTGAACCGCTGCGAATTCGTATATGTGTTCGGTCTCAAAGCGGGTCAAGATCGTTCAATCGTTCTTTCCGCGGCAGAGACGGTTGCTTACGGCGTTCGCAAGTATTTGAAAATCAACGCGGTGGTCGGGATCGGTCCGTTCGCGGATAAGCTTGACCGCATCCAGGAGATTTACCGAGCAGCGAAGCAATCGGCACGGAACGCGGTGCTCCATGGCGGAAACCGGGTTTCTCATTGGACCGCACAGCTCCCCTATAAGGCAAATCGGCAGTCCATCATCGGCATTGAGGACAGCAAATTGCTTGCGGAATGGCTGGATCGTCAAGATGCGGACCAAATCACGCGTTGGACGAAACGGCGCCTGGGCGCAATCGCGCAGGATCCGAATTCCGTTTTCGTGCAAATCGAATGGTTTTGCGTCGATCTTTACCTGCTGTTCAATAAATATTTGCTTGCCAATGCCGTAGACGCGGAATGGACGATTGGCGAGCTGGACGACATGCTGCGCTGGCTGCAGCAGATCACGCGATTCGGCGAAATCGAAGAACGGATGGTCGTTTTGGCTTCGACTGTTATCGGCCGTCTTGCCAGAAGCGGAGAACTGTCGGGAAAAGAAGTGATGGAGGCCGTTCGGGCGTATATCGATCATCATTTTGCCGAGCCTTTATCCTTGCAGTCCATCGGCGAGCGGTTTTCCATTCATCCGAATTACTTCTCCAAACGGTTCAAAGAAAAATACGGCGAAAGCTTCATCGAATATTTAACCTCGCTGCGAATGAAGATGGCCGCCAAGCTGCTCAGCGACACGGATTTAAAAATCCATCAAATCGGGGAAAGAGTCGGCATCGAAGACGCTGCCTATTTCGGAAGCGTCTTTCGCAAGTGTTACGGCGAGACGCCCAAGCAATATCGGGAACGCTTACATTCAACTTAAAATTTTCATATCGAATCGGCATAACCCGTTAAGATATTCGCTTAAACCTCCGAATCGGCGGACCTATAATTTAAACAAGCAAGACTAAATGGACACGAGGGGGAAGCTGGCTACAATGAAAAAGAAGATTCGCATGTCCGCCGCATCCATGTTATTGCTGACGATCGCTTTAACGACCGCCGCATGCGGAGGGAACAACGGCAACGAAAACGCGTCGCCGAGCACGAACACCGCCCCCGAGAGCAGCGCCGCCGTATCGGCCTCCGGATCTCCTAGTGCTTCCGCGCAAGCGGAACCCGTAGAGATTGTCGTGTGGGATAAACCGAGCGCCGACGCGGCCGACAAGGCCTTCAAGGAAGAAGCTTTCGCCGCTTTCGAAGCGAAGTACCCGAATATCAAGGTCACTCACGTTGAGCAGACCAAAGAGAAAGAGCGCGAGCAGTTTATGACCGCGGTAGCCGGCGGGGAGCAGCCCGATCTGTACAAGAACCCATATCCGGACATGGAGTCTTACATCGCGCAAGGCATTGCGGCAGACATTACCGATCTTTGGAACAGCTTTGAAGGGAAGGACGGCTATCTGCCTTCGTCCCTGAACGCCGCAACGGTAGACGGCAAAATTTACGGCGTTCCGAACGACATGTACGTCACAGGATTGTTGTACAACAAGCAAATGTTCACCGACGCTGGTCTCGATCCGGCTGCGGCCTTGAAGGACTGGGACTCGTTCGGAGCGGCCGCGCAGAAGATGACCGACGCCGCCAAGGGGACTTACGGCTACGCGATTCTCGGCATGGATTGGGCGGATTGGTTCTTCGAGTACTACGTATGGCAAGCCGGCGGCGATCTGACTGAGAAGCAGCCGGACGGCACGGCCAAATTGATGTTCACGTCCGACGCGACGATCAAAGCGCTGCAATACTACAAAGACCTGAAATTCAAGTATAAAGCGACACAGAAGAATGTCGTACAGAGCTTGGACGACAACCAGAAGGACTTCTATACGGGACGCGCAGCTTCCATGATCGCGGGATCCGACTGGATCGGGGGCCTCGTAGCCAAAGGCATGGATCTGAACAACATCGGCTTCTCCGCCTTGCCGGCAGGTCCGTCCGGCAAAGCGCCTTCGCAAGTCGGCGGAAGCTACTGGATCCTTAATCCGAAGTCTTCCCCAGAAAAACGGCAGGCGGCCTTTACGTACGCAACCTATATAACATCGAAAGAATACCTCGAATCGGTGCTGCAATACAACAAGGACAACGGCATGTTCCCGAACCTGCTTTCCGTTCGGACCGACGTCGACGTGACGGATTTCGTCGACGGCCTGCCAGCGGAGGTCGTGAGCGGCGTTCAATCGGCTGCGAAAGACACGCATCTGGAATATTTCCTTAAAGCGCGCTTGAGTCCTTATATCGTCAAGCCGATCCAACAGGCGCTCCTTGACGAGAAGACCGATCTGTCGGCCGTGCTGCAGACGGCGCAGGATCTCGCGCAGAAGGAAGTCATTGATAAGTATAACGAGGAAGTAAAAAAATAAGAGGGATCGGGATTCTCTCCAAGAGGGAATCCCGATTCTGTTCCAGGGGTGAACGAACCGTATGACCAGAATAACGAACATCCGTTGGATGCCCGTCTTCTTTCTGTTGCCGTCCGTGCTCTGCTATCTGTTGTTTAAATACTATCCGCTGTTAAGCATGGTCCGCGTCAGTTTCTTTCGCTACAGCATCGTCAATCCGCCAGGGGAGTTCATCGGCCTGGCCAACTATACGGAGTTTCTTTCCTCGTCGACCTTCTGGCAAGCCGTATCCAATACGTTCGTGTTTTTTGCGCTTTATCTGGGTCTAACTTTCTGGATTCCGATCGTGCAAGCGCTGCTGCTCAGCGATATTCGCAAGGGTAACGCATTCTTTCGTTTCATGTACCAATTGCCGACGATCATGCCGGCGGTCGCGGGCGTACTCGTATGGAAATGGATGTACAACCCCGATTACGGTTTGCTGAATTACTGGCTCCAATTTATCGGCCTTGGCCCGTATATGTGGCTCAACGACTTGAATATAACGAAGTTGGCCATCGTATTGCCCGCGGTGTTCGCAGGCAACGGCATCTCGCTTCTGCTTTATTATTCGGCGATCAAATCGATTCCGACGGAAATCTTGGAAGCGGCCAAAGTAGACGGAGCCAGTCCATGGAGAAGAATGTGGACGATGCTGCTGCCGAACATCCGATTCATTATCGTGATCCAGTTTATCGCCTTCATGTCCGGCGTCCTGCTGGCTTACGACAATATCTACGTCATGACGCAAGGCGGTCCGGCAGGAAGCACGACCGTCGTATCGATGCTGGTCGTGAACACGGCCTTCCAGCAGTCGCGCTTCGGGATTTCGGGCGCCATGTCCTTGTTCATGTTCTTCGTGATTGCTTTATTGACCGTCTTGCAAAATAAAATTTCCGCGGAGAAGGATTGAGCGATATGAAACGAACGCGCATGGCGGAGAGAGGACAGCGGTCTCTTACCCTTACAGCTTACGCGGTGACAATTCTTTTTACGGTTTTTTCCCTGATCCCCGCGCTATGGATGGTCTCCTCGGCGTTCAAATCGGATAAGGACATTGACGCCTATCCGCCCAAGTGGATCCCTCAGATTCCTCAATCGATCAGGGTTACGCTCGATTATTCGGGACTTGGACCGATGGAGCAGGCGGATTACGAGAAGGATGCCATGGAGGCGATCTGGTTTCCCTGGATGAAAAATATCCGGGAGAATATCGGTGAAGTCAGAATTACCGGCATCCGGGACGGGAAGAGGATATTTCAAGCCTTTACGGAGTCGTCTTCGTTCCGGGCCGGACAGCCCTCGATCGTTCCATCCACGTTGTTTACCAGCCAGTTGATGGATCGCAAGCTTCCGATGATTCGCGATAAAAAGCTGTCCAAGTTTACTTGGTACGGGGACGGAGGAAGCGACGTTTCGAATGGGAAAGGCGTGGCGAAGAGCGAGCTCTCGTCGCGGTTCGCGGAATTTTACGGCTCTTCGGAGATCATCCAGGGAAAAGTTGCGGCGATCGAGGAGAAACAAGCTTGGACCCGCATGTTCGACAGCTTTATTTCGGTGAACAAGATCGCGACGAATGCTGCCGGTCCGCTTGGATTCACGAAATACTTCATCAACAGCGCGATCGTGACGCTGTCCTCGGTGGCAATACAGTTGTTGCTCGGGGGTTTGGCCGGTTATACGCTGGCTCATCTGATATCGAACAAAAAGTGGCAGTTCTTTTGGATTATGTTCTTCCTGGCGACGATTATGATACCGGATATCTCTCTGCTGTTGCCGCTGTATTTGCTCATGAAGGATTTGCATCTGGTCAATACGCTTTGGGCGATCATTCTGCCTCATTCCGCCTGGGGCATTGTTATTTTCCTATTCAAAGGCTTTTTCGATCAAATCTCGAAGGAGCTCCTGCAAGCGGCGAGGGTGGACGGAGCATCCGAATTTCGCACGTTCCTGCAGATCGTCGTTCCGTTATCCGTGCCGATCTTCGCGGCCGTCAGCGTGCTGACGTTCATCCCGGTATGGAACGAATTCGTCTGGCCGCTTGTCGTGAACAATCTGCCTCAATACTGGACGTTTACCGTCGCGCTGAACGATCTGCAGAATCAGAGCAATGTCCAGCAAAATATGATTATGGCCAGCTCGTTTATTTCGATGATTCCTTTGCTCGTGATTTTTGTCTTCGCGCAGAAGTATATAGAGAAAGGCGTAGCGTTCTCGGGAGTCAAAGGCTAGCAGGACAGATCGGATAATTAACGCATGGGGGAGGCGATTCAAATGCTTTCGGTCCATCTGCTTTGCGAATACTTGCCAAACCCCGTAGCGATTCAGAAGGAAGCGCCTTGCTTCAGCTGGCAATTAAGCGCCGACGGGCGCAATCGGTCGCAAACCGCGTATCGGGTTACGGTTGCCGACGATCCGGGGAAGCTGAATGCGGAGCGCGATTTGCACTGGGATTCGGGCAAAGTCATTTCGAATAACAACTATCACGTCGAATACGAGGGAAATCGGTTGGAGAGCGACACCCGATATTACTGGCGCGTCGTCGCTTGGGACGAAACGGATCGAGAGGGGGAGCCCAGCGAAACGGCCTCCTTCCATATCGGGCTTCTGCATAAAGAGGATTGGTCCGGACAATGGATCGGCGCCCCGGATATCGCGGGCTCTCCGTTATTCCGCGGAACATTCCCGGTCGGTAAGCCGTGCGAGCGCGCCGTCGTTTATTTCGCTTGCCTGGGATACGGGGAACTCTACTTGGACGACAGCAAAGTCGGCGATCATGTTCTCGATCCCAACTGGAGCGATTACGACGATCGAACGATCGAAGGATTGCTTTATCCTTATAACGATAACGGAAAAAAATCGGTCTATTATGTGGCCTACGATATCACTCCCGATTTGAACGTCGGAAAGCATAGTTTCGGCGCGATGTTAGGCAACGGATTTTACAATCAAACCGCGCGTACGATCGAAGGCCGAATGTCTTACGGGACTCCCCGTTTCCTGCTCCAATTGAATATTAAATACACGGATGGCAGCACTGAGCAAATCGTAAGCGACGACAGCTGGCGCTGCGAGTGCGGGCCGATCCTGTTCGATAACGTTTTTGTGGGCGAGGTATATGACGCCAGGCGCGAGATCGAACGATGGAGCGAACCGGAATTCGACGAATCGGATTGGCGCCCGGTCCGAATCATGACGGCACCCAGCGGCCGGTTAAGGGCGCAGCAGTCTCCGGCAGATAAAGTGATGGGCACGATTGGGCCGATATGCCGAACGCAGCTTGGAGACGGTTGTTACGTCTACGATATGGGTCAAAATTTCTCGGGATGGGTCAGATTGCGGTTGAGATCGTCACCTCGCGGCTCCCGCTTTACCCTCCGGTTTGCGGAAGAGTTGAATCCTGACGGCACGCTCGACTTTACGAGCGCGGGCGGGACGGACCAAATTCAGCATGACGTCTATATTTCGAGAGGCGATGAAATTGAAGATTACGAGCCAAGATTCGTCTGGCACGGGTTTCGTTACGTTGAAATATCGGGGTTTCCCGACGAACCGGGGGACGACGCCGCGATCGGCGTTATTGTCCACGCTTCGGTGGATTCACTGGGTTCTTTCGAATGCTCGGACGAGACGCTTAACCGCATTCAGCGCATGTACCGTTGGTCCCAACTGAGCAACCTGCACGGCGGCGTGCCGAGCGATTGTCCTCATCGCGAGAGGTTGGGATACACCGGGGACGGTCACATTACGGCCAAGGCCGCCATCTATAACTTCGGAATGGCCTCCTTTTATCGGAAGTGGGTTCAAGACATCGGCGACGCGCAGAACGTTCAGACCGGCTTCGTCCCCCATACCGCTCCCTTTAACGGAGGCGGAGGCGGACCTGGTTGGGGAAGCGCCTATGTCATCGTGCCTTGGCTCGTATACCGAGCTTACGGGGATTTGAGCCTGCTTCGGGATCACTATGACGGCATGAAGAGATGGGGTGATTATCTGCAAGGCTGCACGGATGACGGATGCATCGTCGAGAGAGAGGAGCCGGGGAGCTGGTGCCTGGGCGATTGGTGCATTCCAGGTTCCATGGAACTGCCCGAACGTGTCGTTAACACTTATTTTCACGCTTACGTTACGAGATTGCTCGGATGCATGGCGCATGTGCTTGGCAGGGGAGACGATCAGCGACGCTACGAGGCACGATACGCCGACATTTGCTTGACGTTTAATGAGCGATTTCTGGACCCGGAGCGGAATCGCTATTCGATCGGCAGGCAAGGAGCGGATCTTTTCGCTTATGCGCTCGGCTGCGTTCCGCCCGAACGGGAACCGGCCATCCGAAACCGGCTGCTGATGCAGTACTCGGAGGCGCTCGGTGGCTGCGTAGATACGGGCATATTCGGAACCGGTCTGCTATTTGACGCGCTAGCCGATTGGGGCGAGACGGATACCGCGATCGCGCTGGCCGTCAGAGACGCGTATCCCGGCTACGGCTACATGATCAAGAACGGCGCTACAACCCTCTGGGAGAGATGGGACGGGCTGGAATCCCGTAACCATCCGATGTTCGGGAGCATTAGCGCCTGGATGTTCGAGCATTTGGCAGGCTTGCGCATGTGCGACGAATCCATCGCTTTCGCGCGAATGGTCGTGAAGCCGCCGGTAACTTTGAAGCTCGCTTACGCCAAGGCGGAGATCTCGACAATCAGAGGAACGTACGCCGCCGGTTGGAAGCGGGAGGGGGATTTAACGGTGCTGGAAGCCACCGTGCCGGTAAACGGGTCGATCGTCATCGAACTGCCGGATCGCTTGCGGGAGCAGATCTCGATCTTCGAAAGCGGACAGCCTCTGTTCGATGGCGTCGACTACGTAACGGAGGACAACCGCATCGTTCTGGGGTCCGGCCATTATCGAGCGAGCTGGGTTGAGAGTCCTTAAATCAATGTATGGAAAGGAGGTGACAATCGTTATCGCGAGCAAGCCGCCGTATATTGAAAGCGCTTTTAAAAAACAAAGGAGTGATTTCAATGAATCAGGCTCAAGGGAATAACGTTTTGTTCATGGGTTTGAATAGGAAGAAGCGGATCACGCTGGCTTTGCTGTCGATCATGGCCATCACGATTCTCATATCCTTTCCGCAGGTCGGCTTCGCGGCGACGTCCGCGACGATTCAATTCAATCAGAGCCAGGGCCAACGCAGTCCGAATGTCTTCGGCGGCTCGATTAACCAGCTGGACGGCGCCTCAGACGTGGATTCTTTGCGTTCGGTAGGCATTAGCTTCGCCCGCCGCGACGTCTATTTATCCCAAATCCTGCCGAATACGACCGTTGCGCAATATCTGGCGGACATGTCCGTCTCGGGCGGCGTGGACGACCCGAATAACTGGGATTGGAGCCAGTACGGGTGGGTGGACACCTACCATAACAAAGGGCTCAAGACCATGATCATCTTGTCCTACAACGTGGGTTGGTTGTCCTCTAACAACGCGAATAACGGCGTACCGAAGAACTGGACCGTCTACGAGGACATCATTAAGAAAATCACGCAGCGGTTCCAAGGAAAGATCGATTTCATCGAGGTTTGGAACGAACCGGATCTCGCCCAGTTCCTCGATATTTCAAATAGCGGTTACGCCAACAGCTTGGCGGCTTACAAGGCGATCTATACGCATGCGGCCAATGCGGTCCGCAGCGTCAACGCCACGATCCCGATCGGCGGGCCTTCGTTGTCGACGACGGACACGAGCTGGGCGAATGCTTTGCTTCAGGACGCGAACACGAAGCCGAACGTAAACTTCTTGTCTTATCACCATTATCAGATGGTCCCTAACGGTGAGCCGAATATTCAAGCTTTAAGGAACGTAGCCTCTGTGAACGGCGTCTCCAATATGCCGATCTATATTACCGAATGGAACTGGGATTGGCAATACATCGGTTCTTCGATGAATAACGATTCCACGCACGCCATTCCTTACGTCGCCCAAAGATTGAACGATATGATATGGAACAACGTCGCGGGAACCGGATACTTTGCCTTTAACAAGCAAACGACGCATCCGGATTTCTATTCGATCTATTCGAACGGAAGCCTGACACCGAAGATGAACACCTATCGCGTGTTGGCCAAACAATTGGGACTCGGGGCCGGAGCTTTCACCTTGAGAGGCAGCACTTGGGTTAACGGAGCAGCGTCGATCGTGGCGGGCGGCGCGACCAACTCAAGCGGGAATCCGGTCGCTTGGGTCGTCAATACGTCCACCTCGGTCGGGGATAACCTGAACTTTAACTTCAACGGATTAAAGGCGAACACGTCGTATGTAGCCGCGGCTTACGAGGCGAGCTTGTGGCAGAACGGAACGGCGGTAAGCTTCACGACATCGTTCACGACAAACGCGAGCGGGAACGCGACTATCTCCTTCTGGACGCCGTACGAATCGGTTATCGGCATTAAACTGACTGAACAAGCCCCCAGCCCCGGCGCAGTGTCTAACGGAAGCTTTGAATCGCCGACCACCTCGAACTTCGCTTACAGGCCTTTAGGCGCAACTTGGACGTTTACGGGCGATGCGGGCATTCAGCGCAACGGCGGCGACTTTGGAGCTTCGGCAGCTCCGCTGGGGGTGCAGACCGCTTTCGTTCAGAATAGCGGAACGATGTCCCAGCTCGTCAGTTTGACGGCGGGTACGTACAAGGTCGCCTTTAAGGCGGCCAAACGAACGAGTTACGGCGGTACGCAAACCTTCAATGTCATGTTCGATTCGACCTTGATCGGCACCTATACGCCTTCGACGGGTACCTTCGCTACGTTCTCGACGAACAATTTTGCGGCATCGGCGGGCCCCCATACGATTAGCTTCGTCGGTACGACAACTGGAGACAATACCGACTTTATCGACGACGTCGTGCTTTCGGCCGTGTAAAGAAAGAAACCGCCACCCAATGATTCGCACATGCGGGAAGAGAAGGGGCGAGTTTTCGCTCCTTCTCTTCCCGCATTTCTAAACAGGGCAGGATATTTCAGTTATAGATGTATTTCCCAAATATTTGATGTTAGTGTATGATAGGGTATCACTACGGTAGTACAGGTGATGTCTGTTGAATATAGTTACGTCGATGAAGTGAGAATCAGCATTGGGGGGGTATTTATGAAACAAGGCAGAATTGTTATTATTACTGGTTCACCAGGGACTGGTAAAAGTACAACGGCATCAATTGTAGCTAAAGAGTCAAATTTATCAAAGTCAGTACCTATGCACACTGATTTCTATCACTATATTCTTAAGGGGGCAATACCTCCATTTTATCTTAAGAGCGACTAAAGAAGAGACAATGAAACGAGCAATCAATCGTTCTAAATTGGACGAAGATGCAAACATTGCGTTGGTAGAACAAATGTGGGAGCAGTTTAACAATCTGGGTCACTATGAATCCAATATTATTGACACCACAAATCAATCGATCGAACAAACTGTTTCAATAATAAAAGGTGTAATTGAAAAAAAATCTTCTTTACTCACTATTTAATCCGTTGGAAGGAGCGGACCCGGATGGACTACGAGGAGAAGGTCCGGCAGGAGCTGGAGAATTGGGAGAACAGTCTCTACAAGACACCAGGCCTGTTTGAGAAAGCATCGAAGAAGCTCGGAGATAAAATAAATGCCATTATTCCGGCCAAAGTGCAGAACACGATAACAGGAACCGTAAAAGTGATTGTCCGGACGACGCTTTTCGGAGCTGAATATACGCCTAAGAGAATAGTTGAGCGTTCGCTAACGTTGGAACAAGCCGACGAGCAGGCGAGACAGGTCATTTCCCTTTATCAAAAGATCGCCGCAGCTGAGGGCGCCGGCACAGGCGCAGGCGGAATACTGTTCAATGCGGTTGATTTTCCAGCGTTAATCGCGATTAAGATGAAGCTGCTTTTCGAGCTTGCGCATGTGTACGGCTATTCGTCCAACGTTTTCTCCGAGCGAATCTTTATCCTATCGCTATTCCAGTTGACCTACTCGGAGAATAAGAAGCGCAGCACGATGCTGAAGCGACTCCGGGACTGGAACAACGAAAAGCTTCAATGGTCGTCGGATGCTGAATATTATAAAGAACTGAACTGGGAAATCTTCCAGAAGGAATACAGAGACGCGATCGACTTTCGCAAAATGCTGCAGTTGGTGCCCGGTATCGGTGCGGTCGCGGGAGCTTGGGCCAACTACAGCATCGTGGAGGAACTTGGCAGATTCGCAATAAACGGCTACCGGATTCGGAGATTGGGGGACAACTTGCGCTGAACGGAAACCCTATATTCCAGCGAAGGGAAAACTGGGACTATGGGAATATCCGATAGACGAAGCGTTGATCCTTCAAAAACCAAACCATTATGGCAAGCGAAAGCTTGAATGCATCCCATGTATAATAACGAAGCAGTCCCGAACATAAAGGTTCGGGCTTTTTTTGCATGACATCCATCGCCAGCCGCTCTCACGGTGCAGGTTTTTTCGACGAGAAATGACAAAACCCGCATTCCGCTATCCCCTCCGGAAGTCCGATTTTCCGTTGACCGTGTCATTACTTTTCAACCCGTATGATGTGACGGAGGTCACTTGTTTCAGGTAATCATTCCCAATAAAATGGGAAAGCGAAAATAGTATCACTCGATATACCAAAAGATCAAAACGAAGCGGAAGGAACGTGAAACGTTTGACGAAGGAATCAACCAGCCGCGTATTCGGCGTCGTGTCCGTCGGTTCGGTCACGGTCGAAGGCGTACTCGTGAAGCTGTTCAACCGCACGCTGCGGGAGGAAACGCAACTCGGCTCAGCGGTTACGGATGAATGCGGACGCTACCAGATCGAATACGACCGCGAGCCGCTGCTTCAGTCCGGCCGCAAAACGATCGACCTGTTCATCCGTGCCGAGCATCCGGACGGCGAATACGAGCCGTTCCAATCGCCGGTCATCTATAGGGCCAAGGCGATCGAATCGGTGGCCGTACAGCTGCGGCCGGTCGAACGCGCGGGAACGGAATGGGAGCAAATCGAAGCCGCGCTGGCGCCGCTTCTCGCCGAGGCGGATACGGCCGACTTGACAGACGAGCAAGCCGAATACGCGGCCGGAGCGAGCGGCATCTCCCCGCACCGCATGCTAAATTGGCGGTCGGCGCACAGGCTGAGCCGGGAGAGCGGCGCCGTGCCTGCATCCGTCTATTACGGGCTGCTTCGCACGGGTCTTGCCGCCCATACGGAAGGACTTGCGACCCTGCCCTCCGGCGAGTGGGAAAGGGCGTTGGAGCAGGCTGCACAGCACCGATATATCCCCGACCTCGACGAGGGGACGCGTGTAAAATCGATTGCCCGGCTCGAAGAGCTGGCGGAGAAACGGAGGGAGACTGCACTTGCGGCCGCAGACCGGATGCTGCAGTCCGAGTCCGACGAGCCGACGCTTCGCCGGCTGGCGCTGGCGCGTTTCCTCTCGGAGCGGCCCGCCGTTCCCGCTGCCTTCCGGACCGCGGCCAAGCAAAGCCATACCGAAGCCGCGCCGCTTCGCGAGGAGGCGGGAACGGAGCACGAAGCCTTCGAAGATTGGCTTCGTAAAGAGCGGAGCATGTTTCCGCACTTCAATGCGGATGACGCGCTCGACGAAGCGAAACGGACGGGTATCCTTCGCAATCCCGCGAGAGAGCGGCTGGCGCGTTTCCTGGAGCAATCCGCCGATTTCGACATCGAGAAGACGGTCATCGACGAGTATATGGCCGCCGGACGCAACGAAGAGCGAGCGGGCTTGGCGGCAGAGGTAGTCCTGACGGAGCAGGATATCGCCAGTCTGAAGGCTATACAGCGGGTTTATCAAATTACGTCGCAGCCGGAGCATGTCGCCGAGTTGGTGGGCAGCGGGCTGGATTCGGCGATGAGCGTTGCCGGCGTCGGCGAGGAAGCGTTCGTCGAGCGCTTCGGCGAGGCGCTGGGGGGCGGGGAGGAAGCGCAGCGCGTGTACGCCCAGGCCGAGCAGATTTACGCGACGGCGACGCAGCTGTATACCTCGGTTTATCAAGCGATGAACGACGTCAATCCCGCCGCGCTCGGCGGGAGCGCGCTCGCCGAATCGCTGCGCAAGGCGTTCCCGGACTGGGCCGCCTTGTTCGGGAGGATCGACATGTGCGACTGCGCCCAGTGCCGGTCGGTCTACAGTGCGGCGGCTTATTATGTCGACCTCCTGCAGTTCCTGAACCCCAAGACGCTGCCGACCGGCGTATATGTCCGGCCGATCGACGTGCTGCGGCGCCACCGGCCGGACTTGGAGCATATCAAGCTCACCTGCGAGAATACGAACGTGGAGATCCCGTATATCGACCTGGTGAACGAGGTGCTGGAGAGCTACATTGCGCGCGGCGTTCCGATCGCCAACAACACATCGCCGGATAGCGATGCCGAGGATCTCGGCGTGCAGCGGGAATACAGCGATACGTTCCCCGAATCGATCTCCGTTCAAGCGGCTGCCGCGGTCAAGGACTATCTATACCCGTTCGGTCTTCCCTACGACAAGGATCTGCAGGAGATCCGCGCGTATCTCGGGCTTCTAGGGACCGAGCTGCACACCCTTCTGTCGGTATTCCCCGAGCGCCACGGGGAGTCTGCACTAGCGGCGGAATACCTCGGTTTGTCCCGAAGAGACCGCGAGATCTGGGAGGAACAGACTGGACGGTCGCTGCAGTCGCTTTACGGGTACGACTTCGAGTCGATCTCGTCGCAGGGGCTGCTCGGGGAGTACTATCCGAATTTCGACTTGTCCGGCGATCCGCTGTTTGCCCGCGTCGAACCGCAGGTCGCATTCGATTGGGATGAAGGGCCGCCCGAATCGACGCTTCCCGCCAAATTCAGTGTCCGATTGTCCGGTTCGATCGTGCTGTCGGCGTCGCAGCAAAAGGTGATCCAAATCGATTGTACGGGCGGCTACCGGCTGTGGCTGAACGGACAGCTGTTGTTCGACAGATGGAACGAGACGAACCCCGGGGTCGGCATAACGAGCCCGATTCCAATGCAGGCCGGCGTGCCCTATGCCATCAAATTGGAGCTCAGGTGCGGCGGAACAGCAGGGGAGTGGGGCTATCTGTATTGGGCAGATCCCGACAACTTCGGGCTTATTCCGCAGGAGGATTTGCGGTGCAGTTTGCCCTGGAGCCAATATCTCTGCCACGTTCCGGAATTGCTGGCACGTACGAAGCTGTCGTACGAATCGCTGCTGGAGCTCTTGAACACCCGTTATCTCAACCCGAATTCGGCGGTTCCGTCAGTGGTCGTCGCCGCGCAGGGAGATCCCTGCGACCTGAACACGATGTGGCTGCGCGGCGCGGAGAACGACAACCGGACTCCCCTCCGCCGGATGCACCGACTCGTCAGGCTGTCGCGCAGGCTTGGGGTCGGCTTCGCCGATCTCGACCGGGTTCTGGCGGCGTTTGGCAGCGAGCCGGGGACATTTCTGGTCAAGTATGCCGATATGCGCCGCATCCGAAGGGAGCTGGGCGAACGGTTGGCGACGGAAGCCGAGCTGCTTGCTCTGTGGAGCCCGCTCGATACGCACGGACCGGACTGCTTGTATGCGAAGCTGTTCCAGAATAAGGCGGTCGCGAATCCGCCCGATCCGGATCTTGCCCTGCTGGACGACCGTCAAGAGATCCGGGGCCATACGTTGCCGCTCTCCGCCAAGAAGGCGCAGATCCTGGCGGTGCTTCGGCTGAAGGATTCCGACTGGGCGGCGCTGCTCGAATCGGCCGGCCTGATCGAATCCGGGGCGCTCCTAACGCTGGCCAATCTATCCCTGCTGTACCGGTGCGCGCTGCTCGGCCGGCTGCTTGCCACGTCCATGGCGGAGCTCGCCGCATTGCTTCGCTTCACCGGGATCGCTCCGTTCGGGTCTCCCGTGGAGACGCTCCGGCTCATCCGTTATCGCCGCTTAATCGAAGCGGAAGGCCTTCGGATCGGCGAGCTGAATTATTGGTTCCGCAACAGGGAACTGCCGAACCAAGGGCGGGCGCCAACCGACGCGACGGTCGCCAAGCTGGCCTCAGCACTTCGGGCGGGCTACGACCGCATCGACGAGTCGGCGGCTTCGCAGGAGGACGGTCAAGAGACGGCCGGCTCGCTACGGCGCATGTTCGCCATTCAGACGTTGGCCGACAAGCTGGGATTAACCGAGACCGTCCTGGCCGAACTGATCGAGAAGACGCTTCATTCGGCAAACGCCAAGACGCCCGGCGCCTACCTGATCGACGACTTCCTGGGAACCGACCAAGGGCTTCTGTTGCCAGCCTACCGAAGACTGGACAAAGCGGCGGCTATCGTTCGCAGCCTGGGATGGGAGGAAGAGGATATCGCCTATGTACGGGCAAACGGAGCCGACTTTGACGGGTTCAGTCTGGATCGCGTGGTCTCGGGCGCGGCGGAGTCCGAAGCGGAATCCGGAGCCTCGTTCGCGCAGTGGCGGCTCCTGACCCGGTACAGTTATGCGAAGCGGCTGCTGCTTCCCGACGCACCCGGTCTGCCCGAACTGCTGGCCGGCGCGAAGAGGGCCGGAGCGAGCCGGGACAGCGTACTGCAGGCCTGGTCGGAAGCCGCGGGGTGGGACGCCGGCGATCTGCTCGCGTTAGGCGGACCGGCCGGATGGAATCTGCAGCCGTCGGACCTGGCGAATCCGGACCGCATTCCGGCGATCCGCGATGCCGTTCTGCTGTCCGAGCGCATTCGCGTTCCCGCCGTCAAGTGGCTGTCCTGGAACCTGCTCCAGCCCAACGCGCAGCTCGCCTTTGAAGTTAAAAACGCGGCCAAGTCGCAACACAGCGAGCAATCCTGGCGGCAGTACGCCGCGGCCGTCGAGAACGGATTGCGCGAGCAATGGCGTGACGCGTTGGTGCATTTCGTGCTGGAGATGCCTGTCATCCGGCTGGAGGGGATCCGGGACGGGAACCAGCTGTTCGAATTTTTCCTGATCGACGTCGGCATGAATGCCGAGATGAAGACGTCGCGAATCAAGCAGGCCGTCTCTTCCGTCCAGCTGTTCGTACAGCGCTGCCTGCTGAATCTGGAGCCGAATGTTCCGCCCCGATTGATCAACGCGAAGCAGTGGGAATGGGTGAAAAACTACCGGACCTGGGAGGCCAACCGCAAAATTTTCCTTTACCCGGAAAATTGGGCGGAGCCCGATTTGCGCGACGATAAAACGCCGCTGTTCAAGGAGCTCGAAACCGAAATTTTGCAAAAGGATATCAACGACGCCAATGTCGCCGACGCGTTCGGCAGCTACGTATCCAAAATGGACGATATCGCGCGTCTGGACGTTCGGGCGATGTCCCTATATAACGGCGAGGTTCATTTGTTCGCCCGAACGTACGCCAAGCCGCATGCGTATTACCATCGCATCCGCAAAGGCCGGAAGTGGACGCCGTGGATCAAGATCGAAGCGGACATCCAGGGGGATCACGTCGTTCCGGTGCTGCACCAGTCAAGCCTGTACTTATTCTGGGGCGTCGTGGAGAAGAAGGCCGACCAGAAGGATAATGTTCCGCAGAGCGAATCGCCGGCAAGCACGCAGGAGCAGCTCGTCATGAGGCTCGCCTGGAGCGAATACCAGAGTGGCCGCTGGACGGCCAAGCGCCAATCGGACGATCATTTGCTGCTGCAGCTGCTGCTGCGGACGGACGACGAACAAGCAAGCAAAGCGTTGTATCGCTTGTATCCGACGGCCGTTTACGAGAACGGCAAAAAGAATCTCGGGCTTGTCGTGCTGAGGGATTACCGGCTTGCTTTCAGTACGGGGCTAAGTTACGAATCTTTCGAATGGGGACAGTTTATTTTTGACGATACGAGAAAGGGCGTCGTCGTCAAGCCGTATGCCGGCGGCAACCGGGTGCTTGTCTTCGGCCCCAGCGGCGTGGACATGGACGGATTGTTCCTCAAATGCGGCTCGACGCATCCCTTGATCATCCCGCGCATTCAGGGCGAGCTGCCGTACGGAGAGCCGATTCTGGCATTGAACCAGGCGCAGGGACCGTTCCGGCTCGTCATGCCTTACAATGCGTTTGCGCATTTTGCGTTCGACGAAGGCAGGAAAGACCTGGCGTTCGTCCAGCAGGACCGGCACCGCACGTATTACGCGGAGCAAAGCCGTGTTAATAGCGGACCGGTATTGAATTACGAAAATTTGTATCACCCGCTGACGCGCGCTTTCGTGCAGACCTTAAACGAACGGGGCGTGGAAGGGCTGCTGTCCCTGGAGACGCAGAAACTGACCAACGAGACGGACGGAGATACGGTTTTCAACCGGCTTTACCGGCCGACCTCCGCAGCGTCCGGGTTTAACGTAAAGGAAGTCGTGGATTTTGGCGACCAAGGGGCGTATGCCGTCTACAACTGGGAGCTGTTTTTCCATATCCCGATGCTGCTCGCTGACCGTCTGACGAAGGAGAAACGCTATGCGGAGGCGCTGAAGTGGTATCACGCGGTGTTTAATCCGTCCGTCGATTCCGCGCTTGAAGGAGCGGCCAAATATTGGCGCTTCCTGCCTTTCCATACGAATATTCAGGAGAACCGGATCTGGAAACTGCTGACCGTATTGGCCGACCCGGACGGGGATCCAGCCGTCAAGGAGATGCTGCAGCTTCAAATCGCGGAATGGCGGGAGAATCCGTTCGAGCCGCACCGGATCGCGAGGATGCGGATCAGCAGCTATCAGAAGGCCGTCGTGATGAAATACATCGATACGCTCGTCGCCTGGGGCGACGATCTGTTCGCGCGGGACACGATGGAGTCGATCAACGAGGCCACTCAGCTGTACGTCATGGCGGCGAGCCTGCTCGGTCCGCGGCCGGAGCGAATCCCTGAATTGACGGAGGCGTCGGCGAAGACGTATGCCGAGCTGCTGCAGGGCGGACTTGACGACTTTTCGAACGCGCTGGTCGATATTCAGAACCGCTTCCCGTACGTGTTGGTGCAGCCCGCGGTCGGTCCGTCCGGCGCGCCGGTCGGCACCGGCGTAGGCAGATCGCTGTACTTCGGAATTCCGCAGAACGACAAGCTGCTCGCCTACTGGGACACGGTGGAGGACCGGCTGCAGAAGATACGCAACGGGTTGAATTTGCAAGGCGTCGCGAGGAGTCTGTCCCTGTTCGAAGCGCCTCTCGATCCGGCGGCGATCGTCATCGCGGCGAGCGCGGGCGGGGGAACGGGATCGGTCCTCACCGATCTGTCGCAGCCGCTCGGCCATTACCGGTTCGCGGCCGTCATGCCGCTGGCGCAGGAACTGTGCGCGGAGGTCAAGTCGCTGGGCGCCGCGCTGCTCGCTGCGCTTGAGAAGAAGGACGCGGAGGAGCTGGGCGGACTGCGCGCCCGCCATGAGTCGTCCATGAACCGGCTGATCCGTCAGGTTAAGCTCTATCAGATCGAGGAAGCGAACAAGGTGCTGGAGGGCTTGCAAAAATCCAGGGCGGTAGCGGAGTACCGCTTCAACCATTACAAGCGAATTCTCGATGCGGGTCTGAATGCCTTCGAGCTGGGACAACTCGTCCTGCTGGGCGGGTCTGCCGTCCTGCAAGGGGTCGCGGGCGTAGCGGAGCTCGCGTCCTCCATCGGCCACGCCGTTCCGGATATGAATGTCGGTGTGGCGGGCTGGGCGAGCACGCCGTTCGTCACGGCCCGCTACGGGGGTTCGAATGTGGGTGGCGCAGCGAGCGCCTTCGGCAAGGCGATGGGGACGCTCGCTTCGATTCTCGGCACGGCATCCTCGATGAGCGGCATTATGGGCGAGCAGAAGCGAAGATCGGACGAATGGCTGCTTCAGCAGGAGACCGCCTCTCGCGAGCTGCAGCAGATCGACGCACAAATCGCGGCCGCCGGGATCCGGCTCTCGATCGCCGAGCGCGAGCTGGCGAATCACGACCGGCAAATCGAGCAGGCGGAGGAAGTCGAACGGTTCCTGCTGGAGAAGTACACAAGCCGCGAGCTGTACCAGTGGATGTCCAACCAGCTGACGACACTCTATTTCCAAACGTATCAGTTGGCTTACAATACGGCCAAGCGAGCCGAGATGGCGTACCGGTTCGAGCGGGGGCTGACCGGATCAGGCTACATCGTGTTCGGATACTGGGACAGTCTGCGCAAGGGACTGCTGGCGGGCGAACGGCTTCATCTGGACCTGAAGCGGCTTGAACTCGCCTACCAGGAGCAGAACGCCCGCGACTACGAGCTGACCAAGACAGTCTCGCTCGTCCAGCTGGACCCGATCGCGCTCATCGCGCTCAAAGAGACCGGGATATGCACGATTCAGCTTCCCGAAGAATTATTCGACATGGACCATCCGGGCCACTATATGCGGCGGCTCAAGACGGTCAGCCTCTCCATCCCGTGCGTGGCCGGTCCGCATACGGGCGTGCACGGCAGGCTGACGCTCATGTCGAGCCGCATCCGCGCGGCCAAGACGCCGGCTGCGCCGTACAAGATGCAGCCTGACGATACGCGGTTCCTGTACGACTTCGCCGCCGTCCAATCGATCGCCTTCAGCCATGCGCAGAACGATGCCGGCCTGTTCGAGCTGTCGTTCCGCGACGAGCGCTATCTGCCCTTCGAAGGGGCGGGCGCGGTATCCGAATGGAGGCTGGAGCTGCCGAAGGAGACGAACGCGTTCGACTTCGATACGATCGGCGACGTGCTCCTTCATCTCAACTACACGGCCCGGGAAGGCGGAGATACGCTGCGTCAGGCTGCCTATGCGAGCGCCGTATTCGAGCCTGCGGGACCGCAGGGGACGACAAGCGCGCCGATCCCGCAGCTGCCGCCTCAGCCGAGTCTGCAGCGGCTGATCAGCGTCCGCCACGAATATTCGGCGGAGTGGCACCGGTTCCTGCATCCGCTCCCCGCGGATACGGCCCAGACGCTGTCGCTCAAGCTGGACGGCGCCCGGTTCCCGTACCGGTACCGCGGCCGCAGCCTGACGGTCGGCGGAGTCAAGTGCTATCTCAAGCTGAAGGACGGCACGGTCTATCCGGCGACCGGCCCGCAGCTGGTTCTGACGCTTGCCGTTCCGGTCACCGGGACCGTGCTGTCCATGCCGCTGGTATCGAACGAAGCGGTGCTGCACGGCCTGCCGTCCGCGTCGTTCGACGTTTCCGGCGAAGGCCAGGGCTTCGGGGATTGGGTGCTGAGCGCTGCCGAATCGTCCGTCTTCGGCCTGCCTGATGCGTTGAAATCGTCCGTGGACGGACACGACCGATTGAATCCGGCAGTCATCGAGGATCTGCTCGTGCTCCTCGATTATGCCGTCGGTTGAGAGGAGGGCCAGCATGGCTGAAAACAAACGATACGAGCAAGACGGGGGCGGCCGGCCGCCCGGCGGCGCCCCGGCCGTCTCCCTCCCGAAGGGGGGCGGGGCGATCCGCGGCATCGGCGAGACGTTCGCCGCCAATCCTGCTTCCGGGACCGGCACCTTCACTGTGCCGCTGCCGCTCAGCCCAGGACGTTCAGGCTTCGGGCCGCGGCTCGATCTGACCTACGATTCGGGCGCCGGCAACGGGCCGTTCGGCTATGGCTGGAGCCTGAGCCTGCCGTACATCTCGCGCAAGACCGAGAAGGGGCTGCCGGTCTACCGCGACGAAGCGGAATCCGACGTTTACGTGCTGGCTGGCGCGGAGGATTTGGTCCCGGTCCGGGAAGCGGACGATTCCGGTCTCGCCGCCGCGGCCGGGACCGAGGGCTACCGGATCGACCGTTACAGACCCCGGACCGAGACCGAATACGCCCGCATCGAACGCTGGACGCGCCTGGATTCAGGCGCGATCCACTGGCGAGCCGTCAGCCGCGACAATGTCACGTCGGTATACGGGGGGACGGCTCAAAGCCGGATATCGGACCCAGCCGATCCGGACCGGCGCACATTCTCCTGGCTGCTCTGCGAGAGCTATGACGACAAGGGCAACGCTATCGTCTACGAGTACAAAGCGGAGGACGAAGAAGGGATCGATCGGATGGCTGCCTCCGAGCAGGGCCGCGAGCGGCCGGCGGGCCGCTACCTGAAGCGCGTCCGCTACGGCAACCGCGTCTCCCGTCTGATCGAGCCCGATCTCTCGGCCGCCGAATGGCTATTCGAAGCGGTGCTCGACTACGGGGAGGGGCATGCGGAGGCGTTCGATCCCGAGCCCGAGCGGCCGGCCGATGCCAAGCACCGGTACGTTAGGGCGACTGCCGATGAGCGGGGGAGCTGGACTTCGCGTCCCGATCCGTTCTCCGAATACCGCGCCGGATTCGAGGTCCGTACGCACCGCCGCTGCCGCCGCGTTCTCATGTTTCACTGCTTCCCGGAGCTTGGCGGCGTGCCTTGCCTCGTTCGCGCGGCGGAGTTCGGGTACGAAGACTTCGAATACGGCAGGGACTATACGGCCGAAGAAGAGCTCGCCCATCCGGGGAGCAGCCGCTTCGCATCGTTTCTCCGCTCCGTGACGCAGACCGGTTATGTCCGGCAACAGGCGCTGGAGACGGACGAAGACGGACGTTGCGTTTATTTGCGCAAATCGTACCCGCCCCTCGAGCTGGAATACGGCAAAGCGGTCATCCTGGAGGAGACGCGGGAGCTGGACGCGGACAGCGCGGCCAACCTGCCGGCGGGCGCGGACGGCGCCCACTACCGCTGGGCGGACCTCGAAGGAAACGGCTTGACCGGGGTGCTGACGAAGCAGGCGGACGCCTGGTACTACAAGCCGAACCTCGGGGGCGGCCGGCTCGGTCCCTTGGAGCCCGTGTCGCCGCTGCCCGCCTACGCGGCGGCCGGCGGCCGACAGCTCGTCGATCTCGACGGGGACGGACGGCTCGAATGGGCGAGCTTCGGAGGCGTCACCCCCGGCTATTCGGCTCGCCGAGCCGACGGCAGCTGGGAGCCGGACCGTCCGTTCGTCAGCCTGCCGAACCTCGATTGGGACGATCCGAATTTGCGGTTCGCGGATCTGGACGGGGACGGCCGGGCGGACATTCTGATCACCGAGCGGGATGCCATCGTCTGGCATCCGTCCCTCGGTACGGACGGCTTCGGACCGGCCTCGCGTACGGCCGGCTTCGACGACGAGGAGCGGGGCCCGCGGCTCGAGCTGGCCGACGGCGAGCAGTCCGTCTATCTCGCGGACATGTCCGGCGACGGCCTGGCCGATCTCGTCCGCATCCGCAACGGCGAAGTCTGGTACCGGCCGAACCTCGACTACGGCAGGTTCGGCGCCAGGGTCGCGATGGACGACGCGCCCTGGTTCGACTATCCCGATCAGTTCGACCGGAGCCGGATTCGGCTCGCCGATCTGGACGGGTCGGGCACGACCGACATCGTGTACGCCGGGCAGGCGGGCATCGCGCTGTACTTCAACCAGTCGGGCAACCGCTGGAGCGGACCGTACCGTCTCGGCTTATCGATCCCGGCGGACGCTGCGCTCGATGTCGTCGATCTGCTCGGGACCGGCACCGCCTGTCTCGTCTGGTCGGCGCCGCGCCCGGCCGAAGGCGAATCGGCGATCAAGTATGCGGATCTGCTGGGCGGGCGCAAACCGAATCTGCTCACCGGCATCGCGAACAACCTGGGAACGGAGACGAAGCTGAGCTACGCGCCGTCGACGAAGTATTATGCGGAGGACGCGGTGGCGGGGCGTCCCTGGCCGACCAAGCTGCCGTTCCCCGTCCAGACGCTCGAGCGAACGGAGACATACGACCGCGTCAGCGGCAGCCGGTTCGTCACCCGCTATGCGTATCACGACGGCTTTTATGACGGCATCGAGCGCGAATTCCGGGGCTTCGCGCTCGTGGAGCAGTGGGATACGGAGGAATATGCCGAGGCGGCGGAGAACGATACGTTCCGGCGCGTTACGAATGCCGATTCGTACACTAGTTTGCCGCCCGCGCTTACGAAGACCTGGTACCATACCGGAGACTGCGGGAGCCGCTCCCGCCTGTTCGGACATACCGCTCCGGCTGTCGGGGGCGAAGGGCGTCCGCTGCTCGACGATGTCGATCTCCCGTCCGACTGGGCAGAAGAAGAGCGGCGTGAAGCGTACCGGGCGCTGCGGGGCATGCCGCTGCGCCAGGAGATCTATGCGCTCGACGGTACGGAGAGAGAGGGGCTCGCGTACCTCGTGCGCGAGCATAGCTACGCGGTTCGCTGCCTGCAGCGCAAAGGGAGCGGCCGGCATGGCGTATTCGATGTCCATCCGCGGGAGACGGTAGTCGTCCGCAGCGAGCGCGGCGCGTCCGATCCCCGGATCGAGCACGAGCTGGCTCTTGCGACCGACGCTTACGGCAACGTCCTGAAGGCGGCGGCCGTCGCATACGGCCGGGCCGAACCCGATCCGGAGCTGAACGCGCAGGATCAGGAATTCCAGGGCGAGACGAAGCTCGTCTATACGGAGCACGAATATACGAACGCGGCGGAAACGGCCGGCGGCTATCGGGCGCCGCTGCCGTTCGCCACCCGCCGCTACGAGTTGACGGGCCCGGTTCTTCGGACGGCCGGGCGGCGGCTGACCTTTGCCGAAGCGGCGGAGGCTTGTGCCGAAGCCGCCGTTCTCGCGCCCGAAGCGAGCCCGGATACGATCGCGCTGCAGAAGCGTCTGTTAACGGAGACGCGCACGCGCTACCGCCGCGACGATCTGTCGGGCCCGCTGCCGTTCGGAAAGCTCGAGGCCGGGGCGATCCCGTACGAGAGCTACCGGCTCGCGTTTACGCCCGGCCTGTTGGACGTCGTATACGGGGGGTGGGCAGCTCATGAGCTGCTCGAGGATGAAGGAAGATACGTACGTCTGGAGGGCGACGAACGCTGGTGGGCGCCGTCCGGCCTCACATTCTATTCGCCGAAGACGGAGGATACGCCGGAGAGGGAGCTCGCCGAAGCAAAGGCGCATTTCTATGCCATCCGCCGCTATCGGGATCCGTATCATACCGAAGCTTTCCCCACGGAAGTCGCCGTACGCTATGACCGCTACGATCTCTTGCTCTTGGAGACGACGGATGCGCTCGGCAACCGGGTCTCCGTCCTGGAGACGGATTACCGTGCGCTCCAGCCTGCCTGCGTGGCCGATCAGAACGGCAACCGATCGGCTGTCCGCTTCGATGCGCTCGGTCTGGTGACGGGGACGGCCGTCATGGGCAAGACCGGGGACGCGCCGCGGGAAGGCGACTCGCTGGACGGCTTCGCAGCCGACCTGACCGAGGCCGAGACGCTCGCCTATCTGCGTGCGCCGGCGGAGCGGGCGCATGAGCTGCTGGGGTCGGCGACGACGCGGCTCGTCTACGATTGGTTCGCGTACCTGCGGACGCGGAGCGAACTTTGGCCGGAGCCGGCTGCCATCTCAACGCTGGCCCGCGAAACGCACGACGCCGAGCTCAAGGCCGGCGAGCGGACGGCGATTCAGCGCAGCTTCGCCTACTACGACGGATTCGGCCGCGAGATTCAGAAGAAGCTGGCGGCGGAGCCCGGACCGGTGCCGAAGCGTGACCCGGATACCGGCGCTATCGTCCTTGAGAACGGACGCCCTGCGATGAACGCCGAGGACGCGCCGGTTCGCTGGGTCGGCGACGGCTGGACCGTCTACAACAACAAAGGCCTGCCGGTTCGCCGCTACGAGCCGTTTTTTACCGATACGCACCGATATGAGCGCGATGTGCGGGTCGGCGTCAGCACGCTCAGGATGTACGATCCGCTCGGGCGCGAAGTCGCCGCCCTGCACCCGGACCATACCTGGGAGAAGGTCGTCTTCGACACCTGGTCCCAGCGTACGTACAC
>NZ_JAGXJW010000258.1 GCF_019091135.1 Cohnella sp. GbtcB17 | reverse complement strand
GACACATTTAAAGGTCTTTACTACAAAATGATGTCACTCATAAAGATATGCAAGTTCAATCTGACAATAAGAAATGTGTTATCAATAAGAATTCTTCTACATTATATCACCAAAGATTATGGGACATATATATCTCCATAAATAGAATAAATGTTAGTAAATGGTGGGGATACTCATTACACTTGATCTTATTAACATTATTTAGATCTTGTGTGAATTTCAGAATATGTATTCCAACAAGTGAAAATCGGTGCATATTAGAATTCTATCAT
>NZ_JAGXJW010000257.1 GCF_019091135.1 Cohnella sp. GbtcB17 | reverse complement strand
GTTATTTCCTTTACTTCTTTATATTCGAAAATTCAAATGGTCCTTTTACCTACGTGGAGCAACGACTATTTGGATATTCGGAATGGGGTTATTTTGGTACTTTGAGCGCTTTTTAGGTTAAAGCATCATCTTAATAAAGGAGGTGACGCCGCACTAGGCAGTCTTGTCAAAAATATTAAACAAAACCACAGGAGGAGAGGCAATGAAAAAATTTTTTGAAGGCAATGGGAAAACCACTAAGAAAAAGTTAAAAGCAATTACCTCAATCGTAA
>NZ_JAGXJW010000256.1 GCF_019091135.1 Cohnella sp. GbtcB17 | reverse complement strand
ATCTATATCAATATAAAATAATTTACAATGTAATTACATGACTAAAATGCACAAACATTTTTCCAAATCTATACAGAAAACCAAACAAAAATACAAATCTAGAAACAAATTGAGTAAATGAAAAACACAACATTAACCAAAAAATCAAAACCAAACTGAAGTACAATTAATCCTAACCTCCCCACGTGCCACCTCTGCAGCCCGGACTCCAGCCAACTGCGCAACCTCAAAGCAAGACTCTTTGACAATGATATACAGAGAAGAAAAACAAA
>NZ_JAGXJW010000255.1 GCF_019091135.1 Cohnella sp. GbtcB17 | reverse complement strand
ACTTCAAGTCATTCATCTGAAATAATTGAACAAAATTTTTCTAATACATCAGCTCATATACTATCCTATAGTGAAAAATTGCAAAAAAACAACACTCCAACCTTTTCTAGTAATCTTTTAAACTCACAAAATGAACCCAAACCTAATAAAAAGTTTAAGATCGAAGAGGCAACCATAGCCGATCTGCAATTTGCTATGAAAACAAATAAAATTACTTCCAAAGAATTAGTCCATGCATATTTAGATCGTATCGAAAAATATGATAATCAAGG
>NZ_JAGXJW010000254.1 GCF_019091135.1 Cohnella sp. GbtcB17 | reverse complement strand
AGAATAGTTGACAACAAAGGAGAAGATTGTTAACATATAAAATGGGAGACATAACCTGAAATTCCAAACGTCCGTGTTGGTAGAAAACATGGGAAGATGACGCGATTTAAGCAATTTCAGCATTTCCAAACGTACTGTGAAATTTTGCATATGATTGAGATATAAAACAACACAAAAGATAGTAAGATGATCAGAAAATTGAATAAAACAATCTAAGAAATAAGACATTATTTGTTGAGACCTCAGGGACTTGTACTGACATTATCTAGTGCA
>NZ_JAGXJW010000253.1 GCF_019091135.1 Cohnella sp. GbtcB17 | reverse complement strand
CTGCCTAAACCCTAAAATATGCGAAAAAAAAATTCAACCTAAAATTTCTAAAACCTAATAAGATGACAAAGGTGCAAATGATAAAAGTAGTGATCAAACCCAGAAACGTAAAATGAAAGGGAAAATAAGAAAGCATAGAGGAATGAATCACTTACTGTTTGAAGTCGGGTTTTGGCGCGATGAATAGTTCTGCAATCGACGATGCAGCGAACGATTTGGTGATCTCTTTGAATGCTTGAGGTCGGAAAGAAAATTTGACGAAACTCGCAAGAA
>NZ_JAGXJW010000252.1 GCF_019091135.1 Cohnella sp. GbtcB17 | reverse complement strand
AGGGTAAAATAGTCATTTTGGGTTTGGTTTGTCCTTTTGTTTATTCAAATGTCGTTCATATTTATACAGCTAGGATTTTTTTTGGAAGAATTGTATTTGGCTCATTGTTTGGTGGATAATTTGGGGAGTGTGTGTTGAGGTGGAACAAAATATATTAATAAAAAAAAGAAGTTGTATATTGTTTCTTTTTTATTTATTTTTTTTTCTTGCTTTTCTTGTGGTTGGTAGTTATAATTGATTTTTGGTCTGATTTGGTAAAAAGAAAAGGCTGTG
>NZ_JAGXJW010000251.1 GCF_019091135.1 Cohnella sp. GbtcB17 | reverse complement strand
AATTATTCTCTTTATTCATAACTGAAGTTTAAAATTTTACATGAGTAATGCGAGTTACATCATTTATTTATTGGTAGTAGGGTAGCAAATGTTCCACATTCCAGTAGTTCTTTAATAGCAAGCCATTGAGTCGAGCTAATTTATAAACTCTAATTCCAACTACTGCTTCGATGACATATGGACCCTCCCAATTCGGGTTGAACACTCCTGCAAATGCATCTCTCGTAGTTGTAAATACTCGCCTTGGCACCAAGTCTGACACATTGAATAGTCT
>NZ_JAGXJW010000250.1 GCF_019091135.1 Cohnella sp. GbtcB17 | reverse complement strand
CATAATTTTTTTTTTTATAACATTTAAATAATTAAATGACTTGTACCAATATAAATATCATATGTATAAGAATGCATATAAACGTCCATGTAGATATCTTAAAGGGAAATTTGATTTTCTATACTTAGAAAATCTTAAAAAAATTTCCCCAAATACATACTTAATAATATTGGTCATATATGACCACATTCCTAATACCCCACAAATACCCCTCCCATTTGAAAAAAATCAAAAACTCAAATCATCCATCCATGGCTGCCTCATCCCGAACCTC
>NZ_JAGXJW010000249.1 GCF_019091135.1 Cohnella sp. GbtcB17 | reverse complement strand
ATGGAGAGAGCCAAAGACTTAAATTTCCTTGTGGAGAGGGTCATGCAACGAGTTAAAAGTTGGAAAACAAGGTTGCTATCCAAGGCAGGTCGCGCTTGTCTTATTCAATCGATAGGCTCTTCAATGGCTACTTATGTAGCAGCCTCTGATGTCACCCCCAAAAAAATAGCAAGAAGAGTGGATAAATAACTGCGTGACTTCTGGTGGGGCTACTCAGCGACGAAAAAAACTTGGCATACAATTGATTGGAGCTCAATCTGTCAATCAAAGTTGA
>NZ_JAGXJW010000025.1 GCF_019091135.1 Cohnella sp. GbtcB17 | reverse complement strand
GGCTTGAGCACGACCGCCTTGCCCGCGGCCAGCGCGGGACCGACCTTGTGCGCGCCCAGGTCCATCGGAAAATTAAACGGCGTAATGGCGCCGGCGACGCCGATCGGCTCGCGCTTCGTGTAGGCGACGCGTCCCTCGCCGCCCGGCGCGGCATCCATCGGAACGGTCTCGCCATGGAGCCGCTTGGCTTCCTCGGCCGCGAACTTGTAGGTGGCAGCCGTGCGGTCGATTTCCGCATAGGCGGCCTTGAGCGGCTTCGCAGCCTCGCGGGCAACGATGCGTGCGGCTTCCTCCCTGCGCTCCGTCAGCAGATCCGACAGCCGCTCCAAAATCGCCGATCGGCGATACCCCGGCATCGCCCGCATCTCCTTCGCGGCCTCCGCCGCGGAAGCGATCGCCAGGTCCACGTCCTCCGGAGCCGCATCGGCAATCTCGGCCAGCTCCGCTCCGTCGTAAGGAGCCGTTAATTTGACGTACGACTTCGTCTCGTACTCGGCGCCGCCGATCCATAGATGCTTGCGCACGCTCATTTTGCATCGCTCCTTCATAAAAAGGATGTTAAACAACCATACTTCCAAGAATAGCACTTGCCGCGATGCGGTTCAAAAGCAAATAAAGGCGTGTTTGACGCAAGCTGATCTTCATGCGATCTTCATGTTTTCGCCGTATGTTTATGCTATGATGAATTCAGAATTTAGATTAAGTCTAAATATAAATTTTGGAGGGATTCGAAATGACCGCAACCAAACAAACCGAACGTCTGAGCGTCGTCCTGAATCGTCAAGTCGCCAACTGGACCGTGCTGTACACGAAGCTGCACCATTTCCACTGGTATGTGAAAGGCAGCGAATTTTTTACGCTTCACGCGAAATTCGAGGAACTGTACGAGGAAGCGGCAGCGCGTATGGACGAGGTCGCCGAGCGTCTGCTCGCCATCGACGGCCGGCCCGTCTCGACGCTGAAGGAGAGCCTGTCGCTTGCGACCGTGGAAGAAGCGGCAGGCGGCGAATCTGCGGCGCAAATGGTCGGCAGCGTGATCGCCGATTACGCCAAGCTCGTCGATGAGCTCGCCGCCGGCATCGAGTCGGCGCAAGCGGCCGGCGACGAAGCGACAGCCGACCTGTTCATCGGACAGACGGCCGACCTGCAGAAGACGATCTGGATGCTGAATGCGTTTCTCGGCAAATAAAACTTAAAAACGGGGCTGTCCAAAGTCCTCTGAAGTTAAAGCGAAGAGCTAGTAAGAAACCGTTCCTTTCGTAAATGGTTGCTCAACACTTCCATTTACCTAAGAACGGTTTCTTTTTGTTTTCGAAAATAAAAAGCTGAGCCGTCTCTCGGGCATTATTTGGCGCAAACAAATAAGTGATCTATTAAACAATCACAACTAAAAACTGAAATTGCCGCAAATTAAAAATATAAATCAGTTGTATTTTAACCATTTATTTGAATCAATCTTTGCTATATAATCAAATCCGGGGCTCGTTTGCGATAGCCAAATAACACATTTTTGCCCCAAATCAATTGTGAGGAGTGATGTTTTCAGCAAGCTGCATCCGGTCAGTCCGCACGGATTCACATCCTAAACGACAAGGGAGATGTTTCATTCATGCGTAAAAAACCGGCTCGGTTCGGCTTGATCCTCACGCTCTGGGCATCAATGCTGCTCGGCGCGCTCGCCCCTGCGGCAGCTGCCGCGGATCCCATCGTCCCGCTTCCTAAACTCGGCGTTTATTACGGCTGGCCCTCGCTCGTCAACGGGGCGGCCGGCAACCTGACGACCGCCGCGAACACCTTCAGCCAATTCGACGTCCTCGTATTCGGCGACGGCATCGAACATGCGACCCACGGCGACAACGCCAACACAAAGACGATCATGGCGACACTGAAGGCGAACGGCAAGAAGGTGTTCGGTTACGTCGACCTCGGCGTGAGCACGCAGAACCTGAGCATCGCGACGCTGCAGACGTACGTCGACGAATGGAAGAGCATGGGTGCCTACGGCATCTTCCTCGACGATTACGGCTTCGATTACGGTGTGACGCGCGCCAGGCAAAATACGATCCTGCAATACATTCACAGCGTCGGCCTCAAAGCGTTCATGAACGCCTGGAATATCGACGACGCTCTCGGCAATCTCGACGAGAACGGCGCGAGCAATCCGCCCAGCGTCGTCGCTGGCGACTATTATCTGGCAGAAAGCTGGCTCATCTCAGGCAACGCCTACCAATCCGTCTCTGCCTGGTCGGCGAAGGCGGACAAAGCGCTCGGCTATTACCGGAGCAAAGGCGTCATCACGGCCGCGCTCGCGACCAATGCGGCGGGCGGAGCCGCGGCAACGGACAACACGACCGATAAATTCAAAATGGCCTGGTGGGCGGCCGCGATGTACGGATTCCCGTTCCAATGGACGGATCTTTGGTACTCCGCCAGCAACAACTCCCTTTATTCGTACAATAACCTGAGTACGTCGTACGGCTCCTCGTTCCCCTCCGATCCCGTGCACGCCAGCGGATCGACGGTCAACACGCGAACGTCCAACACAGGGACCATCACGGTGTCCGGCAATGGATCGACGACGGGTACAGGCTCATATTCGGCGGGCGGCGGCACCGGTTATCCGACCGTCACAATCGATGGCAGCGCATCCGACTGGAGCGGTATCGGGGCGCTCGCGACCGGCTCGACCACCGTACAGACGCTGAAGGCGACGAATGACGGCACCGCCCTCAAGCTGCTAATCCAGGGTACAGCGCTCAATGTCAAAGGACAGTTTTTCATCAACGCGGACAACAACACCGCGACCGGCTACAGCGCTTCCGGCTGGGCCGCCAATGGGGCGGACTTCATGATCGAGAACAATACGGTCTATCAGAATACCGGCGCGGGGTGGACCTGGACCGCCGTACGCACGCTATCCACCTCCGGCACGGGCATTGAATTCAGCAAGAACGCGACGGTCGTCGAGTTGAAGGTACCGCTATGGACGTTCGGCATCGCGACGGGCTCGACCATTAGAGTCGGCTATATCAAGAACGACTCGACGACCGATCGCTTGCCTGCATCCGGCGGTACGCTTCCCGCTTATACGATCTATTAAGTTAAAAGACAGGGCTGTCTCCAAAGGGTCATCAAATGACCCCGGAGACAGCCCTGTTTGTTTTTTGATCATGATCCGGTCAATCCTTCGTCGCCAGCAAATCCGCGACCAGCTTCGCATAAGCCTGCGAGCCGGCTTTGCCCAGATGCACGCCATCCTTGCCGAAGTACTCGTCGCGGTCGGCGCTTGCGCCGTACCAGTCGCCGATCGAGACATTCGGATAGTCGGGCGCGACGTCGTTCAGCATGTCGTTGACCGTATCCTGCCATTTGCGCGGAACGCGGGTGTTCATCAAGATCACTTCGTCCGCGTCGGCAAGCGCGTCCAGCAGCTTCGTCAGCTGTTTTTTCGTGAACGAGCCGTTCGTGCCGAGCTCGACGACGACGCGGTCTCCCAGCTGGCCGTTGCGCTTTAAGGCTTCGATCTCCTCAGGCGCCTCCCGCATCTGCCGGCCGACCTCGCCGTCGACAACGATGCCCGGCAGCGCCGCCTCCAAATACGGCTTTACGTTCAGCATGACCGAATCGCCGATGACGGTGACGCCTTCTCCGCTGCGCGGCTCCGGCGCACTTGCGCTTCCCGAACCGTCCCCCGCGCCTTGCTGCGGCGCCGGAGAGCCGGACGACGTCGGTGTCGGCGTTGCCGTCGGCGTCGGTGTCGGCGAATGCACGGGCTTCGAGGAAGCATTGACGCCCGTGGAAGGCTTAGGCGTCGGCTTGGCCGTTGGATCGGAAGTCGGCTTGGCCGTCGCTTCGGAAGTCGGCGTCGGTGTCGGCTTGGCCGTGCCGATCGGATCTTTGACGGGAATGACTGCCGCGTCCCCTTGCCCGCCGGCGGACGTCGGACCGCCTGACGGGCCGTCGGCGTCCGTATAGGAGCCTGCGGCAACGCCGGTTCCGTCTTCTTGGGCGGCGGCCGTTGAACCGTGACCGAGCGGCTGCGCGCCGCCCGTGCAGGACACGCACAGCAAGATCAGTGCCGTGACGGACAAGCATGCCGCCGGACGGCTCGGAGCGGACGAACGATCGGTTCGCAGGCCGATTGCCAGATTTGCCGTAGCGGCGAGCAAGCCGTCCCGGACGGCGGACAGACCGCGTCGGCGAATCGGGTTTTCGACGTAGCGGTAGGACAGCTCAGCCAAGGCGACGCTGACCGCGAGCTGAAGCGCGATGCGCAGCGGCTCGGGGCCGCCCGTGTTCACTTGCATTTCAGAGAGTGCGATGACCGGATAATGCCATAAATAAATGCCGTAAGACCGCTTGCCGATCCAGCGCATCGGTCCGCAGCCCAGCCAGACGCCGAGTCGGCTGTCCGGATGAGCGAGCGCAGCGACGAGCGCCGCGGCGAGAAGCGAAAGCAAGACCAATCCGCCCCGGTACAGGAAAGAATCGTACTCGCTCGTGTACCGCATCATAAGCAAAATGCCGGCAAGTGCGGCGAATCCGGCGGCGTCGAGACCTACGCGATAGCGCCCCGGCAATCCCGCGGACAGCCTGCCGCTCGGCCAGACGAGCGCGAGCGCTGCGCCGATCAGCAGCCCGAACGCCCGCGTGTCGGTGCCGTAATAAATGCGGCTCGGATCGGCTCCGGGCACGTACAGCACGGCCATCAGAACGGCCGATGCGGCAGCGGCCGCGATAACGGCCAGCACCGTCTTGCCCCGGCGTCCGAGCAGCATGGCCGCAGCCGGCAGGAGCAGCGGCCACAGCAGGTAGAACTGCTCTTCGACCGCCAACGACCACAGATGCCCGAAAGGCGAAGGCGGCCCGAAGCTCTCGAAGTAGGACACGTGATGAAAAATTAAGTACCAATTGCTTGTATAGGTGACGGCCGACCACACGTCGCCTGCCAGCGACGGCAGCCGATCACGGTCGAATAACAGTAAATAAAACGATACGGCGGCCATGACGAGCAGCATGGCGGGCAGCAATCTGCGTGCACGGCGCAGCCAGAACCTTTTCAGATTCAGACGTCCCTCCCGATGAAGCTCGGAGGCGATCTGATCCGTAATGAGGTAACCGGACAGCACAAAAAACACGCCTACGCCCAATAGGCCTCCCGAGGCCCAGTCGAAGTCCAGATGATAGGCGATGACCGCGATGACCGCGATCGCTCTCAGACCGTCCAGACCCGGCATGTAGCGGGATGGTTCTGCTTTAGTTGTATGCATGCTTAGCGGACTCCTTTGGCAGCTCTTGACACTTGCTGGGAAAAACGGATTCGATCTTCTTAAGGACGATATTTGTCGTTCGTTAGCCCCGTTGTCGGGGATGATGCCGTTGCCGGTGCGAAAAGACCCGGGCGATGCCTGATCATGCGGCGTTCTAGCGGTCACTTGCGTGTCAAGGACTAGCGCTGCGTTCGGTCTAACATCCGACTATGCGACTGCTTCGGCATCCCTCCTCTTGTCCCGTGAATCGGACAAATTTCCAATGATTTTGACATTCAAACATTAGACGGCGCACCCCTGTCCAATGTTCAAGGAAAAAAGATATTTTTAATGATTTTCCTATACCAAAAAGAAACGGTCTCCAAAGTCGAGCCCGGAACAACTTTGTGCAGCGGGTAAGCACCCTCTCCAATACGATCCATATGAACATGATATGGCCTCGGACAGTTTTGGCTATCGGCGAGAGGGGCAATTTGTCTGCGAAAAGGGATGGCATGCGTGCGCAAGATGGCAATCTCAGGACGTCCGCAGCGATGGCACGAAAGAGCGCTGCGGCGGGGTAACTTACGGGATTCGAAAAAATGAAAAGAGGGACGCCCCTCGGTCATCAAGGATGACTGAAGGGCGTCCCTCTGGTGCGGCAATGGCCGCTCGGCGGTGCACGTGCGTTTGGGTAAGCACCATTTTGGGGCTTACAGTCACAGCAACGGCCGTGAATCGGCGCACTTGCGTTTCGCAAGCACAGATTTGGTGCTTACAGGCACAACTACGCCCGCGCGGTGGCGGGCTTGCGTTGCGAAAGCACCAGTTTGGTGCTTACAGGCACGGCACTGGCCATGCAGCGGCGCACTTGAGTATCGCAAACACCATTTTGATGCTTACAGGCACAGCAACGCCCGCGCGACAGCGCGTTCCGCCAGCCTCTGCCTTCCATTCGTACATGTCTATGCACGGCTCCCGAGGCCGAATCGCTGCCGGTAGCCGCATTTTCTGCACAGCTCCTCGACCACTTCGCGACGGGAAAAACCGTCGTACATGCGCTTCGCCCGCTCGCCCTCGATAATGTCGGCGAACGGCCGCTCGTGAATATTGCCGAGATTAATGACGCCTTCGCCGTCCAGACAGCAGGGGATGACCGTGCCGTCGGACAGTACGCCCGCCTGATTACGCAGTCCGTGGCAGAAGCCTCTGCCCTCGTCCTCCGGCTCGGCGAGATCCGGCCATTTGAACTCATGGTCCTGGTTCAAATAGATGCGCTCGGCAAGCTTCAAGCCTTTGCCGCGTTCCCAGCTTTCCTCAATCGGACGTTCGAGTCCGAATTCGCGTTCGAGCAGCGTTAAAATGTCGCGGTTGCGGCCTATAGCGGCGTTTTCGGCGTTGTCCTGCTCCAGATTCCACAGCCGCAGCGAGATCGTGACGCCGCTCGACCGCACGGCCTCCTTCGCGAATGCGACGATGCCGAGCACGTAATTTTCCTTATTCGGCGCTTCCATATGCGGTCCTTCGCTATGCAGCGAAAAGTTGATCTGTCTGAGCGCCGGCTTGCCGAGCAGCTTCGGTCCCGCCTTGTGCAGCAGCGTGCCGTTGGTCGTCAGGTTCACCTTGAACCCTTTGTCGTGACTCAAATCCATGAGCTGATCAAGCTTCGGATGAAGCATCGGCTCGCCCTTGACGTGCAGGTATATATGATCCGTAAACGGCTTGACCTGATCGAGCGTGAGCGCGAAGTCTTCGATCTTGATGAACTTCGCCTTCCGTTCGGTCGGCGGGCAGAACGAGCAAGCCAGGTTGCATACGCTCGTAATTTCGATATAAAACTTTTTGAATCTTTTCAAACGAATGTCGCTCCTTCCGGCGTCCGGCGTCAGACGCCTCTAGCCCTTCTGCGCTCCCGCAGCAGCTGCGCCGCGAAAATGCCGGTCAGCGCCACGCAAAACAGTAAATAGGATCCGATCAGCAATCCGATATCGGTCTCGGGGAATAAAATCGACGAGCTGACGATGCCGAACAGCCAGATATGGGACATGACGCCGACAAGCGACGATACCATGTACGACCGATGCGAAATTTTGGACAATGACGCCATAAAAGAAATGACGTTGTTCGGCATGATCGGCAGCGTGCGCAGGAAAATGATCGACCAGACGCCGTATTTCATGAAGTAGCCCTGCCACTTTTCGTAGCGTCCGGCCTTCGCCTTCATCTTGCGGTCGAACCAGTCCGCGAACAAGTACTTGCACGCGTAATAGACGACCAGCGACGCGACGATGCCGACGAGCCAGCTCGTGATCAGACCGTTGACCAGGCCCAGCGCAGAGATCTGCAAAAAGATCAGCGTGGAAAAAGGAAAAATGCCGAAAAAACCTTGTATGATCGCCAGAGGCACGGTGAGGAGCAGCACATAGAATCCTTGGAGATTGGTCGTCTCCAGCAGCCAGTCTATGGCATTGTTGATCATATCGCTCAAGCTCCGTCCCCCTTTATCTCTCTTTATCCTTGTCTGCCATGTCCGTTTGCCGCACGCAGGCTCTTCTTGTACCTTACCATGATGGCGGCCATCCAAGCAAAAGGATTATACGCGGGACAGGGCCGATCAATGCCTCAAAGACATCGTTTTCATCGCCGAGCGGACGCTTTTGCCCTAAAAATTCCCTAAAATTTTCGTTTTTGCGTTTTCGATTCGGCGCTGCGGTGTACATTCAACAAAGTACCACATTTATCTGATTTGAACATCCGACAGAAAAAAGGGAGAGAGAGAAGTCATGAAAATCAAGGCAAATCAAACGAATTCCATCATCAAATGGACGGCCCCGCTCGGTCTGGCGCTGATGCTGGCCGCATGCGGAAACAGCGGAAACAACAATGAACCGGCAGCGACGGAAAGCCCGGCGGCGACGGCGACCGCAACCGTGTCAGCCAGTCCAAGCGCCAGCGCAGACGCAAGCCCGAGCGCGAATGCCAGTCCGAGCGCCAGCGAAAATGCCGGCTCCGCGTCGGAGGCCGCCGCTCCTTCCGCTGGAGCGCTTAAATCGGGCTTCCAGCTGTACGAGGACGCCGACGACGGCTACAGCATTCAATATCCGAAGGATTGGACCGTGCAGACCGACATTACGGGCGTAAGCGCCGCATTTTTGTCGCCGTCCGAAGGCGATTCGGATGCCTTTAAAGAAAACGTGACGCTGGTCGTCCAGGAGTTGGGCGGCGCCACTACAGGCTCGATCGATCAATATGCGGCCGAGACGCAAAAGGCACTTGAAAAAATGATCACGGACTTCAAGCTCGTCAGCTCCGAAAAGTCCGACGAGGACAACGCCTTCTTCCTCGAATATACCGGCAAGCAAGGCCAATACGATCTGCATTGGCAGCAGGCGGCGATCATCGAAAAAGACAAGGCTTATATCGTCACCTACACGGCCGAGCCCGGCAACGTGGAAAAATATCAAGATACGGTCGGCGAAATGATCGATACGCTATCTTACAAATAACGTCCGAACGAATGCCAAGGGACCGAAGGCCGCTTACAAAGCGGCCCCGGTCCCTTTTTCGTCGAGCCTTCCTGCTACTTGAACGATTTCCAATCGAGACGGCTGTTGTCCAGCAAATGCCCGAAGTCGCTCGCGAGCCGCTTCTCCTCCGCCCGCTTGGCCTCCTCTTCGGCCGCCCGCTTCTCCTCCGCCTTCTTCCGGTCTTCTTCCTTGATCGAATCCGCGCGCGCCTTCAGCTTTTGCAGCGTCTCCGCGCTCAGCAAATCCTTTAGCGTCGATCCCAACGCCGCTGGTTGTTCTTCCCGAGCTGCCGGCCTGCGCGGCGCGCCTGCTTTTTTCTTCGCCATCGCGATCACCTCTAGCATTCATTATAGCGCGGTTGTGGAAATTTCGTCCTGCAGGTATAATAGTCAAACAAATGTTCGCATGCCTGCATTTGCATTTGCATTTGCCATCGCCAAACCAGACTTACGGAGGTTCTCGTCATGAAAGGTTCTACCCATCTCGCCATCGGTCTAGTCATCGGCGCCGCCGCGGCCTGCTATTACCCGCCCGGTCCGATTCAATCCTCCGCCTACATAGCGGCAGCCGCCCTGTCCGCGCTCGCGCCCGACTTGGACGGGACGAACATGCTGAGCGCCAAGCTCGGCGGCCTCTCCAGAGCGATCCATCGCGGCGCACTCGGCGGCGGCGTAGTCGCTGCCGCTGTCGCGCTATATCTATATTCGACCGGCCAGGCCGTTCCGGCGGTGCTCGGCTGGATCGGCATTCCGCTCATGCTCGTGCTCATGTCGGTGTCCTCGGGCACGATCCGCAACGGCCTCGTCTCCCTCGTCGGCATCGGACTGGCCGTCGCCGGCTACCGAAGCGGCCAGACGTGGCTCATCGGCCTCGGCGCTTATACGGCATGGGCGCCTTGGCTGAAGCATCGCGGCATGACCCATACCGTCTGGGCGCTGGCCATCTGGTACTGGCTGGGCCGGGAGCTCGAAGCCGAGCGGAACATCCCTGGCATCGCCGTCGTCGCAGCGGCCGGCTACGCCTCCCACTTGGTCGCGGATACGCTGACCTCGCTCGGCGTCAAATGGCTGTATCCCCTCTACCGCAAGTCGATTAAGCTGCCTTTCTTTTGATGCCGCTTCAGAATATTGCCGCTTATCGCTTCGGGAGCAGGCGGACATAGCGGTCCGACAGCCCCATCAGCTTCATGATATAGTCGTAGTCTCCGCGATAAGGCGACAGGTCGTTGACCGGCTCCATCGTGTCGAGCGACACGGCCTTGCCGTCTTCGAAGCCCGTGCCCGGTACGTACAGCACATCGTCGTTAAAAAAGGAGCCCGTCGGCAAGTAATATCGGCTGCCGACCACGTTGCGGTCGATATTCAGCAGGTCATGACCGAAGGCGACGATGCCGGCGTCGCGCGGCTTCTTTCCGAGCAGGTTGGCGATCGTCGGCATCATGTCGAGCTGCCCGCCGACCTGGTCTACCCGCTTTCCGCTCGGCTGGCCAGGCGTATGCACGATGAACGGAATGTTCATGCGGGAGATGCGCGAGTCGTATTTGATGCCGAGCACGTCGCTTACCCATTTAGGATCGTTGTCGTCCGGCTGCAGGCCGTAATGGTCCCCGTATACGGCGAGCGTCGTACGTTCCCACAGCCCTTCCTTTTTAAGCCCCTCGATCAACTGGCCGATCGCATAATCCGTATAATTCGCCGCAATCAAATAATCGCCGAGCTGCGTGCCCTCCAGCGCGTCCGGCACCTGCAGCCTTTGGCGGTCCTTCGGCACCTTGAACGGGAAGTGGCTTGAAGCGGTCACGAATTGCGCGTAAAACGGCGTTCCCGCCGCGCTCGTCTTCGTCAACTCCTCCAGGCCGAACCGATATAGCTCTTCGTCGGACGCGCCGAATTCGTTAAAGCGGTCGTTCTCGTAATAGGGCTTGTCGAAATATTGATCGAAATGAAGCGCCGGATACAGCCGGTTGCGATCCCAGAACTTGACGTCGTTCACATGGAACGTAAAAGCCTTGTAGCCCTCCCGCTGCAATAGACGCGGCAGGCTAGGCAGCGCTCTGTCGCCGTAGCCCGTGGACATCGCGATCTTAGCGGTCGGATAGATCGATGTGTTGGCCATAAATTCGGCGTCAGACGTGTTGCCCTGCCCGATCTGCTGGTAGACGCGGGGAAAATAATACGATTCGTCCGCCAGCTTGTTCAGCACGGGCGTCACCTCAAGTCCCCCGACCTTCAGATGAAGCGGGAAGTTCTGGAACGCCTCGAGCTGGAGCACGATCAGATTGCTGCCGGAAGCTTCGCCGAAATGCGCCGGCATCGCGCCGGCGTTGGCACTATTGCGATAGGGGAACGACGCTTGCAGCGCATCGACCTCGCTTACGGTCTGCGCCAGATCGGCCGCCGACGCTTGCCGGGATTCGCGATTCGCCTTGATCGCGGCGATGACCTGGTAGCTCAAAAAGCCTTCGCGATCGGCGGCGGCCAGCTCGTTGTCGATGCCAAGCCCCTGTCGGACGTCGGTCGCGACGATGCCTGCACAGACGACGAGCGCGACCGCGGCCAACCATCTGCGATTGGCGGCGGAAGCGACCCGGATGGCCGGACGCCTCCGCCAGACGAAGCGCGCCGCCGCCCATACGGGCAAATCGGCGAAATACAAATAATAGAGCGGGTTCATCGTCGATTGAACGCTGGCCTGAACCTGCGGTACCTGGTTCAGCTCCAGCAGCGCCGTATACGTCGGCATCGAGCCGAAGTGAGCGAAATAAAGCGTTGCCGCCAGCAATAGGATCGACACGAGCGCGTCGAACAGCCAGCAGGCGACGAAGCGGCCCCGGCCGGGCAGGATCAAGGCCACAAGACTGGCCAGCGCCGCTACCGCGGCCGCGTCGGCGCCGACATGGCGCCAGGCGACTTCGCCGAACGTAAAGTAGCGGAGCAGCGCCATCTTGATCCAGAGCAAAGCGGTCAGGACGAGATAGACCGAAGGTAGTCTGCGCAAACGACCGATCGCCGGCCTTCCCCTCGACAAACCGACGGAAGCGCCGCCGCCCCCTTCCCGTTCGACGCCGCCGGCCTCATGGCTGCCGTTAATCCGCAACATACGCGATCAGCAGCGCGGCCGTTCCCAATATGGCGTCCGCATGCGTACGCTCCATGCCGTGCGAAGCGTGCACGCCGGGTCCGATGAGCGCGGCGCGCACATTGCTGCCGCCCCGAAGCGCGGCCGTGGCGTCCGAGCCGTAATGCGGATAGATGTCGACCGCATGCGGAATGCCCTCCCGCTTCGCGAGCTCCACCAGGCGCGTCGTCATGCCGTAGTCGTAAGGCCCCGACGAATCCTTGGCACAGATCGAGACGTCCCGCTCCGTCGCGGACAGATCGTCGCCGAGCGCGCCCATATCGACCGCGATCAGCTCCTCGATGTCGGCCGGAATCCAGGCGGCGCCGTGCCCGACCTCCTCGTACGTCGAGAAGACGAGCTTCAGCGTCTTGACCGGCGTCCGGCCCGTTCGCTTCAGCCATTCGAGCAGTCCGAACAATGCTGCGACGCTCGCCTTGTCGTCCAGATGGCGAGACTTGATCCAGCCGTTCGGATAGATCCGTGTCCGGGGATCCCAGGACACGAAGTCGCCGGGCGCGATGCCGAGGGCAAGCGCGTCGTCTTTGGCGCGGACGTACTCGTCCAGCCGAATCTCCATATTTTCTTCCTCGCGCTTCCATTCCCGGGCGTCCGAATAGACGTGGACCGACGGCTTCGTGGACAGCACCGTTCCTTCGTACTTACGTCCGTCGCGCGTATGCACGGTGCAGTATTCGCCTTCGACCGTCTGCATCGCATAGCCGCCGATCGGCGTGAACCGCAGCGTGCCGGCCGCCTTGACCGCGCGCACCATCGCGCCGAGCGTATCGACGTGGGCGGACAGGCCGATGGCCGCCCCGTCCTCGCGCCCCGGCACGGTGACGATCACGTTGCCTTTAGGCGTCGTCTCGCTGGCGTAGCCGAGTCTCGCGGCCTCCTCTTGCAGCATCGACGCGATTTCCATGCAATAGCCGCTCGGGCTCGGACAGCCGAGCAAGCGCGCCAGAAATGCCAGTATATAATCCCGGTCGAGCGACCGGTAGACGGATTCCGTCATCTGAACGACCTCCCGTGAAACTCGCTGATATGCTTGAACAACGCCTTGCCCTCCGGCGCCGGAAAGCGGTCCGGCTCGAAGTATCGGACCATCGCCCGGTAAGGCTCCGGCACCCAAATATATTGATGGACGTAAGCCGTGCGCGCGAACCCGCATTTTTCCCAAAACCGGATGCGGGCCGCGTTGTCCGGCGTGTCCTCCGCCTCTGCCTCGATCAACAGGCCGTCGAGCTTTTGCGTTCTGGCCCAATCGGCGATCAGAGACACAAAGACTGTGCCAACGCCGCGGCCCCGATCGCTCTCGCGAACCGCCAAATAATCGATCAGCAGCAGCTTCGGTCCCTTCAGGACGCCGCAAACGGCCATCGCCTTCATGACGCCGTCTTCCCTGCCCGCCGCCAGCAAGCTGAGCCGCTTTTCGAACATGCGGGCCAAGATCGCATCGGGTTTGCGGCCCTCGGCCGGGAACGCTTCATGGTACAGCGCGAGCGCCTCGCGCCAGCTCGATTCATCCGGCTTGTCCTGTAGCGTGAGCTCCATGGAAGCACCTCCCGCGCGTCCGTTTTTTTATTCCATAATATTAGTCCAGCGGATTTGAAAAGTCCAACGGCTGCGCATCGTCCGCGGCTCATTCTCGTCTTGCGCGCAAAGAGCGCTGGCGTTTTGCCGTTAAATGTGCGATTATAAATCACAGATAAAATACGCAAGCTGGAACGCACAAATCCGATCGCCGAGGTGAAGGCATTATGAAATTAAGCATTCTGGATCAATCGCAAATCGCCGAAGGGCGCACCGCGACCGACGCGCTCCGCGAGACGACCGAGCTGGCCAAAGAAGCGGACCGGCTCGGCTATCACCGCTATTGGGTTGCCGAGCATCACGCCTCCCACGCGCTCGCGTCTTCGAGCCCCGAGGTGCTGATCGCCCATCTGGCCGCCAATACGCAGCGCATCAAGGTCGGCTCCGGCGGCGTCATGCTGTCCCACTACAGCGCCTACAAGGTTGCCGAGAACTTCCGGGTGCTCGAGGCGCTTCATCCGGGACGCATCGACGTCGGCCTCGGGCGCGCGCCGGGCGGCATGCCGATCTCGACCCGCGCGCTGCAGGAAGGCAAAGTCTCGCACATTGACAACTATCCGCAGCAGGTCGCCGATCTGATCGGCTATCTGAACGATGCGCTGCCCGAAAAGCACAGGTTCAAAGGACTGACGGCTTCGCCCTCCATTCCGACGGCGCCCGAGCTTTGGCTGCTAGGATCGAGCTTCGGCAGTGCCGCCATCGCCGCGGAGATCGGGGCCGCTTACGGTTATGCCCAATTTTTCGGCGTCCCCGACAGCGAAGTGTCGGTGCAGCACTACAAGGACCGCTTCAAGCCGTCCGCGCTGAACGAAGCGCCGAAGCTGCTCGCCGCCGTATACGTCGTCTGCGCGGATACCGAGGAGGAGGCGCGCCGCCTGGCCTCGAGCACCGAGCTGTTTTTCTTGTCGCTGGAGAGCGGACGCCTGCTTGACCGCTTCCCGAGCGTCGAGACCGCCGAGGCGTACCCTTATACCGATTACGACCGCATGCGAATCGCGTCCGGCGCCCACCGCCGGATCGTCGGCACGCCGGCGTCCGTCAAGCGGCAGCTCGAGGAGATGTCCGAGCGCCTCGGCATCGACGAGATGATGATCGTCACCGTGACGCATAGCTTCGAGGCGCGGCTGCGCTCGTACCGCCTTATCGCCGAAGCTTTCGGCCTAGAGCAAGCCGGCGTCTGAGCGAACCCGCATACCAGCGAACCCGCGCACCGACGCTTCCGCCTTCCGCTGCGAACGACCGAATAACGACGCAAAGAAGCCGCCTCGCGAGGCGGCTTCTTCTGCGGGTGCGCGATCAACGATCCGCGCCGATCCGATTATTGCTTGTTAAACGTGTCCGTAAGCACCGGCACGATCTGCGACTTGCGGGACACGACGCCCTTGAGGGTCGCCTTGTTGCCGTCCAGCTTGACGCCGTAAGCTTGCTCGACGATCGCGGCGGACTTGCCCAGGGCGACGCCGACCGAATCGTTGTTCAGGATGTCGGTCACGACGAACAGGAACAGGTCGAGTCCCTTCGCCGCGATGATGCCGTTCAGCTTGTCTTCGAGCTCGCCTTGACGGGACAGCACGTCGTTCACGTCGACGGCGTTCACTTGCGCGATCTCGACCTTGGCGGAGCCCATCGAAAACTCCTTCGCGTCAAGCGCGACGAGCTCGTCGATCGACTTGTCGAGCAGGTTCGCGCCTGCCTTCAGCATGTCTAGGCCGTACGCATCGGCGTCGACGCCGGCGATCTCGGCCAGCTCGCGAGCGGCGTCGATGTCTTCCTGCGTGCAGGTCGGCGACTTGAACAGCAAGGAATCGGAGATGATGGCAGAGAGCATCAGGCCCGCGACGTTCTTCTCGATCTCGACGCCGTTTTCCTTGTACAGCTTCTTAAGGATCGTAGCTGTGCAGCCGACCGGCTCGGCGCGGTAATACAGCGGCGCGCTCGTCTCGAAGTTGGCGATCCGGTGGTGGTCGATCACTTCGATCACCTGCACCTGATCGATATCTGCGGCGCTTTGCTGGCGCTCGTTGTGGTCGACGAGAATGACTTGCTTCGCCTCGGAGGCGACCGTCTCGACGAGACGCGGAGCGGCCGCGCCGAACTTGTCGAGCGCGAACTGCGTCTCGGCGCTTACGTTGCCGAGGCGAACGGCTTCGGCTTCGACGCCGAGCTTGTTCTTAAGCGCCGCGTAAGCGATCGCGGAGCAGATCGTATCCGTATCGGGGTTTTTGTGACCGAAGATCAATACTTTTCCCATCTTCATACTCCTCTTTAATAGAATTGGCTTCAAAATTATAACGCACAAGAAGCGGGCCAGGCAAGTCGCCCCTTCCGTATTTTGTCAGTCCTTGCGCTGGACGTACAGATCTTCGCCTTCGCTCCATTCGGCGTACAGCACACTCCTGATGTCCTCGATGCCCCGCCGCTCAAGCTCGCGGACGAGCCATCCGCCGTCCCTTCCGATCTCCCGCAGGCTGGCCGCATCGATTCGCCCGTTGACGACGAGCGCCACCGGAAGCACGACCTCCGCGGTCGGCGGCTTCAGATCCTCGCGCTCCCCCTCCTCTATATCGGATTTGAGCATGACGCTCAGGCTGCCGTTCGTCTCCAGCACCGCGTACTCCACCTGGCTGATCGCAAACACCCCGCTCTGCCTGAGCATCGCATGAAGCTGCTCGAAGTCCAGATTGTTGCGCCTCATCGCGCGATACAAAATTTTGCGATTATGTATAATCAGCTCGGGCTTGCCGCTCGCGAGACGGCCGAGGCGCGGGAACAGGATGCTGAGCTTCTCGAGGCCGATTGACAAACATGTCCAGAGCGCCAGCGCGTACAGCAAGTGAACCAGCTTCACGTCCTTGTCGTAGATCGTATTGCCGACCAGCTCGCTCAGCATAAGCGACGACACGAAGTCGAACGCGGTCAACTGGGAGATTTCCTTTTTCCCGAGCAGCCGCGTCATGACCCAGAGACCGAAGATCGCGATGACCAGCTTAAACGTTATCATCTCAATCATGGACAACCTCTCCTCTCCGGCCGATTCCGGCGAATGCCTCTCATTACCCGCAACGTTCGGGCGCTTAACATGCCAAAATCCCCCGATCGCCGGCGTCGGGGGATTCGCATCGTTTATTTAGGATGTGTGCGCTGCGTTAAGCGTTATAAGTCCTTAGTTTTGACCGTAGTAATTTTGGAGCGCCTGCGCGATGCCCAGCGTGTTTTTGAGGAGCGACGATGCGCTGTAATAAATATCGCCCTGCACCATCGGGCGCGCGGCATTGTATTTAAGCTGGTTAACGATCTCGCCTGACGTCTGCCAGCCGGCTTCCGTAGTGCCCAGCTTATAGGTCGCATGGCCGATGTACAGCTCCACGTTCGTGTCCGCCACTTCGCCGGACCACCAGTCGACCAGCTTGTCGTAACGCGCAGCGGCATTCGACATGCTCCAGTAAATTTGCGGTGCGACATAATCGATCCAGCCCTGCCTGATCCACGTCCGCACGTCGGCGAACATGCTGTCGTACGCGGTCACGCCCGCCTTCGTATCGGAGCCGGTCGGATCGACAGCCTTATTCCGCCATACGCCGAACGGGCTGATCCCGAAAGATACGTTCGGCTTGGCCGCGTGAATCGAGACGCCGAGGTCTCGCACGAACGCATTGATATTGTCGCGCCGCCAATCGGTCTTGAGAAGAATGCCCGAAGGATTGTGCAGCGCGAACGTCGCGTCGTCGCTGAACACGCCGCTCGAAGGATAGAAATAATCGTCCAGGTGCACGCCGTCGATATCGTAGCCGTTCACGACTTCCATGATCGTATCGATGATGTGCTGCCGCGCCTCCGGAATGCCCGGATTGATATACGAAGTCGTGCCCGTCGTCACGATCCATTCGGGATGCTGCACCGACACATGATTGCTGGCGAGCGAAGCAGTCTTCGTGTCCGTATTGGCGCGGAACGGGTTAAACCACGCATGGAACTGCATGCCGCGCCGGTGCGTCTCCTCGATCAGGTACGCCAGCGGGTCATAACCGGGATCGCGTCCCTGCGTGCCCGTGAGCACCTTGGACCAAGGCACGAGCGTCGATCGGTACAAGGCGTCCGATGCCGGACGCACTTGCAGGAATACGGCGTTCAGGCCCATTCGCTGAAACTGGTCGAGCATTGCCGAGAACTCCTGCTTTTGCTTGTTCATATTGCCGGAGGCGGCGGCAGACGGCCAGTCCAGGTTGAAGACGGTCGATATCCACGCACCGCGCAAGCCCTGTGGCTTCGAGCCGCCATTGCCGGGATCGCTGCCCGGAGTGGAGCCTGGCTCCGTGCCCGGATCTGAGCCCGGATTGGAGCCCGGGTCGCCTCCTGGATCGCCTCCACCGGTTTGGCCGTCATTGCCGCCGTTTATCGTGCGCATGACGACGGAACGGGCCGCCGGGTCCCAGACGACGTCAAGACCGAGATTTTCCCCGATAAAGCGAAGCGGCACCATGATTCGGCCCGCCTTATTTTGCACGGACGCGTCAAGCGGCACCGGACTCCCGTTCACGGTCGCCGTCTTTTTGCCGGTCGTTAGTATAATCGTCTCCCCATCCTTGGCGATCGCGGCCGTCTGCGTCTTCTGCGTCCAAACGATCGAAGCGCCCAAGCCTTCGCTTACGGTGCGGATCGGCACCATCGTCGCGCCCAGTTTGGGATCGATGTAGGGCGGCACGTCGGCGGGCAGCTTCACGCCGTCCAAATAGACCGTGATGTCGGCGAGCTTCGCGGCGACGGCCTGCGGCGCGCTCGGCAAGCTCAGCAGCAGCGCGAACAACAGCGGCAGCGCCATTTTCAAAATCCGTTTCAATCGTATAGCCTCCAAGCTCCCGTAGTATGATCGATAGTGACTATCGACTCTATGGGTATAGACGACAATGACCGCCAATTGTTGCTAAAATAAAAAACACGGCGCGATGAGAATGCTCTCATCCGCCGTGCTCGCAGATTTCATTGCCAGGGGATTAGCGTTCCTGGTTCGTATCGACGCCGGTCGTCTGCGTATCCGAAGCGTTGCCGTATTCCTCCAGCGTCTTCCAGGCGTCGGCATCGTCGAAGCGTCCGGCCTGCCGCTGGCGATGTTCGCCCGCGCCGGACGGCGGCCGCGTCATGACGTCTTCCTCTACCGGCCGATAGTCTCCCCGCGCATTGTCTTCGGTCGGGACATGGTCGATGCTGTATCTGGCGGCAGGCATCGCCTCCAGCCGATCGTATCCGATCGGTTCCCCGCTCGCTTCGCACAGTCCGTACGTGCCGTCCTCAAGCTTGGCCAAGGCGCGCTCGACGTCTTCCCTGCGTTCGAAGTACCGCTGGTCGATCGCGGCGTCCCTTTCCCGCTCGAACGTCTCGGTCCCGAGGTCCGCCGGGTGATTGTCGTAGGACGACAGCTCGCCCGTATCGTCGGTGATCGATGTCGTCCCGTCGTCGGCTTCCATCGCGAAGTGACGGTCAATCTCCGACTTCTCCGCCAGCAGCAGCTCCGTCAGCTTGGCGAGCTGCTTTTCGTTTAACCCGTTCATCGCGCCACACCTCCCGGCACGCGACCTTGACGATGCTCAAGCGGCTTATCGGCGGCGATCAGCTCGGCGACCGCCCGCGCCGCCGCACGGGAGGATGCGGGATTTTGGCCCGTTACGAGGCCTCCGTCGACCTCGACATGCTCGGCGAAGTCGGGACCGGCGACAAACTTTGCCTCAAGCTCCCGAAGCCTCGTTTCCAGCAAGAACGGAAGCCGGCCCTGAAGCGGGGTTCCGGCTTCCTCCGCATTGGTGAAGCCGGTCAGCCGTTTGTTCTCCACGAGCCGATTGCTCGTATCCAGCTTCGCGCCGACGAGACCGGCGACGCCGTGGCAGACGGCGCCGATCGGCTTGCCCGCCGTGACGAAGTCCGTCAGCAGATTCTGAAGATGAACGTCGTGCGGCAGATCGAACATCGCACCGTGGCCGCCGGCAAGAAAGATCGCCTCGTAATCCTGCGTTTTAGCCTTGCTTAGCGGCATCGTGTCCGACAGCCATTTTTTATATGAATGCTCCGCTCCTTCGCCGGCTTCCTTCATGCTCGCCGGATCGACGAGGGCTTCGCCTCCTTTGGGACTCGCGATCGTCACTTCATAGCCTCTCGCGGCGAACTCCTCGATCGGCTCCGCGACCTCCGACCACCATACGCCGGCGAGCGGCCCGCCGTCCAGCTGTTTGCCGTTCGTCACGACGATCAGCACGCGATTCGTTTGATTCATATCTAATCACTCCCAGGTGGCAGAATGGATAGCTATGCTCCCTTCTTACCCGCTGAGTGAGGTGTGTAATCCTGTACGCGACGACGGAGGAGAATTAAGCTTCCGCCACGACGGAGCCTGCCGCCGACAGCCTGCGCTTCGCTTCTTCGTAAACGTCCGGCGCCAGCTTCCCTTTTTGTGCCTGGGCGACGTTTTCGCGAAGATGCGCAGGATTTTTCGTGCCGACGATGATCGTCGAAACGTCCGGATGGCTAAGCGTGAAGCGCAGCATAAAGCCGGTTCGGCTCTCCCCAACGTCAAGCAGCTCGTCCATGCTCGCCCGCTCCCAGTACGCCCATTGGTCCTGCTGGCCAAGCCCTGCGCCGGGCTCGCCTCTGCCGACGCCGCCGCGGACGATGACGCCCGCGCCTTGAGCTGCCGCCTTGGATATGAGCGACTCGTGCGCGCGCTCAAGTGCCGAATACGGCATTTGGAACGTATCGAATTCACCTGCCCGGATAAAATGCTCAGCGGCCGGCAAAAAGCTGGAGATGCCGATCCAGCGCACCTTGCCCGACAGTTGAATGTCCCGCAAAAACGAGACGAGCGACTCGCGCTCCGCATCCTCCGGCATCGGGCCGTGCAACTGCAGCAGGTCGACATAATCCGTCTTCAGCCGCCGCAGGCTCTTTTCGAAGCTCTCCGTTAAAAAACGCCTGTCCCAACGGTGCGGCGTGTCGATATGATCGCCGCGGTCGACGGTATCCCGGCCGCACTTTGTGGCAAGCAAGTATTCGTCCCGGCGATGGGCGAGATGATTGCCGATCAACGACTCCGCGATGCCGTAGGAGTAGGCGGTGTCGATAAAATTAATGCCTTGGTCAAGCACCTCGTTCAGCACGCGCCCCGCTTCCGCGTCGTCGATCGGACGGCCGCTCCATACGCGATCGCCGCGCAGCTCCATCGAACCGTATCCGATCGGCGTTACCTGCAGGCCGGTGCGGCCGAGCGTCCTCTTTTCGAATGGCAATTTGATCCCCTCCGAGCTTCCACCTTCATTATGCTTGTTTGTTTGCAACGGGTCAGACTACAAATCCCCGTTTTTGCCGAGCAGCCATTCTCCCGCAATGCCTGGCGAAGTCATCTGATAAGGATCGAGGATGACTTCGATCTCCTCAGGAGTCAGCAGCGCCCGCTCAAGAATGATGTCGCGGATCGGCTGCCCCGTCTTGAGCGCTTCCTTGACGAGCCCCGCGGCGACCTCGTAGCCCAGATGCGGATTGAGGGCGGTCACGATGCCGAAGCTGTCGCGCACGTAGGTCGCGCAACGTTCGAAATTCGCTTCCATGCCGTCCAGCGCGTATTGAATAAACACGTCGACGGCGTTGCGCAAAATGCGCAGCGATTGAAGCAGATTCAGCGCGATGACCGGTCCCATGACGTTAAGCTCGAACTGGCCCGCCTCCGATGCGAGGCAGATCGTATGATCGTTGCCGATCACCTGGAACGCCGTCTGGTTGACGACCTCCGCCATAACCGGATTGACCTTGCCGGGCATGATCGACGAGCCGGGCTGTCTCGGGGGCAGCGCCAGCTCGCCGAGGCCTGCGCGCGGTCCCGACGCCATGAGCCGGATATCGTTGCAAATTTTGGACAGGTTGACCGCACATACCTTGAGCGCCGCGGACAGCTCCGTATAGGCGTCCGTATTTTGCGTGGCGTCGACGAGATTGTCCGCGGACGCAAGGGCGATGCCGAGATCCTCGGCCATCAGCCGCACGACTTCCTTTATGTATTCGGGTTTGGCGTTAAGCCCCGTGCCGACGGCCGTCGCGCCCATGTTTACCGTCAACAGGTGCCCGGTCGCGCTGGCGATGCGCTTGACGTCGCGACCGAGAACGGCTGCGTAGGCGCCGAATTCCTGCCCGAGACGGATCGGCACGGCATCCTGAAGATGCGTTCGCCCCATCTTGATAATGCTGTCCCACTGCGACGCTTTGCGTTCGAACCCTTCCTGCAGCGATTGCAGCGTTTCCAGGAGCCGATGCGCCTGTTGGTACGCCGCGATCTTGATCGCCGTCGGGATCGCATCGTTGCTCGATTGGGACATGTTGACGTGATTGTTCGGGCTGCAGTGAAAATAGTCGCCCTTTTGTTTGCCCATCAGCTCGAGCAACCGGTTCGCGAGCACCTCGTTCATGTTCATATTAATGGAGGTGCCTGCTCCGCCCTGGATCGAGTCGACGATAAATTGGTCGGCCAATCCGCCGCCTATAATCTCGTCCGCCGCCTGCACGATCGCGTCCGCGATAGGCTGCGTCAGCATATGGGTTGACGCGTTCGCGCGCGCAGCCGCTTTTTTGACATGTGCCAACGCGACGATCAGCTCATGATGCACAAAAATGCCGGTGATCGGAAAATTTTCGACCGCGCGCATCGTTTGAATGCCGTAATACGCGTCGATCGGAACCTCTTTTTCTCCAAGAAAGTCGCGTTCGATCCGAAAGTCCAATTTGCTCCCCTCGCCCTCGCCGTATTGTGATGCTCGTGGCATTGCCTTTGGTGCCGATTGTAACATAAGCGTGCCTATTTCCATAATGAAGCAGACGTTCAGTGGGGCCAAAGGGTCCATTCGAAACAAAAAGCGGGATCCCGGCTGTTCGCCCGTCGGATCCCGCTTGGCACCGCTTAGGAACGGCGCTTTCTTATTCGTTTAATGCCGTTAAACAACCTGCTCGATCTTGATCAGATTGGTCGCGCCGGACTTGCCGATCGGCGTGCCCGCCGTGATGACGACGTGATCGCCCGAGGTGATAAGTCTGCTTGCACGGGCATGCCGAACGGCTGCCGCAATGACATCGTCCGTCGACTGCTCCTTCGTCCCTTTGACGGGGATGACGCCCCACAACAGACATAGACGCATCAACGCTTTGTCGTCGTAGGCGATCGCGACGATCGGCGCCTTCGGACGGTACTTGGACACCATTCGCGCGGTGAACCCGCTTTCCGTCGGCGTGAGGATTGCCTTCGCGTTCAGCTCGAGCGCCGAGCTGACGACCGCCTGGCTGATAACCTCGGTCGTCGCCTGCGGCTGGACCCTGGCGCGCTGCAAAAACTCTTCCTTGTAATCAAGCATCGATTCGGCCTTGAGTGCGATGTTAGACATCGTGGCGACCGACTCGACCGGATACTTGCCGGCCGCCGATTCCCCGGACAGCATGACCGAGTCGGCGCCCTGGATGACTGCGTTGGCGACGTCGCTCACCTCGGCGCGCGTCGGACGCGGATTGACCTGCATCGAATCGAGCATATGCGTCGCGACGATGACCGGCTTGCCCGCGCGGTTGCACTTTTCGATCATCTGGCGCTGGATCATCGGCACCTCTTCGACGGGAATCTCGACCCCAAGATCGCCGCGGGCGACCATGATGCCGTCCGACACTTCGATGATGGCATCCAGGTTTTCGACGCCTTCCTCGTTCTCAATTTTCGAGATGATCTGGATGTGCGTCGCGCCCAGTTCTTCGAGTAAGCCGCGAATTTGCAGGATATCTTCGGCGCGGCGCACGAACGAAGGCGCGATGATGTCGACGTTTTCGCCGACGCCATATTTGATGTGCATAATATCGCGCTCGGTCACGCCCGGCAGCGTCGTCTTGATGCCAGGCAGGTTGACGCCTTTGTTGGACTTGATGACCCCACCGTTCACGACGCGCGTGATTACTTCGGTGTCCGTCACATCGGTCACGGTCAGCTCGATGAGACCGTCGTCGATCAGAATCCGGTTGCCCGGCTTCACGACGAGCGGCAGCTCGTTATAGTTGACCGATATGCGCTTCAAATCGCCGACGATGATCTCGGTCGTTAACGCAAGCGTATCGCCGGCCTTCAGCTCGCCGGGCTCGGCCAGCTTGCCGATGCGCACTTCAGGTCCTTTGATATCCATCAGCACGGGCACGAGCGCGTTCATCTCGGCCGCCGCTTCGCGAATGCGCGCGATTCGGCCGCTGTGGTCGGCGAGCTCGCCGTGGGCCATGTTAAGACGCGCGACGTTCATGCCGGCTCCGATCATCCGTTTCAGCGTCTCCGTAGAGTCGCAGGACGGGCCCATCGTACATACGATTTTCGTTTTTCTCAAATTGCTCTTCCTCTCTTTATCGCCTGCTTCGACATTATCCTTCTATATTAGACTTTGAATTGCCGGTTGAATATGAAGCATAGTATGATTAATGGACCATTGTACGATCAGAAAGGAAACTTTGAATGTCGCGCCTCTGTTTGATCGATTTTCGGCTGGACCGCGGGGATACTGCCGCGTCTCGCACGGACGCCCGCAGGCCGTACGATTTATTGGCCGTCGTCACCTACGGCAAAATCCATATGCGAATCGACGACACCGCTTACGCCGCCTCGAAGGGAGATATCGTCTACGTACCGGCAGGCGCCAGCTTCGAAACGGATGCCACGGCGAACGTTTTTCACGAAAAGTACGCGGCCTTGCTCGCCGTGCGCGAATCGGCGACCGGTCTTCCGCTGCTCGACGAGGGCATACCCCTAGTCGCAAAATGCGCGCCATTCGAGTGGATGTCCGACCGGCTCCGGACGCTGCACGGCGAATGGCAGGAACAAGCGCCTTACGCGAGCGTTCGCTGCGAGGCGATCCTGCTCGAGCTTGCCGCCGTGTGGAGCCGCGAGCTGCAGAAGGAACCGCCAAGTCCGTCCTCCCTGCTCTTGACCGAGCGGATGAAAGCTTATATCGCAGGCCACTATCGGGAGAAAATCACGAAAGAGGAGCTCGGCGCGGCGATCGGCCGTACGCCCAACCATGCCGCTGCGCTTTTCAAGCGCTCGACGGGCCAGACGATCAGCGAATACACGCATGCGATGCGGATCAAGACGGCGGTTTATATGCTTAAAGAATCGCTGCTTACAGCGGGCGAGATAGCCGAATATCTCGGCTACCGGGATCTGTCTTATTTCCACCGAATATTCAAAAAACTGACGGGATTCCCGCCCGCCTCCTTCATGGATGGACGGAATCATCAATAATTAATGGAGTTAAACGTCGCGATTAGTCGATTAATGACATAAAATGTTGCTTCACGTGAAACAATTCGTATCCTTAAAAAGCGGTTAGACGGCTGAATAGAAGGAACTGCCAATCGATATAATAACCTCCATCAACGGAGGTGATAGACATGGCCAGAAACAACCAGCTCGTCGTTCCCGAATGCCGCGCCGCACTCGAGCAGTTGAAGTTCGAGATCGCCCGGGAGCTCGGCTTCCAGATCCCGCAGGACGGCTATTACGGCAATATGCTGACACGCGAAGCGGGACAGATCGGCGGCAATATCACAAAAAGACTCGTACAGATCGCAGAACAGCAATTGGGCGGCAGATTCTGAATATCGTCCCAGCTCCCCGTACGCCAAAAAGGAGCCATCGGCGGATGGCTCCTTCGCAGGGAATCGCATGTTTGATTTCGTTAAACGACGTCGTAGCCTTGATCTTCAATCGCCGTCTTAATATCGGCAAGCCCCAGCTTGCTCTCGTCATAGCTCACCGCTACCGAACCGGATGCCAGATCGACCTTCGCCTCCGCGCCAAGCTTCTTAATCGCGCCCTCCACGCTATTCACGCAGTGCCCGCAGGACATGCCTTCTACTTTTAAAGTCGTATTCACGGATAACGGCCTCCTTGTGTTGTTGATAATTTCAATATAATATACCCCCGTAGGGTATGTCAAGTGGCGTTATCGCCGAATCGACGCGGGCAGTCGTAGGCAGCCCCCGCTCCTTCCGTGCAGCCGGCGCATCGCCAAAAAGCCTTCAATCCGAGTCAATCGGACTTGAAGGCTTTCCGCTCTCGCTAAATCGATCAATTTGGCACGTACCGGTTCAGCACCGATCGGTAGGCGTCAATCGGTCGGAGTCCGACGAGCTTCTCCACCGGCTCTCCGTCGTTGAACACGATGACGGTCGGGTTGGCCATTACGCCGAAGCTTGATGCCGTCTCGGGCGACTCGTCCGTATCGACCTTGACGATGGATACCCGTTCGCCGTATTCCTCGGCAAGCGTCTCGATGACCGGCAGCAGCGCCTTGCACGGCGGGCACCAGGTCGCCCCGAAGTCCACCAGCGTCACGCCCGAAGGCCGCACCGCAGATTCAAAATTAACGTCGTTCGCTTCTCTCATCTCGCATCGACTCTCCTTCGCCCTGCTGGGATTCGCCGCGGAAGGAAGCGATGCGGTCGGTCAGATTGTCCCGAATGCGCGTCAGCTGCGCGATCTGCGCCTCGATGTCCGCCAGCTTACTCTCGTACACCGGCAGCACCTCGGTGCAAAACGTCTCCGGACGGCTCAGCACGCAATTCAAAAACCCGGCGATCTGCTCCGTCGTAAGTCCGAGCTGCAAGTAAAACCGGATCGTGCGCACCTGCTCCTCGGCCAGCGGCGAATACTCGCGGTAGCCGTTCGATTCGCGCAGCGGCGCGATCAAGCCCTGCGCTTCATAATAGCGAAGCGACCGGATGCTCGCGCCGGTTCTGCGCGACAACTCCCCGATTTTCATGCGTGACCGCCTCCTTCCTTCCCGGCTGCCTCCAGCATACACCCTGCCATTAATGTCAGGGTCAAGCGGCGCCCGCACGAACTCAGTCGCGTTCGTAAATCGATCCCGAGCGGCTGGCGAAAAACTCGGCATACACCTTTTCCGCATACGCGTCCGTCATACCCGACAAATAATCCGCCACGAGCCGCTCCCACTGCCAGCGGCCTTTGTGCTGCTCGTAGCTCTCGTGCCAGTCCGGCGGGATGATCAGCTTGCCGGTCTCGTACTCCTTGAAGCTGCCCCACAGCCTGCGGATCATGACCTCGCTTCGCTTGTGCAGCCGTTGCACGCGAAAGTCCTTGATCAACGTCACCCAAGCCAGCTTTTTCAAAATCTCCATCGTCCGCAATAGCTCAATGTCCTGCGCGCCGTCGCGGATGAACGTCACCTTTTTCCAGCCTTTGGCCGGGTCGTCCAGAATGCCCACCTGATTGGCGAACTTGCGCACCCAGCGCGCCTTCATCTCTCGCCTCGCCCGCGACGGCTCGCCTCCGCAATCGACGTAGATCTGCTCCCACTGCTCCAGATAGCCGCTCAGCACCGTGCGCACCATGGACGGCAAATCGATCTGCTCCCAGTTCATGCTGTGGTTGCCCGGATCGTCCTTGATCTCCTGAATAAGCGCCGCCACGATGCGCTCGTCCTCGAACAGCGTCCGGCTCATCGGAATTTTGCCCGCGCGGATGCCGTCCTCCAGATCGTGGGTCGAATAAGCGATATCGTCGCACAGGTCCATGAGCTGGGCCTCGAGCGTCGCGCAGCCGTCGGGCATGCCCCACAAGTCTCGCAGATAGCGGATGCCTTCCCATTCCATATGGTAAACGCCCTTGAGCCGTCCCGGCTCGTCGAGGTTATAAGGATACTTGTTGATGCCGAGCAGCACCGACGCGCTCAGGTCAAGTCCGCTGTCGCTCCCGGCCCTCTTTTCGAGAAACATCAGAATGCGGTAATTTTGCGCGTTGCCCTCGTACTTCAGCCCGAACTCTTCCATCAGCAGATCGTTCAGCACCTCTTCGCCCTTGTGGCCGAACGGCGGATGACCGAGATCGTGAGCGAGCGCCGCCACCTCGACGACCTCCGGGTCGATCATAAGGCCCGGATGCTCCCGTCTGCTCAGCAGCTCGTACTGCTTGCCCAGCCGGCGGGCCACCTCGCGGGCGATCTGCGACACCTCGATGGAATGCGTCAGACGCGTCCGATAGTAGTCCCCGCTGCCGGCGCCGAACACCTGCGATTTACCTTGCAGCCGCCTAAACGAGGGGGATTGAATGAGCCGCGCGTAGTCCTTTTCATATTCGTCCCGGTCATCGCCGGAGTGGATGTTTTCCGTATCGAACAATCTCATTTTGCGAAGATTCGTTTGTCCTTTGTGCAGGGTCATCGGCCTCTTGCTCCTCTGCGGTTTGAACGGCAGGTTGGTCCAACCGGCATTGATATCTGGATTAGTATATGCGCCAACCCGTCATGAAGCAAGTCGGATGTGAGCTTCGCGGCAGCTTGTCTGCACGATCGGCGGCGGTTGCGGTCATACGGCCGAATGCGGTAGTCTGAACGAAGGAATCGTCGGCGAAAAAAAGCCGGCAGTCGACACGGGTTAACGTAAAAACGGCGATTCGTCGGCGGAAGGTGCAGCGATGAAAAAAATCGGATGGGCTATCGTCATTTACGGCCTTGTCGTATGGGGATTTTGGCTATACAAAAACGAGCTGCTCGCCTGGATGCAAAGCGGTTCCTTATCGTTATGGACGATGCTGCTGCTCGCTGTGGCGCTCGCGTTCGTTCCCGTTCTTCCTTATAAATTATTCATAGCTATCGCCGCTTACGCGTACGGCGCGCCTGGCGGCGCGCTGATCAGCTGGTTTGGCGCGACGGTCGCGGCCGTGCTTATGTATGTTTACGCACGTTTTTTTCTCGCAGACGCCGCAGAGCGTTGGCTCGCCCGTAGCCCCAAGCTGCAGGCGTTCGCCGAGCGGCTGGGACGGCGGCCGTTTTGGTTCATTTTTGTGGCTAGGCTCGTGCCCTTCCTGCCGCAGCCGCTCGTCAATTTGTACGCGGCGGCCGCGGGGATCCGGCCGCTGCCCTATATCGCGGGCACCGCGCTCGGCAAGCTGCCGATGATGGCGCTGTATGCGTTCGCCGGAGAGAAGCTGCTGGGGATTTTGCTGGGCTGAGCGCAAACATTTTATTAGCGACCCAATTATTCGCTCACGGTTGCGAAAGCCACTCCAAAAACTCTAGTCGATTCCCGAAGGGATCGTTTAAATAAAAGCGCCGCACCCCTTCATCGCTCTCGCTTCATCGTCGATGATCGCCACGCGATTGCGTTGCAAATGTTCACGCAGCGCATCCAGATTCCGCACATGGAACGCCGGGTGCGCTTTTGTCGCGGGAACGAAATCTTTTTGAACGCCGACGTGGACCTGATGCAATCCGCATAGAAACCAAACGCCGCCGCGTTTTTTAAATTTTCAGGCTTTGGAATCTCAGGCCAACCTAATAAGAGATTAAAAAAATTCCTTGCCTCCGCTCCGCATCCTTACGGGCGGCCAGTTGGACGTGGTCCAAGTCCGTAAAATTCGTAAGTCATGTAACCCCCCCCCTTCGTTTTACTGGATGAAACTATGTTTCAAAAAATAATTCCATTTTATAGAAGTGACACTTAATACGTCAATAAATAAAGGTGTCCCAGCTATTGCTACGATGCGCCGTTGCCGAGGAATAGAGGTGTTCCGTGCCGTTATTGTGCCGCCGTTGCCCAGTAATAGTTCGTTTGCGATCTGATGTCCGTTTGAAATAAATGGCATGCCACGTGATGGGAGGTAGAATAGGATTTGTTTGTTTTGAGGAACTAACTGAGAGTTGCGGCGGGCGTGCAAATGGATTTGTTCCCGGTCAGGAACAAACGAAGTCTTGCGTGGGGCTACACATCATTTTTGATCTCTGTTAGGAACAAACCGAGCCTTGCGATAGTGCGGCGCGCCATTTTGTTTTCTGTTGGGAACAAGCTACGGGTGGCGATGGGTTTGCATGGAGATTTGTTCCCCGTCAGGAACATACAGAGCCTTGCGACGGTGCAGCTCGCCATTTTGTTCTCGGTTAGGAACAAGCTGCGGCGGCGACGGGTGGAGGCAACCAAACGCGAATAAAAGGACGAAGCGCGCAGCCTCGTCCTTCCTATTTCGGTTATGAATGGCTTATAGATGCCGCAGCAGCATCCGCTCCACGTGCGCGAGATGCTCGTTCATGCGCAGCGATGCCGCGACCGGCTCCTGCTCCGCGACGGCGTCCAGGATGGCCGAATGCTCCTCGAACAGCCTGCGCGCGACGGAGCGGTTGGCGTACAGCTCGACGCGGCGAATGTCGCGGATCGCCCGCTCCATCTGGCCTGTGATCGACGCGAACAGCGAGATCATGATGTCGTTGCGCGTCGCCTTGGCGAGCAGCAGGTGGAACTGGAGGTCGGTCCGCTCGCCTTCGACATCGTCGCCGATAGCGGCCTCCATCTCGAACTGAAGCGCGCGCAGGGCGTCAAGGTCCTCGCTCGTGCGCTTGGAGGCGGCGATCGAGGCGATCGACACCTCGAGCGTCTGCCGCACCTCGAGCAGCTCGAGCAGCGTCTTGCGGTCGTCCCGCAGCGACAAAAGCTCGGGCGGCTCGACGCCCGCCGCGCCGCCCATCGGCGCATGTCCGGCCGGTGGCGCCGCGGAGACCCGGCAGCCGCCGCCCTGGCGAATGTCGATGAGCCCCATCGCCTTCAGGGCGCTCAGCGCTTCGCGCGTCGTCGAACGGCCGACGCCGAACTGCTCGGAGATTTCCCGCGTCGACGGCAGCTTGTCGCCCGGCTTCAGCCGCCCGTCCTCGATCTGGCGGCGGATCTGCATCGCGATCTCCTCATAATGGTTGCGCTTGGTCAGCGGCTTCGCTTCGATCGGTCTCGCCTCCTTGAACGGCTGCGCTTCAGCCGATAATAACCGCGTAGACGACGCCGGGTCCGTGAACGCCGATCGTCAGATCGTTCTCGATATCCGACGACCGGCTAGGTCCCGTGATAAAGTGAACGCCGGCCGGCAGCGCCTCGCGTCCGCCTTCGTCCATCGGGATAAGCGCTTCGCCTAGCCTCGTGCCGAGCCGTTCGACCGGGATCAAGATGAACAGCACGGTCGGCAGCAAAGAGACCGAGCGCCCCTTGTTCGAAGCCGAGCGCACGACGACCGTCCCCGTATAGGCGAGCGCCTGATCGGCCAACACGACGCCGATATCGGCCTCCGCGGCCCGCGCCTTCCAGGCAACGTCGTCGTCCGCGTTCCACACCGACACCTCGGCCTCCGGCACGGACGCTTCCAAGCCGAGCGATGCCAGCTCCGCCTGGTCCTGCCGCACAATAATGCGAGCGCTAAGCTCCTGCGCACGCTCTGCGATAAAGCGGCCGGCTTCGGCCAAATCAGCTGCGCGCGCCGTATGCCCGCCTACGCTCCGCCAGTTCGCCTCGAAGCGCTCGATCCGCTCCTCCGGCGTCCAGTCGAACGTCCGCCAGAAGTCAGGCGCGCCGCGCACCGGCTGCGCCGGCTTCGACGTCATCCGCGGATGACGAAGCCTCGCGGCGATGCCGTTCATGAACGACTCCTGCTTCGCCCGCGACGCACGTTCCATCTCGGCCAGCCAGGCCGCATGCTTCGCCTCTCCGCCGGCCGCACCGGCTTGCTGCTTAATGTCCGCCATGTCCGCCGCCTCCTTGTCCCCGCTCCTTGACTATCTGTTCCATTCTGCGCTTCATGTCCGGCGCCATTGGCGGCCGCTTGGCATCGAGCTCGCGGTCGAGCCTCTCCCAGCGGTCGCGGAAGGAGCGTCTCGGCAGGCTCGGCGTCACCCGATAGCTGTTCCAGCCTTTGAGCGGCCCGAGCCTGGTCCGGATCTCGCCGCCGCGGACGACGAGCCGCTGGCCGATCTTGCCGATCGCAAGCGCCGCCTTCATCGCCGCGCTCGACCCTGTGAGCGCTGCGAAGCCCTTCATGCCGGCCGTTTCGACCGCCTTGCCGTTGCCGGTCTCGACCTTGCGCCGCCGCAGGTAGATCAGCATCTCGTGCAGCGGAATTTTGACCGGGCACGCCTCGTAGCAAGCGCCGCAAAGGCTCGACGCGTTGGCGATATCGTCCCACTCGGCGACGTTCTTGTTGAGCGCCGGCGTGAGCACCGCGCCGATAGGGCCGCTGTACGTGCTGCCGTAGGCGTGTCCGCCGATATGCCGGTATACCGGGCAGGCGTTCAGGCAGGCGCCGCAGCGGATGCAGTTGAGCAGCTCCTGGAACTCGGGATCGCCGAGCTGCAGCGAACGCCCGTTGTCGACAATGATAATGTGCATCTCTTCGGGACCGTCCGCGTCGGCCATCCGCTTGGGACCGGTAATCGCCGACATGTACATCGTCAGCTTCTGGCCGGTCGCCGAACGCGGCAGCAGCGTCGCCATCACCTCGAGATCCTCAAAAGAAGGAATGATGCGCTCCATGCCCATGAGCGTAATTTGCGTCTTGGGCACCGTCGTGACCATACGCGCGTTGCCTTCGTTTTCGAACAGCACCATCGAGCCGGTCTCCGCGATCGCGAAGTTGCAACCGGTCATCCCGATGTCCGCCTCGAGAAACTTCTCGCGCAGCTTTTTACGCACGAAGCCCGCGAGCACGGTCGTATCCGCCTCGAGCTTTTCTCCCGCCACCTCGGAGAGCAGATCGGCGATCTGGTACCGGTTTTTGTGAATCGCCGGGATGACGATGTGAGAGGGCATCTCGCCCGCCAGCTGGATGATGTATTCGCCAAGGTCGGTCTCGATCGCCTCGACGCCGATCTGCTCGAGCGCGTGATTCAGGTGCAGCTCCTCGGATACCATCGACTTGGACTTGACGACCGTCTTGGCCGCCTTGCGCTGCGCGATGTCCATCGCGATGGCAACCGCGTCCTCGCCCTTGTCGGCGAAGTGCACGTGCACGCCGTTCGCCCGCGCGTTCTCGACGAACAAATTCAAATAATAGTCGAGATGGGCGATCGTATGCAGCCGGATTTGCCGCCCCCGCTCCCGCCATTCATCCCAATTTCCGTGCTCCGCCGAGGCATTTTTTTTCCCGTTGCGAAGCCGCTCGGTCGTGAACTTGACCGCCTTGACGAGAAATTCGTCGTTCAGCGCCAGATTCGCCCGCTCCTTGACCGTCGCTTTGCCTTTTTGCGCGCTCATGCCAGACCCGCTCCTTCCGCCAGCACCTCTGCCAGGTGCATGACCCGCACTTGTTCGCCGCGATAACGCAGATTGCCTGCGATGTTCATGAGGCAGGCCATGTCGAGTCCGACGAGCACCTCCGCCTCGGTCTCCTTCACGTGATCGACCTTCTCCGACACCATCGCCCCGGAAATGTCCGCCATTTTGACCGCGAACGTGCCCCCGAACCCGCAGCAGTCCTCCGCAAACGGCAGCGGCACGAACGTAAGACCGCGAACGTTCGACATGAGCGCCATCGGCTCGTCTTTGACGCCGAGCAGCCGCGTGCCGTGGCAGGACGGATGATAGGTCACCTTGTGCGGAAAGCTGGCGCCGACGTCCGTCACGCCGAGCACGTTGACGAGAAATTGCGTGAATTCGTACGACTTGTCCCGCAGGCGTTCCGCCCGCGCAAGCTGGACCGGATCGGCTTCGAACAGCTTCGGATAATGATGGATCATGCCCGTGCACGAGCCGGACGGCGAGATGACGAAGTCGCTGTCCTCGAATGCGTCGAGAATCGTCTTGGCGCTGGCGCGCGCCTCCTGCCAATACCCGCTGTTGAAGGCCGGCTGGCCGCAGCAGGTTTGAAGCTTCGGAAATTCGAGCGACACGCCGTACTGCGCGAGCACCCGGACCATCGCCTCGCCGACGCGCGGGTAAATAGCGTCTCCGAGGCAGGTGATGAACAATGAGACCTTCATAGCTTGACACCTCGCGGTTTTGAATAGATCTGTCAGGTTGTCAGACAAGTTGATGATAGGAAAAGCGCAGACGAATCTGCGCTGCTGCATAGCTTGACATCCCATGGCCCTTCTATCGACTTCAGGCGATGCTCACGGCGATGCCCCGGGACTCGAGCTCGCGCACGATCTCGCCCGACAAGCGCCGGTCGGTGACGATCCGGTCCACCTCGGACAGCTCGGATACGTGCGTGAACGCCTGCATGCCGAACTTGCTCGAATCCGCCAGCACGTACACGCTGTCCGCCATGCCGATCATCTTGTTTTTGATGCGCGCCTGCAGCTCGTTGGACTCGCTGATGCCCCGCTCAAGATGGACGCCCTTGCACGAGAGAAACAGCTTGTCGACGTGATAGGCGTCGAGCGAGCGCTCGGCGAGCGGACCGACGTACGACAGGGACCTGCGCGCGAGCTGGCCGCCCGTCGAGATGACCTCGATCTTCTCCTTGCCGGACAGCTCGAGTGCGACCTTGATGGAATTGGTCAGCACGGTGAGCGGAATATCCGGCATCTCGCGCGCCATGTACCACGCGGTCGAGCTCGCGTCGAGCAAAATCCGGTCCTTCGGCGAGATGAGCTTGATCGCCTCGATGGCGATGCGGCGCTTGTCGTCCGCGCGGATGATCTCCCGCTCGGAGTAAGGCGTCTCCGGCTGCGTCTGCACGTCCAGATCCTTGACGCTCACCGCGCCGCCGTGCGACCGCCGCAGCCGTCCCGCCTGCTCCAGCCGATCGAGATCGCGGCGGATCGTCTCCTCCGTCACGCCGCATTGCTCGGACAGCTCGGACACGCGGATGCTGCCGCGTTCGTTAACGAGCTCCACGATTTTTTCATAACGTTCCGCGACGAGCATTCGGCGTCCTCCTTTCTTCTATCCTACTTCGACAGCGCCGTCGTCCGCAAGAATTTTCCGTAAGCGTCTGCCCACGTAAGCGCGTCTTCGGGCGCATAGGTCGCGACGTCGAACGAATCGCGGATGACCCGGCGCGCATCGCGCAGATCGGCCAATTCGCCGGACGCGATCCATTGGACCGCGAGATTGCCGATCGCGCTTCCTTCGGCCGGACCGGCCCACACCGGCTTGCCGATCGCGGACGCGGTCCAGCGGCAGAGCAGCGTGTTCTGGATGCCGCCGCCGACCATATGGAGGCCGCCATACTGCACGCCGGTCAGCTCCTCGATCCGTTCGAGCGCATAGCGGTACTTGAGCGCGAGACTTTCGAGAATGATGCGCATCGTTTGGCCTGCGCTCTCCGGCGGCTTCTGCCCGGTTCGGCGGCAGTACTCGGCGATCCGTCCGGGCATGTCTCCTGGCGGCAGAAAGAGATCGTCGTCCGGGTCGATGAAGGCGGCGAACGCAGGCGCTTCCTCGGCCATCGCGACGAGCTCGGGGAACGAATAGACGCTTCCTTCGCGTTCCCAGGCTCTGCGCGATTCGTTGACGATCCACAGTCCCATGATGTTTTTAAGGAGCCGGTACGTGCCGTACGCGCCGCCTTCGTTCGTGAAGTTCAGCTCGCGCGCGCGGCCCGTGAGCACGGGCTCGGTCACCTCCGTGCCGATGAGCGACCATGTTCCGCAGCTGAGGTAAGCAAACTGTTCGTCGAGCGCCGGCACCGCGACGACGGCAGAGCCGGTGTCGTGCTCCGCGACCGCGTACACCGGAATCGCCGGCACGCCGAGCTCTTTGGTCACCGCTTCGCTCAGCGAGCCTGCCCGATCTCCCGGCGCAAGCACAGGACCGAACCATGCCGCCGGCAGGTTCAGCTTCGCGAGCAGCTCCTGGTCCCAATCCTTGGCCGTCGCGCTGAACAGCTGCGTCGTCGACGCATTGGTGAACTCGCCGTGCATCTCCCCCGTCAGGAAGTAACGCAGCAGATCCGGGATCATGAGGAAGCGCCGGGCTTCGCGCAGCAGCGGGTTACCGGCCGTCTTTAGCGCGTACAGCTGAAAAATCGAGTTAAACGGCTGAAACTGAATGCCGGTTCTGGCGAACAGCTCGGTTTCGGGGATCTCGGCGAAAAGCACGGGCATGATACCTGCCGTATGACCGTCCCGGTAATGGTACGGGTTGCCGAGCAGCTCCCCGCTCTCGCCGACAAAGCCGAAGTCGACGGCCCAGGAGTCGATGCCGATGCTCTGGATGTCAGCGCCACGCTGCTTGGCCTTGAGAAGCGCCTGCTTCATTTCGTGCAGCAGCCGGAGAATGTCCCAGTGCAGCCTGCCGCCGACCTGGACCGGATCGTTCGGGAACCGGTGCAGCTCCTCCGTCTCGATCCGGCCGTCCTTCAGCCTGCCGAGCAGCGCCCGGCCGCTGCTCGCTCCCAGATCGTAAGCCAATATGTCGGCCATTTCTCAGCTACCTCCAGTATGTGTCCATGCTCAGCTGCGCGCGGCGAGCACGTCGCGCTCGTACGCCTTGACCTCTTCGAGCCAGCGCTCGCGGACCGGTACGCCTTGCGATTCGCAGTAATAATCCCAGATCGCGCCGAACGGATACGTCTTGAACTCTTCGGTCAGCGCGAGGCGGGACGTGTAGTCGCCCTCAAGCTCGGCCTTGCGAAGCAGATCCGTAGGTTCGAGCAGCGCCTGGAGCAGCGCCTTGATCGTGTTGCGCGTGCCGATGACCCAAGCCGCGACGCGGTTGATGCTTGCGTCGAAGAAGTCGAGGCCGATATGCGTCTTGCCGAGCAGGTCGCCGCGGACGAGCTCCTTGCCGATCTCGTACAGCTCGTCGTCGAGAATGACGACGTGGTCGCTGTCCCAACGAACCGGACGGCTCACGTGCAGCAGCATGCCTTCGGCGAACAGCGACAGCGAGGACAGCTTGCCGGAGATGACCTCCGTCGGATGGAAGTGTCCGGCGTCCAGGCAGATCAGCTTGTTATTTTGCAGGCCGTAGCCCATGTAAAATTCATGCGAGCCGACCGTGTACGCTTCTGCACCGAGGCCGAAAACCTTGCTCTCGACCGCGTCGAGGTTGTGCGCCGGATTGAGCTCCTCCGCGAACACTTCGTCGAGCGCATCCTTCAGGCGCTTGCGCGGCGCGAGACGGTCGACCGGGTTGTCCTTGAAGCCGTCCGGCACCCAGACGTTCGTGACGCACGTCTGTCCGAGCTGTTCGCCGAAGTAGGCGCCGACGCGGCGGGAGCGCTTGCAGTGCTCAATCCAAAAATCGCGGATCTTCGGATCGGCATGGCTCAGTGTAAAGCCGTCCTTGGAATTTTCGTGGGAGAAACAAGTCGGATTGAAATCGAGCCCCAGTCCCTGCGCTTTCGCCCATTCGACCCAACGCTCGTAGTGACGAGGCTCGATCGTGTCGAGGTCCACTTTTTCGTCGGTGTCCGCGTAGATAGCGTGCAGGTTCACCTTGTGCTTGCCGGGAATGAGCGATAACGCTTTTTCCAGGTCGGCCCGCAACTCGTCCGGCGTACGCGCTGCGCCGGGATAGTTGCCGGTAACGGCGATGCCGCCCGTCAGATCCTGGTCGCGATTGAGGAAGCCGCGCACGTCGTCGCCTTGCCAGCAATGCATGGAAATTTTAATCTCGGACAGCTTCTTGAGCGCCGCGTCGACGTCGATGCCGTGAGCTGCGTATTGCGCCTTGGCCGCTTCGTATTGCTTGGTCGTATCGGTGGATGGCAAGTGGGTGTCCTCCTTATATAAGCCAGGCGAGCGACGCGGGTCGTGCGCCGCGCCGCTCGGGCTTGCTATCGTATTGTGATTGCCGGTTGTGATTGCAGGTTCGGGTTGTCAGGCGATCGGAAACGCCATGACCGACATGAGCGCGTTTTCCGCCTGGGTGGCGTCGAGCCGGCTGTATTGCACGATGACCTTGATATCGCTGCGCACCTCGATCGCGTACGGCACGCCGGGCGGGATGCTCTTGCCGTCCTTGGCCAGCGAGGACGTACGGATATGGCGCGTGCGGCGTGCCGGGACGACGACAAGAATGTCCTCGATCGGATCGCGGTCCTCGAAATAGATAGTGAACTGCAGCAGCGCGTCGTCGGATGCGGTGTTCAGCACGCATACCGATTCGTGGCTCGTAAGCTGGCCTGCGCTGTGCTCCGGAATATACGCGTCCGGGATGAACCAGCGTTTTTCGCCAGTCGCTTGGGGCATGCGCGATTCCTCCTTCGTCGGCTATTGAACCGCCAGGCGGGCGATTAGCGCGTGAACGCGGCCGGTACGCCGCCGTCGATCGTCAGCATGCAGCCCGTCGTCTTTTCGGCCTTCGAGGAAGCGAAGAATGCTACGCCTTCCGCGATGTCGCGCGGGTAGATGTTGACGAGCAGCGTCGTGCGCTTGCGGTAGTACTCCTCGAGCTGGTCAGGCTCGATGCCGTAGGCGGCAGCGCGCTCGTTGCGCCAGCTGCCGTTCCAGATCGCGGAGCCTTGCAGGATCGCGTCCGGCAGAATCGTGTTGACACGGATGCCGTGCTCGCCGCCTTCGGCCGCGATGCAGCGCGCAAGATGAGCCTCAAGCGCTTTGGCCGCGCTGTAGGCGGTCGCGTTTTTGCCGGCATAGACGGAGTTTTTGGAGCCGATGAACACCATGCTGCCGCCGACGGCCTGCTCCTTCATCAGCTTGAACGCTTCGCGGGCAACGAGGAAATAGCCGGTGCCGAGCACGTTCATGTTCAGGTTCCATTCCTTCAGCGACGTCTCTTCGAACGGGCTGGAGGTCGCGAGACCCGCATTATTGACGATGATGTCGACGCCGCCGAAAGCGAGCGCGGTAGCCGCATAAGCCGCTTGAACGGCCTCTTCGTTCGTCACGTCCATCTTGACCGCGATCGCACGGTTGTCGCCGTAGCGGGCATTAATCTCTGCCGCGACCTTCTCCGCGCCTTCGAGGTTCAGGTCGGCCAGCACGACATGCGCGCCTTCGGATACGAGGCGGCGAGCCGTCTCGCTACCGATGCCGCCAGCGCCGCCGGTGATGAACGCCACCTTGCGCGAAAACTCGGCTTCGGCCGGCGCCAGCGTCAGCTTATACAGCTCGAGCGGCCAGTACTCGACGTTGTACGATTCGTTCTCGCTGAGCGAGACGAATTCGCCGAGTGCCGTGGCGCCGCGCATAACCGCGATCGCGCGGTGGTAGAGCGCGCCGCTGACCTGGGACATCGCCCAGCTCTTGCCGGTGTTGATCATGCCCACGCCCGGGATGAGGATGACGCGAGGCGCCGGCTCGAACATGACGTCGCCTTCGTTTTTGTTGCGCTCGAAGTACGCTTTGTACTGCTCCTTGTAAGCCTCGACGCTGCTCTTCAGGATCGCCTTCAGGCCTTCGACGTCGTCCGCGTTCGGCGTCCAGTCGACGAACAACGGCACAACCTTCGTGTGCACAAGGTGGTCGGGGCATGCTGCGCCGACTTGGGACAGTTTCGGCGAGCGCTCGCCGCCGACAAACGCCAGCACGTCGTCCGCGTCGTCGAACGACAGGATCATTTTCTTGGCGTCGGAGACGGCGCCGCGGATCGTCGGCATGACCTGCGCCGCGATGCTGCGGCGAACGTCGGCCGGCAGCGCCGCGTGCTTCACGCCGCCGAACAGCGTCGCCGCGTTCACACGCGCTTCGATGAACGCTTCAGCTTCGCTGATGATCTTGATTGTCTGCGCGTAAGCTTCCTCGCTCGTCTCGCCCCAGGTGACGAGACCGTGTTTTTCCATCAGAACGAGCTCTGCGTTCGGGTTGGCCAGCACGCCTTCGGCGATCATCTTGGACAGCTTGAAGCCCGGGCGGATGTATGGCACCCATACGAAGCGGTCGCCGAAAATTTCCTTCGCCAGCTCCTTGCCGTTGTCGGCGCAGCAGAGGCTGATGATCGAATCCGGATGCGTGTGGTCGACGTGCTTGAACGGCAGAAACGCGTGCAGCAGCGTCTCGATCGAGGCGCGCGGGTGCTTGACGTCGATCATGCAGTTGACGAGATAGGCGACCATCTCTTCGTCCGGCATCTCGTCCTTCTCGAACAGCGGGCGGATGTCTTCCATGCGCAGGCCCGTGAAATTGCCGGCTTTCATCGAAGCGAGGTCCGAGCCGCTTCCCTTCACGTACATGACTTCGACGTCGCGGCCGCGGAAATCCTTCACGATCGTCTTGGCGGACGTGTTGCCGCCGCCCCAGTTGCAGACGCGGCGATCGGCGCCGATGATGTTGGAGCGGTAAACGAGCTGATCCAGCGCGTTTTCTTGCTTCGATGCTTCCGAGGAATTCCACAAGCTTTGAACCATGAGATGAGACCTCCGAATAAATGTTTTGTTTTCTTTTGTTTTCACTATATCATCTTTGTTTGTTTTTGAATACGCATTTTCGGAGAAAAACAAAAAAAACATCCTCGCGAAGGAGGATGTAAAAAGAAAAAAACAAACATGAGCGCACTGCGTGGGCTTGCACGAACGTATCGCTGCAAGAGCATTGGCATCGCAATCTTACTCGTCTGCCCGAATAGCGGCCTAAAGTACCGTTATGCCTCGTAGATGGCGGCTCTTTGGGGAAATAGCGGCACGGAACACCTCTATGACTTGGCCACGGCGGCACTTCGGAGCAATAGCGGCACTGGACACCTCTATGACTCGGCCACGGCGGCACTTCGGCGCAATAGCGGCACAGAACACCTCTATGACTCGGCAATGGCGGCAATTCGGAGCAATAGCGGCATCAGAAGCCTCTATTTCTGGCGGGCGGCGGCACTTCGGCCCGATAGCGGCACAGATCACCTCTACCACTAGCCCAGAATCCGCTGGCCACGCATTTACCTACAAAACAGATCCATTCATCGCCTCATCCGACACGCAGACCGACGATGACCAGATCCCGCTCGACGCCATCGAGCTCGGCGACGCGGGGCAGCAGACCCCAGCGTTCGAAGCCGTGCTTGCCGAGCAGGCGGAGACTCGGTTCGTTGTGTCCGAAAACGAGTCCGACCAGCGTCTTGATGCCAAGCGGCGGAGCGGCCGCGATGGCATGGCGGATAAGCAAATCGCCCAGACCTTGGCCCCGCTCGGATTCGGCGACGTAGATGCTGAGCTCCGCCGTCGCATCGTATGCCGCCCTGCTATGGTAGGACGAGAAGCTGAGCCAACCGGCGACGCATCTTTCTTTTCGCAACACCCATAGCGGATGGCGGTCCGGCCGATGCGCATCGAACCAGCCGATCCGGCTCTCGACCGATACAGGCTCGAGATCGGCCGTCACCTGCCGGCCCGCGATCGTGGAGTTGTAAATCGCAACGATGTCCGACAGGTCCTCGTACCGGGCGATTTCAATGCGATATTGTTGTTGCTGCGACACCACTTTCCCTCATTTCCCTCATAATAAGGTTAGTCCAGACGGATGCGAATGTAATGATCGCTCTCCGGCTCCCGCTCGTAAAAGGGCTGCAGCGCGGACTGCCACTCCCCTTGGACGGGGGAACCCATGAAGCCGACGACATGGTCGCCGATGGACTGCCATTTGACGAGCAGCATGTAGCGGCCCTCCTGCTCCACGCATTTGTGGAGCTCATGCGCAATATAGCCTCGCGTACCGACTAGCAGCGACTGTGCCTTGCGGAAACTGCTCTCGAATTCGCTTGCTTGGCCGGGCTTGACGCTGAGCGTCGAAGATTGCAGGATCATCGGTCCACCTCCGAAGTTTTGCCAAACGCGACGCTTGTCGTCACCGAGCTCAGCCTAACGATCATGCGCCTTCATCGCTCGGTCGGATCGCCCGGAGCGCGATGCGATCGTTCTCCCGGACGGCCGAGAGCCCGATGGCGCTCAGCATGACATAGGCATGTCCTTCGCTCCAAAACACAGGCGCTCCCTCATAATAATGGTCCAAAGCACGAAGAACGACCTTCTCGCGGCCCGGCAGCGCGAACGCGTACCCGTTGCCGACGTGTTCGACGTATTTGCGAAGCGCCTTCGTCCGCATATATGCTTCGCCGTCCAACTCCAGCCACTCGTAGCTGGCGCCCGCCTCAGGATAGACGTCGATGCCGATATCGGTGCCGTCGACGACCAATTTCGGCGCGTTTTTAACAAGGCTTCGGACCATATCCGGCGTCGGCGGCAGGTTCAGCAAACGCGCCTGCACGTTTTCGGCGATGCCGATCAAATGCGACAAACCAAGCAAGACGGGACCGCCGAATAGGCTGAGGACGATGAGCGTGACGGAGCCGTTCAAAAATCCGACGACCGTACCGCCTACCAATATCAAATAGCCGAACAAATCGATGATTGCGCGCATTTAAGCCACCGCCCCCCGTTCGCTCAGTCGTTTTCTTCCTCGTCCAAAGACACGACATACACGCAGCGGAAACGCTCGATGCCCGGGTATTTTTCGACCAAGCTTTGTACGGTAAAGCCGATGCTGCGGTAAAAATTGACGCCTTCCTCGTCCGTCTCCGCCTCGATGCGTTCGGGATCCGCGGCGTTCAGCAAGTGCAGCACCATCCCTCTGCCGTACCCTTTGCCCCGCTCGTCCGGATGAACCGCAATATGACGAATGGTCGCGACGCGGTTGCTATTCGTTTCGTAGCCGATGATCCCTATGATCTCTCCGTCGTCCTCGAAGCCGAGCAGACGCCATTCCGGATTTTGCTTGTATTCGCTGAGCACTTCGATAACGCGGTCCGGGTCGGGAAATACGGATAGCTCGAGCAGCTCGTAAATTTGTCGTTGATCCAGTCGGTCCTTCACGTCAACCAGCATGCCGTCTACCATCCTTCGTTTATTAATTAACCGCCTTAATTATTGCCGTTAAATAGTCGATTACGGTCTCCAGCGCGTATCCGATCTGGAAAATTGATATATCGTCCAGGACACGGCAGCCAGCACGCACAGCAGCGCATTCGCGCGGGCCGTATAGACGGCGAATATCAAGCAAAAGACGGTCGCCGTCTGCGCCAGACTGCCGAGCCTCTTGCCCTCCTTATCGGAGAAAGCGGCGATGACGGAAAACAAAAGCAAGACAACGACGACAACGATTGGCAGCATCCAGCCTCAGCTCCTATTGTACGTCGAAGTTAAAATACGTCTTTGGAAACGGCTCCTTTGCAAGCGTGTAATGCCACCATTCCTTGCCGTATGCCTTGAATCCCCGCTTCTCCATCGCCTTCTTCAGCAGGCTGCGGTTTGCCGTCTGCGTCGCGTTCGCGAGCTTCGCCCCGTGCGCGGACACCGGTCCGAGGAAGTCGAAGCTGCCGCCCATGTCGACGAGCTTGCCGGTCTTAAGGCTTGCGATCGACAGGTCGACCGTGCTGCCTCTGGAATGTCCCGACTTGGAAGAGAGGTAACCGAGCTTGAACAGCTTGCTCTTGTCGGTGTCCGGGTAAAAGATGTCTTTCGTCTTCTGGTCCTTCGGATCCTTCGACCAGCGGATGAAATGATCCACCGCTTTTTGTGGCCGGTAAGCGTCGTATACGACCAGCTTGTAGCCTTTGGCGGCGAGATCCGCGGCGACCGCCTTCAGCGCCTTGGCGGCCTGCTGCGTCATAATCGCGTAGGGTGCCTTGTACCCGTCGACGCGGGCGCCTACGAAGTTGTAATCGCTGTAATATCGAATGTCGTACATGGCCGAGGGGATAACTTCGTCCAGATAGACGAACCCTTTAGGCAGTCGGCGCTGTTTGGCCGGCAGAATCACGGCGTTCTCGGCGGCTGCGTCGCCGGACGCCCGGACAGCCGCGGCGGACGTGCCCGCGCTTGTCGCGTCTGCGGCATTCGCTCCGATCCTCGCGGATACGGCGACAGCCGCAACGGCGGAATCGCTCAGCGCGCCGCCTGCCGCGGCCGCGGGAGCGGCTGCCGCCAGAGCGAGCGCCGCGAGCGGGACGATCCATTTGCTGCGCATCAACAAGGCTCCCTCCTTCGCGCGATCGTAACCTTCATTATAGCATCATTCCATCGCGGAAGAAGAGCGAGTTGTTGCAGCTTGCGAAGCGACGGGTATACCTTTTTTGTGTAAAACCAACTTGCCAATCAAAGGAGCGATCGAACATGGCTAACGCTGCACAAGCCGGTGCCGGAAACGGCGATCTTGCAGGAAAGGTCGCGCTGGTTACCGGCGCCGCATCGGGCATCGGGCTCGCGTCGGCCGTCAGACTCGCCCGGGACGGCGCGAAGGTGGCGCTGCTCGGACGGGGCGGCGACGACGAACTGGCGCAGGCGGTACATAAGATCGCCGAAGCCGGCGGCGAAGCGATCCCGGTCGAAGCCGACATCTCCGTCGAAGCCGACATGCAGGCCGCCGTGCAGAAGGTGCTGGATACGTGGGGCCGACTCGACATCGTTGTCGCCAATGCGGGCATCAACGGCGTGCTCCTGCCGATCGAGGATATGGGCATGGACGACTGGAACACGACGATCGGCATCAATCTGACCGGCACCTTCCTCACGGTCAAGTACGCCGTGCCGGCGCTTAAAAAGCAGGGCGGAAGCATCATCATTACGAGCTCCATCAACGGCAACCGCGTATTTTCCAACTTCGGCTTCAGCGCCTACAGCACGTCCAAGGCAGGTCAAGTCGCATTCATGCAGATGGCCGCCCTCGAGCTGGCCAAATACCGCATCCGCGTCAACGCGATCTGTCCGGGCGCGATCGAGACGAACATCGGGGAAAACACGGATCGCCGGCCCGAGGTCGACGAGATCGCGATTCCGGTGGAATTTCCCGAAGGCGATCAGCCGCTTCGCCACAAGCCCGGAAGCGCCAAGCAGGTCGCCAGCCTCGTCAAATTTCTCGCTTCCGACGAGTCTTCGCATATTACCGGGACGCCCATCTACATCGACGGCGCGGAATCGCTCATTCACGGCTGATCCCGGCTTTGCTCCGCTGCGAAGCAACGATAAGCCCAGACGATTCTTTCCACAACCTAGCCAAAGAAGGTGCGCGACATGCAGCTTGAATGCTTCTACCATTCCCCGCGCAGCAACTGGGCTTATTCCTACGACAAGGACACGTTCCATCTGCGAGTGAGGACCAAAAAAGACGATGTCGACGGCGTCGTTGCCGTTACCGGAGACAAATACGATTGGGAGCGTCACCATCACGAATGCCGCATGGAGAAAATCGCCAGCGACCGCCTGTTCGATTACTGGGAATGCGAGGTCAAGCCCGAGCGCAAACGGTTCTCGTACAGCTTTCGGATGGAATCCGGCGACGAACGGGTATGGATGGTCGAATCCGGCATTTTCGAAGAGGAACCCTACCCTCCCGGCGGCTATTACGAGATGCCGTTCATTCACGAGATCGATATCTTCACGCCGCCCGAATGGACGAAGTCGGCCGTCTTCTACCAGATCATGCCCGACCGCTTCGCCAACGGCGATCCGTCCAACGATCCCCAAGGGGTGCTCCCCTGGGGCGGCAAGCCGACACGCGAGAGCTTCTTCGGAGGCGATCTTCAGGGCATTATCGACCGGATCGATTACTTGACTGAGCTCGGTGTGACCGCCGTCTATTTGACGCCGGTGTTCGAAGCGCCCAGCAATCATAAATACGATACGGTCGATTATCGGAAAGTAGACCCGCATTTCGGTGACGCGAAGACGCTCAAAAGGCTGGTCGACGTCGCGCATCAGAACGGCATCCGCATCGTGCTCGATGCCGTCTTTAACCATACGAGCGTGGACTTTCCGCCGTTCAAGGACGTCGTCAAACACGGCGAGAAATCGAAATTTAAAAATTGGTATCACATTTACGATTTTCCGATCCGCATCGAGGAAGGCAATCCAAATTACGATACGTTCGGCTTTTTTGCCCAGATGCCCAAGCTCAATACCGCGAACCCCGAGGTCAAAAACTACTTGCTCGGCGTCGCCGAATACTGGCTGAAGGAAGTGGGCATCGACGGCTGGCGCCTCGACGTCGCCAACGAGATCGACCATACGTTCTGGCGGGACTTCCGTCGAACGGTCAAAAGCGTCAACCCGGATGCGTACATCATCGGCGAGGTATGGTCGGACTCGCTGCGGTGGCTGCTCGGCGACCAGTTCGATTCGGTCATGAACTATCCGTTCGCGGACCGCGTCAACGAATTTTTCAGTCCGGGCGACGCCGATGCCGGCGACTTTGCGAGCAAGATCAACAACGTGCTGATGCGTTACCCGCAGCAGACGAACGAGGTCGTCTTCAACATGCTGAGCAGCCACGACACGCCGCGCATCTTGACGATGATGGGTTCGGATAAGCGGAGACTGAAGCTGGCGATCGTGTTTTTATTAACGTTTATCGGAACGCCCTGCATCTTCTACGGCGACGAAGTCGGACTTGCCGGAGACGGAGACCCCGACTGCCGCAAATGCATGGAGTGGGACTACGACCGGCAGGACCGCGAGTTGTTCGACTTTTACAGGCTGTTGATCGATCTGCGCAAATCGAACCAGGTGCTCCGTTCGGGGCGCTTCCGTTTCCTGAAGGCCGAATCCGGCGACAGCTCCCTCGTCTACGAACGGATCGACGCCGCGAATCATTTTACCGTTTGGATGAACAATGCGGAAGAGGAGACGGTCATCGCGCATCCGATGCAAACCGACGACTGGATCGACGCGCTGAGCGGCGAGCCGGTCAAGCCGGAGGACGGACTGATGCGCATCGGCCTGGAGCCGCTCGGGTACCGGATCTTAAGCCGTTCGATCGTATAATTTGAACCAAGGGATGTTTGCATCGATGATGCGGACATCCCTTTTTTCGGACACATTTTGTTCACAATTGAAAAAAAAGTTCGAGTTTCAAGTTATATAAGCGTTGGTTAATAACTATCTATGATTGATCTGGCAGTCATTTCAAGGAGGAAGAGCAGAGGATGAGCAAGCATAACGTGTTAGCCATGCTATTAGCCGGAGGGGAAGGCAAGCGGCTGCATCCGTTAACGCAGCAATGGGCCAAACCGGCCGTACCTTTCGGTGGAAAACAACGCATCATCGATTTTCCGATCAGCAACTGCTTAAACTCCTTCATCGATAATATCGGCATCGTCACTCAGTACCGTGCCGAATCCATCCACCAATATTTGAGCGAAGCTAAACTATGGAGCGCCGGACCGCGCGTGCAGCGCGGCCAAACCTTGCTGCCGGCCGATCGTCTCGGCGGCGAAGGCTACATAGGCACGGCCGACGCCATCTATCAAAATATAGATTATATCGACAGCCACGAGCCCGAGGACGTCCTGATCCTCTCCGGCGACCATATTTACCAAATGGACTACGCCCCCCTCCTCGCCGCACACCGCAAGAGCGGCGCGAGCGCGACGATCGTCGTGAAAAACGTCGCCTGGGAGGAAGCGAGCCGGTTCGGCATCATGAGTACGGACGAACAAGGCCGCATCGTCGACTTCGCCGAGAAGCCTGCGGCGCCGAAGAGCAACCTTGCCTCGATGGGCGTCTACGTATTCCGCTGGAGCGAGCTGCGCCGCCTGCTGATGCAGGATGCTGCAGATCCCGCTTCCTCGCACGACTTCGGCAAGGACGTCATTCCGCAGATGCTTGCGGACGGCGATTCGCTCTATGCCTACAAGTTCGGCGGCTACTGGCGCGACGTGGGCACGATCGACAGCCTGTGGGAAGCCAACATGGATCTGCTCGACGGCGCCGTTCACGTCGGCACGCCGGAGTGGCCGATGAACGCCTCCGCCCTGTCTTCGGTCGTCCATTTCTCGTCGGGCGTCCACGCGCAAATCCGCGGCTCCCTGATTCATCAGGGCGTGGCGGCGCGCGGCGAGATCGACCGATCCGTCGTCTCGATCGGCAGCCAGATCGGCGCGAGCAGCCACATCCGCGACAGCGTCGTCATGCCTCATGCGAAGATCGGCAAGCATGCGAAGATCAACCGCGCGATCATCGGAGAAGGCGCCATTATCGAGGATTATGCGGTAGTCGGCGACGGTTCGGACATCGTCGTCATCGCTCCGGGCGAACGCGTCAAGGCGAACGTCTTCATGGCGCCGGCGTTTGATCGCATCAAGGACATGAAGGACCGCATCGTTGCCGCCGGCAAGCTGGATCAACCGGCAGCCCTGCTTACGATCGCCGAATAGTCGCTCCAACCGAAGAAGGAGGGCTCCCGACCGGGTGCCCTCCTTCTTTTTTTGACGTATGGCGTATTGAAAAATTGCAGCCGGTTAGCGGCCAGTTAGCGATCGGCAGGCTTTATCGGCTCCGGCTTGCCCCACAAGTAGCCTTGAAACAGACGATACCCCAGCGTTCGGAGCCAGCGGTAATCCTCCTCGCGCTCGATGCCTTCCGCCAGCGGCACGGCTCCGACTTGCCGGGCTGCTCTTAGCAGCTCGCCGGCCATTCGCTGCCGGTCAGGATCGCCGCTCACGCCGTCCGCATAGCCGCGGTCCAGCTTCATATAATGCGGCTTGATCTCGCTCAGCAGTTCCGGCGTACTGAAGCCCTCGCCTACGTCGTCCAGCGCATAGCTGAAGCCCTGTGCGGTGTAATAGGCCAGAATCGACTTCAAATGGTCGATATCCGCGACCTGCTCGCTCTCTACGACCTCGAACACGAACCTTGAGGCTTCCATACCCAGTTCTCGCGTCAGGGCAATGGTCGTCCGCAGACAATTTTGAGGGGAATAAATCGACGTCGGAATGAAGTTAATGAACACTTTGCCCCGCAAATGTACGGCGCTCCGCACGGCGGCCAAGCGGCACATGCGATCGAGCGCATACAGCCGGTTGCGCCGCTTCGCCGCGGCGAACACCTCGGCCGGCGGCATCAGCCAGCCGTCGTCCGCCCTGAAACGCGCCAGCACCTCGTAACCGTAGACTTCGCCGTTTCCCGTCATGATCGGCTGCGCATACGGCACGACGCGCTCTTCGGCGATGATGCCCTCCACCCACCGTTCCCGCAGCTCTTCCGGCAGCATCTCGATCGGCTTCCACTCCCCGTCGTTCACACGGTAATCCATGGAAGCCGTGCTCATATGATCGAGGCAAAAATCGTAAAAATCGGCCACCGCGGATTCGCGAAGCGCGATGATGTCCGTTTGGCCTGGATTCGAAGCGCTCCGTCGTTCCAAAAATCCGGCGATATCGCCGGCCAGCGCTTCGTTCGCGGGGTCGGCAAGCCGTATTTCATACACGGGCTCCCCTGCCATGCATTGTCGGCAACTCATCTTCTGTACACTTCCTTCGATGTCGAGCGCGATTAAGGTCCGACGCTATACATTCGCCGTATGCGCCTTTATTCCTACGTATTCGCAAAAGGAATATAAAAGACAGCCCGAAGGCTGTCCGGTGTGCTGTATAGGATAAGCTGAAGACTATGCGCTCGGCAATTGTAGCGCTGCGAACAATCGTCCCGCCTCGCGGTCGATATCCCCGGGCTCGAAAGTGTAGTTGTACATGCCGAGAAAGGTGCGCGTCGCCTGTTCGTCCGAGCCGATCAAACGATAAGCGCCGAGCAGCTCCGGCGGAAGAGGCGCGTTTCGTGTCATCTGACAGCCGATCTCGAAGCGGCTCATCAGCTTAGCCTTCATTCCTTCCTCGTACCGGGCGGCCATCTCTTCCCATGCGCCGGACCACTGCGCAGGCCGGTAGTCCGACAGCGTCCGCGCCAGCAGCCCTGCGCCGAATACGGCGTCGTGCATCCCCTGGCCGATGGCCGGGTCTTTGAACGAGAAGGCGTCGCCGACGAGCGCCCAGCCTTTGCCCATGCCCTGATGCCAATCGTTGTCGTAGCCGAGCAGCGCGCGTATGCGCCCCGCGAACGTCGCGCCTCGCAGCCGCGCCGGGAAGTCCGTCGCGGACAAGCCTTCTTCGGCGAGCGCCCGCAGGCCCTGCTCGGTCTCATGGCGCAGCCGCTCGATGCGATCGGCGTCGGTCAGCGGGAACATGAACCCGAGGACGTATTGCGCATCGCTCGTCGGAAAAGCGATCGCCAGTTTGTCGCCCTGCTTGTAAAACTCCACGAATCGTTCATCGCCCTGATCGTAGCCGTCCACATACGCGACATACGAAGCATAGTCGGTCGGCACGGCGATTCGCCGCTCGGCGCCCGTCCACTGCCTGACGGACGACCGGCGCCCGTCGGCGCCCACGACGAGCGAGGCTGCGAACGACATCACCCGCCCTTCCTTCGTGACGCCGGTCACGCCTGTCACCGCGCCGTCATCGCCGCGGATGAGCGAGGTCGCGCGAAATCCGCTCATCGCCGTCACGCCCGTTTGAGCTTGCGCATGCCGGAACAAAATATCGTCGATGTATTTGCGCTTTACGCACAGACAGCCGTCGATGCCGTCCACCGCGGGGAAGCGTCCGTCGATCACGGCGCCCTCAAAGTTGATGTGCGCGCGATTGTAGAGCGGGGTTCCCGTGGCGAGCAAGTCGTCCAGTATGCCCATCTCCCTGAACCTGGACAGCGTGTTCGCATAAACGTTGTGCGTGGACAACGTGTCGCTCGGAAATTCGGCGCGATCGAGCAGCAGCGTCCGCAGCCCCAGCCTTGACAGCTCCCAGGCCAGCGTAGCCCCGGCGATCCTCGCTCCTACGATGATAACGTCGTACGACGCGGTCATCCGATCCCTCCTCTTATGCCTGACGGAAAAAGTATAGCGCCATCCTCCGTCATGTCGGCAGTTACGGCGGTCACCGGATTCGTCATCGGTTCGCGGGGCCGGGAGGAGCATCGAATCGGGACGATAGCCCCTAATACGCGTTGGGGCGGTCGAAACGGGGGCGCCGCAAACAACGATAACGTCGCATATCCGGTCTTCCCCTCGCCGGTCAGCTCGGTTAAAGTAGAAGAACCGGTTTATGAATGGAGGCTATATGTTGAACATGCCGTTATTGACGGAGCGAACAGCTGCCGCCAGTCCACGCGCCATTACTGCCAGAGACCATGTCGTTTTTGCTGCCGCTACGCTGCTCTACTGGGCGACAATGTACATTTACGTCCCGATTCTGACGCCTTTCCTTGAGGATCGCGGCCTGCCGCTCGGCACGATCGGGCTTATCGTCGGCAGCTACGGACTAACGCAGGTGCTCATTCGCTTCCCGCTTGGCCTGTATTCGGACCGCCTCAGCAGACGCAAGCCTTTTCTTTTCGTCGGCATGGCCGCCGGACTGCTCAGCTGCGCGCTGTTTATGTATGTAGGAGGCTCACTCGGACCTCTGTCCGGCAGGCTGGTGGCCGGCATCTGCGCATCGACCTGGGTGCCGTTCACCGTGCTGTACGCCTCGTATTATCCGCCGTCGCAGTCGGGGAAGGCGATGAGCACCCTGAGCTTCCTGACTGTAGTCGGACAACTCGGCGGTATGACGTTGAGCGGCTATCTGGCCGGATCCGGCGACTGGAACGCCGCTTTCTTGGCCGGCATCGCCATTGCCGCCGCCGGCGGCGCGCTTGTCGTCTTCGTCCGCGAACCGCGCTCGGCGGCTGCGGTTGACTCGAAGGCCGCGTCTGTTGAGGAGAACGCCGGCAAAAGAGGGACGCTGGCGCTTCTTCGGGACGCGCGGCAGCTGCAGATCGTTTCGTTGCTGTCCTTGCTTGCCCATTGCGTCCTGTTCATTACGATGTTCGGCTTTACGCCGCTGCAAGCCGTCGCGTACGGCGCAGGCAAAAACGGGCTTACCGGCCTCGTCGTCGCCTTCATGGTGCCGCACGCGCTCGTCTCCCTGTGGACAGGCCGCTATATCGCCCCTCGCTTCGGCACGCGGCGCGTGCTCGTATGCGGCTTCTTGCTGGCCGCGGTCTGCACGGCGCTCATTCCGTTCAGCGGCGGCTATGCCGGCCTGCTGGCCACGCAGGCGGTCAACGGCGTGGCGCAAGGCTTGTACTTGCCGCTTCTGCTCGGACTCGCGATTAAGGACATTCGCCCTTCCGAACGCGCGACGGCGATGGGCTTTTACCAATCCGTCTACGCCATCGGCATGTTTGCCGGCCCTTATCTCGCCGGGTGGCTGAACGCCGGCGGCGGACTGAAGGCGGGATTCGCGTTCGGCGCCGCGATCGCGACCGTCGCCGCCGTCGTTGCGCAGCTCGGCACGAAGCCGGAGCGGGCGGCTTAATCGCCGTTTCACATGAGCTTGGGCCGTGCGTCGCTTCCGCCTATCGCGCAAAAGTGCAGGCTTTTCTCCGGACACATCCGATCCCTTGCTTAAATACAGGAGCTAGGTAAAAAAACGGCTTGATAGCATCAAGGCCGCGCACGCAAGCGCGATCACAGCCAGCAGTATGCTGTCGCGCGTTTGCCAGCGCAGACGCTCCGCTTCGGTCGGCGCGTCTCGCCGTCCGATCCCGCGGCTCTCGAGCGCCAGCGTCACCGTCTCTCCCATCCGGAACAGTGCCAGCATAAACGGCACGGCCGTGCTGCGCAGCTTGCGCAGCGCCGCAGCCGGCGAACGCCCGATGTCCTTGCCGCGCGCCAAAGCGATGCGCGCAAAACGGTTCCACTCCGCGAGCAGCTGCGGGACAAATCGCAGGAGCAGCGTCACGGTTAGGACGAGACGCTGCGACCGCCGTCCCGCGCCGCCCTTTCGCGGCAGCGCTTGCGTGAGCGCGCGCCGCAGGCGAAGCGGCGGAATGGCGGCCGGCAGCGCGATTCCGATCGCGAGCACGAGCCACGTTTTCGCGAACGATCTAAACGTCGCGAGACTGTCCGCGGCATGCCACCAGGCGCCGCTCTCACCGCTGCTCCCCGTCAAGCCGGATAAGGCGGCGGATGTGAACGCGAACAGCGCGAACGCGAACAGCGGTCCTTTATATTCGCCCAGCGGCAGCCGGGCGAGCCCGACGACCGCCGCCGTCAGCGCGGCCGACGCCGCCAACCCGCTCCACCCGGGCGCCGCGAACATGGACAGCGACAAAGCCACATATCCGAGCCATATCGCTCTCGGATCGAAGGCGGACAGCCGATTGCGCCGAGCGACGGCCTTCGGAAGTTTTCGCTCCTTTGGCGGCGCGCCGTCCGCTGTCCCGATCGCGACGGCGGCGCCGGCGATTCGCCCGTCTCCCCTATTAATCGCAGCTGCATCGCCAGCGCTGTCCGGTCCTCGTCCTCGGTTAAACGCAGCAACGTCTGCCGGCCTCCAGCACTGCCGTTCCGCAAGTCCAAGACGCCACGCTTCCCGAGCCGCTTCATACGATGGCGGCAGGCGAAGCCCGGCCTCCACCCACCACTCGGGATGCTCCAGAAGCGCGGGCCGGCTGCAGTGCCGAAGCTCGCCGTCCTCACCGAGCAGCAGGAGTTCATCCGCGAGCGGCATCGCCCAGTCGGGATCGTGGGATACGAGCAAAATGCCGCGTCCCTTATATCTTTCCTCCTTAAGGCTTCGCGCCAGACGATCGCAGCCTTGGGCATCGAGTCCTGCCGTCGGCTCGTCCAGCAGCAGCCATGACGCCGGCGCCGCGAGCGCGCAGGCGAGCGCCGTCCGGCGCCGCTCCCCGCCGCTCATGGCAAACGGATCCCGATCGAGCCACGCCGTTCCGAAGCCGACCGCTTGCAGCGCGTCGCCCTTCCTCTCTCCGCGCGCCTCCTTGTCCAAATGATAAGGCCGGATCACATAGTCGAGCTCTTCTTCGACCGTGCGCGCGAACAATTGATCCTCGGGCGACTGTCCGGCGTAGCTGTAAGCGAGCATTCGAAGGCGGCGCGCGGCTTTATTCTCGGCGACAGGCCTCAGCGACGGCATGTCCTCAAAAAAAGTCCGAATGTCCTTAGCCTCGCGCAAGCCCGCCGCGAGCTCAAGCAGATGCGTCTTGCCTGAGCCATTCGGACCGAGAAGGACGACGATGCGGCCGGGGACCAGCGTCAGCGGCCTGCCCCCGGGCAGGTCGCCGTGATCGTCGGCGCGCAGCCGGAGGCCCTCAATGCGCAGCGCTTGCTGCGCATAGGACGGCGCCTCGGAAGGCGTCTCGGAAGGCGTCTCGGACGGTGTTGCAGGCCCCTCCGCTTGGGCCGCCAAATTCGTCGGCCGCTCGAATTCGTGCGGCGATCCGGCAGCCCGTACGCGACCGGCCAAACGACGACGTTGCTCGACCTCCCGCTCAAGCTCGGCGCGGAACGGCAGCCGAAGCCCCGCCAGTAAACAGGGAGGCACGGACGCGCCAGCCTTGCCTTGCGCTTCGCCGTACAAAAACGCATGCGCCTTGCCGTCGTAAATGAGCCGCCCGGCGGCAAGCGCAACAACCCGGCGTTCGGGGTCTTGCTCAAGCTCCTCGATTCGCTGCGTGATCCAGACGACCGCCGCGCCTTCGCGCTGTCTCCTCTGTGCCAGCTTCCGCGCGAGCGATTGCGACTCGCCGTCGAGCATCGAGGTCGCCTCGTCCAGAACGAGCAGCGGCGCATGCCCCGCCGCCGCAGCCGCGACGGCCGCCAGCTGCCGCTGTCCGCCGGACAGCTCGCTCCACGGCAAGTCTGCAGCCGCCGCAAGACCGACTTCGTCCAGCGCCTCGTTCGCCAGACGATGGATGGCGGCGCCGCTCACGCCGAGCCATTCGAGTGCGAATACGATCTCTTCCCTGGGCGTCGTCGCGAAGAGCTGTGCATCCGGCTGCTGCATGACATAAGGCGCCGGAGCGTTCCCCGCGAAGCCGCGCTCCCAACGCTCGGCGCGCAGCTCCCCGGGAATGCCGAGACCCGCGACGATTTTCCCCAGCGTCGACTTGCCGCTGCCGTTCGTCCCGACGACATACAGCCATTCGCCCGGCGACAGCGTCAGGTCGATCCGATCCAGCAGCGCCGCGGCATGCCCCGTCGCCTCGCCGGCTGCCTCCTCTCGGCGGACAGACATCCCTTTGAGGACAAGCGGCAAGCTGCCGGACAATTTAACGGCTTCCGAATCTATCGTTTCCGTCATTGCCGAATTCCCTCTTCCCAAACCGGTATTCCCATGCTAGAATTCCAATTGTTAACCACCAATGTGATTCTAGGTTAACATTTGAGAGGAGAATTGACAATGTCTTTACCAAATCGATCGTCATCCGCATCGAGCGACGCCGGCCGCGAAGCCGACACGACTGTCATCCGGCAACCCGCCCCATCCGTCTGGATCGGCAAAACGGTGTTTACCGCGCTGTTCGCCGCACTGTTCATCGCCTTCAGCTACGTATCGGTGCCGCTCGGCTTCACGGCCGTTCCTATCACGCTCCAGACGCTGGCCGTCATGCTCGCCGGCGGACTGCTCGGCGCGCGACTCGGCTTTTCCAGCATCGCGCTGGTCGTGCTGCTCGCCGCGGCCGGGCTGCCGCTCCTGCACGGACGAGGCGGGCTCGCGACCGTTTTCGGTCCGACCGGCGGTTTTATATGGATGTTCCCGTTCCAGGCGCTGTTCATCGGGATGACGGCAGATCGTCTATTTCGCCAAGGCCGCAAGGCCACGACGCGTACATACGTCCTGCTCGTCGCTTCGATCCTCCTGTTCGGCATCGCGCTTGCCTATGTGGGCGGCGTACCCTGGTATGCATACAAAGCGCATCTCTCGCTGCATGCGGCGTTGATCGGCGCCTGCTATCCGTTTCTCCCCGGCGATCTCGTCAAAGGCGCAGCGGCCGCGATTCTGATCGCCGCGCTGCGTCCGGCGCTGGCTGTCACGCTCAAGCGACTGTCGGGGCGCTGACGGCCGACGCCGGCCGCTTCCGATCTCCCCCGACATGCAAAAGATCGCCCTCTTTCGGCCAATCCCGGAGGAAGGGCGATCTTTTCGCTTTATCGGGTACAACGGAAAGCGGCGGGCGCAGCAATTAAATAACCGTCAGCCCGCCGTATCTCGCCAGTTCCTCGATCAGCCGCTTGTAGATCGGCAGCCTGAATTCCATCGGTCCCGTGCGATGAATGCCGCCGCGGTGATGCACGACGACTTCTTTCGCATACACCGCGTAATACGCGCTCCCCGCCGCGATCGAGCCGTAGGCGATCTCGCCGCTCGCCGTGCGGGCCGCTCTCATCGCCTTGCGATCAAGCCGGACGCTCTCGCAGGGAACGATGCTGACGATATGATCGAACAAGATGTAATAGTTCATATGCGGCTTTTGCACGACAAGCTCGCGCGTCGACAAGGTCAACCCGAACGGGCCTTTTTTGTGAGACACCTTGAGTTCTCCGGTCAAGCCTTTGATTTGCAAAAAATCCGAAATCGTAATCACCTTCCTCCCTGGAATGTACGCCGAGCGGCTCGTGCCCGTGCAGTCGGACAGGGCGCTAGACGAAGGTACAGGCAGCAGTCGGCCGAGCGGCATATTGTGATGACATGCGGCTGCCGCGCGGCAGCAAAGCCCTGCAATCGGGAGCGTGAAACGTTGCGATGATCAGCAGCAAATTGGACCTAATCGTCAGCGACCTGCCGGAACGAACGGTCCAAATGACGTCCGGCTGCGCGTACGGCGAAGAAAATGCCTTGACGGAAATCGGGGACGGTACCGAAGTCACGCTTGTGAACGGAAAATATGCCGAAAAAGCGATCGTTCGCTTTCGCAGCGGAGGCGAATGCTTTTTCGGCAGCTTCGAGCTCGGCGCCCCTTTGGCGAGACGGCTGCGGCTGAGCGGCGACAAGCGCTGCAAGCTCGTCTACGATGAAAAAAGTCAATCGCTCCGCATCGGGCCTTCGCCCGTGTCGGCGGCGTCCGCATCGATCGGCAGCGATGCGAAACTGGGCGCCGGCCGGCTGTCTATCGGATATGCGCTGCTCAGCCGGCTCGGCCTGCCGGACGATGGTCGGAACCATATCCTGACGATCAGGCACGGCGGCCAATCCCGGCGCCTTGCCGTCCGTTCGCCCGCGAATTTATTCGAAGGCGGGCTGAATCTGCACCCGGATGCCGCTCGCGCGCTCAAGCTCCGGACCGGGGCTGCCTACAAGCTCAGCTACGATCAGCGGGCGAAGGAGCTCGTGGTCAAACCGGCAGGCGGGGCGTCCGCCGGCGGAGGTCCGGGCAACGGCGAAGCCAGCCGGCCGAGCGACGCGAGCCGTTCCGGCGGCGCCAACCGCTCCGGCGGCACGAACCGTTCGAGCGGCGCAGCCCGATCCGACGGTCAAAATCGCTCGGCAGGCGCGCCTGGCTCCCGTCAGCCAGCTTCTTCGCCAAGACGTGCGCCAGGCGCCGCCGGCAAGCATGCCGGTCCGCAGCGGCCGCCGGCGCGCGCCGGAACGCGCAAGGAGGCGACGACTGCGGCGCCTCGGACCGGCGCTCGGCCGTCTCCCGGTGCCTCGAAGCCCGATCGGCTTAAAAGCCTTTCACGTCCGGCCCCCGTCTTCCACGCTGCCCATAAAGGCGGCGCCAAGCGGAGCGCGCCCGATACCGCCGCCGTCTTGCCCAAGCCGTATATGCCGAAGGGCCGCGCCTGATGCCGCGGCCCTTCCTGCCGTGAGCCGAGAAAATCCTGCCGGGGCAGGCTCGCGCTTCCCGAAGCTATTTTTAACGGATTTGTCTACCGTTGATCAATCGATGCACGTCTCCGGCTCCTCGACGGGCGGCGTCGCCGCTTCGACGTCGAGCTTCTCCGCGACCGTATCGCGGATGATGCTGACGACGGACTGAAGCATGTAGTTGACGTCCGTCTGGCTTTGCTGGAACTGCTGAACGACCGGCATGCCGTCGAGCTCGTCCTGGAGCACCGCGATCTCGCCTTCGATCTTTTCGACCATCGCCGGATTTTTGAACGTTTTCTGGAACGCGACAAGCTCCTTTTGCTTCTTTTTGATCTGGGAGATCAAGCCTTGCACTCTGTCGTGGCGCTGGATGAGACGCTCCGCGTTCTGGTACGTCCGCACCTCGTCGGCCGTCGTGATCAGCTGCGCGAGCTCCTTGGCCCTGGCGAGGATGTCGTCGCGCAGAATGAGCTCCCGGTTGTCGAATTCGGGAATGACGTAGTCCTCGGGTTGCCCGAGATCGGGCACGCCGTGGCTGCAGCCGTCGTGGCCGTGATCGTGATCGTGCGAATGCTGAGACATAAATTGGGTTCCTCCCGAATGTGATCTGCCTGTTATTCGTTTAAACGCCGCCGGCCGTTCTCGGCAATTCGCTCGCTTCTTCGGCGAGGCCGATCGCCTCGGCCCGGATGAACCAGGTTTGCGGCTGCGTAATGCGCACCATGGCGAACTGTCCGATCCAGGACTTCGGTCCCTCGAAGTGAATGAGCTTGTTGCTGCGCGTGCGTCCGGACAGTACGTTCGCATTGTTCTTGCTCTCGCCTTCGACGAGCACTTCGACGACCTGGCCGGCAAGCTCGAGATTGCTGGCTAGACTCATCTCCGCGATCACCTCGTTCAGGCGGGCGAGCCTGCGCTGCTTGGCCTCGTATGGCACGTTGTCCTCCATCTCCGCTGCCGGCGTGCCGGCACGCGGCGAATAGATGAACGTATATGCCATCGAGATGCCGGCCTCGCGAACGACCTCGATCGTCTCCTCGAATTGTTCATCGGTCTCGCCCGGGAAGCCGACGATGATATCGCTCGTCAGCACGGCGTTCGGCATCGCGGCGCGAATGCGCCCGACCAGGGACAGGAACTGCTCGCGCGTATACTTGCGGCTCATCCGCTTGAGCACCTCGCTGCTGCCCGACTGAAACGGCAGGTGAATGTGCTCCACAAGATTGCCGCCCTTGGCGAGCACCTCGATCAGACGGTCGTCGAAGTCGCGCGGATGGCTCGTCGTGAACCGGACGCGCGGGATGTCGATCTTGCGGATATCGTCCATCAGATCGCCGAACCGGTAGTTCCGGTCCGCGAAGTCTTTGCCGTAGGCGTTGACGTTCTGGCCGAGCAGGGTGATCTCCTTGAAGCCCTGGCGCGCCAGCTCGCGCACTTCGGCGATGACGTCCTCGGGCACCCGGCTGCGTTCCTTGCCCCGCGTGTAAGGCACGATGCAGTATGTGCAAAACTTGTCGCAGCCGTACATGATGTTCACCCAGGCGCGGAGGCCTTCCCGCTTCTTGGGCAAATTTTCGATGATGTCGCCTTCCTTGGACCACACCTCGACGACCATCTCCTTGCCGTAGTGCGCTTCCTTCAGCAGCTCGGGCAGGCGGTGGATGTTGTGCGTGCCGAAAATAAGATCGACATGCGGATGCTTCTCCAAAATGCGGTTGACGACCGACACTTCCTGGGACATGCAGCCGCATACGCCGAGCACAAGATCCGGCTTTTCGAGCTTCAGCCGCTTCAGGTGACCGAGCTCGCCGAACACCTTGTCCTCGGCATTTTCGCGGACCGCGCACGTATTGATCAGGATGACGTCGGCCTGCCGCTTGTCTTCGGTCGCGGTGTAGCCCATCTCCTCGAACAGGCCGCGCATGACCTCCGTGTCGTGCTCGATCATCTGGCTGCCGTACGTGAAGATGCAGTAATACCGGCCGGCGCCGAACGTCTTCATATCCTCGCCGATGCCGGTATCGTAGTGCACCCGGATCTCTTCCTTGCCGCGCTTCTTGCCTTCTCGCAGATCGGGCGGCGAGGAAATTTGAACGTTGCGGCCGTTGATGCGATATGTCGTCTTGCCTTCCTCCTGGGCGATGACCTTCGCGCCAGAGAAGTCGAAGTATTTGGCATAATCTTTAGCCGGACCGGCGGCTTGCCGTCCTTGGCCTTCCTTCGTCATGCGAAGAGATACCTCCTGTCGTGCGCCCTCAAAAGCGATGGGACCATTCGATTCTCCATTATAGCATAGCAAGGAGAGCGGCCCAAGCCTATTCGGACGGCAAAAACGAGCCTTGCGAAGCCTAAAAGCGCGAAAAAACCCGGCAGCGCGGGCTGCCGGGTCGCCGTTCTATCATCTATTTGCGCAAATTGCGCGTGTCGATCATCCGATTTTGCCTGTCGGGGTGACTGTTGGTGCCGACCGCCCGCTGCTGCTTGACCGCTTCGAAGTTCGCTTTCGCCCTGTCCGCGTGCGCCTGCCACTGCTTGCCTTCCTCCTGCACGTCGATCCCTTGCCTGTCCAACCTGCCGTTGTTCGTCATACGAATACACCTCCGGGTTGAATAAGGACTAGTCTTATTTACCCTGGAAAGCGCAATCTTAACCATTCAAAGCTCTCGCAGCCGTTTTTCCGCGCTGCTTCCGCCGTCTCTTAACGCACCTCTTACCTTCGTCTCCAGCCGAACACGCGCACATGGACGAGCGCCTTCGTTCCCCACTTCGAGAGCACGTACAGCACGATAAAGAGCAGCAGCAAGGGCTTGAACAATATCCACGCGACGATCCAGGCGACCCAGATTTGCCAAGGGCGCATTCTTCGAACGTACTTGCCGGGCACCGCGAAAATCCGGTACATCGGATGCGCACGCTGAAGCGCTTCTAAATATTCGTCCTGAAACTGCTTATCTTCCGGATTGAGCCGGACAGCGCTTTTCATATAGGTCTCGTCGAGCTTAAAGTCCCCGCGCGTTCGGGCGGCCCAGGCCAGATGCAAGAGCACATGCGGCGTCTCGGCATCGATCCGGATCGCCTGGGCGTCGAGCTTCGCCGACTCCTCGAAGTCGCCAAGCAAAGCTTCGACGTAGCTCAGCATAGCGAGGTAGACGGGGTTGTGAGGCAACAGTTCGAGCGCGCGAAGCAGCTCCGACTTGGCCTGTGGGAATTGTCCTTTTTTATTGTAATAATTGGCGTTCAAATAATAATAGAAAGACTCGTACGGATCGAGGCGCAGCGCTTCGGTCAGCGATTCCTGGAACGCCTTCAGCCGATCGCTCTCATAATAGGCGGATACGCGCACGAACCAGGCCGACAGGTGCTCCGGATCGCGGCGCAGCGCCTCCTGCGCCCAATGCAGCGCTTCGTCGTGCCGGTCCATGAGTAGATACACGCGCCCGGCAAGGGCCATCGCATCCGCATCCTCCGGATCGAGCGAGAGCAGTCGCTGCGTCTCCTCGAGCGCTTCCTTGTATCTCTTCCATTCGATCAGTTGCTCGGCCGCCCGAAAGGACGCCTGCCAAGCCGCTTGTTCCACCCGCGCCGCCTCCCCGCCTGCCGGACCGCTTATTTGATGCCGTGCTTTTTCGCGTAGTCCAGCACGATTCGATAGTCGCCGTTGGCGTCGCTGAACGTCGCATAATTTTTGGCGGTCGAAAACCATTCCAGCGTCGTCGCCTTGCGCGTCTTGGCCGAACGCCGAAGATCGTCGTTCGTGATCGGCTCGATGCGTCCCGTTCCGAGCATACGCTCCATGGCCGACTCGACGGCGTCCTTGACGACCTGCTCGAGATCGGCGCCCGAGAACAGCTTCGTCTCCGCCGCGATCTTTGCCAGCTGGAGCCCCTCCGCGGGCTTCCCGGACAGCTTGAGCTCCAAAATGCGCTCCCGTTCGGTTTCCTCCGGCGGGGGAACGAAGACGAGATGATTGAACCGCCCCGGACGACGCAGCGCCGAGTCGAGATACCAGGGCGTATTGGTCGCGCCGATGACGAACACATTGTCGTTTTCCGCCTGCAGACCGTCCAGTTCAAGCAGCAGCTGGTTGACCAGCATCCGGTCGTGATGCTGCCTCATCTGGTGCCGGCTGCCGCCCATGGCGTCGAGCTCGTCGATAAAGACGACGCACGGCTTGCTCTGCCTGGCTTTGTCGAATATGTCGTGCAAATTGTGCTCGCTCTGTCCTGCGTACATGGACAATATCGCCTGCAGCTCGATATGCAAGAAGTTCGCGTCGATCTCGCCGGCGACGGCTCTGGCGAGAAACGTCTTGCCGCAGCCCGGCGGGCCGAACAGCAGCAGGCTGCCGCCCGCTTCCTTGCCGTAGGCCGCGAACAGCTCCGGCTGCTGCAGCGGCAAGATGAAGTTCATCCGAATTTTCTTCTTTACGTCTTCAAGGCCGCCGACGTCGGCGAACGTTTCCTTCGGCTTATCCGATTCGACGAGCGTCTGATCGTCCTTGCTGAACTGGATGAGCTTCAGATTTTTTCTTCTTTGCTCCGCGATCTCGTCCCGGTCGGACATCTTCGGTTCCACCTCGGCTTCTTGATTTTCTATGATAAGGAATATACACAGTTTACCATATCTATGAAAAGTCCATCGCGCCCTTTCCGTGCAAGAGGACGCAAAAAACGCGTCCTCCGCCTGTCAGGCGGAAAACGCGTCTGCGAGCCTTCTATTCGAGCAGCTCGGCGAAGTCGCCGGTCGCGGCGCCCGAGGCGTTGCCTTCGTCCGTGTCGATATGCATATCGAGCTTAAACGACGGCGATACGCGCGCGATGACGTTTTCGAACACAAGGCCGCGGTCTCCGCCCAACCGGACTTTAAGAAGTTGCTTGTCCGCGACGCCGAGCCGCTCCGCGTCCGACGTATGGAAATGAATGTGCCTGGCTGCCACGATGACGCCTTCGTCAATCGTCACTTCGCCGGCCGGACCGACGATCCGAATGCCGGGCGTCCCTTCGATATGGCCGGATTCGCGCACCGGCGGCTTCAGACCGAGGGCGAAGGCGTCCGTGCGGGACACTTCCAGCTGCGTCGCCTTGCGGACCGGTCCGAGGATGCGGATCTTCGGAAAAGCGCCTTTCGGGCCGTACACGGCGACCGTCTCGTTCGCGGCGAATTGACCCGGCTGCGACAGCGGCTTCATCTCGGTGAGTTCGGCGCCTTCGCCGAACAGGATCCGGACATGCTCCTGCGTCAGATGAATGTGCCTGGCGGATACGCCGACCGGTATTTTTTTGTCTTCGTTCATCGTCAAGACCTGCCTTTCGCGAGCGGCTTTAGTTTATTGAGCATGTACACGATGTCATTATAACGCAAACATCTGCCGGTTAAGAAGGAAGCGAACACAAGTTCACGGACCGTCCACGCGCTTGCCATACTTCTGCCTTAATTTTACGGATTACGCGTTCAGCCACCGCTCCGCTTGCGCGATCCAGGCGCCGCCTTCGTCCGCAAGCAGCGTATGCCAGCCGAGCGCGGCGCCCTGGGGCAGATTGCTTTTGGCATCGTCGACATACAGAATGTCCGCGAAACCTCCGAGCCTCGCATCCATCAGACCGTAAATTTCCGGCTCCGGCTTGCGGAAACCAACCTCCGCAGAGACGATCACATGATCCGCCAGCGGATACAGTCGCGCGAGCACCGGCGCGATCCATTCGGTCCGGTGATTGCTGAGGATGTTCAGACTCGCCAGGTCCCGCCATCCGGCCAGCCGCTCCAGCGCGGGCAGCGGACGAATTTCCGAGACCAGCCTCTCCCTAGCATCAGCCCCGTCGATCGCTTGGAAACGCCCGGACATTCGTTCCCAAAATTCCGTCTCGGCGATCGCGCCTGTCCATAAATCCGCTCTTACGTCTTTGCGGAACTGCATTAAAGCATCATATGGCACATCGTAATCGTCCGAGAGGCCCTCCCAAAATCGCGGGGTATAGTTGGTGGCGAGCACGCCGCCGACGTCGAGGATCATCGCTTTCTTGTGCTTCAACTTGCATTTCTCTCCCTTTCGATCGACTACCGAAAGTATAGCATTCGCGCACAAATCGTGAACAAGTTAAAAATATGGTGATACCCCCGGCGTGCCCGTTCGTGGTTTAATGAAGGCATATCCGTTTTGCTTCGACAACCTACATAAAGGGAGCGGGTGAAGCCCTCATGCCGAACACGAACGCCTCCACCGCCGCGCCGTTCAAGCTAAGGCTCAAGGACTTTACGTCGTCCTTGTTCATTCGGCTGCTGCTTAGCTTCTTCATCATTATTGCACTATTGGTCACATTTATCTTTTATTCCGTTTTCAATTACCGAAGCGGCATCAAAGACGAGATCATCAAGTACAACACGCTTGGCTTGCAAAAAACGACCGAGGATTACGACAAGCTTTTTGCTTTGATCCAAAGCTCGGTCCTGACGTTCTCGCTCGAGCTGCAGGACGCCGGCGCCGCATCCGTGGACTACGTGCGCGCGGTATCGACGATGCAAAAGCTGCAGGTCCTGCTATCGAACCGGCTGCTCTATCTGGACAATTTGATCCTGATGCACAAAAAGACCGGATTCGCGCTAGAGCAGAGCCGTGGCGCGGACATCGGCACCATGTTCGAACGTTACTACAACAGCACGGCATACGGTTCGTCCTTTTGGATCGAACAATTCGATCGCCCTGGCACGTTCGAGGTGCTGCCTGCCGCCGCCTTCGCCGAAGTAAGCGGCTCCGCACGCGCGGACGAACGCAGGCTCATTCCGATCGTCGTCCGCAACGATCGGATGTCCGATTTTTACATGATCGCGATGGTTCGCGCCGATGCAGCTTATGCAGGTTTGCGGCAGATGACGGACGACCGTTTTTTTATTTTAAACGATCAGGGTCGGACGCTTTACGCGACGGTGACAGACGAATTGAAGACGCTGCCAGACATGCGCGGCGATTCGGGGCATCTGATCGACAAGGGCGCCTATTATTTCTATGAAAAAGGCGCAAACGGCCTCACCTACGTGCTCGAAGTGCCCGATACGACGATATCCGGCCAGATTCGCTGGAATTATACGTTTCTCGCGCTGCTCGCGCTGACGGTCGCCATCAGCCTGATCGCGTCTCTCTTGTTCAGCCTGCGCATTAACCTGCCCGTCAAGCGCATGATCGAGAGCATCCATAAATGGAACGCGCCGATTCGCTGGCAGAGCGGGATCAAGGAGTTCAATATCATTCAGGACAAGATCGGCGAGGTGCTGAAAACGAGCCGAGACATCCATGCAGACATGTCGCAAAAAGAATCGCTGCTGCGCTACTATGCGTACTCCAATGCGCTCAAAAAAATCCGGCATCAGCACGGCGCGCATTTGCCGATCGCGGCGCCGGATCGTCCCTATTCGCTGCTCCTGTTCCAGCTATACTTCAAGCCGAACCTGCGCCAAATCGAGGTGGACGAAGAACGCGCGGCTTCCTTCATCCGCGAATACGTCAACCGGATCGTTACCGAGCTCTATCCGGATTCGGTCACGCTCCAGATGGAGAAGGACCAGATTCTGTCGATCGTGTTCGCAAATCACGACGACCCCGAGATCGCGCGCACGCTCGCTCGCATCGAACACGTGCTGCAGGCCGAGCAGGAATACGTATACCTCACGATCGCGGCAACCGGCGGCGCGCAAGATTGGAATGAGGCTTACCGGAGCGGGCTGGACCTGCTCCGCGCCAGAAGATTCGGCGAACAAACGCAGATCGTCCTCGAGCCGCCGTCCGGCGAGGAACCCGGCGCCTGGTCCCCCGGGCAGGAGGAGGAGCTCGAGACGCATTTGTACCATGGCAACGAGGCGCTCGCGCAGGAGCTCGCCCGGCGCGCGATCGGGAAGCTCAAGAAGCGCGCGCCGAGCGCGGCGCTCGTCCGGCAGTTCGCAGATTCGATCGCAAGCCGAACGCTCAAGATCCTTCGTCAGCGCCAGATCGATCCGGCGCCCGTACGCAAAGCGATCGAGACGCTGTCCGACAGCCGCAACTTCGATCGCTTGGAAGCGTCGATATGCGATTTGATCCGCGAGGCCTGCCTGCTGGTCGGTTCGGAAAAAGACAAGCAGGATCCGACGATTGCGTTCGTATACGACTACATCGCCAAAAACTTCGACAAGGACATCACGCTCGACGTGCTCGCGGACAAATTGAACATCTCACGCAGCTACCTGTCCCGCTACTTCAAGGAGAAGACGGGCGAATACTTCGTCGACTACGTCAATTTGGTCCGGATCGAGGAAGCGAAAAAGCTGCTGCTGCGCCCCGACATCCGAATTCAAGACGCGGCCCAAATCGCGGGCTACCAAAATATCAATTCATTCAACCGGATGTTCAAAAAGTTCACCGGCTTCACGCCGAGCGAATATCGCAAGCAAACGATTCAATGATGCAAGCACAAAGAAAGGAGGGGCTCTCGCCCCTCCTTTCTTTGTTATGCGCGTACGCGTTCCGGACGCTTACTTCCACTCGCCTTGAATGCCGGCATCAGCGAGCAGCTTGTTAACTTCGTCGATCAATTCCTTGCCGCCTTTTTTCATATATTCTTCGACCATCTTGTCCCAGCTTGCTATCGGTTCTTGGCCGACGATCATCTTCGTCTGCCACTCCTTCGCGATCTGTTCAAGTTCGGAGCCCTTCTGCGCGAGCACCTCGGAGTGAATGCGATAGACCGGATCCACGTAAAATTTCGTGTTTTTCAGCAGATCGACGGAAGCTTGCGCAAAGGCGCGCGCCGTCGGATCGGCGTATGTCTTGTATGGTTCCGTCGCTTCGTCCGTTTCCGCCCATTGCGCGACTTTATGGTAGCGGCCTGGACGCTCATCCGCTCCCTCGGGTATCGCCACCGGCAGGCCGTCGACCATTTTATAGGCGACGTTTTCGCCGCCGTTCTGCCAATCGTAATCCGGGTTTTGCGGGCCCCGTTGATCGAAAGGAATGTACGTTCTAAAGTAGTCCTGCATCTGCAAAATTCGGTTGATCTTATCCTCGTCGCCCTTCATCTTGGCATTCAGCGCGGTAACGATATAATAACCTTGACCCGCCGTAAAGCCTTGCTGGCCATCGGCTTGCTTGAACGGTGGAATGACGACGACTTCGGCGGTCGGGGATAGCTCCTTCAGCGTCTTGAACTGATCTCCGCCCATCGAATACGCCTGCTCGTACCAAATGCCGTATTTCCCGGCGAAGAAATCTTTGCCGACGTCGGTCGATTTGCTGACCGCCCAATCCTTGTGAAGCGCGCCAGCTTTGTACAGATTGGCGAGGAACTGCGTTTGCTCCTTATAGCCGTCCGAGATGATGCCCGGGATGAGCTGTCCTTCCGCGTTTTTGTTGTACCAGCCTATATCCCAGGCCGCGCCCATCGACGCTCCGTAGACGATCTGCTTGGACAACGCGAAGCCGTACGTGTCGTCCTTTCCGTTTTTGTCCGGATCGTCCTTCGTGAAGGCGATTGCCACTTTCTCCAGTTCTTCATAGGTCGTCGGCATGGCAAGTCCCAGATTGTCCAGCCAATCTTTGCGGATGATCGGCTTTTTGCCGTATTTTGACGGAAAGTACTGCGGAATCGCATAAATTTTACCTTCGACCGTGACGGCGTCCCATACGTTTTTGGGAACGGCCTTGAGTGTCGGGTACTTGTCTATATAATCGTTCAGCGGCAGAAACGCGCCTTGCTTCGCCCACTTGACGAAGTTGGAGTCGACCGCCTCGATGCCGATGACGTCCGGCAGATCGCCCGCGGCCATGACGACCGGCAGCTTGCTCGAATATTCTTCGTAAGGAACGAATTGCGGCTTGTACTCGACGTTGAATTTTTCATTGATTTTTTTGAGCCCGCCCCCGGTATCGGCGGGGACCGGGGACAGCCAGGTGCCTTCGATGGCGCTTATGGAGATCTTTTTAGACGCGTCGCTCGGCACGGCGCTCGAAGACGGCTGGGAAGCGCTGGCGCTGGCGGATGCCGAGGGGCTTGCGCCCGAAGCGCTTGGCGATGCCGTATTATTGTTGTTGTTCGAAGCGCATGCCGCCATGCTGACGGCCATGCTAGCCAAGAGACCTACGGTTAGCATTTTTTTCATTTTTGGATAACCCTCCCGATAATCGTTGGTATAGCGATGGTACGACGCTGTCCGGCTGCCTGCCCGTCCGGCGGATCTAGCCTTTTACCGAGCCGAGCATCACCCCTTTCGCGAAGTGCTTTTGCAGAAAGGGATAGACGGCCAGAATCGGCAGCGTCGCCAGCAGGATCGCGGCCATTCCGATCGTCTCGCTCGGCGGCAGTTCTCCTGCCAATGCCGCATCGCGTGCGGCCGAGGCGAGCGTATCTTGGTCGTTAAGAATGACGAGCTGTCTCAAGACGACCTGCACGGTCCATTTGGTTGGATCGTTCAAATACAAAATCGCGCCGAAATACGTATTCCAGTTGAGGACTGCATAAAACAATCCGAATGCCGCGATCGCGGGCTTGGACAACGGGAGTATGATTTTGGCGAAGATTTGCAGGTCGTTCGCGCCGTCGATGACCGCGGCCTCGCTCAGCTCGTCGGGGATACCCATAAAAAACTGGCGCATGACGATCAGGTTGAAGGGATTAATCGCACTTGGCAGGATGAGCGACCAGTAACTGTCGATCAGACCGGTCTCCTTGACGATCAGATACGTCGGAATCATGCCTGCGGAAAAAATAAACGTAAACAGCACGAGAAACACATAAAAGCGCTGTCCCCATATATTCCGAGTTATAGCATAGGCCATCGTAGCCGTCAAAACGAGATTGACCAGCGTGCCGAGCGCCGTTACGTAGATCGTTACGCCCATCGACCGTATGAACTCTTTGGAGGACAGAATGTAATCGTAGGCATCGGACACCCAATTTTTCGGCCAGAGGATCAGTTCGCTCGAGGAGAACTCCTTCGCATCTACGAAGGAGACGACGAAGATATAGTAGAATGGCAGCAGCATGAGCAATGCCAACAGGCCTAGCAATACGACGTTTAAGCCGTCCGTCAGCCGCCCGGATAACGTTCCCTTGTGTCGCATCGGACGTTCACCCCCTTTCGTTTAGAACACGCCTTGGTCCCCGTACTTCTTCGCGAGCTTGTTCGCGCCCAATATGAGCAACAGCCCCACGATGCTCTTGAACAAACCGACAGCCGTGCCGAAGCTGAAGTCGGATTGCTGGATGCCTTTGTAATAGACGAACGTATCGAGCACGTTGCCGATATCCATCGTGAACGGATTCAGCATCAGGAATACTTGCTCGAAGCCCGAATCGAGCACGGTGCCCAGACGCAGGATGAACAAGATAACGATCGTGCTGCGCAAGCCTGGAAGCGTAATATGCCAGATCTGCCGCCACCTGCTCGCGCCGTCCACGACCGCCGCTTCGTACAGGCTCGGATTGATGCCGGACAGCGCCGCCAGGAACATAATCGTTCCCCAGCCCGCTTCCTTCCAGATCACCTCGAGCACGAGCAGCGGCATGAACCAGCCGGGCTCCTGCAGGAAGGCCGTCGGCTCCGCGCCGAATAGGGCATGCAGCACCTCGTTGACGAGCCCCTCCGTCTTCAGGAAGATCGTCGCGATGCCGATGACGACGACCCAGGACAGAAAGTGAGGCAAATAAAGGATGGACTGCAGCAAGCGCTTGTACTTCTCGCTCCGAAGCTCGTTCAACATGATTGTCAGCACGATGGGAATCGGGAAAGCGAACGCGATCTGAAGCAAAGATAGCAGAAGCGTGTTGCCCAGCACGCGAACGACTTCAGGATCGCTGAAAATTTTGCGAAAATGGGCGAACCCCACCCAGTCGCTGTGCAGGAAGCCCTGGAACGGACTGAAGTCCTGGAACGCGATCACGTTGCCGAGCATCGGGACGTATCTGTACAAGATGAAGTAAGCGAGCCCCGGCAGCAGCAGCAAATACAGGTACCGCTCCCGCCATAAACGCGCAGTGAGCTTGCCTTTCTTTTTTGGAACCGCGCCGACCGGCGCGGCCTGAATCTCTGTCCCGTCTCCCTCGAAGGGATGCATGATGACACTCTCCTCTTTCAATTCTCTCACCCCCTCATGCCCAACCTTACCGGATTCGCGCGTCAATGCGTATCGCCTGAAATTTGAGATCTTCATCGTTTTTATGAAAAGGATAAAAAGGGTGAAAGAGTGAAAAAAATGACCAATGAGCAGCCGCTGCAGGACGACCGCCGCTTCGGCGCGGGTCGTGCTTGCGGCAGGCCGGAAAGTTTGCTTCTCGGCGAAATATGAAGTTAACGGCGCCATTCTACATTTGTTGAAATAAAAAAAGAGAGAGGATCCTCCCGCTCAGAGGATCCCTTCTCTCTTCGTCAATTATCGGTACGCTGCCTCGCATCACTTTAATGTGATTTTTTTCGTCCAGCTCTTTTCATTTCCTTTGTCGTCCTTGAACAGGAAGCTGACCTCGCCCTCCTGTCCCTTCAGCTCGTCGGGGTAGAAGAATCCCATGAACTGACCGTCGCCGCTGATGTAAAATCCGTTCTCGCCATTGCCGCCATGGGCAATGGCGTCCTGCAGCGTGTTGACGATTTTCGTATCGCCTGACGTCCAGCTCATCTCGGCCAGCGCGTAGCCGGTCGGCACCTGCTTGACGACGAAGTCGAAGCTGTTGCCTTCGATCGGCTTCTCCGTCTGATCGATGACGATCAATATTTTCTGGTCGGCCGGCTCCTCGAACGACGCCGAGGAAGGCGATGCCGATGGGGAAGGCGATGCAACCGCTGACGGCGATGCCGATGGGGAAGCGGACGGCGAAGTTGTCGTGGAAGGCGCCGGCGTCGCTTGCGTAGCAGACGAAGAAGCGCCCGCCGAAGCCTGCGTTTCGGTATTCGTTTTTTCCCCGCAGGCGCTCGTCATCAGCAGCGCTGCGATCGCGGCGGCATACGTCCATTTTTTAAGGTTCATTCGAATCTCCTCCGGTTTCGTTTAAAGTAAAGTAGAAAGCGACGCCGCGCGCCGTATTGCGAACCCCGAACTCGCTTCCGTGCAGCGTTAGTATGTGCTTCACGATGGCGAGGCCAAGGCCCGTGCCGCCCGACTTGCGGTCCCTCGAGCGCTCGGCGCGGTAAAATTGCTCCCAGATGCGGTCCAGGTCGGCTGCGGCGATGGGCGCCCCTTCGTTTTCGATCGTCGCAATTGCTCGGCCCGGCGAATGGCGCGCCACTTCGACCGCAAGCGCGCCGCCTTCGGCAGCATGCCGGATCGCATTGCCGAGCAAATTCATGAGCACCTGCTCGATCCGCTTCGGGTCCGCATGCACTTGCCATTCCTCGTGCGCGTTCGCCGCAAGAAGCAGCCCTTTCTCTTCGATCTGCCCGGAAAACGACCGCAACGCTTCTCGAATCGACGCCGACAAGGAGATCGCTTCCGGCTGCAGCCGCACGGCACTGACCTCGAAGCGGGACAGCTCAAGCATATCCATAATCAGCGCGTTCATCCGATCCGTCTCCGTCACGATGATCGACAGGTACCGTTCCCGCTTGTCGGCGGCGACGCCGTCTTGAAGGCCCTCCGCGAAGCCCTTCACGATGCCGAGCGGCGTCTTCAGCTCATGCGAGATATTCGCGACCAATTCCTTGCGCAGCCGTTCGGAACGTTCTTTTTCCTCGACGTCCCGCTTCAGTTGCTCGTTCGCTTGCCTCAGCTCCGCCAGCGCGGCCTCCAGATTCCGCGACATCGCGGTCATGCGACTCGACAGCTCCCCGAATTCGTCCTTCGACCGAATCTCCTCGTGCCCGGCAAAGTCGAGCTCGGAGAGCCGCGTCGCCGAACGGGTCAGCCTTACGAGCGGTCTTGAGACCATTCTCGAATACACCCAGGACAACAACAGACCGACAACCAATACGACCGGCGCCAAATAAGCGATGTATCGCTTGAGCATGTCTACCGCTTCTCCGACCGGCTGCAGGGAAGTCATGGCGAACAAATAGCGGGCATCCCCGCTCCCCGGCGCAAAAGGCTGCAGCATGGCCGCATAGCGTACCCCGCTCCATGGGTCTGTCCATTCCGTCTTCGCGGTTCCCCCGCCCATCGTTTGGATCGTTGCCTTTTCCGCATCGGTCAGCCATTTAGAGAGCGCTTCATTCATCTGCATATCCTGGTAAAACGGATTGTACGAACGGCGCTCCGGCACGAGGAGATCCGCGATCGTCCCGCTTACCCGCACGAGTCCCTCCTCGAGCGCACGCTCCTCTTGTCCGATGGCGATCGGCTGCATAATCGTATCTTCCTCGTCCATAAAAATGCCGTCGACCGTCAGCCGATCCCCGATCTTGAGTCCCGGCGGCAGCGCGTCCGCCGTCATTCCTTCGCTTGTGAGCGGCACAGTGACCGTCTTGCCGTCCGCGCGCAGCTCGAGAAAATAGGGGTGGGCGGCAATGAGCTCGAATCGTTCGTTCAGCATCGCGATACTCGCGTCGCTCCGGTTCATGAATTCGCCGAGCAGACGCGTTCCGCTGCCCGGCTTCGATTGCTCTGCCTGCCGGTACGCGTTTCCGAACGCCGTCAGGCTCTTCTCGATCGCCTCGTTTTTGGACGTGCGATAAAATCGCTCGAAAAACAGGCCCTCCGCCAGAAGCAGGATTATGAAAAGAAGGAGAACAAGAGCCGCCGTCACCGCGAACAGCTTCATAACGACGCTTCGCCTTTTCATGGCGTCCCCTCGAATTTGTAGCCGGTGCGCACGACCGTGGCGATCAGCCGGCCTTCGGGACCGAGCTTGGCGCGCAGCTTTTTGACATGCGTATCGACCGTACGCGGATCGCCGTCGTATTCGTAGCCCCATACCGAATCCAAAATATAGTCGCGGGCGAGCACTTTGCCTTCGTGCTTCGCGAGAAACGCCAGCAGCTCGAACTCCTTCGGCGACAAATGAAGCGTCTCCCCGGACACAGCGGCGGCATGCGCATGCCGGTCGATCGTCAGCTCGCCGAACACGAGCCGTTCGCCGTCGCGTCCGACCGTCCCTTCGGTCCGGCGCATAAGCGCCGCTGCCCTGGCGACGAGCACGCGCGGGCTGAGCGGTTTGGTCACGTATTCGTCGGCACCGAGCTCGTACCCCAGTATCTGGTCGTCGTCCTCCGCCCGCGCCGTAATGATGATGACCGGCACGTCCGACTTTTCCCGGATGCGCCTGCAAGTCGTCCAGCCGTCCAGCTCAGGCATCATCAGATCGAGCACGACCAGATCGACGGCGTTCCGTTCGAATAGGTCCAGCGCCGTTCGCCCGTTATCCGCTTCGAGCACGTTCCAGCCTTCCCTGACAAAATAATCCGTAATAAACTCTCGCATGAGCGCGTCGTCTTCCGCTAGCAATATCGTTCGCTTCATCGCCGCTCCCCCTCCCCGGCCTGGCATCCGGTACGTCTATAACTTTATCGTACCCTTGTGTCCATCGTGTGTACGCGCGAAAAACAAATAGCGGCAGCCGGGACAGGCTTGCATGTCCCGGCTGCCGCTATCGAAGGCTTGCCTTCCTTGCCTTCCTTATCTGAATTCCGCGAGCAGCTTGTCAAATTCCGCTTCGGGAAGCGTCAGATCCTGCTTCGCCAGCGCCTCGGCCCTGAAGCCGACCGCCATGTCCTCGTACGACTTGCGCGTCGTATCCTGGTAGATCAGGCCCGTCAGCATGCCGCTGGTCTCCATGATTTTCGTCATCGCCGCGATCCGGTTCGACGGGTCGTAGTCGGTGAACTGCTCGAGGTTGACGATGTTCTCCTTGAACCAATCGTAGGTGTTGACTTTATTGAAGGTCACGCAGGGCGAGAATACGTTGATGATCGAGAAGCCTTTGTGCTGAATCGCCTGCTCGATGAGCGAGGTCAGCTGCTTCAGATCGCTGGAAAACGACTGGGCCACAAAAGTGGCGCCAGCGGACAGCGCGATCTCGAGCGGCGACAGCGTCGTCTCGATCGAACCTTCCGGCGTCGACTTCGTCTTGAAGCCTTCCGCGCTGCGGGGAGACGTCTGGCCCTTCGTCAGACCGTAGATCTGATTGTCCATGACGATGTAGGTGAGGTCCAGGTTCCGGCGGATTGCATGCACCGTATGACCCATGCCGATCGCGAAGCCGTCGCCGTCGCCGCCGGAGGCGATGACGGTCAGCTCGCGGTTCGCGAGCTTGACGCCTTGGGCGATCGGCAGTGCGCGGCCGTGTATGCCATGCAGTCCGTACGCGTTAATATAGCCGGAAATACGGCCCGAGCAGCCGATGCCCGAAATGACGGCGAGCTGCTCGGGTTCGAGGCCGACGTTCGCGGCCGCCCGCTGAATCGAAGCCTGCACGGTGAAGTCCCCGCAGCCGGGGCACCAGTTCGGCTTGACGTTGTTGCGGAATTCTTTGAATGTAGCCATTACAGCTTCAGCTCCTTGCAGGCTTGATAAACTTCGGAAGGCAGGAACGGCGTGCCGTCGTATTTGAGCAGATTTACGATTTTGTCGTGATAGCCGACGTTTTGCTTGATCAGGTTGGCGAGCTGGCCCGTCGCGTTGTTCTCGAGCACGACGACCTTGGCCGCCCGCTCCAGGTAAGGCGCAAGCAGGTCGCTCGGGAACGGATGCAACTGGCGCACCGTCACATGGCTCGAGGCGATGCCTTTCTGCGTCAGCCGCTCCTGCGCCTCATTGATCGTGCCGCCCGTAGAGCCCATCGACACGATGAGCAGATCGGCGGGCTCGCTCGGCCCGTCCGACTTGACGGCGTCGGTAATGCGCAGCGCGCCGAGCTTGTTCAATCTCTTATCCATCATCTTGCGGCGGTTGACCGCGCTCTCCGACGGACGGCCTTCCTCGTCGTGCTCGACGCCGGTCACATGGTGAATGCCGTGCTTCGCGCCGGGCAGCACCCGCGGCGAGACGCCGTCCTCGGTGAACTCGTAGCGCTTGAACAGCTTGTTCGGCTCCGTCGGCGCCAGCTCCTGTTCAAGCGGGATAAGCTTGCCGCGCTTGATCTCGATGCGCTTGTAGTCGAGCGGCTCGCACGATTGCTTGCCGAGCGACAGCTGCAGGTCGGTCGCCACGATGACCGGCACCTGGTATTCCTCTGCGATGTTAAACGCTTCGATCATGTCGTAGAAGCATTCCTCGATCGTGCTCGGCGCGATGACGACCTTCGGAATCTCGCCGTGCGTGCCGTAGATCAGCGCGTTGATGTCGGACTGCTCCTGCTTCGTCGGCAAGCCGGTCGAAGGACCGCCGCGCTGCGTATCGATGATGACGAGCGGCGTCTCGGTCATGCCGGACAGCCCGATCGCCTCCATCATGAGCGACAGGCCCGGGCCGGCCGAAGCCGTCATCGTGCGCACGCCGCCGTAGTTCGCCCCGATGGCCATCGTGACCGCCGCGATCTCGTCCTCCGTCTGAATGACGGTGCCCCCGAACTTCGGCAGCTTTTTGATCAGATACTCCATCACTTCCGACGCCGGCGTGATCGGGTAGGCGGACATGAGGCGGCAGCCGGCCGCGACGGAACCGAGTCCGAGCGCTTCGTTGCCGATCATGAACAGCTTTTGCTTGCCGTCCGCTTCGGCCAGCTTAAACGCCTCGATCGGGCCGCCGGCCTGCTCGAGCACGAATTCCGCGCCGCGGCGTACCGCTTCCACGTTTTTCTCGACGACGGCCGCGCCCTTGCGTCCGAACTCCTCTTCGACCGCCCGGTTGAACACCTCGATCGGCAGACCGAGCAGCGCCCAGGAAGCCCCTGACGCGACCATGTTTTTCATCAGCGACGTGCCGAGCTCCTCGGCGATCGCCGTAATAGGCACGGCGAACAGCTGCGCATCAACGCCCTCGGGCACGACAGGCGCGAACTTGGCGTCTGCGACGATAACCCCGCCCGCGCGAAGCTCCTTCGCGTTCAGATCGATGCTCTCCTGGTCGAACGCGACGAGAATATCCAGATCGTCCGAGATCGCGCGTATCGGATGCGTGCTGATGCGGATTTTGTTGTTCGTATGACCGCCCTTGATCCGGGAGGAGAAGTGACGATAGCCGTATAGATAATAGCCGAGCCGGTTGAGCGCCGTCGAAAAAATACGGTCCGTACTCTCGACGCCCTCCCCCTGCTGGCCGCCGATTTTCCAAGAAAGTTGCTCGATCAATGCTTCCATCTCCTCATGCGTAGGGTGACTGGTGTCATCATAGGCCAAGCTTGAAGAATATGTTATATACAAATTCGCGTACGCCATAAACATGACGCCGATCTAATAAATTTTATGATTCGTCTTGTCAAATTGCAATAGTTTCGGTCGAAATATGCGACCATACTTTTGTTTATCGTCATCGTTTTGCCTATCTATTTGCAGGGATTTGCGGAGCGTTAGACGTTATTTCAGATTGTCGGTTAAAAAACGCCGCGCGTGTCCCGACAGCCAGCCGTGAACGAGCCGTTCGGGGTGGCGCGCCAGCAGCGCGTCCGCAAGCGCCGGATAGTCGGCGGGTCCGGCGAGCCCTTGCGTATACGTGTCGATGCCGTCGAAGTCCGAGCCGAACGCGATATGGTTCGCGCCGCCAAGCGCACACACATGTTCGACATGCCGCAGCACGTCGTCGATGCCTGCGGGTCTTAACGCCTGGAGGAAAAACGGAACGAACGTAATGCCGATCAAGCCGTTCGCCGCGACGAGCGCACGAATCTGATCGTCCGTCAGGTTGCGCGGATGCGGGCAAATCGAGCGGGCGTTGGAGTGGGAGGCGATGAACGGCCGCCGCGCGAGCTCCGCGATGTCCCAGAAGCCTTTTTCGGACAGATGCGACACGTCGATCATGATGCCGAGCGCTTCACATTCCGAGACGAGGCTTCTCCCCTCCTTCGTCAAGCCGGCGCCACGCGGCTCCATAATGCCGTCGCAGGCCCAATTCGCTTCGTTCCAGGTGAGTCCGAGCAGCCGAAGTCCGAGCCGATGGAGCAGCCGAAGCGCCCACCGCTCACCGCGCAGCGCGTCCGCGCCTTCGAGCGTCAGCAGCGCTCCTCTTTGGGACGCATCCGGGCTTAATACGGCCTCTACGTCCACGCCGCTTCGCACGAGCCGCATGCCCGGTGCGGACAATACTTTGTCATGGAAAAGCGCTGCCTGGCGCAGCGCGCTTTCCGGCGTTTTCGGCGTTCCCGTCGGCACCCAGATCGCAAACGCCTGAAGTCCGACATTTCCCCTCGCCAATCGTTCGGCGCTCACGTCCAATCCGGCGGGCGCTGCGGCCCAATCCAGCTTCGGGTCTCGATCGAGCTTGCTGAGCGCATCGCAATGCAAATCCGCGATTCGCATGGCGTCTCCCCCTCTTCTTTATTCGGGAACAACAAAAAAACCTGCGGGCGCGAGAGAAGCGAGCTGCGCGGTAAGCTCCGCGGCATCCGCACCCATGCGATGGCAGGTCAGGCTCTCGTAATCGGACGAACGGTTCAGGAATATTATCTGGGCTCGACGATCAGTTTGATGGCCGTGCGGTCTTCCCCGTCGATGACGATATCCGTAAAAGCCGGTATACAAATCAAATCGACGCCGCTCGGCGCGACGAATCCTCTTGCGATCGCGACCGCCTTGACCGCCTGATTCAGCGCGCCGGCGCCGATCGCCTGCAGCTCTGCCCCTCCACGCTCACGTAGCACCCCTGCCAATGCGCCTGCGACGGAGTTTGGGTTCGATTTTGCCGATACCTTTAATACATCCATGACCAGTTCCTCCTTGGGGTTAAGGATGGGCTCACTAACCGATCATATTCGGGATGCCGACGATTAATTCCTGCCCTGCTGGATTGGCTCGGCGATCTAAATTCATAAAATTCAGAAAATGGGGATTTCCTTGAAAAAGCACGATCGAAGATATAAAAAAGCCGCGCTCCTAGGCGCGGCTTCGATCGTATAGGGTCGCTAAATGGTCGCGAACGCGCAAGGCGTCAGGCCGGGATCCAGCTGTCCTCGTCCACGCGAATCGTACGGACGCTGACGGCTTTGCCCGTCGTTTCGTCGATGTCGACGAACAGCCCGTTCAAATGCCACTTCGTCTCGGCGACCTGGAACCGTGTCGGCATGCCCGTTATGAACTTGCGCAGCACGCTCTCCCGTTCCATCCCGAGCACGCCGTCGCGCGGTCCCGTCATTCCCGCATCGGTCACGTACGCGGTGCCTTCAGGCAAAATCCGCTCGTCGTTCGTCTGCACATGGGTATGCGTGCCGAGCACGACCGAGGCGCGTCCGTCGAGATGCCAGCCCATCGCGATCTTCTCGCTCGTCGCTTCGGCATGGAAGTCGACGAGGATGCACTTCGTTTTACGGCGCAGCTCGTCGATGATCTCGTCCGCCTTGCGGAACGGACAGTCGGACGGCGGCAGGAAGGTACGTCCGATCAAGTTCACGATGGCCAGCTCACGGCTGCCACTCTTAATGATCGTATAGCCGCGGCCGGGTGTGCCCGGCGGCAGATTGGCCGGCCGGACCATGCGGGCCTCGTCGTCGATGAACTCGAAGATCTCGCGATTGTCCCAGGTGTGATTGCCCATCGTGATGCCCTGCACGCCGGCCGCGAACAGCTCGCGGGTGATCGCGGCGTTAATGCCCCGCCCGCCTGCGGCATTTTCGCCGTTGGCGATGACGATATGCGGCTGGTACCGGTCCTTAAGCCACGGCAGCAGCCGCTTGACGGTATCCCGGCCGACTTGGCCGACGATATCCCCGATGAAAACGACTTTCATGAAATCCACCTTTCTGTTGCTCGGCCTGTCTGCATTCATTCGGCCCGACAACGAAAGAAATGGCCGCCAATCGTGGCGGCCACTCCCCCGTATAGCGTTGCTGTTACTTGGCGTATTCGACCGCCCGCGTCTCGCGAATGACCGTGACCTTAATATGTCCCGGATAATCGAGTTCGCTCTCGATCTTCTTCGTGATATCGCGCGCGAGCCTGAACGCTTCTCCGTCGTCGACCTTCTCCGGCTGAACCATGACGCGAACCTCGCGTCCGGCCTGGATGGCGTACGACTTCTCGACGCCTTCGAACGACTCCGAGATGGCTTCGAGCTTCTCGAGCCGACGGATGTACGTCTCGAGCGTCTCTCGACGCGCGCCCGGACGGGCTGCGCTGAGCGCGTCGGCCGCGCCGACCAGCATCGCGATGACCGAAGTCGCCTCCACGTCGCCGTGGTGGGACGCGATACTGTTGATGACGACCGGGTGCTCCTTGTATTTCTTCGCCAATTCTACGCCGATCTCGACATGCGAACCTTCCACTTCGTGGTCGAGCGCCTTGCCGATATCATGCAGCAAGCCGGCGCGTTTGGCGAGAGAAATGTCCTCTCCGAGCTCGGCAGCCATCAGTCCGGTCAGATACGCGACCTCCATCGAATGCTTAAGCACATTCTGGCCGTAGCTCGTACGGAACTTCAGGCGACCGAGAATCTTGATGAGGTCCGGATGGAGACCGTGAACCCCTACCTCGAACGTCGCTTGCTCTCCGTATTCGCGAATCCGCTCGTCCACTTCGCGGCGGGACTTCTCCACCATCTCCTCGATGCGGGCAGGGTGAATGCGTCCGTCGGCGACGAGCTTCTCGAGCGCGGTGCGCGCAATCTCGCGGCGGATCGGGTCGAAGCCCGACAGGATGACGGCCTCCGGCGTATCGTCGATGATCAGATCGATGCCGGTGAGCGTCTCCAGCGCGCGGATGTTCCGGCCTTCGCGGCCGATGATCCGACCCTTCATCTCTTCGTTCGGGAGCGTCACGACGGATACCGTCGTCTCCGCCACGTGATCCGCGGCGCAGCGCTGAATCGCGAGCGAGATGATGTCGCGGGCGCGCTTGTCGCCTTCTTCCTTCGCCTGCTGCTCGATGTCTTTGATCAGTTGAGCGGTCTCGTGACGCACTTCCTGCTCGACCGTGGACAGAATCAGCTGCTTGGCGTCTTCCATCGTCAGGTTAGAGATGCGTTCGAGCTCCGTTATTTGCTGCTTATGAAGCGTCTCGATCTGTTCTTGGGTCTCTTCGATCCGTTTCTCTTTGTTGGCGACTTGCTCCTCCTTGCGTTCCAGCTGCTCCAGCTTCCGGTCCAGCGATTCTTCCTTCTGAACCAGCCGTCGTTCCTGCCGCTGAATCTCGTTGCGGCGCTCTCTAATATCGCGTTCCGCTTCGTTCCGGAGCTTGTGCACCTCGTCTTTGGCTTCCAGTACCGTCTCCTTGCGGAGGGCGTCGGCTTCTTTTCTCGCATTTTCTACGATCTGCTTGGCCGCCTCTTCGGCACTGGATATTTTAGCTTCCGCAATGGACTTGCGTACAACATAACCGATCCCAAAGAAAAGCACGCCAACAACGATGACGATCAAGACCCAGATCCATGACTCCATGGTCTTCACCTCCTCGTTGTATCACCAAGGCAAATCTTGGGACACCTATTTAATTGTGCGCCGGTTTCAGAACCGTTCCGTAGTCTCGCGTAAATCGTCGAAAATTCACTATCCGAATCGTTTTTTGGAAGGAAAAAGAATCGGTAGCGCGATGATGGAATACTCACTCATTGTATCTTTTGTGAAAATGGATTGTCAAGCAATGCAAGGACGGGCGCTCCTCGCCCGCCCTTTGTGGCGAATAAGCCTGAATAAAGCGCAAACGCCGGCTCGGAAGCCGGCGCAAGCAACAAGCGGGGTCGGAAAAACCGGAAGCGGTCCCCGCTCTCATTCGTCATTCCAGGCCGTCCTCTTCGTACGGCTCCTCCGGCGTTTCCCAATCCTCGGCCTCTTCTGCGGCTGCGGACGCTTTGCGCACGGCTTCGCGAGCCGCCGCGCCTGGAAAGCCTCTGCGCAGCAGCATGTTCATCAGCTTCATCTGCCGCTCACGTTCGCTCTTGCCCTTAATAGAAGGCCAGCGCTTCACGGCAAGCGCAAGCGCGGAGCTTCGCTCCGCTTCTTCGTCGAGCCCCTTGATCGCCTCGTCGATCTCCCGCTTGTCGACGCCGCGCTGCATGAGCTCCTGACGGACGAGACGGCTTCCTTTCTTTTGCCCCGTCACGCGCTGCTCGGCGAAGCGCTGCGCGAACATGGCGTCATTGATGTATCCTTGCCTGTTCAGCCGCTCGAGGCAGCCGTCGATCGCCTCAGCGGCATACCCTTTGCGGGCCAGCCCCCGCCGCAGCTCCGTCTGCGTACGTGCCTTGAAGTCAAGCATATACAGTGCCGAGCGGTACGCTTCTTCCTTTTCCTGTTCTTTGCGGAGCATCTCCCACTCCTCCGGCGACAAGCGCCGGTCCTTAAGCAGTCGCCAGGCAACGAGCGTGTCCTCGTGGACGCTGATCAGTGCCTGCTCCGCCAAGCCCTCCACAGCGATCGCGAGCTTGTACATGGCGGGCCGCTTCGGGTCCGCCTCCACCGCCACGATGACGGCGGACGCCGGACCTGTTGGCGTCGCCTGCGTTTCATCGTCCTCCGGCTCTACCTTGAGAAGACGCCCCGGCGAAGCCGGGCGCCGCGTGCGCGAACGACTCCACTCCCGCTCGTCGGAGATATCAACGATCCCGTCGGCCGGATTCGACTCTGTTTTTTTTCTGACCATCGACGGTCAACCTCCTCGCCTGCGTATGCGGCGGCCGCGTTCGGGCCGCATATGTCCAAAAGGGCATCCGCGGCTGCGGACGCCCTTAAGCTGCAAAACTTATTCGTTCTCGAAGTCCGGCTCTTCCTCGTCTTCGTCTTGCTGCGCGGCGCTCGTACGGGCCGCCACTGCCACTTCGTTCAGCGTGGCTTCGCGAATTTGCCGTTCGATCTGTCCGGACAGATCCGCATGATCCTTCAGGAACTGCTTGGAATTTTCCCGTCCTTGTCCCAGACGCTCGCCGTTGAAGGAGAACCAGGCGCCGCTCTTCTGCACGATATCCAGCTCGACGCCGATATCGATGATGCTGCCTTCGCGCGAAATGCCTTCGCCGTACATGATGTCGACCTCGGCTTGCTTGAACGGCGGCGCGACCTTGTTCTTCACGACCTTGATGCGCGTCCGGTTGCCCACCACATCGTTGCCTTGCTTGATCGATTCGATCCGGCGCACGTCCAGACGCACGCTGGCGTAGAACTTGAGCGCGCGGCCGCCCGGCGTCGTCTCGGGATTGCCGAACATGACGCCGACCTTCTCGCGAAGCTGGTTGATGAAGATCGCGATCGACTTCGACTTGCTGATGGCGCCGGACAGCTTGCGCATCGCCTGCGACATCAAGCGGGCCTGCAGGCCGACGAACGAGTCGCCCATGTCGCCCTCGATCTCCGCCTTCGGCACGAGCGCCGCGACCGAGTCTACGACCACGATATCGACCGCTCCACTGCGCACGAGCGCCTCTGCGATCTCCAGCGCCTGTTCGCCGGTGTCCGGCTGGCTGAGCAGCAGCTCGTCGATGTTGACGCCCAGGTTGCGCGCATACATCGGATCGAGCGCATGCTCGGCATCGATAAAGGCGGCTTGTCCGCCGGACCGCTGCACCTCGGCGATCGCATGCAGGGCGACGGTCGTCTTACCGGAGGACTCCGGTCCGTACACTTCAATAATCCGGCCCCGCGGGAATCCGCCGATCCCGAGGGCGATATCCAAAGCCAGCGCTCCGCTGGAGTATGTCTCGACTTGAAGGTTGGCTTGCTCTCCCAGCTTCATGATAGAACCTTTGCCGAATTGCTTTTCAATCTGGCGCAATGCCATCTCTAATGCGGCGCGACGATCGGACAACACACCCACATCCTTATCTATTTGATAGTTATATTATAACTTTTTACGAACCGCTTGCCAAGCATTTTGCGAACATTTGTTCGAAAAACTTCCAAAAAAGAACCGTAGCAAAGTATTCTTCGCTACGGTTCTTCCGCAACTTTCCTAATCAATCTATCATAATTCGACTCATGGCGCAAGCGTATGCTCGCGATACGACTCTATTAAACGTGGGCTTTCGATAGAAAACAGCGAGATCCGTAGACTCGCCCCCGCCCCGCAATCAAGCGCTAGGCGCCTAAAGCGAGCCGTCAATCCTTGCCGGTCAACCGCAGCCAAGCCATGTAGAGCGCCCGCTTCGCCGCCCGGATCCGGATGCCTTCGCGGTCGCCTTGCAGCTGGAGCTTCTCCACGCGCACCGGCTTGCCACGCTCGGCGATCCCGACGTAGACGAGTCCGACGGGCTTGCCCTCGGAGGAAGCGGGACCGGCTACGCCGGTCACCGACAACGCCAGATCCGTATCGGTGGCCTGCCGGACGCCTTCCGCCATCGCCCGCGCCGTCTCCTCGCTGACCGCCCCCGGCGCGCCTTCGCCCTCCAGCAGCGCCTCGTCGACGCCGAGCAAATCCCGCTTGACAGGATTGCTGTAGCTGACCACGCCGCCGAGGAACGCGTCCGCGCTGCCCGGCACCGTCGTAAGCAGCGTCGCGATCAGGCCGCCCGTGCAGCTCTCCGCGCAGGAGATCGTCCGCCGCTGCTCCGCGAGCAGCCGAATGACCTCGGCCTCGAGCGCCACGTCGCTCTCCGCATACAAGTACCGTTCGCCGCGTCTGCGAATCTCCTGAAGCGTCGGTGCGAGCCGGGCTTGCGCCTCCTCGGCCGTCGCGGCCTTCGTCGACACGCGAAGCGCGACTTCGCCTTCCTTGGCGTACGTGGCGAGCGTCGGATCGCTCTGCGCCTCGATCAGGTCCTTGTAGAGCTCCTCGAGCGCGGACTCGCCGATCCCGCAAAAGCGAAGCATGGCCGAGTGTAGCGACGCCGCATCGCCGAGCTTTTCCTTCAGCCAGGCGGCGCCGTCGTTCAGGAACATCGGCTTCATCTCGCGCGGCGGTCCCGGCAGCAGCATATAATGCGTGCCGCCTGCTGTGAGCGCGCTGCCGACGGCGAGACCCGCATCGTTGCGCAGCGGCGAAGCGCCGCCCACGAGCATCGCCTGACGGCGGTTGATCTCGATGAGCGAAGGCTCCCTGCCGGCGAACATCGCTTCGATCTTGGCAAGCGACGGCTCGTGCATCTCAATGCCGACGCCCAGATGAGCGGCCAGCGCATCCCGAGTAAGATCGTCCATCGTCGGGCCGAGACCGCCGGTAAAAAGAACGAGATCGGCTCGCGACTCCGCGATCGCGATCGCCTGCCTCAGACGCTCCTCATTGTCCCCAACGACCGTCTGAAAATAGACGTCGATCCCAAGCTCCGCAAGTCGCTGCGACAAAAACTGCGCGTTCGTATTGACGATCTGGCCGAGCAGCAATTCCGTGCCGACCGCGATAATTTCCGCTCTCATGCGTCCCGGCGCGCCCCCTTGCCTTCGCCGGCCGGTGGATCGGACAGCGGGATCAGATTTTTGTTCTTAATGAAGTAATCGACGCCCGAATAGACGGTAATGGCCGCAGCGGCCCAGACCGCGATCGTATCGAGCGGGAAGTGCACGTAGATGAACGGGAAATTGTTCAGCAGCAGCACGATGATCATCGCGATTTGAATCGCCGTTTTCCACTTGCCCCATTTGCTGGCGGCAAGCACGGCGCCTTCGAGCAAGGCGACCTGCCGAAGTCCCGTGACCGCCCACTCGCGGCTGATGATGACGATGGCGACCCAGGCGTCGAGCTTGCCCATCTCGACGAGCGAGATCAGCACGGCCGCGACGAGCAGCTTGTCCGCGAGCGGGTCGAGCAGCTTGCCGAGGTTCGTCACGATCTTGTGCTTGCGGGCGATGTAGCCGTCCAATCCGTCGGTGCACGCCGCGATGATGAACAGGAGCAGCGCGAACACCTGATTGTAGGAAATCGAATAATCGCCGATGGTGAGCGGAGACACGTCCAGCTTGATCAGCAGAAAAAACGTCATGATCGGCACGAGGAAGATACGGACGAGCGTGATTCGATTCGCCAGATTCATGCGGACACCTTCCCTTCGTCGTGCCGGCCGCGCAAAGCCGCGGAACGGATCGGGTTGCGGAGCCTTTGTCCGCGAACGGTCTCTACCATGAATGACTTCCCCCAGGTTTTTCGCCAGATTAAATGTTCATGTCAGTATAAATGAAGGCTCGCCGCACTGTCAAAAACGGTCGAAACGCAAAGCGCGCTCTTAGCGATAATTCGTGAATTGAAGCTCGAGCGGCAGATCCGCGCCCTTTAGAAGCGACATGATCGCCTGCAGATCGTCTTTGCTCTTGCCTGTCACGCGAAGCTGATCGCCCTGGATCTGGCTTTTTACCTTCAGCTTGGAATCCCGAATCAGAATATTGATTTTTTTCGCATTTTCCTGGTCGACGCCCTGCTTAAGCTTGATGCTCTGGCGAACGGTGCTGCCGGACGCCGGCTCGATCTTGCCGTAATCCAGATTGCGAATCGGCACGCCGCGCTTGATCAGCTTGCTCTGCAAAATGTCGATGACGCTCTTGAGCCGGTACTCGTCGTCCGACGCAACGGTCAGCGCTTCGCCTTCGAGCGCGATGCTGCTCTTGCTCCCTTTGAAGTCGAACCGGGTTTCGATTTCCTTGACCGCTTGCTGAACCGCGTTGCTTACTTCCTGAAGCTCAACCTTGGAAACGATGTCGAACGAATATTCGGATGCCATATGTAGTCTTCCTTTCTCTTTCATCGATTGTGTACATTATAAACGATATGCGGCGGGGTTTCCAAGACGACGACCAAGGGGCGGTTGCCGCCGTCGCAAAAAAAAGAATGAGTGCTTTTGGCGCTCATTCTCTTCCTCGGTTCGACTATCTGCCGCGGGCCGGCTCGCGGAACAAATCGAGCACGCCAAGCACGATCCATGCCAGTCCAAAGCCCAGAATGCCGTAGCCCCAGGCGCTCGGCGTCATCACCCAGCCCAGCAGGCTGACCACGACGCCGATCGCGGTCACGATCCAACTGACTGCCATTCGCCCCAACCTCCATGCTAGCGTATCGATGCTAACACTAGCCTGTCTCTTCGGGTTCGCGAATATGCGCAGTTTTGTCGGTCAAGGCGTCGGCGTCGGAGATTGGCCCGTGTCGTCGACGACCGTGAAAATGAATCTTCTGCGGCCCGGAACGTCCTCGTCGTCGACGACGACGCCGTCGATCTCGATCTGCGCGCCTTTGGCGAAGCCCAGGTTCACGTACAGCGGCGTCTCGCCGAGCTCGAACGTCAACTCCGCGGTCTGCTCCGGCGTTTTGCCGTAAATCGACTTGCCCGATGAGTTATTCTCATTCACGCCGACCCAGCTTTTTCCGCCCGGGAACGTAATTTTCAACTGATGCTTGCCTGCCGGGGAGACGTCGAAATAATAACGGCTGTTCTTTTTCTCCCGGAACGTAACGGTCGTCTGCGGCGGCGTCGGCGTTGGTGTCGGAGTGGCGGTAGGCGTCGGCGTAGCCGTCGCGGCGGAAGAGGGCAAAGCCGTCTCCGTCGTAATCGACGGCGGCGTCGACCCCGCCGGCTTGTCCGTCTCCGTCTTGTTGTTCGCATAATAAACGTAAATGACGACGGCGATCAGAATCGGGAACAGCCACATGAGCGAGGTGACGACCACTTTGCCGACCCGATCGTTGTGCTGAACCCTGCGGCTCTTGGGCTGTATATAAGAAGGCTCCGGCGCGCCGGCTTCCGGCGTCTGCGCCTTCGGCAATTCCTTGTGGTAAAGGCGAAGCACCTCTTCGGCGTCGAGACCTACCGTCTCGGCATACGTCTTGACGAAGGCCCGAACGTAGAACGATCCGGGAAGCACTTTATAATCGCCGGTCTCAATGGCTTCAAGGTAGCGTTTGCGTATTTTCGTAATTTCCTGGATGTCGTCGAGGGTGTACCCTCGCTGCTCCCTCGCTTTGCGAAGCAGCAAGCCCAAATCTGACACAAACTTCACCCCCCTGCCGTTTCATACGGATCTGTTCAAAGTCGTTCCATTCAAATTCGTCAAAATCCTTCGTCAAGACCCGCGGTCGTAAAGTTCTCGTACGTAATCTCCTCGTCGGGCGTATTGCGCAGCTCGATGATGCAATCGAAGACGTCGTAGTCGAAGCTCGATTCGCGGACGAAAATGTCGGGATGCTCGATCACCTTCGTCGAAGGCATCGCCATGATGTCCTGCAGCAAGCCGTAATGCTTGTCGTTGGAGCGGATCGTGCTCACGATGCCGTCGATGATGAACACATTGTGCGGATTCATCTCCTCCTCGGACAGCTGGCTGCGCACCGTCTGCCGGAGCAGCGTCGAAGAGACGAACGCCCAGCGCTTGTTCGCGCATACGCTGCCGGCGATGATCGATTCGGTCTTGCCGACGCGGGGCATGCCGCGAAGTCCGATCGTCTGGTTGCCTTCCTGCTTGAACAGCTCGCCGAGAAAATCGACGAGAAGCCCCAGCTCGTCCCGCGTAAAACGGAACGTCTTGCGGTCGTCCGAATCCCGCTCGATATATCTTCCGTGACGGACGGCCAGAATATCCGTCAATCGCGGCGGACGCAGCGTTACGATCGATATATTTTCGACCTTGGCCAGCATTTTGCCGAGCAGCTCGATTTTTTCGTCGTCGTCGGTCTGCAGCAGCATGCCCCGCGTCCGGTCCTCGACGCCGTTGATGGTGAGGATGTTCACCTCGAGCATGCCGAGCAGAGACGCGATGTCTCCGAGCAGACCCGGACGGTTTTTATGTATCTTATATTCCATATACCACTGTTTCGTATTCATTAGACACCTCGTCGCCGATTCCTTCAAACTTCATTCTACAACGGTGAACACGCTCCTGCAAAAGTCAGCAAAAGATTCCTACTAAAGTCCTACGTGTTTCATCGCCCCCGTCAGGTCAGCTGGCAGCGTCTGCAATTTTTCGGTAAACAAAGAAGGCTCCGCCACCGATCGGCAGAGCCTTCCTTCTTGTCCGTCGCCCGGCTTAGCTATGCTTGGCGAGCTTGACCATGAGCGCGGCCATCGTCTTGCGTTCGGACTCGTCGCCGACGTCCCAAAGCTCCTTCAGGACGCGTTGTTCTTCGTTTTTCGGGTCGACTTTGTTGTCGAGGAATTCGCCGATCTCGTACGCGAGCTTGGCAATCGCGTCTTCGCCGATCCCCAAGTCCTTCGCGGCCTCGATCCGGTCGCCCAGAAATTTTTTCCAGGACTCAAAGTTGCTCAGCACGGTAGACATCCGACATCCTCCTTGATGGGTGAGATCAATGCATGGATAGGATGCCCCCGGCACCGCGCATTATTCGGCGTGCCCGGCCGCTACATCCGCCAGCCGCCGGTAAGGCCGATGACCTGGCCCGTGATATAACCGGCGTCGCCGAGCGTCAAAAAGCGAACGAGCTCCGCTACTTCGTTCGGGTCCGCAAATCGCTTCATCGGCACTTCTTCGCGCAGCTCGGCCAGCTCCGAAGGCGCCAGCTCGGCCAGCATGTCCGTCTCGACGAGGCCTGGCGCGACGGCATTCACCGTGACGCCCGCAAAGGCCAGCTCGCGCGCCAGCGCCTTGGTCAATCCGTTCAAGCCGCCTTTGGCCGCGGAATAAGCGGCTTCGCCCGCGGCGCCGACGACGCCCCACACGCTGCTGACGTGCACGATCCGGCCGCGCCGCCGCCACGACATCGCCGGGCCGAAGCGCTTGGCGAGCCCGTAAGCCGCTTTGAGGTGGACATGCTGAATGTCGTCCCACTCGTCTTCTTCCAGATCCTCCAGCAAGCCGTAGTGCGCCGTTCCGGCCGCATGCACCAAAATGTCCGGCATGCGGCCGGCTTGCTCAAGCGATGTCTTGAGCGCGGCGATATCGGCGCTTGACCGGATGTCGGCTGCCGCGACCTCCGCGAACGCGGCGCCGAGCGCCAGGCACTCGGCGGCCACCGCTTCGGCGCGCTCCTGCGATCGGTGGTAATGCACGATCAAGCCGGCGCCGTCCTTTGCCAGCCGGCGCGCGACCGCCGCGACGATGCCGCGGGAAGCGCCGGTGACAAGCGCGCAGCCGGGCGTCCGGCGCATGCGCTCTTCATGCCTTTCAATCGTCACTCGGCATCCGACCTGACGATGCACACCGATCGGCTGCCGGTGTCGCCCAGCAGACGAAGCCGCTCATGAACCTCGTCAAGCGTGATGCTCTCGTACAGGCGCACGACATCGAACAGATCTCCGCCCTTGAAGCGGTAGCGGGTAAATTCGCCCGCGATCGCTTCTGGGCTGTTCAGCATTCGCAAATAGGCCCCGATCTTTTTCGCGCGTGTCCGTTCGAACGATGCCTGCGGCAGGCCGCTCCGAATCGCCTCGTCGATCGCCGCCGCGACGCGCTGCAGCAATTCGTCGGGATCCCGCGTATCCCCGCCAATTACTGTAAAGGCGTAGCCCGGACCCGTATTGTATTCGTGTCCGAAGCTGTCCGAGATCAGATTGTCATCGTACAAACGCTGGTAAACGGGCGAGCTCGAGCCGATCAGCACGTCGAGCATGAGCTTCGCCGCGAGCTCTCTGCGAATGCCCGCTTCTCCTTCCGGAAACGGACCGGCCTCCTTGAAGCCGATCATGCACTTGGGCAGCGATACCGGCAGCTTGACGATGCGGCGAGCCTCCCTGATGCCGGTAGGCTCGGTCTCGAACAGTCGTTCGATAGCACCGCCGGGCGCAAACGTTTTGCGCGCCTGGTTGCGCCTCACACGCTCGAGCGTCTCATTGGGATCGATCCCTCCGACGACGAACAGCGTCATGTTGGACGGATGATAAAAGGTGCGGTAGCAGTCGTAAAGCTGCTCCTTCGTAATCGAACGAACGGACGCTTCCGTGCCTGCAATGTCGATATGCACCGGGTGCTTCGCGTAGAGCGCTTCGATCAAGCCGAAGTAGACGCGCCAATCGGCATTGTCCTTGTACATATTGATTTCCTGGACGATGATGCCTTTTTCTTTTTCCACGTTCTCGTCCGTAAAATACGGATTCTGCACGAAGTCGAGCAGCGTATCGAGGCTCGCAAGGGGATCGCCCGCCGTGGAAAACAAATACGACGTCCGGTCGAAGCTCGTGAACGCGTTGGCGGATGCGCCCTGCTCGGCGAAGCGGGAAAAAACGTCGCCTTCGGGCTCTTCGAACATTTTGTGCTCGAGAAAGTGGGCGATGCCGTCGGGCACGACGCGCGCTTCCTGCCCTTCCGGACGGAAGTGATTGTCGACCGAACCGTACTTGGTCGTAAACGTCGCGTATGTCTTCGTAAAGCCGGGCTTCGGCAGCACGAACACCTCGAGTCCGTTGTCCAGCACCTCGCGGTAAAGCGTCTCCTGCAGCTTCGGATAATCAAGCTTGGACATGGGCCGCCTCCTCCTTCAGATCGCGCAGGAAGTAGATCGTATCCAGTCCGACGCCCCCGGCAACCGCCGCCGCGCGGTCGGCGGTAACGGACTCGATCGCCGCGATCAATTCGTCCGCGCTGCGCTGCTTGCCGGAGACGACGCCGTTAAAATCGAAAGCAATCCGCTCGAAGGCCGAGTCCTGAATCTCGCGCAGCTGATTGACGAGCATCGCCTTCGTCTTGGAAAGCTCCTGCTCCTCGATATGGCCGGCGCGCATCTCGTCAAGCTGCTGGCGAATGATGTCCAGCGCGCGTTCGTAGTTCGCGATCTCGATGCCCGATTGAATCGTGAGCAAGCCTTTGTGGCCGTCCAGACGTGAAGAGGCGTAATAAGCGAGACTGGCTTTTTCCCGAACGTGAATGAACAGCTTGGAATGCGGGAAAGCGCCCAGTACGCCGTTGTAAACGAGCAAATCCGGATAACGGTCGTCGGAATACGCGATCCCGGTCCGCAGCCCGAGGTTAAGCTTGCCCTGCCCGACGTCGAGCCGCTCGACGATCGTCCGCGGCGCCTCCGAGGCGGGCTTGATCTCCGCGGCGCGGTAGGCGCCGGGCTGTCCGTTCGGGAGCTTGAAGTACTGCGACGCCCACTCTGTTACCTGCTCGAGCGACGTATCGCCGGACACGTACAGGTCGAACACCGCTTCGTCCAGCCACTTCCGGTAGCTTTCGTACAACGATGCCGGCGTCATTTGCGGCAGCTCCTCCTTGCGTCCGAGCGCAAGCAGTCTGTAAGGCTCGTTTCGGCACATTTCCTCAAGGCAGCGCTCCGCCGCATAGCGGATCTTATCGTTGATAATGGACTCGATCCGTTTTAGTACGGTCGTTTTTTCCGATTCGACGTACTTGGCGTTAAAGGCGCCGCCATCCAGGGCCGGCTCCGTCAACGCCTCGCCGAGGAAACGCAGCGCTTCTTCCAGCAGCGACTGGCTCGAGGAAACGAAAGCGTCGTTAATAATATCGAGGCGAAATTGAACGATCTGATAGTCACCCCGTTTGTAAATGTCGAAGCCGAAACCGGCGCCGTAAAGCTCGTCGAGACGCTCGCGGAATTGAATGGTCTCCGGATAGGTCCGGGTGCCGCGGCGAAGCACGAACGGCGCGAGCGCGACCGGCGTGACGCGCGATTCGTCCAGCGGTACGCCGGCGAAAAGCGACAAGGAAAAGGTTTTGAATCGGGTGGTCGGCAATACGTGGATGCGCATCCGGCCGACTGCGCCGCGCTGGAACACTTCAGTCTGCAAGGCCTCAGATCCCTTCCCTGATTCTGGATTCAAGCCCATTCTAGCGCATGGTCAAGCCCGAAGCAAATAAGGCGCGTCAGGAAAAAAGGTCAATTGCAAAAAATATGCTGCCCGATCGTCTTGTACTGAGGCCTCGACCAGATCCACTTCGACGTCGCCGTCTTCGGATTGAAGTAGTACAGGCAGCCGTCCGTCGGATCCCAGCCGGACAGCGCGTCCTTGACGGCTTTGGCGGCCGTCTCGTTCGGCGTCAGATAAATCTGTCCGTCCGCCACCGCGGTGAAGGCGCCGGGCTGAAAGATGACGCCCGACACAGTATTCGGGAACTCGGAGGCGCGAACGCGGTTCAAGATAACCGCCGCTACGGCGACCTGTCCTTCGTAAGGCTCGCCGCGCGATTCGCCGTATACGGCGTTGGCCATCAGCTTCAAGTCGTTGGCCGACACGCCCATATCGTTCGACGCCGGCAGGTTAGCCTCGTTCGCGGCACCTCCTCCGCCGCCTCCGCCGTTCCCGGTTTGGCCCGGTTCTGCCTCCTTGCCGAGATCGGCCGCCGTCGGCTTCCAATCCTTCGTCGCTTCCCACAGCTTCAGCTTCGTCTTGCCGCCTACGACGCCGTCCGCCTTCATGCCGAACTTCCATTGGAACCACTTGACGGAATTCAGCGTGGTCGGGCCGAAGTTGCCGTCCACTTTTCCGCTGTAGTAGCCCAAGTATTTAAGTCTGCCCTGAAGCTCGTACACGTCTTTGCCCGACGCGCCGCTCTTGATGACGGCACTGCTGAACGCCTCGCGCGCCGCATGCGGTTTGTCGAGCCGGTTGAGCGTATAAAGCCCGAACAGGCAGCTGACGAGGCACACGGTCAAAATAACCAAACGATAGCGCATATTCATTCACGCCTTCCTCTCCATATTCATCGTTCGTGCGCCGCAACTCCGATAGGACCGCGGGCAAGCTTGAGGTTAGTATGAGGAAGGTCATGGATGGCTATTCATGGACATAAAAACGCCCTCCCGACGAGTCAGGAGGAGCGCTGTTGAAATTGTTCGAGCGTGACGAGCACTTCTCTCGGCTTGCTGCCCTCGTAAGGACCGACGACGCCTCTCGCCTCCATCGAGTCGATCAGGCGCGCCGCCCGGGTGTAGCCGATGCGCATCCGGCGCTGCAGCAGCGAGACCGAAGCCTGCTTGGCCTCGAGCACGATGCCGACGGCCTGATCGAACAACTCGTCGAGCTGCTCGTTGTCCGCGGCGTCGTCCGACTCTTCGATCTCGGGAACGAGCTCTTCGTTGTACTCCGCTTCGGCCTGGCCTCGCGAATATGCGACGACCGACTCGACCTCGTTGTCCGACAGAAATGCGCCCTGCACGCGGATCGGCTTGGAAGCGCCCATCGGCAGGAACAGCATGTCGCCCCGGCCGAGCAGCTTCTCAGCGCCGACCATATCGAGGATCGTGCGCGAGTCCACCTGCGAAGAGACGCCGAACGCGATCCGGCTCGGAATGTTCGCCTTGATGACGCCGGTGATGACGTCGACCGAAGGGCGCTGCGTCGCGATGATCAGGTGGATGCCGGCCGCCCGCGCCATCTGCGCGAGACGGCAGATTGCGTCTTCGACGTCGCCGGCCGCCACCATCATCAGGTCCGCAAGCTCGTCCACGATGACGACGATATACGGCAGCACGCCGTCCGGGTTGTCGCCGCTCAGCATCAAGTTGTTGTAGCCTTCGATGTTCCTCGTGCCGGACTTGGAAAATTTCTCGTAACGCTTTTCCATCTCGACGACGATCTTCTTCAGCGCCAGCGAAGCGCGGCGCGGATCCGTGACGACCGGTGCCAGCAGATGCGGAATGCCGTTGTACACGTTCAGCTCGACCATCTTGGGGTCGATCATCAGAAACTTCACTTCGTCCGGCTTCGCCTTGTACAAGAGGCTCGTAATGATGCCGTTGATGCAAACGGACTTCCCCGAGCCGGTCGCGCCCGCGACGAGCATATGCGGCATGCGGGCAAGGTTGCCGACGATCGGCTGACCGGAAATGTCTCGGCCGAAGGCGATCGTCAGCTTGCTCGGCGCTTCCTGGAAGGTCGGCGTCTCGAGCACCTCGCGCAGCGTCACGACGCTGACTTCGTTGTTCGGAACCTCGATGCCGATCGCCGACTTGCCGGGGATCGGCGCTTCCATCCGAATGTCCTTCGCCGCGAGCGCGAGGGCGATATCGTCGGTCAGGCTGACGATCCGGCTAACCTTGACGCCGACGTCCGGCTGCAGCTCGTAGCGCGTGACCGCCGGGCCTCTGGCCACGTCGAGCACCTTCGCGCGCACGCCGAAGCTCTCGAGCGTCGCCTCCAGCTTGCGCGCCACCTCGCGGCCGCCGTCGCCCGCGCCGCCCTTGCCGCCGCCCTGCGGCTTGCCGAGCAGATGGATCGGCGGCATGCGGTACACCCGCTTCGGCTTGACCGGCGCCGCACCGGCCGGCGCAGCCGAATCGTCCGCGATCGAACCGTTCGGTCCCGCCCCCGGCGCGGCTGCCTGTTCGGGGTCGGATTCGACTCCCGTCGCGTCGGGCAGTACGGTCGCATCGACGACCGGCTCCACGCCGGGGGGCTCGTCCAGCTCAAGCTCGGACTGCTTCCAGGCCGCTTCGTCGGCATCGTCGAACGCGGGCACCTGATCGGCGAAATCGTGAAATCTCGGACCGGGATCCGGTTGCGCGGGCGCTGGCTCCCACTCGTCATCGGGCTCTATGTACGGCGGCTGAACGACGGGCTCCTCCATCGGAACGAACGCGGGCTCCGCATCTTTTTTCCTGCTCTTGCCGCGCCCCTCGGGACGAGCGCCGATGTTGACCGTCGGCGCAGACGGATACAGAGCGGGCTCGCCGTCCAGATCGTCGGGCTCGGCCGTCTCGGCCCCGCCCGGTTTGCCGTGAAACAACTGGAAGAAATACGGCTTCTTCGCATCCGCCCGCCGCGCGATCGGCTCGTCCTGAAAATCGTCGTCTCCCATCGTTGCCATCGCCGCGGCGACCTGTCCCTTTTTCGCCCTCGGCTTGACCGGCACCGCCTTCGCTTTGGCCAGCTTGCGTCCGCCGGACAGCCGCTGCGCCAGCAATGGCAGCAGGCGCTTGCCGAACGTGCGGATGCCTTTCATCATATCCACGTAGGATCGATTCGTGAGCAGCATGAAGGCGATGATAAATTCGACGATCAGCACGAACTTCGCGCCGTAATAGCCGAACAGCCAATAAAAAATCGAATACTGCATCGCCCCGAGTAGCCCGCCGCCGATATCTTTGCCGGTGATCCGCGCTTCGTTTTCGATCGGCGCATTCCACAGCTGCTCGTACAGCTGATGCGTCGTCTGGCTGAAAATCGCCGAAGGCCGAATCGCTTCGAGCGGACCGAGCCGCGAATCGACGAAGCTCATGGAGCTGAGCAGCGTCAAGCCGCAGCACACCATGACGAACCCGCTCCGGCGGATCGTCCAGCCGCGCGGCCAGGCTCTGCGGATCATCACATGCAATCCGAGCCAGATGCCGGCGATCGGGAGCAAAAAATAAAATTTGCCCAGCAAATAACCGAACAGCTTGGAAAGCGAACGACCGCCCGCGGCTTCGCCGTACATGGCGATGACGGATATCGTAATGAGCAGAATGCCGTATATTTCGTATTTGAGGCTTGCGCCCAGCGTATCTTTTTTTCGTTTGCGCTTGGCCAACTCCGCCACCTCCGGTCACCCATTATACCATAGTTTACCGAAGCGTAGCATGAGCCCAACAACGGCCGCCAGACGGTCTAAAGTCCCCGTTCCCCGTCGTCGATCGACGGCGTTCCCGCTGCCGCGTTCGACGGAGCCGCGCCGAAGTAGATCAGCTTGCCGGGCTCGAGCGCCGGCATCAAATAAGCGTCGAGCGGCGCCGAAACGAGACGGACGAGCTTGCCGACGCCGGGGGCGACCGGCGCCAGCAGCATGCGCAGCGCGCCGAGCTCCACCTCGATCATCGGTTGTTGCGCATCGCTCCAGCCTTCGAGCACCAGCTCCATCGGCATCGGCGTATACAGCGTCATTGCACCTCGCCTCCTTGCGGCGCGGCGAACGCCAGCTTGCGCTCCGCGATTCGCCGGTTGAGCTCGCGAAGCGCCTCGCCGATTCCCCCGATCGCATCGATCAAACCGTAGGATACCGCGTCTGGACCGACGACCGTCGTGCCGATGTCGCGTGCGAGCTCCCCCGTCTTGAACATCAGTTCCTTAAACTTGACTTCTCCTACCTTGCTGTGCCTCGTCACGAAGCGAACGACGCGCTCCTGCATTTTGTCCAAATATTCGAACGTCTGCGGCACGCCGATGACAAGACCGTTCATCCGGATCGGATGAATCGTCATCGTCGCACTTTCCGCTATCAACGTATAATCGGCCGCGACGGCGATCGGCACGCCGATCGAATGCCCGCCGCCGAGCACGACCGCCACCTTCGGCTTCGACAGCGACGAGATCATCTCCGCGATCGCAAGGCCCGCCTCGACATCGCCCCCGACGGTGTTGAGCACGATGAGCAAGCCTTCGACCTTCGGGCTCTGCTCGGCGGCCACCAGCTGCGGGATGACGTGTTCGTACTTGGTCGTTTTATTCTGAGGCGGCAGCATCATATGACCTTCGACCTGTCCGATGATCGTCAGGCAAAATACGTTCGATTCGGCCTGCGGCACGGTTGCCGTGCCGAGCTGGACGATATTTTCGGCCGCGACCGAGCCTTTGCGCGCTTCGTCCGGCGTCGCGGGCTGCTCCGATACGCGCGTTTCGTCGTTCGTCGATTTCAGCGAGTTCATTGAATTGATTGAGTTCATCGAGTTCGTCAAGTTGCCACTTCCTTCCCGAATCTGCGATCGCGCCGCGCCGCTTGGGCGCAGGCTTCTGCGGTTCGACATAGTATGAACGCACAGGCGCACATTATTCGATTCGCGAATCGCGGGAAAAATGCCAAAAAAACCGCTTGCCCGGATATGCCGGGGAAGCGGTCTTCGGTTGAGTGTGAGGGTTGCTTGCGATTTCGTTTATACTTCCATGATGATCGGCAGGATCATCGGTCTTCTTCTCGTTTGCTCGTACAGGAAGCGCCCGAGCGCGTCCTTCACGTTGGTCTTCAGGGATGCCCACTCGTTCACATTGTCGCTCATCAGCTTGTGCAGCGTACCCGTCACGATCCGGTTCGCTTCTTCGAGCAAGCCTTCGGATTCGCGCACGTATACGAAGCCGCGAGAGATGATATCCGGACCGGACAAAATCGTGCCGTCCTGCTTGGACAGCGTGACGACGACGACCAGAATGCCGTCCTGGGAGAGCAGCTTGCGGTCGCGAAGCACGATATTGCCTACGTCCCCGACGCCCAATCCGTCGATCAGCACGTTGCCCGAAGGAATCTTGCCGGCCTTGCGCGCAGTGCCGTTCTGGAATTCGACGACGTCGCCGATGTCGCACAGGAAAATATTTTCCCGGTCGATGCCGACCGATTCGCCGAGCAGGGCATGATGCCGAAGCATCCGGTATTCGCCGTGAATCGGAATAAAGTACTGCGGACGGATCAGGTTGAGCATAAGCTTGAGCTCTTCCTGGCTGCCGTGACCGGATACGTGTACGCCGGATACGGAGCCCGGCCCGTAAATGACGTGCGCGCCAAGGCGCATGAGCTCGTCGACCGTTCGGCCGACATATTTCTCATTGCCCGGAATTGGCGTCGCCGAAATGATGACGGTGTCGCCTGCAAGAATGTCCACTTTGCGGTGCGTCGATCGCGCCATGCGCGACAGTGCGGACATCGGCTCGCCCTGGCTGCCCGTCGACAATATGACGACGCGATCGGCCGGCAGCTTGTTCACTTCTTCGGGCTCGATGATCATGCCCTCCGGAACGTCCAAATAGCCCATCTCCGACGCGATCGTCACGACGTTCACCATGCTGCGGCCGACGACGGCCATCTTGCGGCGCGTCTCTGCAGCTGCATTAATGACCTGCTGAACCCGATGGACGTTCGATGCGAACGTGGCCACGACGACGCGCTGCTTCGCCCGACGGAAGATCTCCTCGAATTCCTTGCCGATATTGCTCTCCGACGGCGTGAATCCGGGGCGCTCCGCATTGGTGCTGTCCGACAGCAGCGCAAGCACGCCGCGCTTGCCGATCTCGGCCATCCGCTGCAGGTCCGCGTATTGATCGTTGACCGGCGTATGGTCGAACTTGAAGTCGCCCGTATGCACGACGACGCCTTCGGGCGTCTCGAGGCAAACGCCGACCGAGTCCGGGATACTGTGGTTCGTACGGAAGAAGGACGCCTTGATCGAGCCCATCTGCACTTCCGAATCGGCGGTGATCAGGATGCGCTTCGTATCGCCGAGCAGTCCCGCTTCCTTCAGCTTGTTCTCGATCAGCCCGGTCGTGAGACGCGTGGCGTAGATCGGCACGTTCAGCTGCTTCAGAACGTAAGGAAGTCCGCCGATATGGTCCTCGTGACCGTGCGTGACGAGGATGCCGCGAACCTTCTCGCGGTTGTCCAGCAGGTGCGTAATGTCCGGGATGACGACATCGATGCCGAGCATCTCTTCTTCCGGAAATTTCAAGCCTGCGTCGACGACGACGATATCGTTCCCATACTGAACGACATACATATTTTTCCCGATCTCGCCGACGCCGCCAAGCGCGTAAATCAATAATTTGTCTGTGCTGTTTTTCTTGGACAAGTCTAGTACCTCCTACGATAATTCGACGATCCCGATCTATGGAATTGTCAAGTTGCAAATTTTGGCCGCACCCATTCACTCCACCCCATTATACATGATGCCAATCCACTCGTACAAGTCAGGCTAACGAATACGGCCGAATACGATTAATTTCTCCATTTAACGCAAAACCGATGCCGGAGGCATCGGTCGCTCGAATACATATGGAATAAGAACCAAATCCCGGACGGCATTCAGTTAAATAAAGCTTCGATAAAAGCCTGCTCGTCGGCCGAGGCGGGAGCGAGCGGCAGTCTTACGCCGCCGACGTTAAATCCTTTGACGGAGAGCGCATGCTTGACGGCGACAGGATTCGGCACGGGATGCGGGCACTGGAACAGACCTTTGAATACCGGATACAGCTTGCCGTTGAGCTGTGCCGCCTCCGTCAATCGTCCGTCAAGGAACGCATCGATCAATTGCTTCATCTCCGCGCCGACGACGTGGCTCGCCACGCTGATGATACCATAACCGCCGACGGCAAGCGTCGGCAGCGTGATGCCATCGTCTCCGCTGTACACGACAAAGCCTTCAGGCGCGCCTGCGACCAGCTCGGTAATTTGCTCGACGGACGCGCATTCCTTGGTCGCCACGACGTTCGGAAGCTGCGCGAGTCTGAGCGTCGTCGCGGTGGACAAGCTGACGACGGTACGTCCCGGCACATTGTAAAGAATGACGGGCAGCTTCGTGGATTCGGCGATCGCCTTGAAGTGCAAATACAGGCCTTCTTGATTCGGCTTGTTGTAATAAGGAGCGACGAGCAGCAACGCATCGACGCCCGCCTCTTCGGCGAGCTTGCTCAGATGAATCGAATGGGCCGTATCGTTGCTGCCGGTGCCGGCGATAATCTTTGCGCGCCCCGCCGCGCGGCGCACCGAGAAGCGGAACAGCTCCAGCTTCTCTTCTTCGGTTAATGTCGGCGATTCGCCGGTCGTGCCCGATACGACCAGGCTATCCGACTTCTGTACCTCGATCAGCTCGTCGATCAGCCGACCGGTCGCTTCCCAATCGATCTGCAATTGCTCGTTAAATGGCGTCACCATCGCCGTAATCAGGCGGCCGAAATCCATACCCGTATCCTCCTTCGTCTATAAGCCGATCCTTAGCGTCACATTGGTCATAAATCTCATGATACCGCATGCAAGGCAAAAGCGGAATGGAGCGCGGTTAACGCGGCCGCCATATCCTCCTCGCGCACGAGCACCCATATCGTCGTATTCGAGTCTGCGGACTGCAGGATGGGGATCTGGCGCTCGTCGAGCGCCTCCACGATCTTCGCCATGACGCCCGGCTCTCCGTTCATACCGCCGCCGATGACCGATACTTTCGCGCAGCCGCCGCGCACGCGCGGCTCGAATCCCATCTCGGCGAGCAGCCGCAGCGCGAGCGGCGCATCGTGGTCCGTTACCGTATAAAGGACGCCCGCAGGCATCACATTAATGAAGTCGACGCTGATCCCGTTTTTCGCCATCGCCCGGAACACCTCAAGCTGCGGATTAAGCGCCGTCCTATCGGCCGATACGGAAATTTGCGTGACGCCTCTGACATGCGCCAGCCCCGTCACCGCACGATCGCTCCAGCCGATATGCCCTTCGGCCGCGTTGGCATGCGTGACGAGCGTCCCTTCCCCGTCGGAAAAGGTGGAGCGGACACGCACCGGAATGCCCGCCTTCATCGCGATCTCGACGGCTCTCGGATGAATGACCTTGGCCCCGTTATGAGCCATATTGCAAATCTCGTCGTAGCTCACGACGGCCAGCTGCCGCGCTTCCGATACGACGCGCGGATCGGCCGTCAATATGCCGTCCACGTCCGTGTAAATATCGACCACGTCCGCTTGAAGCGCGGCGCCGAGCGCGGTAGCCGACGTATCGCTGCCGCCGCGTCCGAGCGTCGTAACCTCACCGTCTGCCGTCGCGCCTTGAAAGCCCGTCACGACAACGATCTTGCCCTGCGCAAGGTAGGCGAGGATTCGCTCGGTCTTCACCTCGACGATGCGCGCGGCGCCGAACTTGTTGTCGGTGACGATGCCCGCTTGGGCTCCGGTAAGGACGACGCTCGGCAGATCATGGGCGCTTAGCAGGCTGCATAATGTAGCTGCGGAGATTAGCTCCCCGCAGCTCATCAACAAGTCCTTCTCCCGTTCGGCCAATCCCGCTCCGTTCGTGCCGACCCACTCGAGCAGCGTATCCGTCGCGTACGGTTCGCCCCGGCGCCCCATCGCCGACACGACGACGACCAGCCCTGCGCCGGCCTCGTATTCCCGCCGAATATGACGGAGGACGTGCGCCCGAGCGTTAGCGTCGGACAGCGACGTCCCTCCGAACTTTTGGACCGTAACCATCGAAACATCCTTCCTCGCCTCAAAAATGTCGGAACCGCGATGATGTGTATGGCGCCGCTCGGGAAGGGAATTAGGCCGCATCCGTCAGACCAGCCCTCCCCGGCTTCGGGAAGGGCTGGGGGGCAGACGATTTAAGCTCTCGAGGCTGCGATGTGTTCGGCGATCTGAACGGCGTTCCAGGCGGCGCCTTTGAGCAGATTGTCGGATACGATCCACAGATTGAGCGCGCGCGGGTTGGACAGATCGCGCCGTACGCGCCCGACGAACACTTCGTTCTTGCCCGCCGCGCCGGTTGCGAGCGGATACAGCTGGCTGTCCGGATCGTCCTGCAGCACGATGCCAGGCGCGCCTGCGAGCAATGTCTTCACTTCGCCGACGTCGAAGTCTTGCTTCAGCTCGACGTACACCGATTCGGAGTGTCCGTATACGACCGGGATCCGGACGCAGGTCGCGGTCACTTCGAGCGAATCGTCGTCCATGATCTTTTTCGTTTCGCGGATCATCTTCATCTCTTCGAGCGTGAAGCCGTTGTCCTGGAACTTGTCGATCTGCGGGATTGCGTTAAAAGCGATCTGATGCTTGACGGGCAGCGAGCCGACCGGCAGAATGTCCGGCTTGGGATCGCCTCCGGCAAGCACTTCCTTCGACTGCCGGAGCATCTCGTCGATCGCGCGCGCGCCGGCGCCCGATACGGCCTGATAGGTCGAGACGATGATGCGGGAAATGCCGTAACGATCGTACAGCGGCTTGAGCGCCGCCACCATCTGAATCGTCGAGCAGTTCGGGTTCGCGATGACGCCTTTGTGCTCGGCGACCTTGTCGATGTTGACCTCCGGCACGACCAGCGGCGTTCCCGGATCCATGCGGTAGGCGTTCGTATTGTCGATGCAGACTGCCCCGTGCTCGATCGCGTGCGGGATCAACGCCTTCGAGACGTCGCCGCCTGCGCTGAACAGCGCGATCTCGACGCCCTTGAAGCTGTCGGGCGTCGCTTCTTCGACCGTATAGGTTTGACCTTTAAATTCGATCTTCGTTCCGGCGGAGCGCGCCGAAGAAAGAAGCTTCAGTTCCTTGATGGGGAAGTTGCGCGCTGCGAGCTGCTTCAAGATCTGTTCCCCAACGGCGCCGGTGGCTCCCACAACGGCGACGTTAAACAACGTAGGCGTAGACATGATGACTCTCCCCTCTAATCAAGCGACCATCTCTATATGGATATGTTCAAGCGTATAAAAACCGTTCGATAATCATCGGCTGCAGCTGCTTGCCTTGGAGGGCGGCCTCGCACGTATCGATCGCCAGATCCATCCGCGCGACGAGCGAATTGGGCTTCTGGTCCGGATTGTCCTGGCCGAAGGGCACGAAGTAGATGTTCTTCGCGACGAGCAGCCGGGCGATATTCGCGGCATTCAGCCCGAGGCCGTCGTTCGTGGATATCGCCAGCACGAGCGGCCTGCCGTTGCGCATCTGGGCCTTGGCGGCCATCAGCACCGGTCCGTCCGTCATCGCGTTGGCCAGCTTGCTCGTCGTATTGCCCGTGCAAGGGGCGATGATCATGACGTCGAAGCGCTTGGAAGGTCCGAGCGGCTCCGCGTCCACGATCGTGCTGATAATCTCGTTGCCCGTCATCCGGGTCAATTCGGACCGCCAATGCGCCGACGCCCCGAAGCGCGTATCCGTCGTCAGCACGCTCTGACTGACGACGGGCACGACGTTCGCTCCGGCATCGACGAAGCGCTGAATCTGAGGCATAATCTCCGGCAGCGTGCAGTGAGAGCCGGATAATGCGTACCCGACCGTGATTCCTTGCCAATTCATGGCGCTTCCCCCTGTTTGTAGTCGTCCAGAATGCTCTGGCACAGACTGTTCGCGATGATGCGTCCTGCCGTCTTGGGGGCGACGATGCCGGGCAACCCGGGCGCCAGCAGCGCCTTGATGCCGCGCTTCTCCGCGAACCGGAAATCGGTGCCGCCGGGCTTGGATGCAAGGTCGATAATGACCGCGCGAAGGGGAAGTTTGGAGATCACTTGTGCTGTGACTATCATATTCGGTATCGTATTAAAAATCAAGTCAATATTCCCCGCAAGCCGCGCCAAATCAGCGATGTAGAAGGGCTCGAAGCCCATCTCGTACGCCCTCGCGAACGCGTCTTCCCGGCGCACCCCCGCCATGACGGACGCCCCCAGCCCCTGCAGCGCGCGAGCCATCGTCATCCCCGTCCGGCCGAGTCCGAGCACCATGCATTTCGATCCGTGAATCGTGATGTCCGTATGCTGAATCGCCATCATCAAGGCGCCTTCCGCCGTCGGTATCGAGTTGTAAATGGCCACGTCGTCCCGTTCGAACAGCTCTACGACCGTCAGCCGATGCTTCTCGGCAAGCTTGCGCAAATAGCTCCTCGCAAGTCCCGTATATACTTTGCAGGTTTTCGGCAATGCCGCGGCATAATCGTCCGTCAGTTTTAACTCTTGATCCGTGAATATCGCCGAAATCGCACCGTCCTCTTCCGTACCGGCCACCGGCAGCAGCAGCGCGTCCGCGCTTCGCAGCGCATCGGGCGTCCACTCCCCTTTGGTCACGCCCGAAAAAGGCGTGTCGAGACGCTCGAATCCCATCAGCGTTACCGTCGCATCCAGTTCGGTAAGCCGTCTAATGACCTCGAGCTGCCGCGCGTCGCCTCCGGCGACGATAATATGCACGCCCGTAAGCATGACTTCTCCCTCCTTTGACCTTGGCGCCTGGCGGCTTCCTCAGCGCGAGACGGCCGAGGTCGATGCCTCCCGGGCGATGGCGTCGCGGCTCGGGCGGCACGCATCGCGACTTGCATAACTCATCGTATGCAACCGCCCCCCGGCGGGTGCGGAGCAGGGCGCATCCGCGCCGCCGGTTTACAAGGGCACAAAAAAACGTCTTGCGGGGCATGTGCGCCCTGCAAGACGTTCCTATGCAAATTCAAACTCCCGTGTGACCGAAGCCGCCGGCGCCTCGCACCGTGTCGGGCAGCTCGTCGGTCTCCTCGATCGCAACCTGCGGCACCCGCTGGAATACCATCTGCGCAATGCGCTCGCCCCGCTCGATCGCGAACGGCTCCTGCCCCAAATTCACAAGCAGCACCTTCACCTCGCCGCGGTAATCGGCATCGATCGTGCCGGGCGAGTTCAAGCAGGTAATGCCGTGCTTGTAGGCGAGGCCGCTGCGGGGCCTGATCTGCGCTTCAAGCTCGGCCGGCATCGCCATCGCGAAGCCTGCCGGAATCAACGCCCGTTCGCCCGGCGCGAGCACGACCGGCTGCGCGACCGCGGCGTGCAGATCGAAGCCCGCCGCCCATTCGGACATGCGGCGCGGCAGCGGAACGTCTTCATTCCCCGGCAGCCGCTTCAACTGGATTGGATACAACGAATTCCCTCCCTATGCCCGACAATACCTTTTCCTGCGAGCCCACGAGCGCCAATGCCGCCGGCTGGCTCATGATACGTTTCATCATGTTCGCGACGTCGTCCATCGTGACCGCCTCGATTCGTTCGATCATCTCGTCGAGCGTCAGATGGCGCCCGAGCATCAGCTCGTTTTTGCCGAGCCGGTTCATCCGGCTGCTCGTACTCTCGAGGCTCAGGATCAGGTTGCCTTTGAGCTGCTCCTTGCCGCGGCTCACTTCGGCTTCGCTTAATCCGTTGGCGTACGCCTCGTTAAGCATCTCCATCGTCAGATCGTATACGTCCCTCGTCTGCTTGGGCGCGGTGCCTGCATAGACGGTGAACAGTCCGCTGTCGGCATAGCTCGTATGGTACGAATAGACCGAATAGGCCAATCCGCGCTTTTCCCGGATCTCCTGGAACAGGCGCGAGCTCATTCCGCCGCCGAGCGCGTTGTTCAGCAGCGTCATCGCGTACATTTTCGGGTCGTCGATCGGGCAGCCCGGAAACGTAAGGCACAAATGATTCTGCTCCGTTTTTTTGGCATGGAACAGCGCGTCGGGTCTGAACGCGGGCGCCGACAGCGTCGGCGCTTCCGAATGGATCGCGAAGGCGCCGAAGTGCTTTTCAAGCAGCTCGAGCACGCTCTCGTCCACGTTGCCGGCGAGGCTGACGACCGTATTTTCGATCGTGTACCTGCGCTTCATGTAGTCCCGCAGATCGTCCGGTCCCATCGCATGGAGGCGCTCGGCCGTGCCCAAGATCGAATAGGCGAGCGGATGATCGCCGAATGCGGCCGTCGACGCCAGATCGTGAACCGTGTCGTCGGGCGTATCGTCGTACATCGCGATCTCTTCGAGGATGACGTTCTTTTCCTTGGCCAGCTCCTCTTCGGCGAGCTGGGATTCAAAAAACATATCCGACAAAATGTCAACGGCGATCGGCAGATGCTGGTCGAGCACCTTGGCGTAATAACACGTATACTCCTTGGCGGTGAAGGCGTTGACGTTGCCGCCGATCCCGTCGAAGCGGTCGGCGATATCCTTCGCCGAATGGCGGCGCGTGCCCTTGAACAGCATATGCTCGACAAAATGCGAGATTCCGTTGTCCGTCGTCGTCTCGTAGCGGGACCCCGTCTTCACCCATATTCCGAACGCAACCGACCTGCTGGTCGGGATATTCTCGATCATCACGCGCAAGCCGTTCTTCAGCGTGTACTTATTCAACCGTTCTCCCCCTTGCCATGAATGATAACATGATATCAAAAATCGACATCCCTCACAACCGAAGAAGCGCCGCGAAGCGCCCCTATGAACATTTAATTACCCGTCGCCGAAGCATCCAACCGGCGTTCGGACAGCACCTCCGACACCGTTCCCGGCACCAGCCCCTTGGCCCTCGCCGCACGAATGATTCCTTTGAGCGCTTGTTCGGTCGTCGGCGTCGGATGCATTAAAATAAGCGTTCCCGGACCTACGCCGGCCGCGATTTTCGCGACGACGCCGGCCGCGGGCGGCCGTTTCCAGTCGACGGTGTCGAGCGTCCACAAAACCGTCGTCAATCCGAGCCCTGCCGCGATCCGCACCGTTCTGGCGTCGAAATCCCCGGAAGGAGGGGCGAACAGGCGGTTGTCGACATCAAGCGTTTTTTTCAACAGCGTCTGCGTCTTGGCGATCTCTTCGAGCTGCTTGGCATCCGTGATCGTACTCATATTTTTGTGGGAATACGCATGATTGGACACCTCGTGACCGCGCCGCTTGATCTCTTCCGCCGCCTCCGCGTTTTTGCCGAGCCAGCTTCCGTCGAGAAAAAACGTCGCTTTCGCATGCTCTTCGTCAAGCGTATTTAATATAGAAGCTAAATATTCGTTGCCCCAGGCCACGTTGATCATGAGCCCGACCGCGGGCTTCGCCGCATTGCCGCGATAGACCGGCGAAGGCGGCAGGTCCTGCAGCGACACTTGAGGCGCGATCTCCCGGTAAACCCACGGAATCTTGTCCGGAGCGGCCGCCGCCTTACTTGCGGTCCAACCCGCGGCTTTTGCTTTGGCATAGGTGGCGTCGATGTCCACCGTCCTGCCGTTATAGCCGGGAATCGCTTTCCAGACGCGGTCGACGACGGCGTTTTTCGGTTTGACCTCGCGTTTGGGCGCCTCCGCGTCCAGCCAAGCCTTCAGCGATCGTTGTTCGTTCGTCTGCCCCTCGTCCGCCGTCTGCCGCTCCTTGTCCCCGAGTAATCCCGTCTCCGCGTACGTCGCTTCCCCGCTTGCGGACTTGGCGGACTCCACGTAAGCGTGCAGCGGGCCGTACCTGCCCGCCCCGAGCAGCAGGACTAGCAGCGCCACCATGACCGCGGACGGCCAACGCGTTTTGCTCATGGCTCATTCCCAGCTCCCATCCGGGCGCGGACGCGCCCATCGCTTGTCTACATCCTATGCGATTCGGACGGAAAATATGAAAAATCGCGGGAAGGCGCAGTCCCTTCGTACGCCGGCAAGCGGTAGCCGACCAATAAAAAAAAGAGACTGAAAAAACCGGTCTCTTTTGCTTGGCGTATGCGGTTAGTGAAGCCTGCTGCGATTACTGGCCGCTCTGCACCTGCTCGGTCGTGAGCAAGGCTTTGCGGGACAGGTTGACGCGACCCATGTTGTCGATCTCGGTGACCTTGACTATGATCTTGTCGCCGATGGCGACCGCGTCCTCGACCTTGGCCACGCGCTCGGTGGACAGCTGCGAGATGTGAACGAGACCGTCCTTGCCCGGCAAAATCTCGACGAACGCGCCGAACTTCTCAATGCGCTTAACCGTGCCGAGATACGTCTCGCCGACGATCACTTCGCGGACGATGCCTTCGATGATCGAACGCGCCTTGTCGTTGGCGGCCGCATCGGAGGAAGCGATATAGACGGTGCCGTCCTGCTCGATATCGATCTTGACGCCGGTGTCCTCGATGATCTTGTTGATGATCTTGCCGCCGGAGCCGATGACGTCGCGGATCTTGTCCGGATTGATGTGCATCGTGATGATCTTCGGCGCGTATTTGCTCAATTCCTTGCGCGGCTCGGACATCACTTCCATCATCTTGCCGAGGATGAACATGCGGCCTTCCTTCGCTTGTTCGAGCGACTGCGTCAGGATGGAACGGTCGATGCCGTCGATCTTGATGTCCATCTGGATGGCCGTTACGCCCTTCGCCGTACCTGCGACCTTGAAGTCCATATCGCCGAGATGGTCTTCCATCCCTTGAATGTCCGTCAGGATCGTGAATTGGTCCCCGTCCTTGATAAGACCCATCGCGACGCCTGCGACAGGCGCTTTGATCGGCACGCCTGCGTCCATCATGGCCAGCGTGCTGGCGCAGATGCTCGCCTGGGAGGTCGAACCGTTGGATTCGAGCACTTCGGAGACGAGACGGATCGTATACGGGAACTCTGCTTCAGACGGGATGACCTTCAGCAGCGCGCGCTCGCCGAGCGCGCCGTGACCGATCTCGCGGCGGCCCGGCGCACGCAGCGGACGGGCTTCGCCGACCGAAAATGGCGGGAAGTTGTAGTGGTGCATGAAACGCTTGGATTCTTCGAGGCCGATGCCGTCGAGAATTTGCACTTCGCCGAGCGGGCCGAGCGTACAGATGCTGAGCGCTTGTGTCTGTCCGCGGGTGAACAGCCCGGAGCCGTGGGTGCGCGGCAGCAGCGACACGTCGCCCGAGATCGGACGGATCTCTTCCGGCTTGCGGCCGTCTGGACGTACCTTGTCGTGCGTGATCAAGCGGCGCACTTCGTTTTTGACGATATCGTACAGCACTTCCTTGACGTCGCCGAGCTTGCCCGGCTCCTCCGCGTAAACGGCGGAGAAATGCTCGACCGTCTCGGCGTTGATCGCGTCGATCGCTTCCTGGCGGGCGTGCTTCTCTTCGATGCGGACGGCTTCGACGAGTCTCGCTTGAGCATACGCGTTGACGTCGCTCTCGACGGCGGCGTCTACGGCATGCAGCTTGACCTCCATCTTCGGCTGGCCGGCGACGGCGACAAGCTCATTAATCTTGTCCACGATCTTCTTGATCTCGTCGTGACCGAACATGATCGCTTCGAGCACGTCGGCTTCCGGCACTTCGTCGGCTTCGGCTTCGACCATCATGATCGCGTCCTTCGTGCCTGCCACGACGACGTGCATGTCGCTCTTTTCCTCTTCGGCGACAGTCGGGTTAATGATGAATTTGCCTCCGACGCGGCCGACGATGACGCCGCCGATCGGGCCGTCGAACGGCACGTTGGAGATGGCGAGCGCCGCGGAAGTGCCGATCATCGCTGCGATCTCCGGCGGGCAATCCTGATCCACGCTCATGACGAGGCTGACGATTTGCACGTCGTTGCGGAAGCCTTCGGGGAACAGCGGGCGGATCGGCCGGTCGGTCAGACGGGAAGCCAGGATGGCCTTTTCGCTGGGACGGCCTTCGCGCTTGATGAAGCCTCCTGGAATTTTGCCGACGGCGTACAGCTTTTCTTCATAGTTGACGGTGAGCGGGAAAAAATCCAGGTCCTTCGGTCCGGAAGAAGCCGTAACCGTGGACAAAACAACCGTATCTCCGTAGCGGACGACAACGGCGCCGTTCGCCTGCTTGGCCAGACGTCCCGTCTCCAAAGATAACGGGCGGCCGCCGAGCGACATCTCTACTTGGTGTGCCAGTGCAATCCCTCCTCTAAATTAGACATATGTAAATTCGACATGCTCTCTATTATTTCCTGCCGGACGAATCTTAGGCGCGGAGGACAAGCCCTAAGCTTGAAAAAAGCAACCCGCCGCCCCGGACCGAGGCCCGAATGGCTAAGCAGGTTGCTTGTGTCGCGAAGCGAATTAACGGCGCAGGCCGAGCTTCACGATCAGCGCGCTGTAACGCTTGACGTCCTTGTTCTTCAGGTATGCCAGC
>NZ_JAGXJW010000248.1 GCF_019091135.1 Cohnella sp. GbtcB17 | reverse complement strand
GACCCTAAACCCAAACTCAAAAACGAGACTTGGGACCTGCACTAGAACAACACCGAGACCCGTGACAGTGATCCAAATCTAGACTCGGGATTCGGAATACGGGGCATGGAATAGACCAGACTGGGATTGAAATGCTTGACCTAGATCTGGACCGAGATCCTGACCAAGACCCTAACTTGGACCCGCACGCATGACCAGAACTTGGACCTGGACCCAAACCTAGACCCAGATCGGGGTCCAGACCTGGACACAAACCCGGACAAAGACTCGGACCT
>NZ_JAGXJW010000247.1 GCF_019091135.1 Cohnella sp. GbtcB17 | reverse complement strand
TATATTGTAAGAATGACCTGAAATTGAGTAGCTGAGGGGCTTATTAGCATGCTTTCTATGCTCAAACATTCTGACATTGCAGTGTTGTTTTTGCCATTGGTTTTCTCTCATTGTTTCTTTGGTTTTTTCATTCTTTCTAATTTGAAGGGTGGAAGGGTCAAAGGGGCTTATAGGTGTGCTGACAGCAACTATGCTCTTGGATTTCACTTTGCCTTATATTTAGGGAATTGGAAAATGATAGCCCTTGCATTCTCATAAAAATTGCTTTACCATCA
>NZ_JAGXJW010000246.1 GCF_019091135.1 Cohnella sp. GbtcB17 | reverse complement strand
GAGCTCGTTTTCCCGGTTTAGTAGCAGTTGTCAAAAGTCCTGCTGTGTTTGTGAGAGTCGATGGCTGAAGCAACAGCGCGGTAAATCTTCTAGCTTTAGGAGACATAGAGGACATTCCACTCTAAAGTCATAATTTAGCGTGATGGGACTAAACAGAATCCGGGTATTGAGCTAGGTATAATAAATGGATTAAGGTAACGCTCGTACGTGCTCCCTCTTTTCTTGCGCCAACACTAAGATACCGAGCTCCTTCGACTCTTGTTCCTATGGATGAC
>NZ_JAGXJW010000245.1 GCF_019091135.1 Cohnella sp. GbtcB17 | reverse complement strand
ATAGCGAAAGTCGATGCAAGCAGGTCGGCACTACTATTTAAGGAGCGATTGGCAATGGAACCAAGGATGTTGTTGAAAGAGGTTAACCCTGCGGCTTTCGCGGCGATGGTCGGACTCGAAAAATTTCTAGATGGCGCAAGTCTCGACAAAAAGCTGAAGGAGCTTGTAAAAATTCGCGCTTCGCAACTCAACAGATGTGCCTTCTGTCTCCAAATTCATGCAACCGACGCCCGCAAGCTGGGTGAAACGGAGGTTCGCATCTACACGCTTAACGC
>NZ_JAGXJW010000244.1 GCF_019091135.1 Cohnella sp. GbtcB17 | reverse complement strand
CGGAGTTGGCCACTCTATATATAGACTTTATCCTCTAGGGCAACTCTGCCTTTCCTGGATATCATTCCTACCGTACTTGCTGAAAGCCTAGTTTTAGTATCAGTGAACTAAGGCCCTAATAAAGAATTCCCAGCGCACCTAACACAATAGGAATAAGAATCCGTACGATAACATAGAAACTCACTCCACGGTAGAAGAATGACTCATTAGATCACCCTCGAACATAGGAATGAAAAGAGCAAGTAACAGACCAATAGGAAGAATCCAAATAGAATA
>NZ_JAGXJW010000243.1 GCF_019091135.1 Cohnella sp. GbtcB17 | reverse complement strand
CGATAATATGCTGCCTGGCTTCCGGTATTCCCGGGTTGATGTACATCTTATCTCCGGACTGAACGATCCATTCCGGGTGGGTTATCGCGACGTGATTAGCGGCTAAGCTGTCCGCCTTCTCACCGGTGTTCGCCCTGAAAGGATTAAACCAGGCTTGGAATTCCATTCCGCGCCTATGGGTTTCCTCGATCATAAACGCTAACGGATCGTAATCCGGGGTTAGTCCTTGTTTTCCTTGCAGAAATCTCGACCAAGGCACGAGTTGCGAAGGGTAGA
>NZ_JAGXJW010000242.1 GCF_019091135.1 Cohnella sp. GbtcB17 | reverse complement strand
CTATTCAGCGTAGGAATGTGTTTCGCGATGGATTGATCCACAAGCACACTTGCTCCTCACTCTCTGCCAAGGGTCGTGTTCACTTTCCGGAAGCAATTTCTACATGACGAGGAGGTCTGACAAACTTGAGTTCTTCTGAAAACTGAAAAATCGATCATTTATCTACTTTCATTGCTTTCAAAAGCGATTTGAACGACTAGTCGTGCAGTTTGACAAGCTTGATACACATGCCGAGAGCGATCTGTCAGCGCAATGACTCCTCGTGCATGCTATAAA
>NZ_JAGXJW010000241.1 GCF_019091135.1 Cohnella sp. GbtcB17 | reverse complement strand
GAGGCCGCCATCATCGTCGGTGCAAGCAACTGGGGCGTATTCGTCCGGATTTTGCTGCCGCTGTCCCGTCCGCTCGTCGTATACATGGCCGTCACTTCGTTCGCCGGCACGTTCAGCGAGTTCATCTTCGCGCAGACGGTGCTTCGGACGGAGGCCAAGCAGACGCTGGCGGTCGGCTTGTTCAACATGGCCAACACGCAGACACCGACGGAATTCACCGTCTTTGCGGCAGGCTCCGTGCACGTCTCGATTCCGGTCGTGGTCATTTTTATTATC
>NZ_JAGXJW010000240.1 GCF_019091135.1 Cohnella sp. GbtcB17 | reverse complement strand
CGGCCGAGCGCTACGGGGCGCGGCCCGATGACGGCGCGGACGATACGACGGCGCTCGAGACGGCGATCGACGCAGCGAAGCGCGAAGGGTCCGGACTATGGCTGCCGGCCGGCGCTTACCGGATTGCGCATCCGCTCGAAGTGAGCGGCGCCACGATTGCCGGCGCGGGCATGTGGTATACGAAGCTGACGGGCGCGGGCTTCATGGGCCGCAGCGACCGGGTCCGCATCCGCGATCTGACCGTGGATGTCGGTGTCAATGCCAGACGCGACGCCT
>NZ_JAGXJW010000239.1 GCF_019091135.1 Cohnella sp. GbtcB17 | reverse complement strand
GCAAATCTGATAATATTGAAATGAGTTTTATTAAGGGCACAAAACCCAACACCAGGATCAGAACCAAGGACTTAGAACCAGAATTGAATCAAGACTCAGATCGGGATTGGAACTTGGGACTCGGACACTACCTAGACCAACACCCAGGATGCGATCCCACACCCGGAGCTTCATCTGGACTTAGTCTGAAATCTGGACCCAAACCCACACCCAGACCAGGACTCGAACTCTGATCTGAACTCAGGCCCGAGCTCACACATCACAGATCCCGCTTTCT
>NZ_JAGXJW010000024.1 GCF_019091135.1 Cohnella sp. GbtcB17 | reverse complement strand
GATCATCTCCCTTATCCCTATTTTAATAAATTGTAGGGAGGGACTCCAATCCGATTAGGGGGCCTTAGAGAAAGTGCGTGATACAGGCCGACAAATGACCTTACTCATTAATTTTGGCGTTGTATCGTGTATTTTTGCGCGATAGCTTGCCCGAGCACTCCCTCTGCCGTTGTACCGCGCACATTTGCACGATACGCACCTATATCGATGTCAGAATCGGCGCGACGCTGCTATTTGACCTTCGCCGTGCCCGCGCCGAGCAAGCGTTCGACGGCCGCGGTCAGCGCCGCAGACGGCAGGACGCGGTAATAATCGTTCAGCGCCAGCGACTTGCGGTCGCGCTCGTAGAACAGAACCGTCTGCAGCGGCCCTTTGTGCTTGACGAGCAGCGCCTGCAAGTCCTTGAGCACGGAGGGCGCCTCATGCCCCTCGTCGATCCGCACGTAGAAGCGCTGCGACGCCGCTCCCCCATTGCCTCCGTTGACGCGCTCAGCGCCGGCCCGCGTCTTGTCGGGGGCCGACTTGACGACGGACGTCGCCCGGCGCGCGCCCTCAGCGGCGGCCGGCTTCGCTTCGGCCCGGTCCGAGCCGCGCGCGGCGTCGGCGCTCCGCTCGGACCGGCCGCCCCGGTAGCCGCCGCCTCTGCGCATGCGGGCCGCCTCGCGCTTCAGCGTGTCCGCCGACAGCGGCACGATCTCGTCCGCCAGCAGCTTGAAGTCCTCGTCGCCTTGCTGAAGCTTGGCCCGCACGAGCAGGAGCGCGCCTTTCCCCGCAAAAGCCGATGCGGTCTTCCAGACGGACGGGAACACGACGAGCTCGGCGCCCATGATGCGGTCCTCCAGCTCCAGAAACGCCATCGCCTGACCGCTCTTGGCCACGATCGGCTTGAGCGAGACGACCATGCCCGCCGTAACGACCTGCGCGCCGTCCTCCGCCTCCGCCAGGTCCGAGAGCCGGTCCAACCCCGCTTCCTCCCACAGCCCGTCGAAGACGTCTAGCGGATGACCGGAAAGGTACAGTCCCAGCAGCTCCCGCTCGAACTCGAGCGTCTGGGTCTGCGTATAGGGGGAAACCTCCGGCAGGTCCACCTCCCAGTTCGGCGCGTCGCCGAGATCGAACAGCTCCAGCTGCAGCTCTTCTTTTTCCTTGCGCCAGATCGCCGCAGCCTCGACGGATTCGTCAAGCGCCGCGAGCAGCTGCGCCCGGTGGCCGGGCAGCGCGTCCAGCGCGCCGCAGAGCAGCAGCGATTCGAGCACCCGCTTGTTGCAGGCGCGCGGATCGACCCGCCTGCACAGGTCGGACAGGCTGTCGAACGGCCGCTCGGCCCGCTCCTTCATGATGCTCTCGATCGCCTGCGTGCCGACGTTTTTGACGGCGGCAAGCCCGAAGCGGATGGCGTTGAACGAGCGGGCGGGATCGTCGGACGCCGCAATCGCCCGAGCCGAATCTTCGGACGCGGCGCCCGCGTCCCCCATCCCGTCTTGCCCGGCAGCCAGGGCCGTGCGCACCGGCGTGAACAGCACCCGGCTCTCGTTCACGTCCGGCGGCAGTACGGGAATGCCCATGCGACGGCATTCGTCGACGTATTCCGCGGTTTTACGCTGATTGCCGATGATCGAGGTGAGCATGGACGCCATGAACGGGACAGGATAGTGGGCCTTCAGGTATGCCGTCTGGAAGGCGAGCACGCCGTAAGCGGCGGCGTGGGCCCGCGGGAATCCGTAGTCGGCGAAGCGCAGGATCATGTCGTAAACACGATTCGCCTCGTCGTCGGTATAGCCCTGCCCCAGGCTGCCCCGCACGAAATGCGCGCGCTGCTCATCGAGAATCTCCCGCTTCTTTTTGCCGACCGCCCGTCGCAGCAGATCGGCTTCGCCGAGCGAAAAGCCCGCCATCCGGGAAGCGATCTGCATGATCTGCTCCTGATAGACGATGATGCCGTACGTATCACGCAGGATCGGCTCGAGATCCGGTTGCGGATATTCGGCCGCAACTTCGCCGTGCATAGTCTTGATGAACTGCGGGATGAAGTCCATCGGCCCGGGCCGGTACAGCGCCACGACGGACACGATGTCCTCGAACGTCCTCGGCTTCATGTCGCGCAGCACCCGCCGTATGCCAGCGGACTCCATCTGGAAGACGCCGGTCGTGTCGCCGCGGCCGAGCAGCTCGTACGTCGCCGGATCGTCGTACGGAATCTCCTCCCAGCGCAGCGCCTTGCCCGTCGACTCGAGCACGCTCTGCATCGCGCGTTCGATAATCGACAGGTTGCGCAGGCCGAGGAAGTCCATCTTGAGCAGGCCGACCGCCTCGAGATGCTCCATCGAATACTGCGTCAGCGGCACGCCCTCCGCGCCTTCCTGCAGCGGCACGTAGTCCGTGAGCGGCTCGGAGGAGATGACGACGCCGGCGGCATGCGTCGATGCGTGGCGGGGCATCCCCTCCGCGCGCCTGGCCATCGCGATCAGATCCGCGATCGGGCCGCCCTTCTCCGTCAAGGCGCGGAAATCGGGATTGTCTCTCGCGGCCCGCTCGATGGACATTCCCGGCATGCCGGGAATGAGCTTGGCCGCCCGGTCCACGTCCCCGTACGGCAGGTTCAGGACGCGTCCGACGTCGCGCACCGCGGCGCGGGCCGCGAGCGTGCCGAACGTGATGATCTGCGCGACGTGGCCGCTGCCGTACTTGGCTGCGACGTAGCGGATGACCTCGTCCCGGCGCTCGTCGCTGAAGTCGACGTCGATATCGGGCATGCTCACGCGCTCCGGGTTCAGGAAGCGTTCGAACAGCAGCTTGTGCTTGAGCGGATCGACGTCCGTGATGCGCAGGCTGTAGGCGACGATGCTGCCTGCCGACGAGCCGCGTCCCGGCCCTACCGCGATGCCTTGCTCGCGCGCGTAGCGGATGAAGTCCCAGACGATCAGAAAATAGTCGCTGAAGCCCATCCGGGCGATGACGCCGAGCTCGTAGCGCAGCCGCGCCTCGGCCTCCGCGGCAATCGCGCCAGCCGATGTTGCCTCCGGCTCGCCGTACCGTTCCCGCAAACCGGCCAGGCATAGCTCCTCCAGATAGGTCTCCGCGGTCATCCCTTCGGGGATCGGCGAAAATTTCGGCAAAATATGCGCCCCGAGATCGATCTCCAGCTCGCACCGGTCCGCGATCAGCGCCGTGTTCGCCACCGCCTCCGGCCGATGCCGGAACAAGGCGGACATCTCCTCCCCGCTCTTCATGTACAGCTGCGAGGTGCCGATCCGGAACCGGTCCTGGTCGTCGACCGTCTTGCCGGTGCCGATGCAGATGAGCACGTCCTGCAGAACGTGATCCTCCTCGTTCAAATAGTGCGAATCGTTGGTCGCGGCGAGCGGGATGCCCAGCTCGTCCGCCAGCTTCAGCGTGCCTGCGGCGATGCGCTTCTGATCGGTCAGGCCATGGTCCTGGATCTCGAGAAAGTAGTCCTCGCCGAACAGCTCCCGATACTTAAGCGCCGTCTGCCGCGCCTCGGCGTCCCGGCCGTGCAGCAGATGCTGGGACAGCTCGCTGCTCATGCAGCCGCTCAGACAGATCAATCCTTCGGCATGCCTCGACAGCGCCTCGAAGTCGATGCGCGGACGATAATGAAAGCCCTCGAGATGTCCGATCGAGCTCAGCTTCATCAGATTGCGGTAGCCGGCGGCGTTCTTCGCGATCAGCGTCAAATGGTAGATCGGCTGGTCGCGCCGCGACGCCTTCTCCAGCCGCGAGCCTGAGGCAACGTAGGCCTCCATGCCGATGATCGGCTTGATCCCCCGCTCGCGGCAGGCTTTGTAAAAGGGTATCGCCCCGTACATGACGCCGTGGTCGGTAAGCGCCAGCGCCGTCATGCCGAGCTCGGCCGCACGCGCCGTCATGTCCTTGATGCGCGAAGCCCCGTCCAGCAGGCTGTATTCGCTATGATTATGAAGATGGACGAATCCGCACATCGCCATGCCTCCCCGTGTTCCCGTTTTTGTTCCCATTAATCGAATTGTATCATATCGGCGCGGGCACGTCCCATACATATAAGTATAGGAGGGGATGGACATGAACCGCGTCTACGCGCATGCGGTGCTCGATTTCTGTATCGCCTTCGGCGTGGTGCTCGGCGGAGCGATGCTGGCCGGCATGGCGGCGCTGTTCCTCTGGCGTCCGCCGGCCGAGACGGTGCTGGAGATCGCGAGCCGCATCAAGATCTGGGCGGTCGTCGTCGCCGTCGGAGGCTCGATCGATCCGATCCGCGTCATCGAAGCGAACGTGATGGAGGGGTACTTGTCGCCGGCCGTTCAGCAGATCGGCTATATCGTCTGCGCGTTTCTCGGCGCGCACCTGGCGACCGAGCTGGTGCAGTGGTTGTGCAGAAATCCGGGGTGAGAAAATGAGGGTACCCGCGTTTTCGAGGTACGGACGGGGCATGCAGGCGGCCGCTTTTTTCCTGTGCGGGATGATCGTGGGCGCGGCGGTTTACAGCGCGCTCGTGCTCGACCAGACGAACCGGATCGTCCTGCACAACTACGAGCTCAAGGAGCAGGCGGAGCTGGCCGAGCAGCAGGCGAGGCAAAAAGAAAAGCCGAACGCGGGCGAGACGGTCATCTCGAGCATCGTGCTGTACGTGAACGAAGCGCCCGGCCGGGAGCCGCTCGACGCCGTCACGGAGAGCGCGCTCAAGGAACGGCTCATGACGAGCCTGAAGCGCAGCTTCATCGGGAGGAAAATCTACGATATCGGCTCCGACGCGGCGCTCGCCCGCAGCCTGCTGGACGGCGCCGTCTATCCGGATATCGAAAAGAAAGATTATACCGTGCATATCCGCACGGCGCTGGCGGCCGACGGCCGGCTGACGATATGGGCGGAAGCCGCGCCGCTGCTCAGACGCTGAGCGCAGGCGCATTCATTCGGCGCGGCGAATATGGTACAATGAGGAACAATTCGCTACATAAGGAGCTGCCCCCCTTTGTCCAATCTCGAAGCGATCCTGTCCTGGATCTTCGGCATCGCGATCCTCGTCACGCTGATTCTGTCCGTCGGCTTCAGCTTCCGTTCGCGTCGCAGCGCCGATCCGACGCAGCGCGGTCTGATGGCCGCACGGATGAACATATGCCTCGGCATTATGCTGATCGCGCTGGCGCTGCTGCAGATGTTCGTCTACAGCGGCTCGACGCTCCGCGTCATCGTCGGCGCGGTCTTCCTCGTGCTCGGCCTCTTCAACCTGTTCGCGGGCATGCGCAATCACGCCTTTTTTACGAAGCGTCGATCGTCTGCGCAGTGATCATCGCCTTGGCCATGACCTCCCCGTCCGCGAGCGCGGCGGTGACCTCCAGCTTGAGATGGCGCCGGCTCGCCTCAATGAGATGCGGCCGGATCGCAAGCTGCGCGTCGATCGGAATCGTCCGCAAATAGTAGACCGTCATATTTTCGACGATATGCTCGTGACGGCCGAGATCGGCAGCCATTCTGGCGACCGCCTGCTGCATAAGCATCGTCAGCACGCCCTCCGACAGCGTGCCGAGCGCCCCCGACATCTGAGGGGTCACGAGGCCGGTGAACGACTGACGCCCTTCCGCGTCCCGTTCCTCCGAAAAACCCGCCCATACGAGCGCATCGAACGTCTCGCCGAGCTGCTCGGGGCGGTTGGCGAACTGCATCGCCCGCAGCAGCTCGGCCCGGCTGACGGCGCCCGCGAGCTTGCGCTGGCGGTCGACGACGGGCAGCAGCTCGATGCCCTCGGTCACCATCCGGTGCGCGGCCGACGCGATCGGCGTGTTCATCGTGACCGTCATCGGCCTGCGCGTCATGAGCTTGTCCACCGATTGGTCCGGCGGGCGGCCGACGACGTCCTTGGACGTCACCATGCCGACGACGCGATTCCACTCGTCGACGACCGGGAAGCGCGAGTAGCCGGTCTCGGCGCTCGTCTTCAGGAAGTCGGCCACGGTCGCGGACTGCTTGAGCGAGCCGACCTTGGCCGTCGGCTCGACAAGATCCGCGATCATCATGATTTTCCGCTTAATGAGCCGGTCGTACATGGCCCGATTGATCATCGAGGCCACCGTAAACGTGTCGTGCTTGCAGGTCAGAATGGGGAGCTGGCGGTCGTCCGCCAGCTCCTTCACGTCCTCGCTCGTCCCGAATCCGCCGGTGACGAGCACGCCCGCCCCATGGGCGAGCGCGATGCGGTGCGCGCCTTCGCGATTGCCGACGATGAGCAGGCTGCCCGCGTCGATATAGCCCGTCATCTCGTCCAGCTCCATCGCGCCGATGACGAGCTTGTGCAGCGTCTTGTCGAGCCCCTCCCCGCCACCGAGCAGGCTGCCCTGGACGATCTCGAGCACCTCGGCGAACGTGAGCTGCTCGGGATGACTGCGCCGCTTCCGGCCGACCCGGACCGTCCCGATCCGCTCCTTCGTGCTGACATAGCCCGCCAGCCCCGCTTCTTTAAGCGCGCGGTAGGCCGTTCCTTCGGACACATCCCTGTCCTTCGCCATTTGCCGCACCGAGATGCGCGTGCCGATCGGCAGATCCCTTATGTATTCGAGCAGCTGCTCGTGCTTCGTTAACTCTTCTCCGGCATGATCGTTGCCCGCCATTTCCGACGCCTCTCTTTTCCAATCGTATCGAATGCAGTGGGCAAAAACAGGAAAACGATTTAAAGTATATACATACACTGCCTTCGCCCTCAATGTAGCACAGCGACCGCAGCCTAGTCGAGCCAAGCGCCAAAAGGAGAACTACCGTTCATGCAAGATTTCGTTTCATTCCTCCGGCAGGACCTGCTTATCTCCATTCCGCAGACCTTTACCGTTATATGGCTGACGCTTGCCGCGCTCGGCTTGCAGCCGGCCCGACGCTGGCTGCGAATCGGCGCGCTCGCCGTCGTCAATTCCGTCTTTACGGACCTGTTTTTCCACCTCGTTCCAACACCCATGCATGTGCTGAATTCCGTCGCGAGCACGACGCTCATGCTGTTCCTCTTGTTCAAGGACGTCGGTGCGAAAAAGAAACTGATGATCCTGCTGCTGTCCTACGTCATCAGTTCCCTGAACGATCTGGCCGTATACTATTTGTACGGAGCCGTGTACGGCGATGCCGACAAGGCGCGCATACTGGATGACTTCCCGGCATTCGCGTCGTGCCTGTATCCGGTGCTGCTCATTCAATGGTTCGTCGCTGCCTTCGTCGGCCCCCGGGCCGTCCGCTGGTTCGACAGCCTGCGCGCGGCCGGCGGTTACATTCGCCGCAACGGACTCGTTCGCGTGCTCGTCTGCCTTTTGCTCCAGCTTTTTGCGGGCAGCGGCGTCCTGCTGGGCCGCGCCATTCCCGGCGAATACGAGCGATACGCCTTTTTCGACTACCTGTTCTACGCGACGGTGCTGCTCTCGCTGCCCACCTTGTACTTCGTGATCTGGCTCATCGACCGTACGCGGCAGGACACGGTGCTGTCCACCCAGGAGCACTATATCGACCAGATCAGCGGTATGTTCACATCGATTCGGGGTCAGCGGCACGATTACCTCAATCATATCCAGGTCATGCATACGATGCTGCAGCTCGGCAAGCTCTCGGAGCTCAAGGCCTACATGTCGGACGTCGTCAAAGAAACGCACGAGGTCGGCGATATCGTTCAGCACGACATTCCCGCGGTAGGCGCGCTGCTGAAGGCGAAGACGGCCGTCGCGCTGAGCCTGGGAATCGACTTCGACAGCGACTTCGCTGGCCCCTGGAACCCGCGATCGCCCGTCAAGGTCATCGATATCGTGAAAATCGCGGGCAATCTGATCGACAACGCCTTCGACGAAGTCGTCAAACTGCCGGCCGGCGAGCGCCGGGTGCGCGCGTCCTTCCGGCTGTCCGACGGCTATCTGGAGTTGACCGTGTCCAATCCCGGACCGCCCATCAGCGAGGCGGCGCGGGCGCGTCTGTTCGAGCCCGGATTTTCGACCAAGCCGGGAGTCGACCGGGGGCTCGGACTGCCGATCGTCCGCGAGCGCGTCGCCCACTATGACGGTACGCTGACGGTCCATTCGGACGAGAAGCGCGGCACCGTGTTCCAGGTCCGGCTGCCGCAAAAAGCCGCCCAGTTGTCCTGAGCGGCTAGATCCTCGCGGCTTCCGGCCGCGCCCTCGCGCGGCGAATCGGCTAGAACAGCAGCAGCCAGCCTATCGAAAAAAGGACGACATACCCGGCTATGGACAGCAGCACCGCCGCGAAGCTGTCCTTGCGCTCCACCTCGTGCAGCTCCAGCGCGTGAATGACCAGAACGAGCAGGCTGAGCAGCAGCAGCCCGCCCGTCAACGCCAGCGACAGCCTGACCGACAGAAACGCCGCGAGCGCCGAGACGAGATAGCCCGCCCCGAACAGAAGCTGCGAGCTCCCTTGATAAGTGACGATCTCGATCCAGGCGCGCTTGCGCCGGCCCAGACGGTTGCCTACGGCAGACAGAGATGCCGTCAAGGCAAGCAGCGACAACAGGCCGAGCAGCAGCAGCTTGAGCGCCAGCCCTGCGCTGAACAGTCGGCTCACGAAGAGAACGGAAAAAAACGACATCGCATGCTCGACCCGGTTCTGAACCGCGAGCACCCAAATATAAAATCCGGCGACCGACGCGGCCGCCCCGATCAAGCCGAGCGGCAGGTCTTCGGCGCCGCGCAGCGCAAGCGCCGCCGACGGATTGCGCACAAGCGCCAGCAGCAGCCGCGGGTTCGCGGAAAATCGATCCCGGCTCATTTTCATCAACCTCCCCGACCATTCAAACGTTCCGCTTAAAAAGCGCTGGTTCCCTTTTTCGACGCGAGTCGCCCGATTCCCTCCGAAAACAGAAAAAATGCGAGTGACTCAGCTTAAGCCGAATCCCCGCATCATTTGAACAAAATTTGCGACATACAGCCCGGGAGCGAAGCGCGCAAGCGCGCGCTGCCTGCCGTCGGACCTGATCCGCTCTCTAAAGCCCGCGTCGAGCAGCAGCGCCTCGGCGAGATCAGCGGCCACGCCAAGCGACTCCTGCGCATACAGCAGTCCCGTCAGGCTGTGCTCGATGAACGTCCGAACGCCGTCCGAGTCGGCCGCAACGACCGGGCACCGGCACAGCATCGCTTCGCCTACCGCATAACCGAAGCCTTCCAATATGGACGTCGACGCGAGCAAGCCGCCGGAATCTCCGATGATCGAATAATAATCCGACATGACGAGGTTCGGGACGTTCGAATGTCTCCTGATGACGGGGGCAAGGCCGGATAACGAAGCCATTCGCTCGAAGGCCGCCTGCTCCTCCGGTTGATTCAGCGTGGCATCTTCGAACGTCCACAGATGCACGTCGTGACCGCGGCGTCTAAGTTCCGCGCCGATCTGCAGATAAGCACGCCAGTTTTTATTCGGCTCGATGCGGCCGACCCAGCCGACGATCGGGCTCGAATGGATCGGAACGGGGTGATAGCCGAATCGCTCGACATCGAGCGGATTGTCGAAACAAAACTGCGGTATGTCGCTGAACATGCCCCCGAACAGCTCGATCAGATGCGAGGTTTGCGGATAGACGAGTCCGTTGGCATAGGCGCGCAACCAGGTCGCCCCGCCAAGCAGCGCCTCTACCGCCTGCTGCCGCGTTCCGAGTCCTTGGGCCTCGAACAGCATCGTTCCGGCGAAGCCGAGCCTGCGCATCCGCTCCAGTCCGAAGAAATCGTTCGAGACGACCACCGCGTCGAACTGTCCCTCCTGCAGCAGCTGCCTCATTCCGTCGTCCTCGTTCGTAACATAGATCGGCACGCCGCTCGTATTATTCTGAAGGCCCGCCCCGGGCAGCTGGTAATGCAAGCGGCAGTCGACGCCGTGACGGATCAGCGCCTCCGCCCGCAGACGATTAAGCGTCTCCATCCCGCCGCTCGGCAGCAGGTAAGAAAATAATACGCGCATCCGTATCCCTCCCGTTCGGTCGCACGCCATAGCTTATGAGCGTCCGGTCCGCAACGATTGGTCAAGCGTCCCCTCTTCTCAAAAAAGTAACGATAGCAGCGCCTGTCGGCGTTTGTTCAAAATAAGCCGAACGCCAAAAACCTCCTTTTCCGCCGCATGGATGCGGTGAAAAGAAGGCCGGTCTGCGCCGGATCGCTCCGGTCAGATTTTTAACTCCCCGAGCTTAATCAGCTCAACGACCGCTTGTGAACGACCTTTGACGTTCAGCTTTTGCATGACGTTTGTAGTGTGTTTTCAAGTACACATAAATAAAGAGATTGAAAACTGTCCAGGACTCTCTACCCGTCGCTGCTGCTGTTCAATTATAGATTCGTAATGACATCGACTTCCCCGGCTTTATTAACCGTGATTTGCTGTATAAGGCGAGTCAACAGGAGTCGGGTCATTTCAATGTCGTCGTAATTTTTCATTTTCGTCAGATCGGTGAGACTCTGCTTCATCTGCTTGTGCGTCTTCTCTATGTTCGCTTCTTGTTGTTGATGGGCATTTATGATGTCGAGACGTTTCCCGTCTTCCTCGATCTCTTTCTCGTACTGCACCTTTTCGAATTCGTACTGGCCGGTATCTATCTCCCCGAGCATGTTCTGCCGGCGGATCTCGAATAAGAGCCTACGGTTGTCTTCAATGCGCTTCTCAAGCTTCTTTTTCTCTTTCTCCATATCCTTGCCTGCCAGCCCGATCGACAGAGCTTCCGGATCCTGCTCGTACACTTTTAGACGTGCCCGAACCTCTTCCAAAATCATCTTCATTAAATCATCGCGGAAGTCGAAATACGGAAGCCATTTGTCGTTGCTGCAACCTTTGGCGCCGACGCGGCGACGCCTGGAGCACATAAGGTATCTGTATTCGGTTCCGGATTTGTTGTTTGTTTTGCTCGCCATCGTGACCATGGCTGAGCCGCATTCGGCGCAAAAGATCATCTTAGCGAATACATTCACGAAGGACCGCCGGCCACCGCGGGCTCCTCCCCCTCGGATTAATCGGATGTCTTGCGCTTCCTTGAACAGCTCAGGCGAAATGATCGCTTCGTGCGTCTGGAAATCGGTCTTCTCCCACTCCGACTTTGGCTTCTGGACGAGCTTCTTGCCTCGGTCCATAAGATCGGCCAGATCGTTGTAAGTGACTTCGACGGTGTGCCGGCCGAAAACGTTGAAGCCTGTGTAGTTTTCATTTTGAAGAATACGTTGTACAGCCGTGAGCCCCCACAAGCCGCCTTTATAGGAAGGGATAGGGAGGCGCCCGCCATCTTCACCATTTATATAATTGACGATCGATTTCTCGCCCATGCCACGATTGACGTACAGGTCGTAAATCATCCTGACGATCTCGGCCTGCTCGGGAACAACATCTAGCGTTTTCCTTCCATCCCGGACAACCTTTTTATATCCATACGGAGGTATGGAGCCGATATAGTTGCCCTTGGCGGCCGATTGACGGATACCGCGGCGCGACGACGTGCTGATGTCGCCGCTTGTGTTTTGGTTGACCACCGACTTAATGCCGAACAGCAGCTCATCGTCCTTTACTCCCGAGTCGTATCCGTCCTCAATCGAGATCACGCGCACTTTAAGCGCATTGACGAGGATTCGCTTTAGCGATATTGCATCCAGCGCATCCCGGCTAAAGCGAGAGAGTGACGTAAAAAAGAGGGTGCGAACGTCGCCCCTCTTCGCATCCGCGATCATCCTTTGAACATCGTCACGCGCTACAATGCTTGTAGCCGAATCGCGGTCTTCGTAAATTTGTTCAATTTCCATGCCCAAAGTTGCGGACCGTTCACGTATAAATGCTTCTTGGTGTTCGGGACTGTCCTTCTGCGAGTCTTTCATAGTAGAAACACGAACGTATCCTCTTACGCCTTTAGTGATCATTACACATTTCCCCCGAAGTGTGTTTGTTCAGAACCTCGTCTAAATTGTGAGCAATCATTCCGTTTTTATCCAGTATTTTCGACCATTCGGCTTTTACCAATTTATTTATAACGGCTTGGGGATCCGTGCCTTTATGAATCAGATTTATTCGATAGGGCTTTTTCTTCTCCACGATCGCATCACCTGATCTATTTTATGAGCAGGGGCTTGGTCATGTTGCCCCTGCTTCGTCAATTGGTTTTTGGATCGCTTAACTTGCCGCTCGATCCGTTCGCAGTAGGACTTGCGCGCTGCCGGCGCATCGACGTTATGAATAGCTGCTCGTGCTGAAGGGATTAACGTGCGTCCGCAGAATGATGTGCGCGCGGTCGACCCATGGGAGATGAAGAGTGTTTAAAAAGTGAAGCCCCGGCGCATTCGGCAGCCGGGGCTCATTTTATAAGTTCCCTTTCTGACTTTCTCTTATCGCCTCATAAAATGCATGGCTTGCGTTCTGACCGCGAAGGAGGTCAATTAACGATTTTTGATATGATCCAATCTTTAACTTGTTGAGCCACAATCTCAATTGGTGTGCTACTTGTATCCACAATAGGTATCTGTAAAGCGGTTGCCTCTTGGTACATCCCTTGGGCGGCATGCAATGCCACGTTTAAGTTATTCCCCTCTTTCCATACACCGCCCCGTTCTTCTAGCCGAATGGTCCGAACACTGTCATTGCAGTGGAGGAGCAGCTTACAAACGGGGGAGAACATAGCATAATCTTCACAAAGCTCTGGTTGGTAAGCATAAGGAATGCTTCCGAAAAGGATCGTGTGGTTACCGCAACGCGAATTGAAATAAACGATTCGCAACCACAGGTTGCAAGCGGCTTGAAAGTTGTTATTTTCAACAAGATCGTCCATATCATATACATTAAATCCCTTGCCCAGCAATTTACTTACAACGGGTACTACCGTGGTCTTGCCGGCTCCACTAAGGCCAGCAACTAGAAATAGAGGAATAGGTATCGTCCATTCTTTTCTCCATTCCATATCCCCACCTCTCCTTTCAAGTGTAAGATTATAAAAAGCTTCCCCCTCTGAGCATCAAGCACATAATTCTATTTTATGTTTGAGTTAGTCGATTAGAAGCGCATGGGATGGTATAATCGCTTGCAGTCTGTAGTTGGTTCTTTTCGATTGACATCACCTATTATGTGTTTCACAATACATCACATTTGTAGTGTGTTTTCAAGTACACATAAATAAAGAGATTGAAAACTGTCCAGGACTCTCTACCCGTCGCTGCTGCTGTTCAATTATAGATTCGTAATGACATCGACTTCCCCGGCTTTATTAACCGTGATTTGCTGTATAAGGCGAGTCAACAGGAGTCGGGTCATTTCAATGTCGTCGTAATTTTTCATTTTCGTCAGATCGGTGAGACTCTGCTTCATCTGCTTGTGCGTCTTCTCTATGTTCGCTTCTTGTTGTTGATGGGCATTTATGATGTCGAGACGTTTCCCGTCTTCCTCGATCTCTTTCTCGTACTGCACCTTTTCGAATTCGTACTGGCCGGTATCTATCTCCCCGAGCATGTTCTGCCGGCGGATCTCGAATAAGAGCCTACGGTTGTCTTCAATGCGCTTCTCAAGCTTCTTTTTCTCTTTCTCCATATCCTTGCCTGCCAGCCCGATCGACAGAGCTTCCGGATCCTGCTCGTACACTTTTAGACGTGCCCGAACCTCTTCCAAAATCATCTTCATTAAATCATCGCGGAAGTCGAAATACGGAAGCCATTTGTCGTTGCTGCAACCTTTGGCGCCGACGCGGCGACGCCTGGAGCACATAAGGTATCTGTATTCGGTTCCGGATTTGTTGTTTGTTTTGCTCGCCATCGTGACCATGGCTGAGCCGCATTCGGCGCAAAAGATCATCTTAGCGAATACATTCACGAAGGACCGCCGGCCACCGCGGGCTCCTCCCCCTCGGATTAATCGGATGTCTTGCGCTTCCTTGAACAGCTCAGGCGAAATGATCGCTTCGTGCGTCTGGAAATCGGTCTTCTCCCACTCCGACTTTGGCTTCTGGACGAGCTTCTTGCCTCGGTCCATAAGATCGGCCAGATCGTTGTAAGTGACTTCGACGGTGTGCCGGCCGAAAACGTTGAAGCCTGTGTAGTTTTCATTTTGAAGAATACGTTGTACAGCCGTGAGCCCCCACAAGCCGCCTTTATAGGAAGGGATAGGGAGGCGCCCGCCATCTTCACCATTTATATAATTGACGATCGATTTCTCGCCCATGCCACGATTGACGTACAGGTCGTAAATCATCCTGACGATCTCGGCCTGCTCGGGAACAACATCTAGCGTTTTCCTTCCATCCCGGACAACCTTTTTATATCCATACGGAGGTATGGAGCCGATATAGTTGCCCTTGGCGGCCGATTGACGGATACCGCGGCGCGACGACGTGCTGATGTCGCCGCTTGTGTTTTGGTTGACCACCGACTTAATGCCGAACAGCAGCTCATCGTCCTTTACTCCCGAGTCGTATCCGTCCTCAATCGAGATCACGCGCACTTTAAGCGCATTGACGAGGATTCGCTTTAGCGATATTGCATCCAGCGCATCCCGGCTAAAGCGAGAGAGTGACGTAAAAAAGAGGGTGCGAACGTCGCCCCTCTTCGCATCCGCGATCATCCTTTGAACATCGTCACGCGCTACAATGCTTGTAGCCGAATCGCGGTCTTCGTAAATTTGTTCAATTTCCATGCCCAAAGTTGCGGACCGTTCACGTATAAATGCTTCTTGGTGTTCGGGACTGTCCTTCTGCGAGTCTTTCATAGTAGAAACACGAACGTATCCTCTTACGCCTTTAGTGATCATTACACATTTCCCCCGAAGTGTGTTTGTTCAGAACCTCGTCTAAATTGTGAGCAATCATTCCGTTTTTATCCAGTATTTTCGACCATTCGGCTTTTACCAATTTATTTATAACGGCTTGGGGATCCGTGCCTTTATGAATCAGATTTATTCGATAGGGCTTTTTCTTCTCCACGATCGCATCACCTGATCTATTTTATGAGCAGGGGCTTGGTCATGTTGCCCCTGCTTCGTCAATTGGTTTTTGGATCGCTTAACTTGCCGCTCGATCCGTTCGCAGTAGGACTTGCGCGCTGCCGGCGCATCGACGTTATGAATAGCTGCTCGTGCTGAAGGGATTAACGTGCGTCCGCAGAATGATGTGCGCGCGGTCGACCCATGGGAGATGAAGAGTGTTTAAAAAGTGAAGCCCCGGCGCATTCGGCAGCCGGGGCTCATTTTATAAGTTCCCTTTCTGACTTTCTCTTATCGCCTCATAAAATGCATGGCTTGCGTTCTGACCGCGAAGGAGGTCAATTAACGATTTTTGATATGATCCAATCTTTAACTTGTTGAGCCACAATCTCAATTGGTGTGCTACTTGTATCCACAATAGGTATCTGTAAAGCGGTTGCCTCTTGGTACATCCCTTGGGCGGCATGCAATGCCACGTTTAAGTTATTCCCCTCTTTCCATACACCGCCCCGTTCTTCTAGCCGAATGGTCCGAACACTGTCATTGCAGTGGAGGAGCAGCTTACAAACGGGGGAGAACATAGCATAATCTTCACAAAGCTCTGGTTGGTAAGCATAAGGAATGCTTCCGAAAAGGATCGTGTGGTTACCGCAACGCGAATTGAAATAAACGATTCGCAACCACAGGTTGCAAGCGGCTTGAAAGTTGTTATTTTCAACAAGATCGTCCATATCATATACATTAAATCCCTTGCCCAGCAATTTACTTACAACGGGTACTACCGTGGTCTTGCCGGCTCCACTAAGGCCAGCAACTAGAAATAGAGGAATAGGTATCGTCCATTCTTTTCTCCATTCCATATCCCCACCTCTCCTTTCAAGTGTAAGATTATAAAAAGCTTCCCCCTCTGAGCATCAAGCACATAATTCTATTTTATGTTTGAGTTAGTCGATTAGAAGCGCATGGGATGGTATAATCGCTTGCAGTCTGTAGTTGGTTCTTTTCGATTGACATCACCTATTATGTGTTTCACAATACATCACATTCGAAATATGATTCCGAACCGTCTTCTCACTGATGAACAGCTGCTGGGCAATGTCTCGGGTCGTCTTGTCCTGTACCAATAGTTCGAACACTTCGCGTTCCCGATTGGTAAGAAGGAATTTGTTCTTGTGGTCGCTGCTTCTCAACGTATGTCACCCCTCCTTGCCCGGGATTCAGATGCTTGCAGGGTGAAGGGTACAGTCGATCTATCATATGAAAAGCCCCTGTAGCTGGTGCGATCGGCGAATAAAATGGGCGCGCAAAGTAAAAAACGAACAACCCGGCGCATAGGGCCGGGTCATTCGTCGTATGCACGAACCGTTCTTTGGCGAAATTACGGACGGGAAACGTTGTTCATATGCGGGTGATGCGCGTTCGTGCCGGTCGCCGCGCCGCCGGTGCCGCCTGCGCCACCGCTGCGTTCGAGTGCGCCGGCGCCGGTCATGCCGCCGCCGACCGTGCCGCCGTTGCCCGCGCCGCTGATTCCATCGTTGCCTGCCGTCCGATGACCGTCTTCGGCCGTCGGGAAGATCCGGTTCACGATTGCGTTAAACTCCGTCAGAAGCCCCTGGATCGGATGTCCTTGACGAACCTGCTCCGCATAGCCGCGCATCCGGTCGCTCCATTCGGGATTGGACGACACGTACACGTGATCCGTCGCAGGCGACTGTGCCTTGACCTCGTCCGCGATCTCGCCTTTCAGCTTGCTCGACAGCTCCTGGTCTCCGCGGCCTTCGGACATGATCGCGACGTATGCGTTCCGATCAGAGCGGACGACATAGGCCGATTGCACGTCGGGTCTCGCTGCCAGCTTATCCGCGATCTTCTGATTCATCTCCAGGTGGCTGTTGCCGTGCAGGCCGACGACGTTGTTGTTCATGCGCTGCGTGCCGCGCATGCGGTTCATCTCGTTGCGTCCGTCGTCAGCGAACCGGTCGTTGATGCTTTGGGACCTGATGTTCGAATTGCCGACGTCCCCCTGCTTATTGGCGCAGCCTGCCATCGTCAGCGATGCCGTCAATATAAGCGCGGCCGCCGTTGCTTTTTGCCACATTAAGATTCGACTCCCCTTTGTCTTCGCTATAGTTAGATCGATTGGAAAATACGGTGTTGCGCCAATCGTTAGAATCACCAACGCGATGCGTCGCTATGCGTTTTTTCGATCGAGCTCTTTTGCAGCCGTTGTCATCGTCATGGAGAGTTTCGATTATCTGTCGGAAATTAAGTTCGGAGCAAAAAAATACGCTTCCACCGACGCCTTTTGCGGCATCGGGGAAGCGATCGATGTAAGTAAATGATTCGACTTATCTTGGCGTCAGTCGGTGGAAATGATCCCGAGTCACAGTGCCGATCGGCGCCTCGCCCTTCGTGAACCGATGAAGCTCATCGACGATAAAGTCGCACAAATCGCGCTTCAGGAGGCCATGGAAGCCGCCGATATGAGGCAGGCAGAGCACGTTGTCCATCGAGAGCCATTCGTGCTCCCGCGCCAGCGGCTCCGAAGCGTATACGTCGAGCGCCGCGAATATGCGCCCGTCTCGCAGCTCTTCCTTAAGCGCCTGCTCCTGCACGATCGGGCCGCGCGCCGTGTTAACGAACAGCGCCCCGTCGCGAAGGCGGGAAAGCTGCTCCGCGCCGATCATGCCCTCGGTTCGCGGCGTCCACGTATTATGCAACGAGACGATATCGCTGCGCTCGAACAGCTCGTTCAAGCTCACAAGCTCCGCATCCAGCGCGGCCGCCTCCTCCGGCGAGCAATAGCCGGAATGGATAAGCAAGCGGACATCGAACGGCTTCAGCATGGCGATGACCTGCTTGGAGATCTCGCCGTAGCCGACGATGCCCACGGTTCTGCGCGTCACGCCGAGCACGGATTCGCGGTTGTTGTTGCTCCACTGCCCGCGCTTCAGCCTGGCGGCATAGCCCGAGTGATCCCAGGCGCCGGCCAGGATGAGCGATACGGCGAGCTCGGCGGTCGAGCGTCCGAGCACCGTGTTGGCGCTCGTCACGACGATCGGCGTATCGAACACGTCGTCGCCGACGATCGAGGCGACGCTGCCGGCGCCATGGCCGATGAACTTCAGCTTGCCGGCGCGAGCGAGCGCTTCCCGCGTGAAAAACGGCGAGCCCCACGATGTGATGCAGGCGTCGTAATCGCCGATCCGTTCGGCAAGCGCGACGGCGTCGAACGGCTGCCCCGGCGCGACGAAGTCGGCTTTGGAAAAGCTCGCCAGCTTGTCGCGGACCGCGGGCCGCCAGAACAGCTCCAGCAGTCCCGGATCCGCAATCGTAACCAATGTTTTCATATTGCGTCCCTCATTTCCCCAGTTGGTCTAAAATGTCGCGCATCTTCGCCGCATAGGCGGGAAAAATCGTCTCGGGCTCCATGCCCGGCGCCTGCAGCTCGGGCCGCCATTTGGTCTCCCACTCCAGGGAGTAGCTGCCCGAATAGCCCGTGCGCTCCAGCGTTTCTACGATCGACGCGATCGGAACCCGTCCCTCCCCGATCCGCGTGTACTTCCAGCTGCTGCGCATCGGATCCTCGAACGGGACGCCGTCCTTCATATGGACGTGGGCGCGCTGCGCCCCCAGCAGCGCCACCGTCTCCTCCGGCTGCTCGCCCTCTTCGAGCGGGTGGATGATATCGTAGATAACCGCGCAGTTGTCGCGCCCCACATCGTCCAGCAGCTTGCGGAGCGAGCGGCCGGTCGCGAACTCGTTGTGCGTCTCGATCCAGATCGGCACGCCGAGCGGCGCCGCATCGTCGCAGGCGGCCGCGATATGCGCGACGAGCGTCTCGTAGGGGATGGCCGGCATAACCTGGTCTCTTCGTTCGGTGAAGTAACCGAGGAAAACCCGTACGCCACCCGCCTGCAGGTCATGCGCCAGCCTGACCGAGCGCCGCAAATTTTCGAGCTGCGCCTCGTCGCTGTCAAGACCGGTAAGACAAACGCCCGAGGCGATGTCGGTTGCCCGGACGCCGGTCCGTTCGAAACTTCGGAATGCCGACTTGCGCGCCTCGGCCGTCATGTCAGTGGATACGCCCCATGGCGCGCCCTCCCTGAGCTCCATCCCGCCGAAGCCCCAGCGGACGGCCAGCTCCAGCATCTGGTCCAATGTCAGGCCCTCGCAGGGGAGCGTGCTGAATGCCAAACGATTCATGCCGCACCTCACTTTCGTTTTCGTCTCTCGCAACCGGACATGATGATTATGGCAGGGCTTTCGGGGGGATCGCCTCCCTTTTTCCGCGCTTCTTTTGAACATTTCCGAGAATCCGTGTACGATGATAGGAAGAGAACGAGACGCAGCGGAGGTCCTATGCCCGATTATCCGGTTTACGGCTCAAAAGAGATGCTGGACGACGCGTTTCCCTTCAAGATCGAGATCCGGCGGCCCCAGACGATGAACGACGTCCTGCACGCTCACGAGCATCTGCAGCTTTGCTATATGCGCTCCGGCAGCTGCCTCCACTGGGCGGGAGGACAGTGTCATGTGCTGGCTAAAGGCGACCTTTTTTCGATCCCGCCCTTCCAGGAGCATCGGCTCGAGCGACGCGAAGGGATGGACTTCGTCATGTACCAGGTCGACTTCATGCCTCATGCGATCCATGAGAGCCTGCGGGACCTGGCGAGCATCGAGACGTTCGTCGACTTCGCCTTTATCCGCCCGCTTATCGCCGAGGCCGACCTGATGCCCAAGATGACGCTGACGCTGCCCGCGCAGGCCGTCGTCGAGAGCTTGCTGGACGTCATCGCGGCCGAGTGGGAAGAGAAAGAGGAAGGCTATCGGCTCGCGATCCGGGCCGAGCTGCTCAAGCTGCTCGTGCTGACCTGCCGGCAATACAAACGATATTCCGGCGCCGAGAGCCCCCGCGAGCGGCAGCAGGTCGCATACCACCGCAAAGCTTTTTTCGAAACGATCGCCTATATGGAGTCGCATTACGACGAGGACCTTCATTTGGAGGATATGGCGGCCAGGGCGCTCATGGCGCCGTCTTACTTCAGCAACCTGCTGAAGTTGGTCAAGGGCAAATCGTATATCGAGCTGCTGTCCGCGCTGCGCATCCAGGCTGCCATGGAGCTGCTGCTGGGCACGGACCTCAGCGTGACCGAGATCGCGACGCGCGCGGGATACAACCATATCAGCCATTTCAACCGTACCTTTAAAAAGCATACCGGGCTCACGCCGGGCGATTATCGCAAGCATCAGGCCTGATCGCGCCCCGCGCCGGCAGTCAGATCGTTCATGTTTTAATGACATCCTTTATATTCGCGCCGATCAGCCGCTTTTATAATAGTAAAAGCCATCGACCAGCATGCGGCGGAGGCGCGCGAGTTATCCAATCTCTTGACTCTTATACGAAACGCCCCTCTCGGCGATGGCCGGGAAGGGCGTTTTTTGATATCGAAAAAGGATCGTGCGGCAGCGAGCCTCGAAGATTACGCGATCGAACGGCGTTCCGCCCCGACACCTTTTTCAGCAATCGGTCAGCTTCGGCTCACCCTTCCTTCAGCCTGCGTTCAAGCTCGCTTCAGTTCCCTCCGCGATAATGAATCCCGCAAGCAAACATCTTCTTCATACCGACGGGAGTGGTCGCCATGAAACGCATGAAACGAAAAACCAAAATAGCCGTCACCGTCGTCCTGGTCTTCGCAACGCTCGGAACCGTAACGTACAGGCTTGCGGACCGATACTTGATCGAGCACGTGGAAATGCGGGTCGCAAACGCGCAGACGACGTCGAACGCCTCGTCCGGATCGACGCCGGCCTCTTCCGGCAGCGTTCAGTCCGACGACTGGAACTACGAGAGCGACAATGAAAAAATCGGCATCCAAAAGTTGCAAACCGGCTCGGGCGACGACTTGATCACCTATTATGTAGCCGACGTCGTCCTCAAAAACGGCGCGAGCATCCAAACCGCGTTCGCCAAAGACGCCTATGGCACGAACATCACGCAAAATACGTCCGCCATCGCGGCCAACCACGGCGCCGTATTCGCGATCAACGGCGATTACTACGGTTTCCGCAACGACGGCGTCGTCATTCGAAACGGCACGCTGTACCGGGACGAGCCCGCGCGCGAAGGGTTGGCCCTGCTGTCTGACGGAACGATGAAGTCGTACGACGAAGAGGAAGAAAGCTCCGCCTCGCTCCTGGCCGAGGGCGTAACCAATACGTTCTCGTTCGGGCCGGCACTCGTGCATGACGGCGTCGTCGCCAACGACTTCGACAACGTCAAAATCGACACCAACTTCGGCAACCGTACGATCGACAATGCCAATCCGCGGACGGGCATCGGCATGATCGCCCCGAACCACTACGTTTTTGTCGTCGTGGACGGCCGCTCCTCGGATAGCAGAGGCATGACGCTGAACGAATTCGCGAACCTGTTCGCCGAGCTCGGCGCGACGGAGGCCTACAACCTGGACGGCGGGGGATCCTCCACGATGTACTTCATGGGCAGGGTCGTAAACAACCCGCAAGGCAAGGAAAAAGAGCGGGGCGTAAGCGACATTATCTACCTGCCCCAATGAGGACCGAAGACAATCTCGCCGAGGAGGCACGGATATGACGATACTCATTCCTTCTTACGAACCCGACGGACGGCTACTGGAGCTGATTCAAGATTTAAGATCGGTCACGGACATGTCGATTCTGATCGTGGACGACGGCAGCGGGGACAAATACAGCAGCATCTTTCAATCGGCCCGTCAGGCCGGATGCACCGTCCTGACGCACGAGGACAATAAAGGGAAAGGCTGCGCGTTAAAAACAGGCTTCGATTACATCAAACGGACGGGCGACGCGGACGGCGTCGTTTGCGCGGACAGCGACGGACAGCACCTGCCGCGCGATATTTTGCGGATCGCGAGCGCGGTACGGACGCATCGGCGCCATATCGTTCTCGGCAGCCGTCGCTTTACGGGCAAGGTGCCGCTGCGCAGCCGATTCGGCAATTCGGCCACGCGGCTCGTGTACGCATGCGCGACAGGCATGCCGATCCAGGACACGCAGACCGGGCTTCGCGGCTATTCGGCCGACATGCTCGATTGGCTCTGTCGGATACCCGGAGAGCGGTTCGAGTACGAAATGAACATGCTGCTCGCTTCCAGGCCGGCCGGATACGCGACGGTCGAGGTGCCGATCGACACAGTCTACCTCGACGACAACAAGTCCTCTCATTTTCGCCCGCTCGCCGACTCGGCACGCATTTATTTCCCGTTTCTCAAATTCGGGGCATCGTCAGCCCTGTCGGCCGCGCTCGACTTCGTCCTGCTGTTCCTGCTGCAATGGATGACGTCGAATCTGCTCGTCGCCGTCGCCGGCGCCCGCATCGTCAGCTCCGCCTTCAACTACGCGATGAACCGCAGGTTCGTGTTCGGCGGCAAGCGCGCAGGTACCGGCGCAAGGCGGTCGCTTCCCCGCTATTATGCGCTGGCGGTCACGATACTGATCTTCAATTACGCGCTGCTCTATTCGCTCCACGAGACGCTCGGCATGCCGCTGCTCGCCGCCAAGCTGCTGACCGAAGGTTCGCTGTTTCTGTTCAGCTATTGGTGGCAACGGAGGTACGTCTACTAAGCGTCCGCGGTCAGCCCCGTGGTCACGGGCGTTCGTGCTGCCGTCTCATGAGCATGAACTGCTTGGCCAAATATTGCGGCGTGTAGGGCATGTCGTTGCGCAGCCAGGAAATGATCGTGCCGATCAAGGCGGAAGAGCCGTACCAGACCACGATATCGCGCTGGATACCCAGGGCGGCGAGGTTCGCCTCCCCCTCTGGGCTGTCGATCCGCTCTATGACCATAGCGGTCAGCAGCTTTAAGAATTGCTCCGTAAAAACCGTCGTTCGCCTGGTCGTGAGAATGACTTTGTAAAAGCGGAAGTTATCGGCAATGTGCTCGAGCAGGTTCACCATCAGCGGCCAATCCTCTTTGCGCGCGGACGTTTGCCGGGATTCCGGAGACTGAAGAATCGCGCGGATGTCCTCGATCATCTCGGCTGCCATTTTCTCCATCATGTCCGGAATGTCCCGGTAGTGAAGATAAAACGTCACCCGGTTAATCGTTGCGCGCTCTGCCAGCCGGTTCACCGATATTTTCTCGACGTCCATCTCCTCCAGCAGCTCGACCAGCGCGTCCCGCAGCATCCGGCGCGTGCGAACGATGCGAGGGTCGGTGCGCGGCGTCGCCTGACTCATAGGTACCATCCTTTCCATATTCGCCCTGTGGACGACAGTTTCTTTATAATCTGTCTATCTTGTTGGATCTAGGCAACAAGCGTCCGTTTTCATGCGACTTAATTGACATTCTATCGGTTACTGTCGATTGCAATACTCGCATATGCGGTTAAAATCTAATTTATGCCGTGTTAATTATATTACACAGTGTAAATTTAGTCCAACACGGGCTCGAAAGGGATGGGGCAAATGAGTAACACCTTGGCTGGAGAGGGCGGTTCCATTAAAAAAGGGCCGATCCTGTTCATTATGATTCTGGGCGCTTTCCTGGCCACGCTGAATCAGACGGTCATGAGCGTAGCCACGCCGGAGTTAATGAAGGACTTCGATATCTCGGCGACGACAGCCCAGTGGCTGACGACCGGCTACATGCTGGTGAACGGCGTGCTGATCCCGATCACGGCTTATCTGATGCAGCGCTTTACGACGCGGGAGCTGTTCCAGGCTTCCATGGTCATTTTCCTCGTCGGCACGCTGACGTCGGCTGTCGCGACGGGTTTCCCGGTGCTGCTGACCGGGCGGCTCATCCAAGCCGCAGGCGCCGGCATTATCATGCCGCTGCTGATGAACGTCATTCTGACGCTTTTCCCGCCCAACAAGCGGGGAGCCGCGATGGGCATGGTCGGCTTCGCGATCATCTTCGCGCCGGCGATCGGACCGACGCTCGCGGGTTACGTACTGAAGAACTTTGCTTGGGAAACGATGTTCTACGGCATGCTGCCGTTCGTCGCGCTCGTTATCATTCTGGCCTTTATTTATCTGGGCAACGTGTCGGAGCGGACCTTTCCGAAAATCGATATGCCAAGCGTGCTGCTGTCGACGATCGGCTTCGGCGCCGTGCTCTTCGGGTTCAGCCGTGCGGGTACGGTAGGATGGTCGAGCGCCGAGGTCATCGCGTATTTGGTCGCGGGCATCGTCGCGCTGGCGCTTTTCACCTGGCGGCAGCTCGCTTCCCGCAACCCGCTGCTCGACCTCCGCGCCTTCCGGTACGACATGTTTACGCTCACGACGATCATCAATATTGCCGTCACGATGATGATGTACGCGGACATGATGCTACTTCCGCTTTATTTGCAAAATGCCCGAGGCTACACCGCCCTCGAATCCGGCCTGCTCATGCTGCCCGGCTCGCTTTTGATGGGCTTCATGATGCCGATCACCGGCAAGCTGTTCGACCGGTTCGGCGCGAAGTGGCTTTCCGTCATCGGCATGGCCATCACGATCGGCACGACGATCGGCTTCATCAACCTGACTGACTCGACAAGCTACACGTATCTGGTCCTCATGTCCACGGGTCGCCGGCTCGGCATGGCGATGTTCCTGATGCCGATCACGACAGCCGGCCTGAACCAGCTGCCGCCGAAGCTGAATGCGCACGGCACGGCCATCTCCAACACGATCAAACAGGTCGCCGGCGCCATCGGCACCTCGCTGCTCGTCACCGTCATGACGGACCGCTCAAAGGCGCATTACATCGAAATGGCGGCCGCCGGCGGCACCGACCAAGCGCATATGTCCATGGAAGCGATGATCCAAGGCATCAACGACGCGTATCTCGTTATCATCGCAATCGGCGTCGTCGGCCTGCTGCTCTCCTTCTTCATCAAGCGCAAGGAGCATCCGCACGAGGTCAAGGATCTGTCGGCACGGACGGAGGTCAACGTTCAGGAAGCTTAATACTCAGCTTAAAAAAAGCCGGTCCGCGAATAAGGGGCCGGCTTTCTGGCGAGGAAATTAATGAATTCCCCCTTGCACCTTACGTAACGTAATGATTTATAGTGAACGTAACAACAGGACACGCACAGGCCAACCGTCAGAAGTTCAACCATAACTTTTAATATCGGAGGAGAAACAAACATGAGAAAGCTCGTATTGTTCATGCATGTGTCGCTGGACGGTTATGCGTCGGATTCGAACGGAGGATTGGGCTGGATTCCGTACAACGAGGAATTCGAGAAATACGCGGAGGAGGTCGTAGCCGAAGTCGGCTCTCCGGTGTACGGTCGCACGACGTATCGAATGATGGAGAGCTACTGGCCTACGGTGCTGGACGATCCGGATGCGTCGACACACGATTTGGAGCATGCGAAATGGGTGGAGGACGTGAAGAAGATCGTCATTTCCAGCACGATGGACAAGGCTGAATGGAACAATACGATTGTGATCAGAGACAATATCGCGGAGGAAATCAATGCGCTCAAGGAGCAGCCCGGCAAAAATCTCGTTATCTTCGGCAGCCCGGGCGCTGCGAAAACGATGCTTGCGCTCGGCCTGATTGACGAATTGCTTCTCACCATTTGCCCGGTCGTCCTGGGAAGCGGAAAATCGGCGTTCGACGGCGGTCTCGAAGCCATCCGGCTCAAGCTGCTGTCCAGCCGTACGTTCCATTCGGGCATTATCGCGACCCGCTACGCGTTGGAGAAATAAATTCTGCGATTCGAATCTTTGGCATGCTCAGCAATCAAGCGTTAGTCCGTGCAAAAGTACAGCATTTTTATCCCGGCTGGGTATGCTGTACTTTTGCAGGCTAGCGCCGTCGATACATGCTCTTTATGATCGCTCCCGTTTTAGCTTTTCGATCGCTTGCAGCGTATCCGCCAGGTATTTGCTGTACTGACGCAATCTATATTCGTCGCCGGATTTTTGAAAAAATGAAATCCACTTTCGTAGGTCTTCCTCGCGGGCTCTCAGCGCTGCTATCGTGTCGGTATCAACATCAACATCGTCTGTTAATATCACGGCAAGCACTCCAAGTTTTGACTTATAGCCATGTTACACACATTTTACAATATCCAAACACTTCGCCCTGGCTAACTGACGATCTGCCTTGTGCCGCTCCATTTCTCGTGAAACGGCACGCGCTGACGGCTCAGGATGCAGCGGATCAGGTGAATGCCGAGCCCGACGTTCATCGCGAACAGCCCGACGGCATACGGAATGAGCACCAGCGGCGAAAAATCCCGGACGGCGACGATCGGATACGTCAAATTGAAGCCGCCGGCGAGCACATATAGCAGGCCATAACGCATCGCCAGCTCCCGCAACATTACGCGGTCCCCTTTTCCCCGCACGCAGATTCGAACGACCCATTTCCCGGCCGTCCGGCCGTTTGTCGCATAAGGAATCGCAACAAAATAGACGATCACGATACCTGCATACACGTATAAAAAGGAAATGTGAAGCATCGCCAGGACGGCGCAAAACGGCAGCAGGATCGCCCAATCGATCGCGGCCGCGATTGCCCTGCGCGTATACCCGACCCGTTTCGCGGACAGATCGACGCCTTCGTCGAGCCGGTCGATGCGCGGGAGATGGCTCGCGAGCCATTCCGCCGCCAGGTAGCCGACCATGCCGCCCAGCGTATTGGTAATCAGATCGTCCACATCGAACAGGCGGTACGGATAATCGTAGATGCCGAATATACCCGTCACTTGCGTCGTCTCGAATAACAAGGACAAGCCGAAGGACAGCAGCAGGCAGCGAATCCAGCGGGCACTGAAGTAGTACCGGAGGAACAGCCCGAACGGAATCGTCAGCAGCACGTTAAACGCAACCTGCAGCACCGCCCGCTCGCCCAGCAGATGCGGATACGTCGACGGACGGTCCAGCGATACGCCGGTTTCCCGAACGATGTCGGTCAGGAAGTGGAACGGGATCCATTGGAAGTACGAGCCCGCATCCGGCGGCGCGTTGTGGATCGACGGAGGCAACGGCAGCAAGATCAGGTATACGGCGTTCAGCACGTACAGCAGCAGCAAATACAAAATAAACGCCCTGAGCTTGTGAACGTAGCCGTACCGGCGGTACTGCACGACCAGAAACGGAACGGTGAATAGCGCAGCCGCGATCGGAAAGCTCAAAAACGCGTAGGAAATCGGAAACAAATAAGAGCCGAGCATCGGAGAACACCTGCCATTTCCTTTTTCAGGCTTAACTATAACGCATTTTTCATTCGAATGCCCCCGCTTCAGGTCGATTGCAAACAATCGATAGCATTCATATGCCCGCCCAGGCCGCTCCGATTAAAAATTGAAAAGTTTCGGCAAACGCGACAATTTCACGCTTTTTGGATGCGTGATACGTTTAGCTTGCGCCATGTAGAAGCGATCCGTTGGGGCTAGCAAAGCGGACAGCTGGCGACGAGTGCAAACAAGGGGGTGGCGGATGGAGTCCCGGCAAAACCGATCGGATCGGATGTGACGGTGTGACGGCATTTTTGGAAGCGTTATCTATTCGAGGAGGGATACGATGAGGAAATTAGTATCGCTGATCGTTCTGCTGCTTCTGCTGACGGATGCGAGCGCCGCCTTCGCTGCGCCCAAGATCAATACGTTCGAGCGGCCGGCCCGAGGCAGCGCCTACACGCTGAGCCAATGGGCGCTCGACGGCTGGAACGCGCCGTGGGACAACGGCATGAGCACGCGCACATGGATCGACGGCTACAACTTCAATCACTCCGGCGGCCAGTCGCTGCGCGTCTTTTATCCGCAAGGACAGATCGATCCGCCCAATTCGGGCGCCCAGGCGCCCTTCGAGGTGACGCCGGGAAGAGAGTACTATCTATCCTACTGGGTCCGCTTCAGCAGCGACTACAGCTGGGGGACGACCGAATTCGCGGGCAAGCTCGGGCTCGGACTGGCCGGCGGCGCGGCATGCTCGGGCGGGCAGGTATGCACCGGTTACAACGGCTTCAGCTCGCGCATGATCTGGCGCAGCGGCGGTCAGGCCGCCATCTACTATTATCATATGGGCAATGCGGGACAGTACGGCGACTATGCAGTGCTGAAAAATGCTAACGGTTCCGACATCTACTATCCGAAGGGCACGTGGGTGAACATCGTCCAACGCCTGAAGGTGAACACGGTAACCAACGGCAACGCCAATCCGGACGGCGAGATCCAGATCTGGTACAACGGCGTATCGGCTGCCAACATCACGGGACTGCGGTTCGTAAGGAACGCGGATCAAGTGGACACGGCCTACTTCTCCTCGTTCTTCGGCGGCGCCACTTCCTCGTTCGCGCCCGCGAACGACTCGTACGTCTGGTACGACGACCTGAAGGTATCCACGAACCGGGCGGACATCTGCGAGCTCAGCACGGGGGGCTGCTTCACGCGCACGTTCCAGGCGGAGGACTACACGTCGATGAGCGGCGTCATGAAGGAGACGACGCCGGACACCGGCGGCGGACAGAACGTCGGCGGCATCGACAGCCAGGACTGGATCGCGTTCAGTAACGTGCAAATTCCGCGGACCGGCACCTATCTCGTGGAGTATCGGGTGGCGACGCCGAACAATAACGGCAAGATCTCGCTCGACATTAATTCCGGCGCGACCGTGCTGGGCGAGATCAACGTGCCGAATACCGGCAGCTTCGCAAGCTACCGGACCGTCTCACATGTCGTGCAGATAACGGCCGGCACCTACCAGTTCGGCCTCTATGCCGTCACGGGCGGCTTCGATATCAATTGGTGGAAGATAACGCAGCTGTATTGACCGTCTAAATAGAGCAAGAGGAGGCGGTTTTTCCCGTCTCCTCTTGTTTGACTTCACAAGCCGGCTACTCTTCTTTTCAATTCCTCCATAATAGACATGCCGGCATCGCTTTGGGAATACAGATTTTTCGTAAAACCGACGGCAAGCCCCAGCTCCGGATCGGCGAACGCAATAGAGCCGCCATATCCGCCATGCCCGAATACCTGAAGGCGGTCGCCCATGATATTCCCCTCTTGCCCGAGTCCATAGCCCATTCCTCTGGGCAACGGAACACCGTCTTTTAATCTTAACGGCGCCGTCGCGACCTTCATACGCGAATCCGGCAACAGCTGGACGCCGTCGATCCCGCCGGGAAGCAGCGCGGCATAATGCCTGGCCGCCGCGCGGGCCGACATGATGCCGTTGCTGGCCGGTACGCATGCCCGTCTGGCGGCCGGCGTATTCATCCACTCATGCAGCGGACAGATCCAGGCGGGGATGGCCTGCAGAGCATCCGCGGCTTCGGTTGGCTGAACGTAACCAGGCTCTTCGAGAACGGCCACCCGATGTTCCATTCCCTCCGGCAAGCCCACGTACATGTCCGTTATGCCGAGGGGTTCGCAAATGTCTTCCTTGAGAATCTGCGAAAACGGACGCCCGTCGATCCGCCGCGCTACCTCGCCTAATATCCAGCCATACGTGATCGCGTGATATTCCATATGCTCGCCCGGGGGCCATTGGGGAGTCAGCCTTGCGATTTCCTCGCACATCTTGTCCCAATCGCCTACATCCGCGACGGTTACCCCCGCCGGCATATGCGGAATTCCCGACGTATGGTAAAGCGCATGCCCGATTGTCGCATCCGCTTTGCCGTTAACGCCGAATTCGGGCCATATATCCGCGATTTTCGTATCGTAATTTAACAGCCCCCGCTCGGCCAGCAGGTGAATCAGGGTAGCGACGACGCCCTTCGTCGTCGAGAAAACCGGGAAAAGCGTATTTCCATCGACCGCTCTTCCGCTTGCTTGGTCGGCGATCCCGGCATAAGCGTCGACGATGAGCTCGCCCCGATAATAAACGGCAAGCTGAAGACCCCGCTCGCTTCCCTCCTCGACCTTTTGTTCCAAAAGGTCTTGCATCGCGCCTTGTATGTCTTGCATTTCCCCCACTCCTCCGGACCGGAATCATTGCCATATGCGCTTGCTGCTCCACGTTCGTCACGTCACTTGCCGGGAACCAAGGTTAGCTTATAAAACTTCTCGGCGTTCTTGCCGAATAACGCGTCGCGATTGACTGCGGTCCAACTGTCCGGAACGAAATCGACCGTCGCTTGCAAAACCGCATCGTAGGTAGACGACTCCAGGCAAACCGGCCAGTCGCTGCCGAACATGACCCGGTCCGGACCGAACGCTTCCAGCGCGTGGCGGACATAAGGCCGGGCCTCCTCCAACTCCCACTCGCGTCCGGGCTCTGCGGAAAAGCCGGATATTTTGGCAAAGACTCCTTCGTGACCGGCTAATTCGGCAAAACGCTCGCTCCAGGGCAGCCAGGCGCCGCGATCGATTTCCGGCTTGGCCAGGTGATCGACGACCGCGCGAAGCTTCGGCACGCGCTCGGCCAAGCGGATCAGGTTGGGGAGATGACGCGGACGCGCTTGGAGGTCGATCGGAAAATCGGCCTCCGAAAGCATCCGGATATTTTCCACAACCGCATCCTGCAGGATCCAGCCGTCGGGGAGATCCTGGATCATCGGGCGTATGCCGACGAATAACGGGTGCTCCAGCAACTTGACGAAGTCGCGTTCCAGCCGCGGATTCGACAGGTCAAGCCACCCTACCACACCCGCCAACGTCGACTCCGCTTCGCCCAAGCGAAGCAAATACAAGGTCTCCTCGACCGAGGGGGCGGCTTGAACGGCGATCGTCGCATCGAATTCGTATCGGGCCAATATCGGCTTAAGGTCTTCAGGGCCATAGTTCCGATACAAAACGCCTTTATCCGGCGTCAGCCACCCGTAGTCCGTCCTCTCGATCGACCAATAGTGCTGGTGAGCGTCGACTCTCATGGCGTCCTCTCCTCTACGAGAGAGTATAATCTATAATTTGTATGCACGGCCATATGCAAAATTCCACGTTAGTGCCCGTATGCGCTTATCTCCAGGGCAGAGTTAGTAACATGCCAGCTTTTAATCTTCCTCTTTAGAAATGGATATTTGTTTTTTAAAGAACTCCTTATATGTCATTGGTTTTCGGCCAATTAGGCGTTCAAGATCCCCGGACGTTTCCGAGAATTCTCCAGTGTTGACTGCTCGCACCCAACCCAATAAGAAATCATTTGTAAAAGCAGGCATGCCCATGGCTTCAAGATAATCATTTTCGCTAAGGGTCTCATAAGCGATATTTTTCTCGCTAATCTCCGAGAGGGCTTCAGCGATGTCTGCAAAAGAGCTTCCCTCGCTGCCACTTAAATTGTATGTATGATTTTCGTGCCCGTTTAGGGTGAGAACTGCTACGTTGGCGGCCGCCAAATCATCCAGAGATGCAGCGGCTACTTTACCGATACCCTCCGGGACTCGCACGCTGCCAGCTTTAAGCGCATCTCCATAAAACGAATGCAAGGTTTCAAGGTACGGTGGATTCCGCAGAATGGTATAGTCTAATCCGGATGCTCTAAGCGTTTGTTCAGTAAATAAGTCTGACATCGTTACTTCGGGCAAAATAAGATTTGAATTTTCTTTTCGAATGATCGACGTGTAGATCACCTGCTTAACCCCAGCCTGCTTTGCAGCCGCGATGACGTTGAAATGTTGTGTATTGCGGTCGGTAAATGCTACCGCGGAAATGAGCATCACTTTTTCAACACCATCAAAGGCCCGCAAAAGGGAGTTATAATCAAAATAGTCGCCCTGGTGAACTTCTACACCTTCCTTAACAAATCTTTCTATCTTTTCAGATTCCGGATCACGTACCAGTACAGCGACCTGATTGGACGGAACTTTTTGAAGAAGAAGATCTAGTGTCCTGATGCCGAGATTACCTGTTGCTCCAGTGATAAGTATTTTCCCCATTTTAGTTTCTCCTTTGAATTTTATATGTAACTGGAACCGTTACGGTTACATATTGATCTAAAAAAAAGGCCTTTGTCTTACTGTGCCTTTTTTAATAAATCATCAACAACATCTTGTATAGTGAAGCTGGCGAGAACATCTTCCATAGAAATTTCAATTTTTTTAAATATAATCGCAAGAACATTTTGAATATTAGCTCCAACAATGCACGACAGTGCTGTATCTTCATGAATCTGAAACAGGCGCCCTTCTTTCACAGCATCAACCGCCCGATATACGTCAAGCAAGGTTATCTGGTCAACTGGCTTTAAAAGCGTTGTTCCCGCATAACCTAAATTCACATTGATGAAGCCTGCTTTTTTCAACATACCGGTTATTCGACGAATGACTACCGGATTTGTGTTTACACTGCTCGCAAACAGCTCAGACGTACAAATCGTATTTTTACCGATCGCCAACATGCTCAGTATATGAATCGCTACAGAGAATCTGGTGCTGATTTTGACTTCGCTCACCCCCCTTTATGTAACTATAATAGTTACATAGCTTATTATTGTCAACATTTGAAGATGAAGAACTCTTCGATTCCGTAAGAGCCCATACACATCATCCATAGCAAAAAGACCGCCGGGAGCTGCGCCTGCTCCTTGACGGTCTTCTCTTCTCGCCCTATTTTAGAAACTTAACGCCTTGCTCCTGCATTCGCTCATGCAGTCTAGAGATTGGCACCTGGGCGAGGTCGACGCCGTCATCGATGGCACAGGCGGCCGCGATACCGGCGGCCTGACCGAGCGCGTAGCACGTCGCCTGAATGCGCATCGACGACATGGCGACGTGGGTGGCCGATATCGAACGCCCCGCGACCAGCAAGCCCTTCACGCTAATAGGTATCATGCAGCGGTACGGGATATCGTAGCCGCTTACGTGGCGTTCGTCTGTTCCTTTACGGCCGTCCGGGCTGTGTATGTCGATCTCGTAGTTCGTCTGCGCCACGACGTCCTCGAAGCGCCGGCCACCCGTCACATCGTTCTCCGTCAACGTATAGAGCCCTTCGATCTGGTTCGTCTCCCGGACGCCGACCTGACCGGGCACATGCGACAGCACATACGTCTCGAAGCCGTTGCGCTGCAAGTAGTTGGCCACGGAGAATACCTGGCGAAGGGATTCCTTTTCCGCGAAATTAATATCCTCGATCATGGCGCCGTTGCCTTTGACCCGGGTCATATTAACGAGGAGTGTGCCATTGTCGTTGCGCTCCCAATACAAATTGCGGCCTTGCGGGAGTTCATCGACCGTCTCGTAGTAGTAGCAGTCGTCCGGCAAATAGGGCTTCACCGGCTTACCGGTGTTTTGCATCATAAACATGAGCGTCATGGGCTGAGTCAGCCCGTCTTCGCTTCGTCCGGTGCGAATGGGCACGCCGGCGTCCTGAGCCACACGGGCGTCGCCGGTGCAATCGAGCACGGTCCGTCCGAGGAACGCCTTCAGCCCCTGGCGCGTATTCGCGATCACCCCGGTTACCGTGTCGCCTTCCATCGCGGCAGCGACGAAGCTCGTATGATAGTAAACCTTGATGGCTTCCCGCTCAAGCTTTGTGTTGAGATAATGCCGCAGCTCGAACGGCGAATATTGCGGCCAGATGGAGCCCTCGTGCGATTGCGGCAGGTGATCCGGCAACACCTCCGACACCATTTCCCGGTATATCCCCGTCACATTCCCGACACCCATAAAAACGCTCACATTTCCCAAAGTCCCCATGCCGCCGAGCTGTCCCGAGTGCTCGAGGAGCACAACCTTTTTGCCGCAGCGAGCACCGCTGATGGCCGCTGCCGTGCCCGCAGGCCCTCCTCCCACTACGACAATATCCGCTTCGTCGTATACTTCTACAGCACATTGCAGCGGAACGGACGAATGTATACTCACCGCCATCTCCATCCTTTCAAATGCTCGATTTGGCTTCATTATAGGAGAGGTACGGGTTTCATTATAGTTTCACTTTTGTTACATTAATGGAAAAAGCGCGTGGAGGAGAGCGGCATGCCTCGCAAAAAAGAAATAGGCCCGTCTGTCGGCAGAATGGGCCTAGTCGCGCTGTTCCCGTCAATTCATCTCGTCGTCGTTCACCTGATCCTTGGCGTTGCCGTGGAGCGTGTCGTACGTTTTGCCTTTCGCGCCGTGCTCATTGATGATCGCGATCAGCTTGACGACGATTTTGCCGCCCGGGCTCCGCCGCAGCCGGAAGATGGCGCGAAGCGTCGTGCCGCCGCCCATCGTCGCCTGATCGATATACACCTTCACCAGATTGCCCTGCATGTGGCCGTTGACGGACAGATTGTAATGGAACTGTCCTTGGGCAAACGTTATGCCTCCCGCCTGAATGTCGTGAATGGCCTGGTTGACGGCCGCCTGCGCGTTATGATCGACCGAGCCTTCCCACCCGGTCATGGACGGGCTGATGATCACTTCGATGTCGCTACCCTCTTCCTCGTCCGAGACGTCCTCCGACTTGTTCTCCAGCGAAAAGAGCAGCTTCTTCGCTTTGCCGATCTCGCCATGCAAATAAGATTTCATCCGCGCCAGCGATTCGTTCTTCGTGCCGGATCCGCCGGCCGCGTCCATCATCGCCTCCAGCTTTTTGATCTTCTCGTACAAATAATCGTAGCCTTCGCGGTAAGCGATCTTCTGAAGCAGCTCGCGCAGCCGGTTGATCAGCAGGTACAGCTCTGCCTGCGTTTCCTTGCGCTTCATCTCGGCTTCCTGCTTCAGCTTCTCTTCCGCCCTGCGCAGTTCATCTTCGATCCGCTCCTTGGCGGCTTGCTCGTCCCGCGCCTGCTTCTGCTTGTTGCCGTATTGAATCAGCGCCTCTGTCTGCGCTTTGCGGTAGCCCTTGATCATCTCGTCGTGGCTGTTCTCCCGCTCGGAACGGAACGGCTTCAGCTCCTCGGAGTAGCCGGACTCGGGAAGCTCGCCTTGCGGGGCGGACGGTTCGGGCACGCCGCCGATCGCGGTATCGTCGGATTTCGGTTCCTTCTCGTCCTGTCCGGTGGTCTGCTTCATCGGCACGACGTCCGGTACCGGCGTTCCGCTCGTTTCCGTGCCGGGTTCGAGAATCGATTCGGGCTGCGTCTCCTGCATGCCGCCGTCTTTCGGAGCCTGACCCGTTTCCGCAACGGTCGCCCCGGTTCCCTCCGAACCCTGGCCGCGCAGCTTCAGCACGAGATGAAGTCCCTCGGTGGACGGCCCCGGCTGCTTTCCATCCTCGGAGGGCGGTTCGAGCATCGTCTCGGATCCGTTGCCGTTTCGATTCATCACGCCGCCCCGTCGCCCGCCGCCTTTCCCGTCTCCCTTGCCGTTATCGTCATCCTTGCGAAAGTCGCTCATGGAATGGAAATTCTTCGGGTCGAACGGACGCAAGCCTTTGGCAGCCATCGAAGGTCCGGATTTCGATTTGGAAGCGTCCTGCTTCGGTTCGTCCGTTTTCTTGTCGGGCAGATTGGCGTAATACTGTATGCGTTTCTGCGCGAGTTCCTCCTGTTCCGCCGTGCGGTACACGTCCCTGCGCTCATAATAGTAAAACTCCGCTCCGTCCCGCGTCCTGCGCAGCCTCAGCCGGCCGCCGAGCAAGTTGTCGTTGGAGATGAGCTCGTATGTCTCGTTGGTCTGATCGTCCATATACAGGTCGGGCATCCCCTCAACTGGAACCGGCTTGCGCTGAATGACCGGACCGGATGGATTCGCATTCCCCGACACGAGGCCCCGCACCGCCTGATTGCCGATCGCCCGCTGCAGTTGCAGCAGCTTCCCTGGCGAGGAAGGCGCGGACGGTGAAGGCGCATAAGACGAACCTCCGGCCGAAAAAGATTGTCGTAAGGGTCCCCCCGTTTCATCGATATGCGCCGTTTGGGCGGAATGACGGCTTCCCGTGAACTGCTCGTGCGTCTTGTCCTGCCCGGAGCGAGTGAACCTCATTACGCGTCCCCCTTATGGGCTGAGAGCCGACCGGAACGTAGATGACTGGATTCTGTAAGTACGGCGCAGCGGCCAGCCGAATCTTGTTGCCTGTTCGATCGGTTCGATTATAGCATGGACGGTCCTACCAATGGATAAGGCTTCCGAACCAGATGATGATTTCCATTTCCGCTCGATACGAACGAATTGTACGGAAGACGGGAAAATTCCGCTTCCTGCAGTTTGCCGACGACGCCATTCAGGGAGCGATCGACTTGAAAGATCCGCGTCGCGTCGTGCTCGAATATCCGAGGGCGATCATGCATCTGATGGAAGCATTTGTATATAGTAGAGTTCATGTTGTAGTCTCCTTGGTTTTGTTTTCGGATCCGTTCGCTCCCTTCGTGTCCTTATTGAACTATCGTTCTCCGATAGCTTAACTGAAGGTTGATAATTAATTATTACGTAAGAATAGTCGATTCTCGCGGAACTGTTGTCTCTATAAATTCCTCTTTTAGCTTGTCTAAATTGTGCAGGTAAGAGTGTTTGATTAAAATGTTCGTTAAAATCAAGAAGGATTTGTAAGTCAATTTTGTATGTCTTCCTACGATAAATCATGGATTCATCATCTCCACAAATACTCATTATCATTACGCTTCTATCATAAAATAAGCTTACAAATAAATCCATTTCTTTCGTTAAACTGACCGTTGGGAGATTAACAGCCCACTGGATCTACTGGCAGGCTGCATAATTGAAGTGTCGGTTTCCATTTATTAAAAATGCCGCCGGCAGCCCGAATACGGGCGCCAGCGGCATTTTTTTACGGCGAGCTTATGGAAGCGTCTTGACCTTCATGAGCTCGATTATACGTACGACGACCGTTGCCGCTTCGGCGCGGGTCACGGTTCCGTCCGGCTCGAAGCGTCCGCCGGCGCGGCCTTTCATGAGGCCCGCCGCCTGGACCGCGCGCACGGCGCCGGACGCCCAGGACGGGATGCGCGCGTCGTCGGCAAAGGCGGATGCGGTATCCGCGGCGGGATCCCTGCCCAGCGCGGCTGCGAGCATGACCGCAAGCTGCGCGCGGGTGAGCCCGGCGTTTGGCCGGAGCGTGCGATCGTCGTAGCCGTGCAGGATGCCGGCTTTGACCGCCTGCGCGACGGCCTCCGCCGCCCAGTCGCCGAGCTGGTCGCGGTCGGCGAAGCCCGGCACGGCGCCGGCCTGCCCTTCGGGCTGCAGCGCGTTCATCAGCATGACGCTGAACTCCGCGCGGGTGACGCTTTGGTTCGGCTTGAAGGTGCCGTCCTCATAGCCCTTCACGATACCTGCCTTCACTGCGGCCTGAATGCCGCCCTCTGCCCAGTGCCCCTGCGTATCGGTGAACACCGCATCCGGGGACGCGTTCACGGCGAGCACGGCGAACTTGGTCAGGTGATCGGAAAACACCTCGACGGCACTGCCGTCGACCGTGCCGCCCATCTCGACCCACCGCTGCTGCGATTCGTCGTAATAATGAATGGACGGCTTCCGCCCTTCGCCGATCTTGGCGGAATCGAACGTCAACCGGATCTTGATCGGCACGCCGAACTTGCCCGGCTCGCTCTTTGTGATCTCGTAGATCGGGCTCGCCGTGCGATCGCCTGCCTTCAGAAGCTGCGCAACGACGGCCGCGTCTTCCAGCTTGGCGATCTTGTAGGTCGCAGAATGATTCAACGCGCCTGCCCGTATCGTTACGGTAACTTCCTGGCCAAGCGACAGCGAGGCGGACTCGCCGGCCTGCACCTGCCGCTCCGCCTGCTTGGCCGGCGTCGGCGTCGGCGGTGACACATAAACCGGCGTCGGCGTCGGTGTCGGTGTCGGTGTCGGTGTTGGTGTCGGCGTCGTAGTCGGGGTAGGGGATGGCGAAGTCGATGGCTTAGGCTCTTCTTCCGCCTGCACGCTCGCCATGACGAAGCCGTTGTCCGACTTGAAGGCGATCTCTTCGCCGTTCCAGCGGACCTTGGTCGCGCCCGGCGCATACACGACGGCCGTCAGGCTGTCGAACGCGCCGTCATCGCCGGCAGCAAGATCCAGCACGCCGTCTGCGAAGCTCGCCTCCGGCCTCACCTGAGCCGCACTCCCTTGTTTCCCGTCGACAAAGTAATATTGCAGCTCGCCGGCCGTCTCCGCACCAGCATTATAATAGAAGACTTGCTCGCGCCCGTCCTTAAGCTTCACTTGGACCCGCCCGTCCTCCGTCCTCCCGACGGAGGCGATCGCGCTCTCGCCGGCGTACGGCTCCAGCACGCTGACGAACTGCGCGCTCTTCGCCTGCACGCGGTTCACGAGCGTCGGCGTGTAGACGTCGGTCGCGTTGCCCGGTCCCGGCGCTTCGCCCACGATCATCTGCGTCGGCGCATCCGGCGCGGCGGTCAGACTGAACAGCTTCAGCCCGTTGCCGGACGGCAGCTTCCAGGCGCCTTCCCATTCGCCGGCTATGTCCTGCGACTTGCCGTTCCGGAAGAAGGCGTAAGCGTCCTTCGTGCCGAGCGGACCCGCATACGGCGTCATCGCCCGGTCCGTCTTGAACTCGCCCATGCCGTGCATCACCCAATCGTACTGGCGCTCCGTGCCGGAGGCGACATTGAACAGATCGATCAGATAGTCCTTTGTCACCGCGACGGTGCGCTCGTACCGGTCCATGCCCGCATACGCCCGGCTGGAGGTGTTGGTCATAATGCCGAGCGGACCCGACTGCAGGAACAGCTTCGTCGGCTCGTACGTTTCCGCGTCGTTCGCGGTCGGGATCTGCTGCGTATCTCCGTCGACCAGCACCGTGTTGTGCGCGAACGATTTTTTATAGTAGGACTCGTACATCGAATTGCTGTACGGCGGAATGCCGAGATCCGGCGCGAGACGCTCGCCCTGGCCGAAAATCTCGAGATGCAGCTTGTCCGGGTGGCCGTGATAGCCGCCGTGCAGGCCGTAATCGACAAGCGCGTACAGCTGATTCGCGCCTTCCCCGGCGCGTAGCACCGAATGGCCGAGTCCGGTGAAGTTCATGCTCTCCGCGGACAGCGAGCCTCCGCTCGGGATCGTCTCGGCGCCATAGAAGACCGCCTGCTCGCCCGCGATGCCCGAGGACGTATTGCCCGGCACGACGAACCCGCCTCTGACGCGCCCGTTGTCCGCATACAGGTTGTTCAGCAGCGCGCCATAGGCCGGATCGTCATAATGCGCGTACACGGCCTCGTAATCCATCGGCACGACGCGTCCCGTCGCCGCCAGACTCGTCGGATATTTGCCGGAATCGTTGCCGTTGATGATGCCGAGGTCGGGGAATGCGTATTGCAGCGTCGCGTCGTACATTTTCTTGAAGTTCGGGTTGGCGAACAGATCGTAGCCCATGCCGAGCAAAGCCTGCGCGTGGTCGAACAGCGCGGACTGCGCGTAGAAGTGGTATCCGATCGCGCCTTCGTACCAGAAGCCGTCGGACAGCACGCTGTTGTTCATCTGGAAATTGAAACCGCTGCGGCCCTCTACGGAGAAGTCCATCAGCGTCTTGTCCTCCAGAATCGCTCCGATCGTGCCGATCGCCGTGTTGTGCCACGTCTGCCAGTTGGATTTACCGACATCGTAGCCCTGCAGCGTCTTCGCCGACGGCGCGAACAGGTTCTGCTCGATGTCGTACTTCTCCGCGTCGGTCAGCAGGCCGCTCGGCTCGATCAGATCGTACGCATGTGCCAGCTCGATGATCTGGACAGCCTCGTCGAGCGACTGATAATAGATTCTGCCGTTAAGCGGCTGCAGCGGATAGCTCGGATACAGCGCCGCATAGTGCGTCAGAATCTCCTTTGCCTTCGCCGCATACTTCGTCTCGCCGGTCAGCGCGTAGACGAGCGCAAGATTGCGCGCGGCCTCGATGTTGACCGTATGGGCGGTGAACCGCCATGCCGCGTCCAGATCGTCGCCCGTATGCCAGCTTCCGTCGGTCGGACATCTATGCTCGTGCGGTTTGTCGTAGTCGAAGACGAGCGGCGTATCGCCGCACACGTAAAGCGTGCTCTCGCCGCCGGGCTTGGACGGGTAATACACCGTTTTATCGACCCATTCGTCCGCCTTGAGCCGGATCGCTGCCAGATAATCCGCCGCCCAGCCGTACTTCTGAATCTTGGCCTTCGCCTCGGCGAGCTGATCCCCGGAGAGCATCACATAAGGATGCTGCTTGGTCGCCACTCTCGGCGAGCCTACTTTCAGATTCAGTTCGATCGTCGTATCCTTGCCGCCCGCGAGCGGATGTACGTTCAGGATCGCCTTCGTCGCGCTGCCCGCCGCTGCCGTAGCCGGAACGGTCGCCAGCACGTCGACGTCCGTCTCGGCGCCGTTCGCCACGACGGCGGTCGTCGCCGGGAACGTCGTCCCGTAGCCCGTCCCCATCGGCGTCTTCAGCGACAACGCATAGGCCGTATCGGCGCCGCCGATGTTTTTCAGCGAAAAGGCATAGTGAACCTCGCTGCCCGGCAGCGCGCTTTTGTCGATCTGCCGGATCGACGGCTCGACCGCGTTTTTGGCGAGCGCCATCGCGTCGAAGTACAGCTTGTCGTCCGGACTCGACACCGGGTCGGAGTCGTACCAGCGCGGATGTAGAATGACCTTCCGGATATTCTCAAGCTTCGCCCCGCCGTTGGAGTTCAGGAATTTGCCCAACGGCAGCTCGATCTTTTTCCAGCCCTGCCAGTCAACGAAAAAGGAGCTCATGAAATATTCGTTGCCCGGATTCGCGTCGTCCGGCGTGCTGATGATGACGTATACCTTCTTGTTGGACACGCGGTCCGAATACAGCCAAAATTCCAGCTGGTCGTTCGACTTCCACGGCGCGTTCGTCACATCCGTAATATCGATCGGCACGGTCGGGTCCGACCAGCGTCCGGCGTAATTCCCCAATACGGCAGGAGCGGTCGACGGCGTCGTGTTCGTCCAGCCCGCGAACGTCTCCGTGTTGCCGATCTGCAGGCTCGAGCTGCTCGACAAGTCGATGTTGTAGGCAAAGCTGGTCTCCTCGCTGACCTTACCTTCGAACTCCGCCTTGGTCGCGATCGTCAGCGAACGGTCGACGAGCAGCGGCGCCGTATATGGCTTGTACGTCTCGTCTTCGCCCTCGATCTTGTAATAGATCGCCGCGCCTTCAGTCGCCGAGCTCAGCGAGACCGTCTTGCTCTCGGCATAGGTGCCGGCACCCGGGCTTGCCGTCACGTTTTCCACGAAGTCTCGGTAGACGAACGTATAGTTATAGGTCGACTCCGCACTGTCCGTCCCGGCGAGGGACGACTTGACGACCAGCGTCGTATCCGCGGTCAGCACAAGCGGCGAAGAATAACGCTGAAAATCGCCGTCCACGCCGACCCGCTTATAGTACACGCCCGCTAGCACCGACGGCTTCGTCGCGCTCGACAGCGTCACCGTCGTCTTGTTGACGTATTCGCCCGACGGCTTGTCCGCGACGGCCGGATACACTTCGCCGGTCCCCGTCAGGCGGAAGTCGTCGAGGAACATGCTTAAGCCGGGATCGAGCGTCGTGCCGCCGACGCCGGCCTGGTCGAGCCTGACGTAGTCGAGCGGTCCCCACGCTTTGACGCTCGCCGAGCTCGTCTGCGTCTTGACGACGGACAACGGGATCTCGACTTCCTTCCAGCCCGTCCAATCGAGCGGCAGCCGGTAGTAGTAATACTCGCTGTCGCCCTTCATGAAAAAACGCAGCTGAATCGGTTTGTCCGCCTGGTCTCCCGTCCGGGCCTTCACATTGTAGGCCCAGAACTTCAGCGTGCTATAGCCGTTCAGATCGATGCCCGGCGCGGCCTTGGGATAGATCAGCGCCGCGCCCGCGATATAGGTCGTCGGATTCGCAGCATCGACGTTGATCGCGAGCAGCCACTTCTTCGAGCCGGCTCCTTCCTTGATATAAGCCGGATCGGCGTTCGGGACGAGCGCGACGCCAGCGGTGCCGACCGTGTCGCCCGCTGCGTTTGTCGTCGAATCCATGGCGTTCAGCTGCTGCGAATAGGGGACGACCAAGGGCGAGTCGCCCTCGCCTGCCGCCTCCGCCGCGTTCGGCGGCAGCGCGGCGAGCGCGTTTGAGACGAGCAGGAGCGCGGCCATCGCGGCCGCCAGCTTCTTTTTCAACTTGAGAAGAGTCATGCAGAACCTTCCTTTCGCGCCTATGGGTATGGCAAAGCCCCGCCGATTCGACCAACGGGGCTTGCGATCGTTCCATTTCGTACTTGTTCCGCTTCTGTCTGTTCGCTCGTTTACTTTACGGCCGCCTTCGCGCGCTCGTCCGCTTTTTTGTAAATCTCCAAAATCTCTTCGTATCCGAGCTTCTTCTGCTCTTCGACGAACTTATCCCACGTATCGAAGCTGCGCGTGCCCATGATGAACTTCGCGAAGTTCTCGTCGCGGTGGCTGTTAAGCGAATCGCCCTTTGTGCTCAGCACCTGCTGCTCCTCCGGCGTGAACGGAGGCGTCGACGTCTTGGCGTTGTCGTACTGCGGCGCTTGCTCGTACGCGGACTTCAGCTCCGGCGAGGAGACCGAGATGTGGGCGTCGAAGTCGAACCAGGTGTACGTGCCGTCGGTCGACAGACCCGTCTTCTTGCGCAGGTCCGAGATGTCCGTGTACTTCTCGATGAAGCTGTCGCCGCTGACGGTGTCGCCTTCCTTGCCCCAGCTCACCAGCTTGTGCCCTTCGTCGGAGTAGAAGAAATCGATGAACTTGACGATGTCCTTGATCTTCTTGGATTTGGAGGAGATCATGAAGCCTTCTTCCGTGACAGCCGTGAACGCGTTCTTCTGCAGACCGGTCGGACCCGCCGGCGGCGCCATGAAGTTCATGGAGAAGTCCGGATTGTCCTTGCGCAGCGCGCTGTTGTAGAAGTCGATCCGCCCGATGTAGTCGAGCGTGACGAACGCGCGGTTCGTGGACACGATGTCCTGCCACATTTTCGTATCGATCGTGAGGAAGTCTTTCGGAATAAGTCCGTCTTTATAAAACTTGTTGAAGTAGACGAGCATGTCCTTGTACGCAGGCTGAATCGGCGCATACTTCCATTCGCCGTTTGTTCCGTCCAGATAAGCGCTTGCCCGCTGCGCGTCGACCGGCGCCGACACGCCGAAGCCCGCCGCGAAGTCCTCGAAGTATCGCAGTCCGTTGCGAACCGTAAGCGGGTAGCTGTCCGGGTATTCCGCCTTCAGCTTCTTCAGCGTCTCGTACAGCTCGTCCCACGTCTTCGGCGTCGACAGATTCAGCTTCTTGAAGATGTCCTCGCGGTACATCCACGTGCGGCGATTCGACTCCCCGAGCCCCTGGTTCGGGAATTCATACATCTTGCCGTCAGAGGACAGCATGTTCTGCGTCTCTGCCGGATACTTCTCCATCCAGGCTTTGAAGTTCGGCATGTCGTCCACATAGTCGAGAATGTTGACGAGCGCGCCCTGCTGGCCGAACTTGTCGGCGAGGCGCTTCTCCTGCGTCCACATGATGTCGGGCATGTCGCCGCCGGCAATGGCCAGGCTGATCGCGTCCTCGAGCAGATTGCCCGCGGGCAGCTGGATGTCCAGCGTGACGCCCGTCTTCTCCTTAATATAAGACCAGATCTTCCAGTTCGCGTCGTACGGCCAGCTCGGGTTGCTGTAATTCAGGAACGTGAACGTTTGCGGCGTGAGCTCCGTAGGCGCGGCGGACGCGCTTGCGCCGGCGCTTGCGGAAGTCGTGGCCGAGGCGGACGGCGACGGACTCGCACCTTCGTTGTTGTTTTTCGAGCACGCGCCGAGTACGACGCTCGCGCCCATGACCGCGGACAATACGACTGCTGTCTTTTTGTTCATTGTTGCCCCTCGCTTTCTGTTTTCCGAACGAATTTTTCCCATGTCTGTATGTTAACCTTTGACCGACCCGATGAGCGCTCCCTTGGCGAAATACTTCTGGAGGAACGGGTAGACCAAAAGGATGGGAACCGTGGTCACGATAATGGTGGCGTACTTGAGCGCCTCGTCGACGATCATGCTGTCGCCGCCGATGTTGCCCGCGCCATTGGCGCCGCCCGATCCTTGAAGCACCATGTTGCGAACGATGACCTGCAGCGGGAACAGGTCGGCGTCGCGCAGATAGAGCAGCGCGGAGAAGAAGTTGTTCCAGATGGCGACGCCGTAGAAGAGGCCGATCGTCGCGAGTATCGCTTTGGACAGCGGAAGCACGAGCCGAAAAAAGATGCCGATGTCGGTCAAGCCGTCGATCTTGCCGGACTCCTCCACCTCCTGGGGCATGCCGGTGAAAAACGTGCGCATGACGATCAGGTTCCACGTACTGACGGCGCCGGGCAGCACCATCGCCCAGATGGTGTCGATCAGATGATAGCTTTTGACGACGAGAAAGGTCGGGATCATGCCGCCGCTGAAGAAAAGCGTGATGACGACCATAACCATGAAGCCATTGCGGAACAGCATGTCCCGCTTGGAAAGGGAGTAAGCCCCCGCCGCGCTGACGATCAGCGAGATGGCCGTGCCGATCGCCGTATAGATGACCGTATTGACGTAGGCGCGTCCGATCTCCGGATTGTCGAAGACGGCCGTGTACGTGTTCAGGTTGAATTCCTTCGGCCAGAAGAACACTTCGCCCTTCAGCACAGGCACGGTACCGCTGAGCGAGACCGCGATCATATAGATGAAGGGATACAGCGCGGACGCGGCGACGGCGAATAGAACAACATACAATATCACATCGAACAGACCGAATTTAGGCTTCATTGCGCGTTCGCTCCTTTCCTCACCATAGGCTCGTCTCGCTCGTCTTGCGGCTGATCCAGTTCGCCGTGAGGATGAAGAGCAGGTTGACCACGCTCGTGAACAGGTCGATCGCGGTGCCGTAGCTGTAGTTCATCGCCTGGATCCCCGTTCGGAACACGTACGTGCTGAGCACGTCCGCCGTCGAATAGATCGACGGATTGAGCATGAGCAGCACCTTTTCGAAGCCGATGTCGAGGACGTGACCGATGTTCAGAATGAACAGGATGACGATCGCGGGCATGATGCCGGGTACTGTGATGTGGCGAAGCTGATGCCAACGGCTGGCGCCGTCCACGGTCGCCGCCTCGTATAGCTGCGGATCGATGGCGCTTAGCGCCGCGAGATAGATGATCGTCTCCCAGCCGATATGCTGCCAGATCTCCGACAAGATGTAGAGCGTGCGGAAATAGTTTTCGTTTTGCATGAAGTTGACCGAGCTGTAGCCCATCCATTCGATCACGTGGTTGACGAGGCCGCTGGTCGGAGACAGGAAGAGGAACATCATGCTCACGACGACGACGTTCGAGATGAAGTGGGGCAAGTAGCTGATCGACTGCACGAGCCGCTTGACGACGCCCTTCCTGACTTCGTTAAGCAGCAGCGCCAGAATGATCGGAGCCGGGAAGCCGAATACGACCTTGTAAACGCCGAGCAGGACGGTGTTCTTCAGCAGCTTGGGGAAGTCCGGACTGTGAAAAAACATCGAATAATACTTGAGTCCCACCCAGTCGCTCGCCCATATGCCCTTGAACGGATTGTAATCCTTGAACGAGATGAGGATGCCGAACATCGGCACGTACTTGAACAAAATGTAGTACACGAGTGCCGGCAAAAAGAGCAGCAGCAGGTACTTGCTTCTGTTCAGTCTCAATCGGAATAATGCCACTTGCGACCCTCCAGTCTGAAGCGATGTGTCTATGCCGCTTAGCTTAATGAATGCTGTGTCGGCGGCGCAATGATGCGATCTGCGGAAACCTCGCATTTTTTCGGTTTTTGTTGCATTAGAGAAGCTTATTAGCGGTTTTTTAACGTTCGACCGGCGTTTCCGCCCCTCGTTCATGCGAGCGGTACAGACTCTCTACGACCGCGACGACGCTTCGGGAGTAAGCCATCGAGCATTCGGGCTCGCGGTTCTCCCGAATCGCGCCGAGCAGATCCTCGAACTGGCGGACGAACGGATCCGGCTGCCGCGGCACGTCGACCTGCTCGTAATCGCCGCCCTGGCTGATCCAGAGCCCCCTGCCCGTCAGCAGCTTCATGCTGCCGCCGGTGAACCGGAACTCCGTCTCGTCGACAACGGCGCCCGGGTAGCCCGATTGCGACAGCGTCGCGGGAATGCCCGATTCGGTCACGAGAAAAGCCGAGCCGCCGCCTTCGATATCCCCTCTCATGTCCGCATAAAGAACGCTTGACGTCACTCTGGCGATCCGCTCGCCGGTCATCCACTGAATTTTGTCGATCGAATGCGAGCCAAGATTCGTCAAAATGCCGCCTCCCGCCTTCGCCTTTTCGAAAAACCATGCCGGCCTCGTTGGCGTGTCGTACCGTTGGTGGCGCCTGTCGTCGATCATCGTCAGTCGCCCGAGCCGGCCGCCGTCGATCCAGGCTTTGGCCGCGAGATTGGCCGCATCGTAATGCTGCGTGTGCCCGACCATCAGCCTCACCCCGCCCGCTTGCACGGCGTGGACGATCTCGTCGCATTCGCTCACGCTCATCGCCATCGGCTTCTCGAGCATGACATGGCACCCGAGGGAGGCGGCCAGGCACGCGGCTTCCTTATGCAAATAATGGGGCAGGGTGACGACCGCGATATCCGGCCGTTCTTTGTCGAGCATCTCTTTGTAATCCGCATAGGACGGGATGCCGTGCTCCGCCGCCAGGGCGTCCGCCCGATCCCGGGCAATGTCCGCGATCGCGCAGGGCGCGAGCGCATCCATACTGCGCAGCGCCTTCAGATGCGAGCCTGCGATGATGCCGGCTCCGATCACGGCCACGCGATATTCCATTTTGTAAGACCGCCTCCTCCGTTCGAATGCGGTCATCATACCAAGCGCGGCGGCGGGCCCGCCATCAGGGGATTTTACGGTTCTTGTCGAATCTTAAAAAGTGAGGGGAATTCGCGGGCAATCGTTAAAAAGGATAAGTTTCCGAAGCGAAGAGTATTGAGCGTACAGCTGACACGGGGCTATACTCAATTTTATGTAAAGCTCGATCGACGAATTTGTAAAAAAGGAGTAATCGGATGAAATGGACGGCGCGATTCCGGGGGACGGCCAAAAACCAGATGTCTCTTTTCTACACCTTGTTCGGCAGCTTCATCGCGATCATTCTCCTTTTGGTATCCATTTATTCGGTTGCCTTTACCTTTTTCAGGCAGAATATCCGGGACGAGATTATTCTGAACAGCAGCCTGAATCTGAACGCGACGGCCGCCAATTACGAAAAGCATATCAAGCTGGTTCGGAGCTTCATGCTCGGCTACCTGTTCGACAACGACACGGAAATTTTGAAGCGCGGCGATCCGATGAGACGATACGATGTCGTGGTCGACGTGCAGAAGTCGCTGGCGCACGATTTGAACAATACTTCTCTCTACCTGGACAATATCGTCTATTTTTTCCGCGGCGACGGCTTTATCATCGACCGCGACGGCACGCGGGACCCGGACACGATGTTTTCGAAATTTTACTACGAGCCTTCGTATACGGCGGACTTCTGGCGGCGCGAGATCGACGGCGGCGAGAGCTTCAAGGTGTACCCGGCCGGCTCGTTCGCCTCCGTCACGCCGTTCGAGCGCAAGCCGCTCGGAACGCTGCTGCCCATTCTGGTCAAAAACGGCTACGATCACGACTTCGCCTTTATCGCTTTTTTGAACGGCGATCGCATTTATACGGCCTTTCACCAGGCGAAGCCGGACAGCACGTTTTTTATCGTTGACGGCCGCGGCCAGGCGCTCTTTTCCTCCGGCGACAGTCCTGCGCTTCCCTCGGAGGTTGCGGGCAAGACCGGGAAGGGCTACGTCAATATCGGAGGCAGCTACTATTTCTACCGGACAGGCGGAGAGACCGGATTCACGTACATCGAAAAGGTATCCGACAAAGGGCTGGCGGCACAGCTTAGCAGACTGAACCTGATGATGGTGGGGCTGCTCACGCTGTCGGTGCTGATCGGCCTTGCCGTGTCCTATTGGTTCTCCAAGCGGTTCCACAATCCGCTCGCGAACATGATCCGCTCCGTGCAGTCTCTTCGCGCGGTCGGCGTCCCCGCCGGCGAGGGGAGCCGGATCAAGGAGTTCAACCTGCTGCACGACACGTTAAGCGACCTGTCGCGCTCCAACCGCGAATACCATCAGGACCTGCTCGCCAAAAACAACCTGCTGCAGCAGTTCGCTTATATGAAGAAGCTGAAAAAAATTCACGGCGGCGGCGAACAGCTCCCGGTGACCGTCGATTCGGCTGCGCACTACCGGCTCGTGCTGTCGCAGATCGACTTCAAGGAACGCTTCGCCAAAGAGATTGCGAATGCGCCGCAACGCGCCTTCAATATGTACAAGGAGCTGATCGACGCGCATTTTTCCAGCCGGTACGACGATTCCTTGACCTTCCAGCTGGAGAAGGACCAGATCCTGTCCATCCTGTTCGTCAAGAACGACCGCGGCGCGGAACGGCAGGACGAGCATATGGCCGAGCTGGCCCGCATGCTCGGCACGGATATCCCGTACTGCAACTTCACGATCGCGATCAGCCCCGTCCGCAGCCACTCCGCCGACTTCGCGGAGACGTACCAGGACGTCCTCGACCTGGTCAAGCAGCGCAGGCTGGGCGAAGACGTGCAGGTGATCGGCGAATGGGTCCCGCAGCCTTCGCTCATGATTCCCGCGCCTTCGGAGGAGCAGGAGCTCACGGCGAACCTGCAGGCCGGCTGCGATGAAGTGACGGTGCCGCTCGTGAACCAGCTACTCGACCAGCTTGCGCGCGCGGGCGCGCTGGCCCATCAATTTCAGGACTTCGCCAGAGATGTGGTCAATCGGACGATCAAAATTTTGTACGCGCAAAACATCTCGTTCACGACCTTTGCCGACGGCGGTTCGCCCTACGATCAACTGAAGAGCTGTTACACACTGGAGCAATACAAGGCGTTCTTCGAGAAGTTTCTGACGAAGTCGGCCGAAGCCGTAAGGGCCAAAAAGTCCGAGACCGACATCATCACGAAGTTTGTCATGGAATACGTGGAGGAGCGCTTCGGCGAAGATCTGTCGCTCGACGCGATCGCGGGCAAGCTCGGCATCACCGGTCCTTATTTGTCCACATATTTCAAGGAAAAGACGGGCACGAATCTCAGCGACTACATCCTGACTGTGCGCATCAACAAAGCGAGCCAGATGCTGCGGGATACCGACCTGCTCATCCAGGAGATCGCTTCGCTCGTCGGCTACTACACCGTCGCCTCGTTCAACCGCGTGTTCAAGCGGTACACGGGCCTGACGCCGAGCGAGTTCAGGCGGAGCCATAATCGATAATTCTCAAATACGCACCGGCGATCGAATGTGAAATAAACGATTTCATGATTATGCAACGTTTTCCTGTTTTTCGTTGTCATATATAGTAGGAACTGGCCAGTTTCCAATCAAAGGAGAGAGGTGTATTAATGAAGAAGTTCATCGTTTTGCTGTCCATCTTCGGGCTGTTGGTTGGCGTGCCTTCCGCGTATGCTCAATATGGGTACGGGGATACGATTAGTACCGCAGTCGCTGTCACCCCCGGTTCCGGCTACGGAACGATATTGCAAGGCGGTGAAGCCGATATTTTCGTATTGAACAATAACACTGCGCAATCGATAACGAAAACGGCAAATCTTCTGTCTCCAGCGGACGTGAATTATAACTATTGGGTAGAAATTCACAATCCGGGCGGCTCCGTCACATACCTGAATCCATGGGATAACGGTATCGGCGGTTTAGATTCGATTCAAATAACGGTCGGGCCGGGAAGCAAAGCTTACTTTATCGTGTCCGACACGGGAACGCTGTCCAGCGCCAGCTATAGCTTCTGGGTGAATTAAGCCACACGAAATATTGAAGTAACGGAGAACGATCAATTAATTACACAGCCTGCCGGCGAGATCCGGCAGGCTGTTTTAGCTCCCTCGGGCAGCATTCCTATAAACGCAAACCTAACGTACTTCCGCACTCGCCTCGTCCAATGTTTTGTCGTACTTGGCGTACGTTTTCCATACCTCGTAGCCGAGCTTGCCGTAGAAGTCGACATAGGGCGTCGTGTCGATGACGATGCGCCGAACGCGCCGCGCGGTTAAGAAATGAATGGCGGCTTGCACGATCGAGATGCCGTACCGGTGCCCCCTGCACGCCTCGTCGATGCCGAGCGGGCCGATGCCGCCCAGCTCCTCCTCGAACAGCGGCGCCCAGTATACGTTTTGCGCCAGCAGGGGCGATGCCGCGTCGTTCATCCGGCAGAAGCCGACGATCGCGCCCTCCCGCTCGAGCAGAACGTACTCGCGCCCCGTGCCGCCCCGCTCCCAATAGTCGCGGTGCTGCAAATCCCACGTGCCGGGGAAGCAGCGCGCCATGAACGCCGTCAGCGCTTCCCTGTCCGCCGGCTCCGCGACTCTCGCCGCCGCGCCGCCGCCGAATTCGGGCATGGCGACGCGCTCGTCCGGGCCGTACGCCTTGATCAAGTCGAAGACGTCCTCCCGATGGACATAACCTCTACGCTCGAACCACCGCCGCGTGTCCGCCAGCTCGCCCGGGATGCCAGGGAACAGCCGACGGTGCAAATCGTTGCCCAACGTGACGCGCCTTGCCCCGGCGCCGCGGAAGGCGCCCTCGGCGAGACGCAGCAGCTCGCTCCCGAGCCCCTTCTCCCGATGCGCCGAACCGACCAGCAGCGCTTGAATCCACCCGGCGTCGCGCCGAAGTCCGAAGCGGCCGTCGTCCTCGGCCGCCGACTTTGCGATCGCGAGCCCGATGACCGCCCCGCTCTTCGAATCCCGTGCGACCCAGGAACCGTTGCGCAGAAGCCGTATATCCTCCAGCACATTCTGCCGCAGCAGCCTTGGCCGCATCGGGAACGAGGCGCCAAGCTCCTTGTTCCAGAGCGCCAAGGCGCCTTCCAAATGCTTCTCCTCGAACTTCTCGAATATCATGTCGTTCCTTGTCCCCCTGCCTTCTGGATCATTATCCTTACTAGATAATCTAGCGGAAGGCGAGTGGCGGGCAAATAAGCAAATCTTTCGATTGTTGTTATTCGATAAGATCCGCGCGAAAAAAAGGCTGCGGGCTACGGTCCCTGAAGCTTCTCCTAAACCTGGAAGCGATATCCCGCTCCCCATATCGTATCGATGTACTGCGAGCGGGAGGAATCGAGCTCGATTTTCTCCCGGATCTTGCGGATATGGACCGTGACGGTCGGCAGGTCGCCGAGCGAGTCCATGCCCCAGATTTGCTCGTATAGCTGCTCCTTGCTGAAGACGCGGTTCGGATTGGAGGCGAGGAACGCGAGCAGATCGAACTCCTTCGTCGTAAACGCGACTTCCTTGTCGTTCACGTAGACGCGCCGCGAGGCTTTGTCGATGAGCAGGCCGCGGATGCGGATCTCCTCGCGCTTCTGGCCGCCGCCCGACAGGCGCTCGTACCTGGCGAGGTGCGCGTTCACGCGCGCCACCAGCTCGCTCGGGCTGAACGGCTTGACGACGTAGTCGTCCGCGCCGAGACCGAGGCCCCTGATCTTGTCGATGTCCTCCTTCTTGGAGGAGACCATGAGGATCGGAATATCGAGCTCGCTGCGCAAGCGGCGGCAAATCTCGAACCCGTCGGTCCCCGGCAGCATGAGGTCGAGCAGAACGAGATCGAACTTGCCCTCGAGCGCTTGCTTCAGCCCCCGGTCGCCGCTCGTCTCGATATGCGGTTCATAGTTGTGAATGGCGAGATAATCCCGCACGAGCTCCGCCATACTGAGGTCGTCCTCGACGATCAAGATGCGTTTCATTCGGCGCGCCCCCTTCCCGTCCATTTTTTAAGCGAGATCGTGATCAAGGTGCCCGCCCCCAGCTCGCTCGCCGCCGCCAGCCGGCCGCCGTGCTCCTCGACGATCTGCTGCGCGATCGCAAGGCCCAATCCGCTGCCTCCCGTATCGACGTTGCGGGCCGTGTCCGCCCTGTAAAAACGTTCGAAGATGTGCGGCAGCGACTCCGCGGAAATCCCCTTTCCGTTGTCGCGTATCCCGATCCTGTAATACCCGTCTTCCTCGATGAATCCGATCCAGATCGCCGCGTCCGCCTTGTCGGCGTACTTCACGGCGTTCTCGACGATGTTGACGAACACGCGCTTCAGCTTCTCGCGGTCGGCCACGACGACGGCCGGCTCCGCAAGCGCGGGCGGCTCGTAGCTCAGCTTCACGCCGCTCTTTTCCGCGTCCAGTTGGAGCTCCTCGGCGCAATCCGACAGAAAGTCGTCCAGCGCCACCTCTTCAAAGTGAAACGGCAGCCGCTTCAGGTCCAGCTTCGAGTACAGAAACAGCTCGTCGATCAGCCGGTCCATCTGGACCGTCTTGCGGTGGATCGTCTTGATGTAGCTGTCCAGCATCTCGGGCGTATGCGTGACGCCGTCCATGATGCCCTCGACGTAGCCCCGGATTGCGGCGACCGGAGATTTCAAATCGTGTGAAATGTTCGAGATCAGGCTGCTGCGATTGTCCTCGTACTGCAGTTGCAGGTCGATCGAATCCTTCAGCTTGAGCCGCATCTCCTCGAACGCGGCGGCAAGCTCGCCGATCTCGTCCCGCGATTCGGGGCGGACCGGGTGGGACAGATTGCCTTCCTTGATCGCCTCGGCTGCGCGCCGGAGGGATCGAAGCGGGCGGATAATGCTGCGCGATACGAAAAACGTCAATATGCCGTTGACCACGACCAGAATGATCAGAAGCGCGAGCAAAAAAGGCTTGGAAATGCGCTCCGCGAGCCAGCCCAGAAAATCCATGTTGAGCAGCATGTAAAAGCTGCCCTTGGAGCCGTCCTCGAAGACGACGTTGTACTGACGGTCCAGCATCCAGCTGCCGCTGCCCATATCGTGGCCTTCCATCCAGCGGACTTCGGTGCCGAAGGGCGGCAGATTCGAAGCGACCTTCGTCTCCTTCAGCTCCGGCGATATATATTCGACCCGGTCGCCCAGGCGGACGATCAGCCCCATGTTGATCTTCTGCAGCCGATCGTCGTAAGCCTTCATCAGAGCGGGATCGCGCAAGGAATCGGGATCGCCCGCGATCCGCGTCCGGATGTCCGATGCGATGCTCGCCTCTTCGCCCATGATCGCCGCGAGCGGATTGCCGTCCCCGGTATCCAGCGTGAATACGGTCTTCAGATCGCCGATCGCCGATACGACGATGACCAGGAAGGAGATGCCGATCAGAATGAGCGGGATGACCAGCATCGCCAGATAAGACAGCAAGAGCCTGATGCGGATCGACATGTGCATTCTCCTACGCTTCTTTTTTATCGAAAAAGTAATAACCCGTTGTATAGAATACCATACCGCAGCCGAGCAGAAGGCTGAAGATCGCGAATATTCTTCCTGCGGGAATCGCGCCGCCCAGCCAGAGCTGATGCCAATTCATGTACGTGATCGGCGAAAAGACCATGTAGGACGGGAAGACGAGCGCCAGTCCCTTGGCGGCCGCGTACAGCAGGATGCATACCGTCAGCGCGCCGCTCGCGTTTTTGAAACCGAGCGACACCCATGCCGCGGCCGTGCACAGTACGAACAATGGCAGGGCGGCAGCTGCATAAGCGAGGATGGCTTCGCCTATTCCCCCCGACGCGTCCCGGGCGTCCGGTAGCAGGAAGGCCGCGGCCTCGGATGCGACGAAAACAAGCAGCAGCAAGACGGCGGTATGCGCGAACAGCGCGATCAGCTTCGCTGCATAAATCTTGGTCCGGCTTACCGGCCGGGACAGCACGGATCGGATCGTCTTGTCGCCGATCTCGCCGGACACCATGTCGGACGCGGTCATGAAGATGAGCAGCGGCAGCACGAACAGCGTCATCGCGTTCAGGATCGTGACGGCATACTGATCGCTTGCGATACCCGCGATGCCCAGTCCATTCTGCAGCTGCCGGACGACAGGCAGGCCTGCGAAGGGCAGGAGCAGGGCTACCAACAGCAGCCAGATCGTTTTTTTTCTCGCATACAGCTTCGCCAGCTCATTGACGGTCGATCGCTTGAGCAGCTCCATTCGTCTCTCCTCCTTTTTCCGACCGAATCTGACTCATATAGTAGCTCTCGAGCGACTGGCCCGAAGCTTGCTTGAGCGACTGCCAGCTGCCCTCCCGAATGATGCGGCCGTCCTGAATGATGCCGATCCGGTTGCAGATCGACTCCATCTCCGAGATCAGGTGGCTGGACAGGAAAAAGGTGATCCGCTCCTCGCTCGCGAGCCGGAAGATCAGCGTTCTTAAATCGACCGTCGCTTCGATATCGAGCCCATTCGTCGGTTCGTCCAGAATGAGCAGCTCGGGCCTGCCGACGAGCGCGGACGCGATCCCCAGCCGCTGCTTCATGCCGAGCGAAAAATGGCCGACCTTCTCCCGCTTGCTTGCGGACAGTCCCGTCAGCTCAAGCACCTCGTCGATCCGCGTTCTCGGCAGCTCCGGGTACAGCCTGGCGGCCAGCTCCAGATTTTTGTAGGCGCTCATGTATTCGAACGCTTCGGCTTTCTCGATCAGCACGCCGACGTGCTTCATGGCCCGCTCGTAGTCCTCGGCGACATCGGTTCCGAACAGCCGGACGCGCCCCCGGTCCGCACGAACCAGGCCGGCTGCGATCTTCATGACCGTGGACTTGCCCGCGCCGTACGGCCCGAAGAAGCCGTAGACGTCTCCCCGGGCGATGCGAAGCGAGACCTCGTTCACCCCTCTGCCGTTCCGATAGCGTTTCGTCAATCCTTCGATGTCCAGCACCGTCTCTTCCGACACGATATTCCCTCCTTGTGCGGGATCGGCAGAGCGGCCCGGGCGGCCGCTCCCTTTCCCGAATTTCATCTGTCCGTTAGTCTTGAAGCTTGTCGGCCTCGATCTTATTGATCTTCTTGCCCGTCAGATCCACCGTATCCGGCGTCGTCCCGTTGACGTCCGAGGTGTCGATATCCGCGCTGACGGCCAGCCGATGCGATACGCCCGCTTCGTCCTTGCCCGTGACGGCGAGTTCGACGACTTGGTGGACGATGTAATGATTCGCGTCGATCTCCGCGCGCAGAGACACCTGGTCGACATTCACATCCTGCGTCAACCGTGGCAGCTTCGCGTCCAGGCGGGACAGATCGATGCCGACGACGCCGGTATCCTTCAAGGCCGAGTCTTGGTGTACATTTTCCGCGTTCAGCGCTTCCTTCACGACAAGCGAGCCGATCACGTTCAACGCTGCCGGGATTTGCGAGCCCTTCAGCGTCATGTCGATCGCTTGCGTCCCGTCCGCCTCTTTGCTCAGATTCACGTTATTTTTCAGATTGCCGACGAGCGCGTCGACCAGCTTCTCCAGCCCTTGCCCAACGGCAGGATCTTCGCGATCCCAGTCATGGCTGTCGGCGCGATCCGCTTCGTGCTTCTCCGTCGCCACGTTGTACGTGTCGCTGCTGCCGGACTTGAAGATCATCGCGCCGTCCTGATGGTAAAATTCAAGCCGCTCGGAAGCCGCGCCCGTCGCGATCTCGGCACTGCCGCTGACGCCGCCGGCCATCCGGCTCTCCTTGAGCGTCCCGTTGACGTTTAGCAGCTCCGCTCCGTTATCCTTCACAGAGAGCACGTAATGCTGCGTCGCGTTTTCCGCCGCCGCCGTCGTTTTGATCGCCTTCTTGTACGCCTCGTAGCCGCCGCCGGCGCCCCCGATATCCGCAAACGCCGACGTCACCAGCAGCGCGCTCCCGATCGTCAGTCCCGCGCCCACCATTACCAATTTCTTTTTCATCTTCATTACCTCCTGATTCCGATTCGCGGCTTCGTCGTCCGCCTGAATTCATATTAGCGGGCGATTCTAAAACGCCTGAAAACGAAAATAAACCGGAAATAAGGAAAAGATTAAAAAAAGATAAACTTTCGGGCAGCGGGACGAATAAAGCGAAAAAACGCCAGGGAAAATCACCCCTGACGGTCTTGTCGTTTCGCTCGCAGCGGACAACTTGCTCCTGTAACCGAGCCTTTCTCGCTTGCAGCATGATTCGGGAGGTTCGTCTTTCCTGTAACGTTGCTTTTCTCGCTTACAGCGACGGCTTGCTCCTGTAACCGCGCCTTTCTCGCTTGCAGCACGATTCGGAGGCTCGTCTATCCTGTAACGTCGCTTTTCTCGCTTACAGCGGCATCGTGCTCCTGTAACCGCGCATTTCTCGCTTGCAGCACGATGCGGGAGGCTCGTCCCTTCTGTAACGTTGCTTTTCTCGCTTACAGCGACGGCTTGCTCCTGTAACCGCACATTTCTCGCTTCCTGCACGGTCCAACGCCCTCGTCGTTTCTGTAACGTTGCTTTTCTCGCTTACAGCGACGGCTTGCTCCTGTAACCGCGCCTTTCTCGCTTACAGCACGATTCGGGAGGCTCGTCTATTCTGTAACGTTGCTTTTCTCGCTTACAGCGACAGCCTGCCGCCGTACGCGATTGATATGTAAAATAGAAGAGAAGGCAGCCGCCTTCTCTCTTCAAACGATATCCGATTCCATTCCTTCTACCCTATTATTGCCTGATGACGAGCACATCGCGCGGCGGAGTGCCCGTGCTTTGTATGCGCGCGATCTCCTCGTTCGTCAGTCTGCGCCCCACCAGAACCAACGAAGACGTGACGTTGTTAAAATTAAAGCTTCCCAGATTCGCTACGCTCTGGCTCCCGCGGAACACGCGGAACGAGCCGCGGAAGTTCGTTTGGGAAAACAGCACAAGCGTGACTTGGGCGCTTTGTGCGACATTGCTCAGCCTGAAGCTCGACAGAATGTTGTTAAACCGGAATGCGCCCAGGTCCCGAACCGCCACGCCTCCACGCCTGAAAACGATACGGCGGCCCGTAAAGTTGGTGCCGGACCAGAGCGCGAGACGTACATTTCGATTGGCCAATTCAATCACTTCCTTGTCTTAGGATACAATCATCGTATTCCCGCGACAAAAAACGGAATCGGTCATATCGAGCAGGGAAAAAGCTTGTTTTACGTATCGAAGGTATCAAGCTCCCGCGCCAGGTTGCCCCGTCCCCTGACGCCTTGCGCGATACTCCGATGCCGGGACGCCCTCCAGCTCCCGGAAGACGCGGTTGAACTGCTTCGCGTTTTCGAAGCCGACGCTTTGGCCGATCTCGTATATTTTGGCGTCCGTCCGCGCGAGCAGCGCCTTGGCCTTCTCGATGCGCACAGACTTGACGTACGAGACGAAGCTCTGTCCCGTGTATTCCTTGAACAGCTCGCTGAAGTACGAATAATTGAGGGACACATGATTGGACACCGTGGCCATGTTCAGGTCCTCGGCATAATGCGCCTCGATATAAGCGACCGCCTTCCGCATCTCCCGGTTGTCCCCAAGCGTGGAGCGGACCGTCCGGACGTAATCGTTCAGCCGGAACAGCAAGTTTTCGGCCTCGTGAAAATATTCGTGGATGTCCGAGAAGCGATAGATGCTGCCCACACGCTTATACAGACGCAAAATTTCCAGCGACGCTTCGCCGTACGTGCGGAACACGTCGTCGAATACCGTCTCGTTCAGCAGCTTGCTGAGACGCTCCAAATAGTCGAGCGACAACTCCGAAGTCTTCTTCAGATCGAACAGGCGCACCAGAATCGCCTTCATATCCGCCTCGCGGTCCGTTCCGAGCATATTGGCGAGCCTGCGGACGTCGTCGACCGGCAGCTCCGGCGCGTCCGTCCGGTCCATGACGCTCTCGTAACGAATGATCGAGGAGCTGCAGCGCGGCTGCAGCAAGCTGTAGCCCGCGGCGCGCCTAGCCTCGGCATAGCCGGCGCGAACCTCCTCGAGCCGCTCCTTCATGCGGCTCAGCCCGATATGATAGGCGGAGGAGACGCTTTTGTCCTTCAAATGCCGCATAAGCCTGTCGAACAACGCCACCTCGTCGGTCAATACGATCAGGTAACCGTCCTGATCCTCCAGATGGAAGGTCGCGCGCCCTTCCACGCCGCGCGCGAGAAACTCCTGCGCGAGCACATTTTGCCCGCGGTCGCCGGCGAACTTAAGTGCGCCGACCCAGTAAGCCGGCTCCAGACGCTCCAGCCCCGCGGACCTGCAGCGCTCCGCGGCGTCCGCCGGATCGATGGCGGGGTGCACGAATATATAGTGCAGCTGGGCTGCCCGCAGCTCCTCGCGAACCCGGTCTGCTTCGTCGAGCCGGCTCTCCGCCTCCTCGGCGCGGCCGAGCTCCGCCTCCACCCTGTCCAGAATGCCGTACATCTCTTCCCGTACGATCGGCTTCAGCAAATATTCCCGCACGTGGAATTTGATCGCCTCCTTCGCATACTGGAAGTCGTCGTGGCCGCTCAGGATGATGACGGCGGTGTTCGGGGACAGCTCTGCCACATGCCGGATGAGCGCCAGGCCGTCCATTTCCGGCATGCGAATGTCCGTAATCAGGATATCGATCCGTCCGCCCCGGACGACGTCCAGCGCCTCCGTCCCGTCGGCGGCCAGCGACACGTCGTACCGGTCCCTGTACTGGCGCTCGATCATGGCCTTCAAACCCGCGCGTATGTTTTTCTCGTCATCGACGATGAGCAGCGTTCGCATCAGCCTGCGCCTCCCGTCAAAATAAAGTATGGAATCCGTATGACGACACGCGTATAAACGCCTTCCTCGCTTTCCGCCGCGAGGCCGTACTCCTTGCCGTAATAAAGCTGGATGCGCTGATGCACGTTGCGCAGCCCGATGCCGCCCCCTTCTCGCCCCGCGTCCGCTCCGGCTGCCACTGCGCCGGATGGTTCCGGCGCCTCGAGCGCGATCGACCGGTTGAGCTGCGCGACGCGGTCCGCCGGCATGCCGCGGCCGTCGTCGCGAACGGCCAGCAGCAGCGTCCCCTCGCGCGCCTCCGCCTCGATGCAGATCGTCAGCGTCTCCATGGACGACGCGCGCAGCCCGTGTTTAACCGCGTTTTCCACGATCGGCTGCAGCGACATCTTGAGCAGCTCCTGGTCGAGCAGGGCGGCCGGGATGTCGAGCGCGAGACGAATTCGGTTCTCGTAGCGGATATTCATAATGGCGATATAGTTGGTAATGTGCGCGATCTCGTCGCGCAAGCGGACGTATTCGCTCGTCCACTTGAGATTGTAGCGCATCAGTCCGCCCAGCGAGGTGAGCGCGTCCGAGATCGGATATTGGCCCTCCACCTCCGCCATCATCTTGATATTTTCGAGCGTATTGTACAGGAAGTGCGAGTCGATCTGGTTTTTGAGCGACCGCAGCTCGGTCTCCTTGGACGCCGCCTTCTTGTTCACTGCATCCGCGATCAGCTCGTTGATCTTGCGCAGCATCTTGCGGAAGTGATGGGCCAGCTCGCCGACCTCGCCGCCGCCTCGGACCGTCAGGTCGAATCCGAAGTCGCCCTGGCGCACCCGCTTCATCGAATCGGTCAGAATATGCAGCTTTTTCAAAATAAACGAATTGAGCGCATACGTCGCGATGCTCAAAATCGCGATCAGGATGACGTTGGCCGCGATGAGGCGATCGCGCGTCTGCCTCGCGCTCTCCAGCACGCGCTGCAGCGAGACGACGTTGATCATCCGGGCACCCAGCGGCTCGATCTCGCGGGAGACGGCCAGGAACGGCTGGCCGCCGAGCGTCAGGCGGAAGCTCGGAGGTTGCTGCCGCTCCCTCGGATTCAGCGCGACGGCGAGCTCTTCCGGCGACACGCCGGTCGCCGCCAGCAGCTTCTGCTGCGGATTGTAAAACAGATGTCCCTGCGAATCCGAAATGACCAGCTGGGACATGTCGTCCGCGCTGCTGCCGAACGTCTTGGGGAAGAAGCTGGACATCAGCATGTCGACCTCGAGTATGCCGGCGTGAACGCCCAGCGGGTACATGATCTCCTTCAGAAAAGCGACCTTCGGCTGACCGGCTGGCGCGTTCTCGAATATCATCTTGAACGGATCCGGGTCGGTCGGCGTCAAGCTCCACGCGGTCCGATCCTCCGAAGCGGTCAGACGGCCGAACCACGGCTCCTTAGCGACCCGCTCTTCGTCCGCGAATACCGGATAGATCTCGTTGATCCGCTTGTTGTCGAAATAGATGCGGATGTGCGCGATATTCGGATTGTTGGACTGAAGCCGTCCGAGCGCCGGAACGACCGTCGTGCTGAAGTCGATCAACTCGGCGGTATCCGGATCCGTCGTCCGGGAGATGTAATCGAGTACCTCCTGGTCCGCCAGGCTAAGGTCGGCCGCGCGCCTGATCGTCTCGATGTTGTTGTCGATATTAAGTCGCTCGATCTCGAGCGTGTTTTCGTTTTTCCGCTCCATCTCGTCGATCGCGCTGCCCGCGAACTGCTTGAACAGCAACAGCGAGATCAGGACGCTCGGAATGAGCAGGATGATCACGTACGCCAGAATCAGCCGCGTCTGCAGCGACCATTGCTCCTGCCGCTCGACCAGCCTTCGCACCGTTTTTTTCCAAAATGTCCGCTTCTGCATGCCGTCACTTCCGTTTGCCGTCGTAATCGGAGCATGGCCCGAAAAACTCCAAAAGGACATGCCGTCCCGAAAGGGACGACAGTCCTTGGTCAAAGCCTTACTTCATGAAATCCGCGAGCTTCTTGACGTTCTCCTCGAACTTCTTCTGGCGGAACGCCTGCATGGCGTCGTACCCCGCCTTCGCGCGATCGTCCTTGAACTGCTGCAGCACCTTGTCGAACTCCGCGTCCGACTTCGACAGCAGCAGCTTCGGCAGCGCCTTGCTCCAGAGCGTGTCAATCTTCGTCTTGGTGATGCCCTCCGGAGACGTGGCCGGCGGATCGATCAGGTCGTACTGCGAGTAGCTGACCGTCTTGCCGCGGGTCCAATCTTCCATCTGCTTCGCCGGCTCGACGCTCGGGGGCGCCCACTGCAGGTTCATGTTCGTATCCATCAGCATCCAGAACGTGTACGACGAGCCGTACTTCTTGTCGAACGACGTGCGGTCGGACTGCATGAGCTGCAGCGCCTCCGGCTTGAACTGGTCCTTGCCGTCGATCGTATCATACGAGACGCCTTTCTCGCCAAGGTACAGATCCTTCTGTCCTTCCTCGCTGATCAGGTAGCTGAGGAACTTGATGGCGCGCGCCTTGTCCTTGACGTCCTTCGAGATGAGCGTGACCGTCCAGCCGGAGATCGAAGGGCCGGCCAGCTTCGGCGGATCCTGGTTCGCGTTGGCCGGACCGTCGACCGCGATATAGACCGAGTTCGGGTCCTTGGCGTACAGCACGTTCTCCTGGGCGGCCAGGTCGGAGCGCTGATAGATCATCGCGAAGTAGCGGCCCTGCGCGATCTTCTCCTCCATTTGCGTGCGTTTGTCGATGAAAATATCTTTGGCGAGCAGGCCGTCCTGGTTCGCCTGACGGAATACCTTAAGCCACTTCACGTACTCCTCGTTGTCGACGAGCGCGTACTTGTCGTTCAGCTTGCCGTCGATATCCCGCGGGATCGCCAGGAAGTCGGCCAGGTAATCCTCGAGCGAATAGTTGCCCGTCGGCGTGAATTCGTGCAGGCCGAGCGGGATAAGCGGCTGGCCGTTCACGTCCTTGAACTTCTCCTTCGCGGCCTTGAGCGCCGCGAGGAAGCCTTCCGGCGTCCGCATGTCCGGCTTGCCCAGCGCCTCGTACATGTCCTTGCGTACGAGGAACGTCTGGTTGGAAGTAAAATTCGTGCCGTACATCTCATAATCCTTCGGCGAGGACGACGCATTCGGGTAGCCGTACACATTGCCGTCCGGCTGCGTGTACCAGCTCAGCTTGGCGGGGTCGGCGACCTTGAAGAAGTAAGGATCGTATTCCTTCGCCAGCTCGTTCAGCGGCAGGACGAGCCCGCCCTCCTGCATTTTCTTGACCGCGTCCTCGTACCAGCCAAGCGTGATGAAGTCCGGCAGCTTGCCCGAGGCAATCATCGTGTTCATCTTCTCGTTCTCGTTGCCTGCCGGTACGATAAAGTTGATGTTGACGCCCGTCTTCTTCGTGACGTACTGGGAGGTCGGATCGACGCCCCACTTGTTCGGGAACCAGGAGAAGTTCAGATACCAGTCGAACGTAATCGGTTTGGCGGCGTCGGCCTGCCAGCCCGGCGCGTCGGATGACGCAACGCCTTCGCTCTCCGCGCTGGCGGAGGCGGTCCCCGAAGCCGAAGGCGCGCTGGCGGACGGGCTGGCGCTGCTTGAAGCCGGAGCGCTTGAGCTCGACTGGCTCTCGTTGTTGCCGCCGGCGCAAGCCGACAGCGAGAACGTCAGCGCGAGCAGCAGCGTGGAGGCGATCGTTTTGTTGGATACGCGTTTGTTCATGTTCGTTCCCCTTTGCTTTTCTAATGGACAGTCTTCTATGTGGAAAGTCGTGGTTGCCCTCTTTTAACGGAAACGTCGTCCGTCCAGATCAGCCCTTGATCGACCCGATCATGAGCCCCTTCACGAAGTACCGCTGCAAAAACGGATATGCGAGCACGATCGGCAGCGTCGTGACGACCATCGTCGCCATTTTCACCGAATTGGACGTGACGGACTTCGTAATGCCGCCTGCCGCCGCCGTGACCATCTGGCTCGTATCGTTCTGCGCGACGACGCGGTACAGGAAGGTCTGGATCGGCTGCAGCTCGGTGTTTTGCGTGATATAGATGACGCCCGCGAAGTAGTCGTTCCACTGCCAGACGCCGTGGAACAGCGCGATCGTCGCGACGACCGGCAGCGAGACCGGGATGACGACCCGCAGGAACAGCACCAGGTCGTTGGCGCCGTCGATCTTGGCGGCCTCCTCGAGTCCTTGCGGCAGCTCGCGGAAAAACGAGACGAAAATGATCAGGTCGAAAAAGCTGAACATGGCCGGGATGATGTAGACGAAAAAGTTGTCCAGCAGCTGCAGGTCGCGGATGAGCAGGAAGGTCGGGATGAGCCCGCCGTTGAAGATCATGGTGACCGTTCCTAGAATCATATAGAGATTGCGTCCGATCAGCTCTCGCCGAGAGAACGCGTAGGCGACCATCGCCGTGAAAAATACGTGCAGGACGGTGCCGACGAGCGTCTTGGCGACCGTGATCCCCATCGCGGTCACGATGCCGGGGTTGTCGACGACGGCCGCGTAGTTGTCCAGGGTGAACACCCGGGGCAGCCAGTAGATGCCGCCGCTCATCGCATCCTGCCCGCTGTTCAGCGAGTTGATGAGGACGTACCAGACGGGGTAGATCGTCACGAAGCAGATGGCCAGCATGAGCAGGACGTTGACGCCGTCGAATACGGCCTCGCCTCTCGTTCTTCGTTTTAATGCAAACATCGGTTGCCCTCCCTTCGGTCAGAACAGCGTGGATTGATTCATGCGCTTCAGGACGCCGTTCGCGCCGAGCAGCAGGCCGAGCGTGATGACGGACTTGATCAGGCCGACGGCGGTCGCGTACGAATAGCGGGATTGGGAGATGCCCGTCTGGTACACGAAAATGTCGATGACGTTGCTCGTGCTGTCGTTCAGCGCGTTGCGCATGACGAAGATCTGGTCGAAGTTGGAGTTTAGGAGGCCGCTGACGGCCAGAATGAACAGAATCGAGATCGTGCCGGCGATGCCGGGCAGCGTCACGTACCGCATTTTCTGAAAGCGTCCGGCGCCGTCGATCGTCGCGGCTTCGTACATTTCCGGGGACACGCTCGCCATAGCCGCCAGATAGATGATCGCCGACCAGCCGAGCTCCTTCCATATGTCCGAGCTCACCGCAATCGTCCAGAAGTAGCCCGGACTGGCCAGATAATCGACCGGATCTTGGATGAATCCGAGCGCCAGCAGCACCTTGTTGATGACGCCCACGTCCGACAGCCAGGTCGTCAGGATGCCGCCCAGGATGACCCAGGACAGGAAGTGCGGCAAGTACGAGATCGTCTGCACGGCCTTCTTGAACCGGACCGACCGGAGCTCGTTCAGGAAGAGGGCGAACAGAATCGGCAGCGGAAAGCCAACGATCAGCTTGAGCAGGCTGATGCCGATCGTATTGCGGATGACGCCGGGCAGCTGTTCGTCCGAGAAAAATTCGCGGAAATGCGAAAGCCCGACCCACGGCGCGTCGCCGACCGACTTGATGATGTTGTACTCCTTGAATGCGATGATCAGTCCGTACATCGGGATGTAATTGAATACGAGCATCCAGGCTACGCCGAGCAAGGCCATCGCTTGGAGGTAGCGCTGGGCGAGCAGCTTCCTGGCCCATCCGGCCGCCCCGCCCCGGCGCGCGCGCGCCTGCGTCCGCTGCGCTTCCAGCGCCTCCGCCCGGGCATCCATACGATCGACCTCCTGTCTTTTTCAAATGTTGTAAGTGTTTTCATCTGTTTGTATTGTACGATCCCTCCAGCAAGGTGGGTAGGCTTGATATTTCGTATCGCGGTTCCGTTTTTCGGAAGTTTGCGCAAAAACCGCAAAACGGTACGGAGCGGCCGTTCCTTCGCTTCGTACCGTTTGCTTTGGGGACAGCCCCTTCTAATCGATCGTCGTCTACCAGCCGACCCGGATGATAACGCCCTTCGGATCGCCGACCTCCAGATACGCCGCCTGGCCGTTGACGTCGTCGTAAGCAAAACCGTAAGCAAGACGATCGATGCTGTGATCGTGCCAGAACTTCGCGTAGTAATTGGCGGGAGCTGCATTGTAGTAGTTGGAGACATTGTTCCAGTCGCTGCTCGTATACACATGCCTGTTGATCGCCGCACATACGGAGGCGTTGATCACGCTGCCGTCGCAGCGCAAAATATCCTGCGTGTTGTAGCCGGAGTAGCCGGCGAAATAGTTGGCGTTGGCGCCGCCGGCGGCAAAGGAGCCATGGATCGGCGCGACGATCCGATAGGGTGCTTGCACGGTGGCGAGCGACTTGAATGCCGTCGGCACTTCATTCTGGTACTTGGTGAACAGGCCGGATCGCGTCTCGGACTCCAGCTCCCCGACTGTGCGGTCGTAGTTGCCTGCCTTGTTCACCAGCCGGTGTTGAATCGGGAAGCCGAATCCGTCGACTCGGGTCGTATTGCCGTGATAGCCGGCATTGTCGACCGTGAACTCGATGAAGTCGAAGTAGACATTGAGGTTCGGATCGGACGGATTGTTGATATCGGGTCCGGCGAAGCCGTCATTGTACGTCTTAATATAGCAGGGCGTGCCGACGCAGAGGAACATCCGCCCCGACGTGATCTTCGGCAGATTGACCCAGCTTGCCGCGCTGACGGGATAGAAAAAGTTCGCATAGTTCTGACCGTTTTTCGTCAGATGCCCCGCAGCGTCGTTCAAAGCGGTCGAGATCGGCTTCAGATTGCCGTTCAGGTCGAGGTAGCTCCAGGCGCCGTTCGCCGGATTGATGCCGATTACACCCCAGTATACCTGGCTGTCGGGATAAGCGCCTCCCGTCCCGTTCATGACCTTCAAGGAGACGGCTCCGCTGCCCGACGGCATCGGAATGGAGGAGGCGGGGATTGAGCCGATTCCCGTTCCCGAGCCTCCTCCGCCGCCGGTCGAGCCGCCGACCGTATACGTGTAGGTCGCAGTGTCGTAGGCGGGCGTGCCGTTGTTGTACGTGAAAAAATATTGAATGACGTTGCCGGAGGCGACCCCGGTTACCGCTTGCTCGTAACGGGCATTCGCCGAGCTGTACGTCATCCGGAGATTTTGCTGGACGCCGCCGTTCAGCCGGTAATGGACATCGACCCATGTCGTGCCTACGTTGGACTTGAACCAGATTGTCGCCGTCGATCCCGTCACAGCCACACCCTGGGTGAAGTCCGCAGCCGCGGCGCGGGGAGAGAACAGGGGAAAGCTGATTGCCGCAAGCAGGGAAAACAACAGCAACAGTGACTTTTTCCTAATCATTCGCATCTTCCTCCATTTGATTAGTTTCGTACCACCATGCTTTTTGCCCATCGCTTAAGCAGGCTCCGCTTTCGAACATTAATCACCCCCTTTCATCTCCGTCAGGACGACGTCGTCGAGAGAGACGCGGTGGGCGACGGCATGATTGCCGCCGAGCTGAAGCACCAGCTTGCCGTTCTGGACGGTGGCCGCGCCTATCGTGAACGTATAGGCGTACGTCTTGAATTCGCCGCCGGCTTCAAGCGTCTCCGACCGTGCGGGCAAATATTGAACGTTGTAATCCGCGCCGTTCTCCACCGAGACGAGCATCTGCTTTTCGATAGTAGACTTGACCTTCAGAGAAAGTGTGTACGTTTTGCCGGCCTCCAGCAGCAGATTGTCCTGGTAGACCTGCGTCGCCCATATTTCGTAGCCGTCGTAGCCGCCCCAGTCGACGCGCAGAACCCCGTCCGCGACAGACAGCGCGGCGTCCGATTCGTTCTCCTTTTTAAACAGCATCCAATGGTCGGCATTCGTATCGAAACTGCCATTCAGCAGCGCATGGCCCGTCTGAGCCGGCGGTGCGGCCTCCTTGATGGAGATATGGTCCAGCTTAAGCGTATGGACGCCATCCGGCGTCGTCGATCCGCCGAACGTCACATTGCCGATCAGGAAATTCAGCTTCAGCGCCGCACCCGTCGCTACGGTGAATCGCGCCGTATAAGTTTTCATATCGGTCGTCACGTCAAACGATTGGGCGGGCGCCGTCGTACCGGTGAATTCGACCGTGATCGGACGGTTGGCCGAAGCGGCCGCGTCGAAGCTGAGCTCATACGTCTTGCCGGCCGTCATCGGAATCGCCTCCTGGTACAGCTGAACGGCCCAGCTCGGTCCGCCCTTTGCCGCGATCCGAACGACTCCGGTCCCGTCCTGCGCCGACAGCTCCGCACTGCCTCCCTCGCCCGCCCAGATGGACCAATCTGACATGCCGGATTCAAATTCGCCGTTCACAACCAAGTTGCCGTCGTTCGACAAGAGGGTCTGGACGACGATGGCATCGGCGTAGCCGACAGCCGCAACCTTGACCGTATGATTGCCGGCCGACTGGAACGCTGCGGCGCCAAGTGTCAGCAGTCCTGCGGCGAGCGTGTACTGGCCGGGGTCGAGCGTCGTGCCGTCGATCGAGACGGACGACACCTTGGAGCGCCATTCGGCGTTGTCGGCGAACGCGATCGCGACGGGCTGCCCCACATGGTTGCTCGAAGTATTTTTGCGCAGGGACGGCGGCTCTGCGACCGGTGCGTTTTTCACCTTCAGCTTGATATTGGAGAGCCATACGTCATGCGAAGCCAAACGAGCATCTCCATCATGAATAAGTCCGAGCAAAAATTTGAGTCCGACGTTTTCCGATGGCCCGGCCTTGAACTCGAAGTCGTACGACTTCGTCTCCCGCCCAAGATCGACGACTTGATCCAGCAGCCGCGGCCCGTTGTTCTCCACCACCACTTCCATCGGACGGTCGGCTGTGGAATGGGCATCGAAGCTGACCCGGTACGTCACGTTCGTCTTCAACGGAATGCCGCTCTGGAACAGCAGCGCGTTCCAAGGTCTGCCGCCTTGATTGCCGATCGTCAGCTTGACGGCATCGCCTTCGACGGTTGCGCCTATGACGCCGGCGCCTGCCGTGCCCGCCTGGTCGTTGTTGCCCGACGTCTCCCAATAAGCGAGCCCTTCGCCGAAGTCGCCGTTGCGCAGCGGATAAAATACGGTATCCGGATCGTAATAAACGCTCGTACGCAGCAGCTTCACGTTGTCGATCTGCACAGCGTCCGTCATCCCGCCGAGCGCGAAGATCAGCTGGCCTTCGGCATCCGAAGCGCCGGACAATCGTTCGAACGACAGGCGGACCTGCTTCCCGGCCGTGCCTAGCAACGCGGTCCGGCTGGCGATCGGCGTTCCGTCCTTCCGGTACAAGCCGACTTCGATCGATCGTTCCTGCGATGCCTTCGCGTCGAAGGTCAGCTCGTAGTCGTTGCCGGACAGGAGGTACAATCCCTTTTGTATCAGCTTGACGTCGTTCGGCATCCCGCCGCCGTTCGCGATATTTACGTTCAGCTTGCGCTCGGCGACCGGATTCGCGGGCACGGCAGCCGAGGCGGCAGCGCCGTTCGCAGTCGCGAGATGCCAGTAGCTCATCCGATCCGGCTCGCCTTGGTCTAAGGTACCGTTGTAGACATGATTGCCGTCTTGCAGCGGCTGCTTGGCGGCGTCATGCTCAAACGGGATGCCGTCGATCTCGACGAGCTTCGCGTTGCCGAACCATACCGGGTGCGCGTCGGTGCCCATATTAAATTCGATACGCGCGGCCGCATCCGAGTTCTCTTTCATCTGGAACATCAGCTGGTAGGTTTGAAAGCCGGCGCCCAGGCTTGCATTCAGCGTAGGGGAATATGCGGCAAAGCCCCTTGCCTGGCCGCCGGTCAAGCGTATCGTCATGCTGCGCGAGGTGTCGGTCTTGGCATCGAACGTCAGCTTGTAGTACCGGCCCTTGGCGAGCGATACGATCGCCATCGGCTGAATCGAGTACGAGTTGCCCCCGGCATTCGCGATCGTGACATGGGCGTAATTCGTGCCTCCGATATTGTCGACGGCGACGGAGCCCGCTGCGCCCGGATCCTTGTACAGCGCCCAATGCGCCGTGCCGGGCACGCCCATGCCGTCATCTCCCGCCGCGTCCTGCGTGAAGTCCGCATTGTATACGAGGTTCCCGTCCGGACCCTGCGGCAGCTTCGCGCCTGCCGGATACTCTTCCTTCGGATAGGTCGGCGGCGTGGCCGTTCCGTAGGCGTCCTTCGCGTAGACGCGGACGTATTCGACCTCCATCCGGCTGGGGAATACGGTATCCGGGGCGGGATCGCCGTCAAAGTTGCCGCCAACGGCGAGGTTCATGATCAGGTAAAAGGGCTGGTCGAACGGCGCCGGGTAGGCATAGTTGTCGCTCTGTCCCGCGCCCTTGCTGTACCAGTCGTTCTTGGTGGAGAACAAGCGGCCGTCCACGTACCAGCGGAGCTCTCCGGGCTCCCATTCCAGCGCGTACGTATGGAAATCGGCGATCGTGCCGTTGCCCGGGAGATTGTAGCTATTGCCGGAGTAAACATTGTTCGGCCACTGCGAGCCGTAGTGGATCGTGCCCGCAACCGTATTCGGCTTGCTGCCCCAGCCTTCCATGATGTCGATCTCGCCGGATGCGGCCCAAGTTCCGTACGCGCTCTCTTCGGGCATCATCCAGATCGCCGGCCACAAGCCTTTGCCCGTAGGCGCCTTGGCGCGTATCTCGAACTTGCCGTACGCTTGGCTGAAGAGGCCGTGAGTCTTGAGACGCGCCGACGTATAAGGCATGCCGCCGAACAATTCCTTGCGGGCCGTCAGCACCAGCTTGCCGTCTTCTTCCTTCGCATTCTCAAGGCGATCGGTGTAGTACTCGAGCTCGTTGTTGCCCCAGCCCGGATTGCCGACCGACTCTCCGTTGGTCGTATCGAACGTCCATTTGGATCGATCGATCGCGCCGTCGTCGAACTCGTCGCTCCAGACGAGCTCCCAGTCCCGGCCGCCGGACCCGGGATCTGTAGGCGTCGGCGTCGGAGAAGTCGACGGCTCTGATGTGGGCTTGGTCGTTGGCGTAGCCGTCGGTGTCGCTGTGGGTGTCGATGTTGGCGTCAATGTGGGTGTCAATGTAGGCGTCGGTGTCGGCGTGACCGCCGAACCGCTTCCCGTCTCCAGTCGGTTGACCAGGACGCCTGTCGGATCCTCGACGGCCGCTATCCGGCCCGCTCCTTCGACGATGGCCTCCTTGGCGCCGATGCGCAGCTTGTCGACGACCGCTCCCTTTTCCAGCCGGATTTGCGCGCCTCCTTGCACATCAAGCATGCCGACATGTCCGACAACGATCAGCCTGACCTTGTTCGTCCCGTCCGGCGTCGTGGCGACCTGCTTGAAGCTGCCGGACAGATGCACTTCGCCTGCGCCGGACGAGACGTCGACCTGCCGGATGCCGGACGATGCCTCGTCATCCGCCTCCAGCGTGCCGCCCGACACGAACCGCAAGTTCGCGATCGTCGTGCGGCCGGTCGCGTGAAGCCTGACCTTGCCGCCGGCTTTGGCCGCCACAACCTCCGCCAGCGTCGCATCCTTCAGTTCGATGCTGCGCTCCCCGCCGCCCCGCACATACACCGTCCCTTGCACGGACGACTCTTTAACCGTCGCGGTGCCTTCCCCGATGCCTGGCGTCAGGTAGAGATTGCCCGTGATCGAAGCCGAACGGAGCTCGGCGCCGTCCGCGACGATTACGACATGGCCGTTCACTTGTCCCGGCTGATACGTTCCCTTCTTGTCGATCCGCAGCGCCACCAGGCGATCCACCAGCGCCGCGATCTCCGCTCGCGTGATGGGCCGGCCGGCCCCGAAGCTGCCGTCCGATTGTCCCTTCAAGTAGCCGGCTGCCGTGAGGCCCGCGATCGCGCCGATCGTCTCCGCGTCGAGGCCCGCCAGATCGGGCCAATCCGCCCCCGGTGCGCCGCCGGAGGAGTCGATCGCGAACAGCCTGCTCAGTGCCAGCGCGGCTTCGGACCTTAAGAGAGGCCGGTTGGCCGCAGCGGCATAGCCGTCTGCGGCGGAGAGATAGCCTGCCGCGATCGCACTGGATATTTCCTTGGCGGCCCAGGCTGCCGGCGCGTCGGAAAAGGCCGGCTCCGGCGCTGCCTGAAAGCCGAATAGCCGGTTGACGATAGCCGCGAACTCCGCGCGCGTAATCGGCCGATTCGGCAGCAGGCCGCCGTTCGGATAACCTTGCAGAACGCCTTCTTGCTGCCACCGCGCCAGCGCCGCATCCGCCCAGTGCGCCGCGTCTTTTTCCGCGACGGCGACCGCCGCCGGCCCCGCAGCCGCTCCTGCAGCGGCCGCCGCCGAACCGAATACGATCGCGACGGACAGGACGGCCGCTGCGGCTGTTTTCGACCATTTAAATTTCAAATTGCTCAGCCTCCTATTGTAACCGCTTACAGATCAAAGAGATAAAATGTCCTACGTGGGACAAAAATCGACAAAGCCGCATGGGCCACATTCCGACGCATCGTACGAAACGGTGCCTCCAGATTATATAGGGCTGGTCGTCTCCAGTTCCGCATCGTCCGCCGCCGGGGCATGAGGCTCGGCGCCGCTTGCGGCATTCGGCGTCATCCTTTGGACCTGACGATCGGACTTACAAGCAACCGGCGGCTCGCTGCGATGGCCTTCATTTTGACCCCCGTGGGACATTTCAAGACGAATATAGCGCTCCTTCCAATCGTTGTCAATGCCCAATCTCATACTCCAATCTCCGATTCCGTCCCGCTGCGCATTGCCTTCGAGCAAGATTGCCGCTCGGTCAGTCTCGCAAAAAATACCTGAGATGACGGCGCCTCCCTTCCTTCGACAGCTGCGACCAGGCAATCGACAACATGCGCGGCCATCTCCACCCGGGGGACGTGCATGGTCGTAAGCGGCGGATGCGTATACTGGGAGACGAGCAGATCGTCGAACCCGATCACGGAGACATCGTCCGGTACGGCGATGCCATGGCCGGCCAGCGTCTTAAGCGCGCCGTAGGCCATCAGGTCGTTCGAACAGAGCAGCGCTTCGGGCAGCGTCCCTTCGGCCAGCCACGATTCGACCGCGCGAACGCCGTCCTCCTCCGTGAATTGCCCGTAGTAGACTTGAGCCGCCTCCACCGTCAGTCCGCGCTCGGCGATCGCATCCTCGAAGCCCTTCAATCTCTCCTGCGCCGTATGATTGCTCATATCGCCGGTCAAGATCCCGATTCGCCGATGGCCTAGCTCGAGCAAGTGGCGGGCGGCATGATACGCGCTCCCTCGGTTGTTCAGATGAGGAATCGGCACGTCCGCGGGAAAATCGCGAAAAAAGCCCTCGTCGAACAAACCGACCCGAAAACCCGCCTCGAGCAGCCGACTGACGACGGGGCGCATATCCGACCAGCTGACGATAAAGCCGCCGTCGATGCTCCTCTGTCTGTACATGCTGAACAGCGGCTCCACATTCGACAGATCGACGACCGACACGAGCGTATTGTAGCCCAGCTCTGCGCAGCGGCTGATCAATGCGCCGATGACGGGGCCATAGAACAAATCGTCGGAATGCAGCGTATACCTGCTCGCATCCTGAACGATAAAAAGCCCCATCGTATGCGCCTTGCGCGCGGACAGCTGTCTGGCGGCGGAGCTTGGCTCATAGTGGTGGGCTTTCATGACCCCGAGCACCTTGTCCCTTGTCGCAGGCTTCACGCTGGCGGCATTGTTCAGCACGCGCTGTACCGTCTTGCGGGATACGCCCGCCAATCTTGCGATATCGTAGCTATCCATATCCGCATCAACATCCCGGCATCCGATTTATAATTTCGAGTCTAGCGGAACGGAAAGATCCGGTCAATAAAACCGTTGAACCCGGTTGAACTCAGTTGTACTCCGTGCTAAAGACTGCCGCGGCGACGGCAGTCTTTGTGGCATCGACGATTGAATAAGTGCTTGGCCCCCGTTCGCAGATCCGCTCCTGCCGGCTCAGCTTTCCTGCCGGAAGCCGAAAAAAAGCCTTTGAGGCCTCCCCGGCTTGCAGCTCAGCTCGATCGTCGCGACCCGGCTAGCCGAATCGTAATCGAAGGGCGCATCGCGGTCGTCCAGGCGAACGATGGGCGTCTCATCCGCAAGCACAATAAGTCTCGCGGTGCCTGCGCCTCTCACGACTGCCGAAATGTTCGAAGAACCGCAAGCGTACTCGCTAAGCTCCAATCCCGTTGCCCGCAAGATGCACGGCCAATGCTCGGGCTTCGCGGTTCGATGAACCCGAATCGCGATTTCGCTTGCACCCGTCAGCAGATCGGAAGGAATCTTGCAGGTCCCTCTTATCCGGTTTCCGCCGACGTCGATGGCTTCGACGCAAGGTCCCGAGCCGCGCATCTCGATATGAAGCCTTTTGCCCCGATAATGCAATCCCTGCAGCGTCAGCTCTTCGCCGGAATAGGGATGGATCTGGATGCCGCCGGCATCGATATCGACCCCGACGACCCCATGAACCGCCGCCTGATACCAACCCCGCATGCTGTACGCTTGCCAGGAGCCCTTAAGCGAATTCCAGCGATCCAGCTCCGGTTCCGTCGTCTCGACATACAGCGGGATGCCCTCGGGACAGGTCAGCCGACGCGCCCAGTATTCGACCCAGCCGATCCAGCGATCGATCAGCTCCCTGCGGTCGAATGCGTTGATCAGCCGCATGAAGTACTCCCCGGTCACCGGCCACCAGCAATGCAGCTGGTTCGCATCGCGATCGTACGCACCGTCCCACGGCGGGATCTCCCGCAGACCGGCGGGACTCATGATATGATCCTCGAAAAACTGCAGGCTTCGTTCATGCGCGCCTGCGAGCAGCTCCCAGCAGTATCCGTTCTCCCACTTGACCGCGTTGGCGTTGAAGGAATTCCGGCGGGCAAGCGAATCCGAATCGACCGAGCTGACGATGAATCCGCGGGAGGGATCGAAGAACAGCGGCAGAAAATGCCGCTCTGTCCGGCGGAAAAGAGCTCCCGCCAGCGCCTCCGTAGGTTCGTCCCCCGTAAGCGCGGCTAGATATTCCATCGAACGTGAAGCGCAATAGAAAATCGTGTTGTTCATCCCGCTCAGATCGCGGCCGGTCTCCTGCATGAAGACGGGGAAGTCCGGGAAAAGCGAGGTCCCTTCGCATAGCCCGGTATCCCGCACTTCCAGCGCCGAAATTCTCCGGTACAAGCCGGCCGCGAACGGATAATGCCGGACGACGGTGTCCAGATCTCCGGTCATTGAGTAGTATTGCTGCAGCAGCGTAATATACATGCCCTGCGCAGGCAAGGCGCTGACGCCGATGACCGACAGATCGTGCCCGTAGGCGTGCGCGATGCCCCGCTCGGGATCGGCCGTCTCCTCGTAAAATCGCAGCATATCCGCCATGAAGGCCGAGTCTCCCCAGTACATCGTGGCGTCGTTGCTGGTCAGACCGTCCCAGCCCCACACCCAATATTCGTTCGTCTTGGCTTTGATCGCGCCCGGCACCGAGCGGACTTTGCAGGCCTCGTGGTACATCGGCAGCAGGCTCATATATTCGTTCAGTGCGCGATAAGGACTGTCCAGCACGGGCGCAACATCGGCCACCGCGCGATAGCGAGCGAACTGCCTGCGGATCGCCTCGTCGGAAGCGGCGGCCAGCGCGGATTCGCCGCCCGGCGAGATCGCAAAGCGGTACATGCGGTTCGCCTGCAGCGGCTGCGCGCCGGACAACGTATACTTGACGTTGACCGGCGTGGCGGCGACGCGGAGCGGGAAGTCCGCCTCGATCGCGATCTGCTGGCGCGATCCACCTTGAACTGCTTCAACAGACGCGGATTCCTCCGGCCGCTCGGAGAAGCCGCCGATGAAGGCATTCCTCGCTTCGTCGAAACGCCATTCGTCCCATGTCCGTCTCGCGCCTCTCGGCCCGAAGCGCGGGTCTTCGGCATCGCTCGGCGTCAGCGCGAAATGCTTGTAAAATGCCAGCTTCAAGGTGAGGCCCTCCGGCAGCCCCGCAGGCGTGCGCAGCTCAAAAACAATTCGCTCTTCCACCGCCATCACGCGGACCCTGAGCAGGCTGTCGAACAGCCGCCACTCTGCCTCGACGCCGAACGGCCACACGCGTACCTGCCGCAGCTCCGGCCGATAATTCCGCAGATCGCGCTCAACGAAAAGACGGAAGCCGTGCCAGTGCCGCTGCAGGAACAGCGTCGTATTGCCGAATCGCTGCGCGGGATGGCAGTAATCCACCTGCGTAATGCCTATATCGTCCATCTGAAAGGACAGTCTGCCGTCGGAGAACCAGCGCGGGGACTCGGGCAATCCGCATGCGCTGTGAATGACGCCTCGGTCGACGGTATAAGCCCCTGTCATCGTCATCGCCCCTCCGTTAAATATGCGCCTGTCATTCGCAGCGAATCTCCACGATGCGCGCGTGGTCGAGACCGTTCGTCTCCAGCTCGGACAGTCGAAGCCGGGTGACGCCGGTCAGCTCCGTCTCGAACCGGACCTGCCGCTGATAGTTGCCAGCCAGCCGGCCGATCTCCACCTCGCCCCGTTCCGTCTGCGCGACCGCCCGCAGCGCCTTCAACGTCTCCGGCTGCGGTCCCCACACCATGAGGGGCTGGGCCGCGTCCGACTGCGACAGGGTGAGCACGCGGTGCAGTCCTGTATCGAACACGAGCGTAACTCGGCGCAAGGCGATCGGCGTATCCCAGACGAGCTCGATCCAGGGCGCGGGGTCGGACGGGTCGGACATCCAGCGATGGGAGCCCGGCACGGCCAGATCCGGCCGTACGCCCCTGGGCCCGGCGACCGTGCGCGTATGACCGTCTACGACGGCGCCGGCAGGCCCGTCCCGCTGCTCGGAGGAGGCGGCGATACGCGCCTCCGCGGCCAGGTTGCGGTCCGCTAGCGTCACGCCCGGCAAGTACGCGCCTTGCCGGAGCAGACGCTGCTGCGTTTCGGCCACGGTGGCGGGATCGCGCCAGGCGTCGGCTGCGAATGCGCCGGACTTGCCGGTCAGCGCGACGGCGGCATAGGTGCCGAGCCCTTCGCCGACCGCGGCGCAGGTCGCCATGACGCGCGTGCTGGAAAAGGCGATATGCGTCGCCGACAGATTACGTCCCGCGAACAGCAAATTGCGGACGTTGCGGCTGACGAGCGCGCGCAGCGGGATGCCGTACATGTAAGGCGTGTGCGGCTGATCGCACGGGTTTTCGTCCTTCGCGTCAATGCCCTCGGGCGGATGGGTGTCCATCGGCCAGCCGCCGTACGCGATGACGTCGTCGAAGTCGGCCGCGCTTTCGATGTCGTTCTGCGTGAGCACATGCCGGCCGATGAAGCGGCGCGACTCCCGCTTGCCCGGCAGGAAGCCGAACCAGTCGAACGCCCAGTTGGCCGACTCGGGATGGTTGCCGCTGTTTTTGATATGATCCCAGACGCCCAGCATGATGGCGAGCAACTCGTCCCGGATTCGCTCGTTGTCCTTGATCGTGTCCATCGTGCCGCCGAACTCGATCCACCAATAGCCGTACTCCCACGTATCGTGGCCCCGCAGCCGCAGATCTTCCTCCGTGAACTTGCGCGCCCAGGGTGGCGCGACGAAGGGCATCGGACGCCCCATGTCCCTGGACGTGAACATGAGCGACGAGCCGAGTCGATAGGCGTCGCGGTTCGCCCCGGCCGCTGATTCCCCGTATTCCTCCGCGGCTTCCCGTCCCGTCGTAAACCATGCTCCGGCCTCATAACCGAGCCGCCCGTCGCCGGTGCAATCTGCGAACAGTTCGGCTTCCAGCTCAAAAAAATCCTCCGTGCTCTCCCGGTTGGCATAAACGGCAGCGATACGGTCCCCATCCATGCGGACGCCGACGACCGTCGTGTTCAGCATCAGCGTCAGGTTCGGCTCCGCCCGGCACTTCTCGTACAAGATCAGGTCGAGCATGTTGGCGTTGCGCTGGGGATTGCGCGCCGCGCACTCCAGCACGAGCTCTTCCACGATGCCCGTCTCCCGCGCTTCGGTCGACAGCTCGCTTCCCCGATAAGAGGAGCCTACCATATGCATGCGGATCTCCGAGGAGGCGTTGCCGCCAAGCACCGACCGGTCCTGACACAAAACGACCTTGGCGCCGCCCCGCGCTGCGGCCAGCGCAGCCGCGACGCCGGATGGACCGCCGCCCGCCACGACAAGCTGCGTCTGCAGCTTCGTTCGCGCGCGCCGATCCGGCACCCCTTCCGGCTCCTTGCGCTGCCACTGCGTCCGATGCGCCTCGCCCCGATCCGCCGACGTCTTCATTTCGTTCATTCCATTCTCCCTTTTCTGTCGTGGAATACGCCGTATACGGCCAAACTGCGGATCATCGGCGACGCGTCCGCCTCAAGTACGCGCAGCCTCACGGCGATTGCCGAAGCCACCGGGAACTCGTCGATCTTCTTGTGTCCGATCGCGCTGCCGTGCGCCAGCTCCGCCCATTCGCCGTCTTCGGCCAGCGCCTCCAGCACGTACGAACGAACGCGTTCGCCGTACGAGAGATCCTCGGCGATGATCGCATGATCGAATCGAAGCGGTCCGTCGAATGCCAGTAGCGTCTCGTAACCTCCGGCGCCTCCGGACCATTCGGCCAGCGGCCGGCCGAAGCGCCTTCGCATTTCGTCGAACAGACGGATGGCGGCTTGCGCGTCCGCATCCGGGATGCGTCCGCGATCGTCCGGCGCGAGATTCATGAGCAGATTGCAGCCGTGCCCGACCGACCGGTAATAAATGTCGATCAGCTCGTCGTCGGTGTACAGCTTGCTCTCGCCGCCTTCGCGCCAGAACCAGGACTGCCTGCGAATGGGCACGTCGCATTCGGCGGGCACCCAGCGCGGCGTCTCCGGCAGCCAGGTGAGCATATCCTTGGTGAACATGCTCGTACGCGCTTCCGAAGCCGCGTTCCAGCACGGATAAGGCGCGACGCCGTCCTCGTTGCCGACCCACCGAATCGTCGGCACGCCCATGTTGAACCGCATGGCATCCGACTGGTGACGCTCAACCAGACCGATGATGCGCCGCCAGTCGTAAGCTCTACCTTCCGATCCCGCGCCGTCGAACCAGACCTCGACCAGCGGACCGTAGCCCGTCAGCAGCTCCTCGAGCTGCTCCGCATAAAAGTCGTCGTACGCCTCCTTGTCCGCATAACGCGGTTCATGGCGGTCCCACGGCGACAGATAAAGACCGAAGCCGAGCCCCGCCTCCCGGCAGGCGTCCGCTACTTCGCGAACGACATCACCTTTACCATTCCGCCAAGGACTTGACTTGACCGAGTAATCCGTCGTCCGGGTCGGCCACAGGCAGAAGCCGTCATGATGCTTCGCCGTCAGGATCAAATACTTGAAGCCCGCGCGCACGGCTACGTCCGCCCACTGGCGGGAGTCGAACGCGGACGGGTTGAAAAGCGCCGGGGAATCGGTGCCGTCTCCCCATTCGTTGCCCGTGAACGTATTGATGCCGAAGTGGCAGAACATCCCGAGCTCCCAGTCCTGCCAGCGCAGCTGCGCCCGGCTCGGAACTGGCAGCGCATTTGTCGTCATTGGCCGGATTCCTCCTTCGTTGTCCGTCCGGGATGCCGCAGCAGCCGGGTCAGCAAATATTCGCCCGCGGGGTCGTCGAACAGCCGAAGCGAGCATATCGTAAGCGCCGTTCCGTCCACGTCGGCCCGCAGCAGGTAGGCGCGCTCCTCGGTGGCGATGTGACGGACGACCCACTTCTTCTGCACGTTCCGGGCGTTCGGATCCTGCAGGACGACCGAATTCGATTCGTCGGTCTGCAGCCGCGGGACGGAACGGATCAGTGTCCGGCAAGGCGCCCCAACGTCTCTGGCGACCGCCTGGACGCGCAGCGGATCGGCGTCCTGGATCATGCCGTAAAACTGCGCGTCGCACCAGCCGTCGTGCGGAAAATCGCCCAGGACGGGATCCGCATGCACAAGCGTGGCGATGTTGCCTCGGTCCCAGCCCGCTCGGAAGCTCGTGAACTGGCGATGATACTGGAAGGCCATCGGGCCTGGCGGATGCAGCGGCGGCAGCCAGTCTGCCGGCAGCGAGCCGCCGCCCAGCAGCAGCGCGGGAACCCCGCGCGCCAGAAACAAGCGGCACGTCTCGTCCAGCCGGTCCGTCACATAGATAGACGGACGGACGAGATCGAGCGCCGCCGCCGCGTCCGGCCCCGTCCAGGAACGGCAGCCGCGCAGCATCGAATCGTAATCCGCGAGCTGCACGGCCCCGGGTACATGCGCGCGGAATTGCAGGCCGAACGCCCGGTCGGCGAAGTCGCAGACGATCAAGTCCCCCTGCTTCTCCCGGCGCGACGGAAACGCCCAGAACGGCCAGGAGTTGGCGGCCAGCTCCCGCTCTCCCGTCTCTCCCATCGCTAGCACCCGCACGGAAAGCGTCAGTTTCTCCGGCCCCAAGACGTCGGGCAGCGACGCCTCGATCGCGCCTGCCTGCCCGTTCGCGCCGTCCGGGCAGCCGATCCCTTCGATGCGGCCGGCCAGCAGCTCCGACCCGTCGCCGGTGGCAAAGCGCCACGCGATCGCAGCCGACCGCACATCGATACCCGAATAATTCGACAGATGGATACCGAGCGAGATCCAAGCTCCGCCTCGCAGCGTGCGCCCCTCGTAATCCCGGTCGATCAGTACGGCCAGCGGCGCATTGCAGCCTTCGCGATAGACCGATGGGTCCGTGTCTCCTCGCAAGCCCATGTCGTCCGCGAGTCCGGCGTTGCGATTGCCATGGCGGAAAAAAGTCCACATGACATAGCCGTCCATGCCGGGCTGCCGCCTTGCCATCTCGATGGACGTGCGCGTGCAAAGATGGCTCAGCGCTCTGGAGCTATGGACGATGGCAGCCTCCAGCTCCGCCATACCGGCGGCGGCAAGCGCCTCCCCGCCCCGTCTCCCGTACGAGGCGGCGTACCCGTTCGGCGGGTAGACCGTCTCCTCCCGCGGATCGGGCCAGACGCCGAACTTGCCGTATTCGTGCACGATCGTCGGCTTCTCTGACGCCAGACGGTCCAGCAGCCGCCATGGAATCCGGCTGAGCCCGTCGTACGCGAGCCTGAATTCATGGCCCCACAGATGCGGACTCTCCGCGTCGTTCGGCAGATCCGGCAGCTCCCCCTGCATACCGAAGGCAATCATCCCGACATGGTCCGGCGCATGCCGCTTAATGATCCGGTAGCCCGCCTCCGCCCGCTCGCGGTCTTCCTGCCGGTGAACCATGAGCTGGCTGCCCTCGTTGCCGAGGCAATAGACGGCGAGCGACGGATGGTTGCGCGTCTGCGCGACGTGCGCGGCCAGCACGTCCGCCGCTTCGGCAAAAGGAAAGGTCCCGCCGAAGTTCGAGACAAGCCCGATCTCCGACACGAGCAGGATGCCGAGCTCGTCGGCGGTTTCCAGCTCTTCCGGGGTGGGCGTGTAGGTGTGGCAGCGAAAAAAGTTGAAGCCGTGTTCGCGCAGCGAATACCAGCGCTGCCGGATGATGCCGCGATCCGTCAGCGGACTGATCGTCGGAGAGAAGTATTCCTGTCCCGTGCCGCGCGCGAGGAAGGGCCGTCCGTTCAGCTTGAGCGCCGATCCGTCGGCTCTAAAGTCGCGCAAGCCGAAGCGCTCCCTGCGAGCGTCTACCGGCCGCGCTCCGTCATGCAGCGCGACAGAAGCAACATAGAGCGTCGGCGCTTCGCAGCTCCATCGGTCGGCATCCGGCATGTCTACGGTCAGCGCAAACGCCGCTTTCCCGTCCGGGCCGACTTCGACCGCTTCGCCCGATGCCGACCATGACCTCCCGGCCGCCGAAGCCGCCTCTTCCTCTCGCCACGCCGCCACGCTAGCCGAAGGCGTCAGCAGGGCCGGCTCCGCGCTGTCGTTATAAATACAGCCCGATATCGCAAGCCGCCCGTTCGCCGCGTCCGGACGAAGCCATAGCTCCTCGATGCGGACCGATCCTGCCGTCTCGATCTCGACCGACCGGTACAGTCCGGACCAGAACACCTCGCCGAAGCGAAGCCCCCCGAGCAGCCCGATATCCTCCTCGACGATCGCTGCAGTGACCCGGGCCGACCGACCGGAACGTACCATGTCCGTTATATTCCACTTTGCGCTGACGGGCGCGTAGGCATGGTAGCCGACATACATGCCGTTCACCCAGAGGTGAGCGGCGGGGGCGATCCCCCCGCATTTCAGCCACAATTGCCGCCTGTCCGTCAACTCGGGCACCTCGAAGTCCGTCTCCAGCCATGCCGTCCCGAGATAGGCGTTCGGCATGCCGACGACCGACGGATAAGCCTCCCCCAGCTCCTTTACTTTCTGAATGCAGCCCGGCACCTCGCAATGCCAGTCTCCCCGAAGCGGCCGCGACGCCCAGCCTTCGGCCATCCCCGCGTTGACGGGATCCAGTTGCAGGCGCCAACGGCCGTCCAGCGATCGTACCGTTCTGTATTCGGAATCTTCTCCGGCGCGCGTATTGACGCCGATGCCCGTTAGCTTCATGACCATGATGCCGTCCTCCCGCTTTTCAAAAAGCTCGGCGCTTCGAGCGGCTCGAAGCGCCGTCGTTCTGCGTTCCTTTTAAATAGCCGGCCGCGTTAATCCGGCAGCACAAGCACCTTGCCGCCGTCCAGCAGCTGCTGCGTCACCGTGAGCGGCGCCGCGACGCCGGTGTACTGATTGCCGTCCAGCACGACGCCCTCGACGCCCCCGAATACCGAGATGCCCTTGGCCGCGTCCTGGATCGCATTGCCGCTGACGACGATATCCCGCATGCTGCTGAGCGGCGTGCCGCCCGCGATCGAGATCGTGCTGGCATCCTTCAGCTGATTGCGCCGGACCGTCGTGCCGATCTGCAGCGTATCGTTGCCCTGCGCCGTGATCCGCAGCGTCGTGCTGCCGGACCAGCGGTCGTTGATGCCGTAGAAGTGCGAATAATTGCCGTCCTCGAACGTATTGCCGACGACGTCGATGTACCAATCGGGCTGATAGCCGTTGTACAGGAGCCGTCCCCAGGCGTTGAAGCCGCCGGCCTGCGTCAGCCGGTTGCCGTCGAATACCATGTTGACCGCGCCGCCGTAGAACTGAAAATAGCCGGTGTTGTCGAACGTGTTTCCTACATAAATACCGTCGCGCTGGATCGCGGTAATGGAGATGACGGAGGTCGCGTCCGGCTGGAACTCGAACGGACTGTCCAGCGTCACGACGTCCTTTGTATGGCTGACGATGGCGCGGAATTGGCCCGCTCCCTTGCCCGACAGGATGAACACGCCGCCGCCTCCATTCCAGGTGCCCGCTACCCATGACGCGGCGCTGCCGCCGTTCGGAAGGGTCAGCGTCGTGCCGTCGATCGCCCCGATCTTGCCGTAATAAGCGCCGCTGCCGCCGTCGTTCGTCATCGCCTCGCGGTCCCAGCCGACGGAGTTCTTGAACGAGTTCCGCGCGAAATAAATATTTTGCGCTTTATGGTTGATCGGTTTGTCCACGCCGCCGCCCGTCGAAGTCATATCGGCCCCGATGATCTGGTTGTCCTCGAAAATCAGGCGGTCCGGCGCCCTTAGCGAATACCAGCCCGACAGGCCGTTGTAGAACGTATTGCCCCGGACGAGCGCCCCCTCGGCGTCGTCCAGATTAAGCGGGCGGTTCGGACTATAGATGGAGCTGTCCACAATCTGCACGTTTTTGCCGCCGATGCGCAGCCCGTCGATCGTGCCCCGCGCGCGGATCTCGTCCGCGATCAGCTTCTCGGCGTCGGGCGAGACGTGCCCCGCGAACGGATTCGCGTTGATGCGAACCCTGCGGATAAAGACGTTGCCGGCCGTCGGCGTATTCGTCTCGGACACGATAAAATGTCCGGTACGGGTGGCCTGCAGGGAGATGTCTTCGACGGCAAAGTCGTGCGTCCCCGTCAGCAGCGCGGTCGGCAGCTCGTTCAGCTCCCACTCGTAGGGCGACCAGAACACCTGGGTCAGGCGCTGCGATTCGCCGCGGATGACGGTGCGGGTCGGAACGGCAAGCTCTCTCGTGAGGTGATAGCGGCCGCGCGGGAAGTAGACGATGCCGCCGCCGCCCGCTTCGGCTGCCTCCAGCGCGTCCATGACGGAGGCCGTATCGTTCGTCGTTCCGTTGCCCGTCGCGCCGTAATCCTTCACGTTGTATACGGTCTGCGGCCAAGCCTGCGCGGCTTCGACATGTAGCAGCGCCGAATTGCTCCAGGCGGTCGCGCCGCCCGTGCCGTTGTGCACATAAACCCGGTAGTCGCCTTCGGCGAGCGACGGCGGCAGGGTCGCCTCCACCGAATAGGCGTCGAGCGTCTTGGACGCGGCCAACCGCGTCAAAACGCCGCCCGATACGGCTTCCAGCACGATCTGCGGCGTTTTGCCCGTCACGGACAGATTGCGTCCGTTCAGCCGCACCCAGCCGCCCGGCGTCGCGGAGACGCCCTGATCGCCCTGCGCCCAGACAAGATCGGGCGCATTGAGATAGATGACCGGGGTCTCCTTGCCTTCCACGATCGGATGAACGGCATAGACGCCCGGCTCCGCGTCTTCCGGAATCTTGAACTTCAGCGACTGCTGGCCGGGCTGAATTAACCCGAGCGTCTCGCCAACGTTCGCCTCCCATTCCGGCGTCACTGCGCGCGGATCTTCGTCGGCATCGAAGGGCTCGTCGGGATGCGGCAGACGGACGAAGGCGGGTTCCGCCGCATCGACGTTGTCGTCGACCAGCCGCTCGTATACGACGCTCGTCACCGTACCCAGATTTTCGCCGATCAGCATCGCGATTTCGCCGGGGAGCACCGTCTGCGTCACCTGGAACAGGCTCGGCAGCGGCAGATTGTCGAGCGTGAACGTCAGGCTTTTCGCAGTCTCCGTGTTGCCCGCCTTATCGGTCGACTTGTATCGCAGCTCGTAGACGCCTTCCAGATTGAATTTGAGCGGACTTGAATAAGCCTGCCAGTTCGTCCCCCCGTCCAGGCTGTAGACCGTCGAAGCGACGCCGCTGTAATAATCGATCGCGGACAGCGTCGCCGTCACCGCCGATTTGTAATAGGTGCCGGTATACTCGCCGGCCAGGGTGCCCGTCGTTACGGGCGGCGCCGTGTCCGTGACGCTGTAGCTGCTGTTGAACTTGAACCAGTCCAGATTGCCGATGCCGACGCCCCCGACGAAAACTAGGAAAACGTCGTGGACGCCGCCGACGGTCTCGACTGTCGTCGCCTGTTCGGCAGGCGTACCGTAGCCGCCCGTCGACTGCGTGATCAGCGTGCCGATCAGTTGCCCGTCGACCGCGTCAAGCCTGATCTCTACTTTGTAGCCCGCGGCGTTCGCCGGCAGTCCGATCTTAAGGACGACGTCCTTGGCGCCCGAGGCGAAGTCGACGTCGTCGTAGCGGGCCCAACTGCCGCCCCTCAGATCGTTGATCACGTTGCCCGTGATACGGACGGCGTTCGCCGCGTCGTATCCTTCGGCCTGCTGCGTGGCGAACGCGTCGCGCGTCGTGTCCGCATAGGCCGTGAAGCCGCCCGGAACGCCGGGCAAAAGAAGCAGCAGCGCCAGCAGAACGACCGCCGCCCTGCGCGGCGTCAATCTCCAACGTTTTCGTATGGACAGGGACATAGCCAAGCCTCCCGATTCAAAATGATTTCGTGCATACCGAGTCACGGCGCAGGGCGGTCGAAGCGCCCGCCGACCCAATTGTCGTAGTCGCCGCCGAGCGGATCGTCGACCTTGGTCACGATGACGTTGTCGAGCTGCACGAGACTCTCCTCGGTGCGAATGCCGACCCCGCCTCTAAGGTTCGGGAGCAGTTCGTCGGTATAGCTCAGCTTCAGCACGCCGTCCAGGTAGACGTTGAGCGTATTGTCCAACGCCCGGATCTTGATCGTCCGCCATTGTCCGTCCAGGACGCTGGCGATGCCCACCGAGCCCAGCGTCGTGGATTCGCCCGCGGTCAGCTTCTCCAGCACGAGCTTGTTGCCGCCCGAGATGCCCGCCGCATAACAGAAGTTGCCGTAAATCGCGGTCTGTCTGCTCCGGACGAGCAGCTGCGCGATGTTCAGCCCGCTGCTGGCCGCGTCGAACTTCACGTCCAGGCTCGCTTCGTAATCCGTCCAGGCATTGCTGCCCGCGTACACGTAGCCGTTGCTGCCGTCTCTCACCCAGGCGCGGTTGCCGGCGCCGTCTTCCACGATGCACGCATAGCGGACGCCGCGCCAGACCGGATTGTTTACGGCCTCGGGCGTATTGGTCGCGGAGCCGTCCTCGAACCGGTCGCGCAGCAGCAGGTTGGGGGACGTCGGTTCGGGATCCACGTAACCGTCCACCGGCGGCGAATAGTTGCTCGTATTGACGATATCCAGGTCGCCGAACTCCGCCGTGATCGGATTCGAGGTCACCGAGAATGCCCCGATCCCCGCACGGACGTTCGTCCCCATATCGACCTCGACATACTTGTGCAGCTTCCAGACGCCGCTTTGCTTGTAGTAGGCGGTGAAAATATTGCCCTGCCGCACCAGCTTGAGCTCGATCGGAAACGTCAGCGTAGGCCCGCTCGCATTGGCTGTCGTCCCGCCGTCCGCGGTCCGGTACGTATACCGGATTCCGCCGCTGGGCAGCACCCGGAGCATGACGTTTTTGGCGCCCGCCTCCTCGCTGTCGCGGAACATCAGGCCCGCAGCCGCATTCACGTTTTCATAGCCCGAGATCGAATAGATCGTGCCCGTGATCGTTACGCTGCTGCATTCGTCGTACAGCGATTCCTCCTCCTGCGACACGAAGGTGAACGAGTCGGCGTTGCCCCAGACATTGGCGCCGGTCGACTGCAGATTGTACTTGCTCCCGCTCGCTGCGATGCTGCCTGTCGCGCCGCCATAGGTATCCACCGTCCACGTGCTTGGCGTGAAGGCCGCGCTGGCCCGGGGCAGTCCGCCCGGCGCAGCCGCCCACCCGATCGAACTGACGAGCAGAAAAGCCAGACACATGCGGAGCGCGGACCTTTGCATCAACCGTTTCTTCAACGTCATCCACATCCTTTCTCCTTTTAAAATGCCGGGCGAGACGGCCTTTAAGGGTCCCGCTCGCCCGATCGGTCGCTGCGACGCCTTTGCGCTTTACTTTTCCAGGTTTGGCATGTACGCCTTGTTCGTCTCGCGAAATGCCGCTTCGATCTTATCCTTCAGCGCGTCGGTATAGCCGTTCTTTTCCGCTGTCGCGAGAAAATCGGCGAACAACTTGTCGAACTCGGCGTCGTTTCTGGCGACGAGCACTTTCGTGAGCGAACCCTCCAGCGCTTTTCTCGCCTTCCACGCCTTGTCGGCTTCCGGCACCGCCGTCAGATAGGTGTAGATCTTGGGCGAGAGCGTATCGGTCGTCGGCGCGCGCTCCACACGGCTCATCTCGAAGTAAGTCAGCGCCTCTTCTTTGCTCCGCTGCTTGTCGTACCAATTGGGCGGGTAATAGATCCCTTTGCCAGTGAAGCTGATGAAGTCGCTCTTGGAGCGATCGTCGTTGGAGCCGTCCCACAGCTTCAGACCGTATTCCTGCGCCTTTGTGCCCGGCTTGCTGTACACCATCTGATCCTCGAGCGCCTTGTCCTTGTATACGCGCTTGCCGTCCTTTTCCTCGAACAGTCCCGCGCTCTTCGGCCCCCAGTACCACAGCTTCTCGCCGGCGTCGGAGACGAGGAAGTCGAGCCAGCGGAGCACCTGCGGCAGGTCCTCTTCCTTGACCGAATTTTTGAAGATGCCGATCCGCGAGCCCGTGTCGGGGAACGAAGTCGGGAACACGTATTGGTCGTTTTTGTAGGGAATGTCCAGGAACACCTTGCGGTAGCGATAAGGCTTGCCTGCCTGCGCCAGCGCGTTGTTGTCAGGAACGAGATAGCCGTAGGATACCGCGTACTGGCCGTTGTTCAGCTTCTGCTGGAACACGTTGTACGGATCGACCATCGCTTCCTTGGAGGCTACGCCGTCGCGCAGCAGCCCGTTCATTTTTTTGGTCAATTCCTTGAAGGCCGGCTGCTTGAAGCCCCATTCGATCCGTTTGGTCGTTTTGTCCCAGTAAGTGAAGTAGGAGTTGTCGCCGCTCGCGCTGCTGCCGCCGAGCAGGGCACTGTAGAGCACCGTCATCAGATTCCAATTGTCCTGGCCGGAATAAGTGAAGAAGGGCGAGACCTCCTGATTGCCTTCCTTGATGCCGAGCTTCTGGATATCGTAGAGGAACTTGAAGAAGTCCTCCTGCGTCTTGATCGGAACGTCCAGAAGCTCGTCGCGCGTGAACTTGCCGTTTTTCATGTACAAATCTTCGATCTCAGGCACAGTCTTCGCCTGCGGATAGAGCTTTTTCAAAATGTCGTCGCGGACGTACAGGTAGCCCATGTAGTGGGCCGTCGGGAATCGACTCGCGTCGAGGTCCGGCTTGAGCAGGGGCAGCGCGTTCTCGTAAATGTTGGCCGGAACCGCGTACACCTTGCCGTTCTTGCTGATGTAAGGCTTGTTCCAGACCGTGTCCAGCGACTGCGGCACCTTTTTCATCAGATTCGGCGCGTACTTGGGCAGCAGCTCCGTCAGATCGTAGAGCTTGTCGTTGTCGACAAGAGACTGGAGCTCGTCGCCGTTCACGATAATATCCGGCCAATCGTTGGTCGCCGCCAGCATCCCCATCTTGACCGCACCCGTCATGTTGCCGCCGTTGTCGAACGAATTGTCCAGATCCAGCCGGACGCCGGTCACGCGGGCGATCTCATTCGTAACCAGATCGTCCTTGTACTTGCGCGCTCCGGCGAAGATGCCGCCCGTGCCCTGATCGAACCAGACCTTCAGCTTCAGCTGCTTGCCCGCCCAGTCCGGCAGATCCGAGCTGTCGGCGAGATTCGTCGGGATCAGATTCGCCGTCTCTCCGCCGCCGTCCGTCTGCTGCGCGGCCGTCGGCGAAGACGATGACGGTGCGGAGGACGATGCCTCGCCCTCTCCGTTCCCCTTCGTACAACCGCCAAGCACCGACAATCCGAGCGCCGCCGCCATGAATGCGAGCATTATTTTTTTGCGCCCTTCCCCCATCGTTGAACCCTCCTTGATTTGTTGATTCATTCCTTGACCGAGCCGATCAGCACGCCTTTGATAAAATGCTTTTGCAGAAACGGATACACGAGGATGATCGGGATCGTCGTTACGACGACCTGCGCCGCGCGGATGCCTTCCGGCGTTACGCGGATGACCCGGCCCGGGTCCGCTTCGCCCCGCTGCGCCGCCTCCTGCACGAGGCTCGCGATCATGTCGCTCTCTTTGATCATGAGCATCAGCTTGAACTGCAGCGTATGGAGCGACGTCTTGGTCACGAAGTTCAGCGTCGTCGTCCAGTCGTTCCAATGCATGACCGCCGTCCAGAGCGCGATCGTGGCGAGGATCGGCCGCGACAGCGGGAGGATGACCCGCCATAAAATGGTCAGTTCGTTCGCGCCGTCGATCTTCGCGGATTCCTCAAGGCTGTCCGGAATGGTGTACAGATACGTTCGGATGATGATGACGTTAAAGAAGGCGAACGCTCCCGGAAGCACGTAGACAAGGAAGTTGTTGAGCAGCCCGAGCTCCGAATACGTCAGGTACATCGGAATCAGTCCGCCGCTGAAAAACATCGGCACGATTAAATAAAGCAGCAGTGCGTTGCGGCCGATCAGCCTCTTTTTGGTCAGCGCGTATCCGGCGGAGAATTGGACGATGAGCCCGATCAGCGTGCCCGAGACGACCTTTGCGATCGATACGAACAGCGCGCGCACGATGGAGTCGTCGCGCAGCAGCGTCGAGAAGTTTTCCAGCGTCGGCACCCGCGGGTAGAAGGTAATGCCGCCCAGCATGCTGTCCCGGCCGTCGTTAAAAGCAACCGCCACCGTATTCAGATACGGATACAGAGATAAAAGCGACAGCAAGGCGATGAATGCGATATTGCATATATTGAACAATCGATAGCCATTGGTTTTGCTTCTCATGTCGGCGTTCCTTTCCGGCCGTCACCAGATCCCGCTGCTCGTCAGCTTCTTGGATACGGCATTCGCGCCGACCGTCAGCAGCAGCGCGATCAGACCCTGGATGAATCCGAGCGCCGTCGACAAAGCGTAAGCGCCTTGCTGGATGCCCTGCTTGAAGATGATCGTGGAGATCACTTCCGTATCCACGTACGGATTCTGGAGGCCGTATATTAGCTCGAAGTTGCTCTGGAACAGGTGCCCCAGCTGGAAGATCAGCATGATCATGACGGTCGGCAAAATCGTCGGCAGCGTCACGTGCAGCGCCTGCTTGAACTTGCCGGCGCCGTCCATATAGGCGGCCTCGTACAGCTGCGGGTCGACCGAAGCGATCGCCGCCAGAAAGATGATCGTACTCCAGCCCGTCTCCTTCCACAGGGACAGCAGCAGCACGTTGGGGATGAAGAAGCTTTTGTCCGCGAGAAACATCGTTCGCTCCGTATCCGGTCCGAGCAGCCAGAGCCGGATATCGTTGAGCGGACCGTACAGCGAGTAAAAGGCGTAAGCGATGCCGATGACGGAGATCCAGGACAGAAAGTGCGGAAGATACAGCAGCGTCTGCGCAAAACGCTTGAACAGCTGCATTCGCAGCTCGTTGAGCAGCAGGGCCAGCAGAATCGGAGCGGGAAAGCACACGAGCAAGGTCAGCGTGCTGAGCAGCAGCGTCTGCCCGATCGCCTCCGTCATCATCGGCAGCTCAAACACCTCGCGGATATGCCGGAGCCCTACCCAGTCGCTGCCCCAGAAGCCTTTAAACACGTCGTAGTCCTTGAAGGCGACGAGGATGCCCGGCATCGGCAGGTAGGAAAAGATGAACACGAGCGCTACGGCGGGAGTCAGCAGCAGATACAGCAGTTTGTCTTTGCGTATTTGCCGCCATTTCGATTCCGGGCCTGGAGGCTTTGGAGGCGAAGCGCGGACAAGCGGTTTGGCCAGTTCTTTCATGGCAGAAGGCTCCTTTTATCGTCTTGAGGCGGGGGCGTGCTCCTCCTGCTTTTATTTTCATTGAATGCGCTTACATCATCAAGACGCGAGAATCGTACTCAAGGAACGGAATGTCGTACTTTCGAAAACGCTGCGGCGGTTATCCATACTTCCGCGTCCGTCCCTCCAGGGCATCCGCTAACGGCTGCGGTTCCGCCCGCGCCCCTGCCTCTCGGCGCGACAGCGAGAGCGGCAGCCGCAGGATCGCCGTCGTGCCGCAGCCGGGACTGCCGGCGATGCGCAGACTGGCGTCCTCGCCGTAATAGAGCCGGATACGCCGCCGAATATTGGCGATCGCATACCCGCTGCCGGACGCGCCGTCTTCCGGCACGCAAGCGTCGCCTTGCGCAGCGTTGGCCGACAGGCGAGCGGCAAGAGCGGGTTCGATCCCGGGACCGTTGTCCGCGATCTCGATGACGATCGCATCGCCTTCGGGACGCGCGGCAATCATCAGACGCCCGCCTGACGGCAGCCTGAACAAGCCGTGGATGAGCGCGTTCTCGACGAGCGGCTGCAGCAGGTTGCGCAGAATCTGCGTCTCGCGCACCGCTTCGTCCAGGTCGATCGCACACACGAAGTCCGACTCGAAGGAGAAGCGCTGGATTTCCGCGTACTTGAGGAGCATCTCCATCTCCTGGCCCAGCGTGGTCTCGGGTTGACCGCGATTGAGGAACAGCCGGTAATAATCGACCATATCTTCGATCAGCCGGCCGAGCCGTTCGTCGGGATAGGTCCATCTGATCGCGGAGAGCGAGTTGTATAGCAAATGGGGATTGATGTTGACCTGCAGCAGCTCCGTCTCGAGCAGCCGGCGTTCAAGCTCCGAAGCGGCGGCATGTCGATAGCGGTCGCGGATCTCCTCCGCCATCCTTCGGAAGGCGCGCTCAAGCTGGCCGAGCTCGTCGCCACCAGCGGCCTCGCCCGGCTTCTCCGCTTCCGTTAACGGAACGAGCGATGCGGCGGAGGGCGGCGAACTGGCGGACTCGCTGCGCACGGTGTCCATCAACCGCGCCAGACGCGCGGTAAGCAGCGAGGTCGCAAGCCGTATCGACATGTACATGGCGAGCAGCAGGCCGCAAACGCTCAGCAGCGGCACCGCGAGCAGCTCGCCGATCCGGGCGTACACGGACTTCCTGGAAAGAAAGAGGACGAGCTCGTCCTGTGCGGTGCCGACGCGCAGCGGCAGCAAAAAGTGGCTGCCGGTGGCGGTCGGGAGCGCAATTGCGTCTGAAGCGCGAATGCCAGCGTCGATATCGCGAACGGAAACGTCCCGGTCGGCCAAATCAATGGGCCGACCGGACTTCGGCTTGTAGAGGACGAAGCCGCCCCGGGGAAGGCTCTCTTGCAGGCTGCGGATCGTATCGTCGATCGGAAAGGACACCTCGGTGATCGCCAGCGTCTGCTGGAGGTCCCGGATCGTGCCGAACAGGCGGATGACGGGCTTAGCATTCGGTCCCGCCGCCGTCGCTTGAACGACCCGAATCGGATAGTCGTCCGATTGCGTCAGGATCCGGTCCCGCAGCTCCGCCTCCATGTCGCGAGCCGGCCGAATGCCGTTCGTTCGGTACAAGGTGGGGTTGAAGCCGTATATGACGATCTCGCTCCGCAGTTCGTCGGCCGCCAGCGCACCGAGCACCGGCTGGACAGCGTCATTGTTCGTCATGAAGGCGAGCAGATCGTCGCTGTAATCTTGGCCCAGCATTTGCACGATCTGCAGATTGTTCGCGATAAACACGGACTTCTGGATCGCCGAATCGTATTTGCGGTCGAGACCGTCGGCCAGCAGCGCGAACTTCTCTTGCTCCGATCGGAGCAGCGCGTCGCGCTTGGCGCCGGCGTAGGATATCAGGTAAAAGACGGAGATCGCGATCAGCGGAACAAGGCAGAGCAGCGCGATGGTCGCGCGCAGCTTTTGCCGGTAATGCAGCGCTCCGAACAAGACAGAGACGGCCCTCAGCCTTCTTTTTACGGCATCCATGGCTCGCTCTCCTCGTTACGCGTAACGGCTCTTGTATTCTGAAGGGGTCGAGCCGCTGTGCTTTTTGAACACGAGGCAAAAGTGGGATTTATTGGCGTAGCCCACGGTCTGGGCCACGCAATAAATTTTGCTGTCCGGCTGGCGCAGCAGCGCTTTGGCCTGCTCCATCCGGTATTCGGTCAAATAGTCGAATATTTTCTGTCCCGTCTTTCGCCTGAAAATATTGTTCGTATGGCTAAGACTGAGGTAGAGCTCGTCCGCGATATCCTGGACTGTCAACGGCTCCCGATAACGCTCGGCAACAATGGTCTTGATTCGCATGACGATTCGGTCGTGATACGAATGGGCTTCCCCATCCGAAGCTTCGGACGGGACGAGGCCCGCCTGCCGCAGCAGACGGTCCCGCTCCACCGCGGCCTCCCGCTCGCGGGAGAGCCTGGCCGCCGCCTTCTCCAGCGCAGCCTGCAGCTCCGTCTTGCGAACCGGCTTGAGCACATAATCGGCTGCTTCAAGCTGCAGCGCCCCGCGAATGAACGAGAAGCTGTCGTGTCCGCTCAAAAAGATGAGCTGCGTGCCGGGGTGGTCCTCCCGCAGTCTTGCGCCGAACGCGATGCCGTCCATCGCGGGCATCTGCACGTCGGTCAACACGATATCCGGCGGTTCGCGTCCCGCCGCTTCCAATGCCTCGCTGCCGCTTGCGTACAAGCCGGCCACTTCGCAGCCGAACGTTCGCCATTCCAGCAAGCCCGCCACGCCGCGGCGCTCGAGCGGATTGTCGTCCACGATAAACAGTCTGTACATCGGATTCTCCCCCGCGACCGTATGGATTCGTCAACCTATGCTTGCCTCCATGATAGCACAGATCAGCGCTTCACCTCGCAATCGATCATGACGTGAATCGCGCTGCCGCCGTGCCCGTTGCGAAGCCTGAACGCTTCGGCGATATCCGCGAGCGGCACGACGTGGGTGATCATTTCCTTCGTATTGACCAACCCGTCCTTCACAAGACGGAGGCTCTCCTCGAAGTACCGACGGTTGTCGATGTCCCGCTTCGGTTCCGTGGACAGAATGTCGAGGCGTTTCTTGTGTACCTTGAAAAAATCGATCGGCCTGCGGCAGGTTCCGATGCAGCCGTACATGACAATCGTGCCGTTTTGCGCCGCGACGTCGATGGCGTCGATCATCCCCTCTCCTTCCAGCAGGCAGGGAATTACGACGTCGAAGCCGTCCGGAAAGTCGGCGCGCGTCGCATCGGCCGTGCGGCCGTGCGGGTCCGGCAGCAAATACGTGTTCGTAGCCCCATACTTGAGGGCCAGCGCCAGCTTCTCCTCGTACAGATCGGTTACGGCCAGCCGCCGCGGGCTGAAAAGGCTTACAACTTGCGTCAAAATCAGGCCGCTCACCCCTTGACCGGTAATCAGGACGTTCTTGTGCGGAGCGATCTCGCCCCGCTCGGCCGCATGAAGAATGCCCGGCAGCACTTCGATCAGCGACGCCTCGACGAGCGGAAATTCCTGCGGCAGCACCTTGACTGAAAAAGGCCGGCAGCAAACGTATTCGGCAAACGCTCCCCATACGTAACGCAGCGCAACGTGATCGCCTGGCCGGATCCCGGTGACGCCGGCGCCGACCTTGTCGACGATGCCCGCCACCTCGTGGCCGAGACGCGTAGGATAGCTTACGAATTCGGGTTCTCTGGCGCCTCGGAACACTTCCAGATCGCTGCCGCAAATGCCTACCCATTTGACTTTGACGCGCACCTCGCCATCCAGCGGCTCCGGAATCAGCGCACGCCGCACGCCGATCTCTCCGGCGCTGTTCATGACGGCGCACAGCTGCGTGCCTGGTCCCTCCTCCTCCGTCAACGCTAGGGGAGGCACCGACATCTTCGTTACCATTTCGATTTCCGCCTTTCCGCCGGACGCAGGATTATCGTTTTCGGTCCGGCTGCTTCCAGTGTAGAATAGAACCGAAGCCGCAGCGATATCGCGCATACGGCTTTATTTATCCGATATTCAGCTTTTGCCGGAGAGGGGCGTTGTGCCATGCGGGAAGACGAAGCGCTTCGGGATCCGCAGTTGAGACTGCTGTGGACGGCTCGCATCCATTATCGGCCGGACACCGGCGTGACCGGGCACGTTCACGAGGATTACTACCAGCTGCTCGTCGTCCTCGAAGGCGAGGGTACGCTGACGGCAGGGGGGACGGAGTACGGCTTGGGCGCCGGCGACTGCTGCCTGATCTGCCCCGGCGTCCGCCACGGCTTCCGATTCGCCGCGGATACGCTGACGCTCGACTTCAAGTTTGCCGTAGGCGAGCCTCGCATCGCCCGGTTCCTCGATCGTCTGCCGATGCGCCCCTTCCTGTCGGAGGATTCGCTCTCCGGCTTAAAGACGATCTTCAGACTGTCGCTGGCGCACAGGCGCAACCCGCGGCCGCTGCTGCCGCTTCGGATCGACACGCTATACAAGAGCGTGCTGCTCGGTTTTACGGATTCGCCGGCAGGCGCACGCGATGCCGAAGGCGTTGAATTCAGGGAACCGGAGACGGGCGCATCGGGCTGGAGGCATGAGACTCGCGACGACGATCCGTTTCCGATGGCCGAATATCTGGCGGATCGCACGAATCGTCAGGTGACGCTGCGCGAATTGGCCGAACGCTTTAACTTTCACCCCAATTACATCGTGGAGCTGTTCCGCCGCCGTACCGGCACGACGCCGATCCGTTATCATCAGTCGCTCCGGCTCGCCAAGGCGAAGGAAGCTCTCGAATTCACCGGCTCGACCGTCTCCGAGATCGCCGAGACGCTCGGCTGGAGTTTGCCCTACTTTTCCCGCGTGTTCCTGCAAGCCGAAGGTATGCCTCCCTCCGCGTATCGCGACGATCTGAAAACGGCGCTCGGCAGGGATATCGTGCTCGAATCCTCCTTCGTCAACGACTGGCGCCTGTTCGCCGAAAGCGGCTCCGTTCGGGACGAATAACGTTCCCGCCGGTTTCGCGCGTTACCTGCTTCCCGAAGATTCCGGCTGCGGACGGATGCCGACCGCATTCAAAAAACGAACGGTCGTATCCAAAGTGAAGCGCAGCTCCGCGTCCGTCGCCGAATAGTTGAATAACGCGAAGGCATGCGTGCTTGCCGGCAAGAGCGCAAGCTCTGCGCGAACGCCAAGCTGTTGCAGCCGCTCCGCGTATTCCGCGCTGTGTTCGGGAGGCACGACAGGATCGATCAAGCCGTGCATCATCAGCGCCGGCGGATGATCCGCCGTCAGATGCAGGAGCGGAGACAGCCGGCGCGCTTCCCGGTGTCTGCGCCGCCAACGCTCGGCCTCGTCATCCGTTGCACCTTCGGCGGCAGACTCCCTCACCCTGCGTTTCCAGGCGCCCATCAGATGGACGATGGGGTTGTAGGCGATCAGCGCATCGGGTACGCTCGTTAGGTACCGGTCCTCTTCATCTCCCGCCGCTCCGACGCCGGTCGCCACCCCGCAAGCCAAATACCCGCCTGCGGACTCGCCTGCCAAAGCGATCTTCGAAGGATCGATGCGCCATCTCCGCGCATGGCGGCGCACGTATCGTACCGCTTCCCGGCAATCCTCGAGCAGGTCGCCGAGCAGCGGGCCGTCCGCGTCGGGCGTCTCTCCCTTAAGCTTCATTAGCCTGTAATCGACGGAAACGCATACGTACCCCAATGACGCGAAATACCGGCATTGCGGCAGCAGCATCTCCGCGCTCCCGCCTGCGAAGCCGCCGCCGTGAATAAACACGATGCAGGGCCGAAGCAGATCCGCGCTTTTCGGCTGCATGATCAATAGCCGCAGCGCGGTCTCGCCGCTTTGCCGATACACGATTTCCTCTACCCGGTCCTCGGGAAGGATCTCCCATGCTTTTTCCACATCCATATCATCCGCCCCTTTCCCCGACGAGTATAGGCAATTACCTTCTCGCTGAACAGGCCCCTTTCGCGGAAAGCGAACAAAGCGGTCTTAGTCCCTCAAAATCAGGACCAAGACCGCTTCGCGGGCTGCGGATTGCGGATTGCGAATTGCGGTTTGCAGATTGCGTTTAGTAAGCGATCGTCGGATTCCAATACGTCGAGTCGCTGGCGTTGTCGCCTTTCTTGTCGACGACGAAGTAGATCATGTCGTTCTGGGCGACGGTTACATTCACGCTCGGGTTCACGCCCGTACCGTCGTTGAAGGCGAGCGACTGCCACCCGCTGGCCGGCCAGATCTGTGTGCCGTTCTTCATGATCTTGACGTTGACGCCGTCTCCGCCGCCCATGTCCTGCTTCCTCACGTTGCCGCTGATGTTGACGGTGCCCGCTTGCGGCGCCCGCCAGGCCAACGCTGCGGCGTTCGTATCCGGATGCAGCACGTTCGGCACGATCTGGCACCAGGTCTGCGCGCCCTTCCAAGCGGTGCCGTTCCAGGTCATATCGGAGTAGGCCGAGCCGTTCCACTGCTTGTAAAACCATTGATTGGCCCCTTGCGTGGCGGAGAACCCGTTCGAAAATGTGTAGGAAGGCGGATACGCGACGGTCGGATTCCAGTACGTCGCGTCGCTGGCGTTGTTGCCGTTTTTGTCGACGATGAAGTAGATCATGTCGTTCTGGGCAACGGATACGTTCACGTTCGGGTTATACCCCGTGCCGTCGTTGAACGCGATGTACTGCCATCCGCTGGCTGGCCATACTTGCGTACCGTTTTTCATGATCTTGACGTTGACGCCGTCTCCGCCGCCCATGTCTTGTTTGCGGACATTGCCGCTAACGTTCACGGTGCCCGCCTTCGGCGCTTTCCAGGCGAGCGCGGATGCGTTCGTATCCGGATGCAGCATGGTCGATTCGATCAGGCTCCAGGTCTGCGCTCCCTTCCATCTGGCACCGTTCCAGGTCATGTCCGAATAAGCCGAGCCGTTCCACTGCTTGTAGGACCATTGGTTGGCCCCTTGCGTGGACGAATAGCCGGTCGCATAGGTGTATGTGCCCGATCCCGTCGCCGCAGCCGCGGCAGGAATCTCGATGACGATCGGGTGATCGGTCATCGCGAGGCTAATGGCGCTTGCGCCCGCGTACGTCGCGATCGGCGTCGTCCCGACGGTCGGATCGTACGTCCTCGCGATCGCAGCGGGGGCATCCAGATTGACCGTAATATTGTTCGTGCCGCTGTAACGGTCGTTCCAGACGACGAGCTCGAACGTGCCGTCATGCTTTTGCAGCAACAGATCGTGAACGGTCGCAGGCGCGCCGGCGATGGAGTAGCCCAGCTGCCCGGGCGTCGTGGAGCCGTAGTCGCTCAGGATCGTCGTGAGATTATGCATATAGTCGGCGGCCGGCTTGTGATTGTAATTGACGTCGACGAAGCCGAAGTTCGCCTCGCTGTCGTCCTTGATCTGATAAATAAACGTATTTTTGATGCCTCGCTTGAACTGGCTCAGATACAGGTTCATGAACAGCTTGCCCTGCTGCTGCGGCGAAATGACGTTGCCCGGGCCGCCGGTCGACGGCCAGCCGGTCTCGGTCGTCACTCTTGGTAGCGCTTGCAATTGTGCGTTCGTATAACCGTTGAATTTCTTGTTCCAGGTTACGCCGAAGTCCTGACGGAGCGAATTGTAGATTTCGAGCGTCGGGTCGGCAGCGTTCCAGGTCACGTTGTCGCCGAGCGTCTGCCCGAACAGCTGACCGTTGCTGCCCGATACGTAGTTATGGGAGTTCGCATAATCCGCATAGGTCGTGCCGTCCGGCATGAGCGTCCCCGCTCCGCTCGGGATTTTGATAAATTGCAGGCCGACATTGTCCGGCTCGGCGCCTATGTTGGAGGCGCTGTATACGGGATAGTTCAGGAGTACCGAGTCCGCCTTGACCTGGCTGTACAGCGACTGCTGATACTTCGCGACAGGCATGAAGGTGCCGCTCAGAGAGGAGGTCTGGCCCTGGAACGTCACGGGAAAGTTGCCCGGCTCGTTCGGCCCTTCGATCGCCATGAGCGCGCCGGCGTTGGCGAGCGTCCTGGCCTTGTTCAGCTGATCCGTCAAATTGGCGTCGTTCGGGCCGTTCACGCCCGCGTCCGTCCGGATGCCGTACGTATTGTACAAGTACAGCAAGCCATTCACGTCGCCGAGCTCGTTCATCATATCGCGGGCGTTGCGAAGCCCTGCATAGGACATGACGGCGCCGACGGACGACGCGGTCTGCCCCTGGCCCAGATGGATCGCGACGCCGAGCGAATCGAGGAAGTCGCTCGCCCTGACGGCGGTGACGCCGGCCGCATGCGCAGGCTTAAGCGGCACGCTCAGCGATGCCGCCAGAATGGCCGTTACCGTCAGCGAGGCTTGAATGCTGAAGCCGATCGTTTTTTTCATCGGGATGCCCTCCGTCAATGAAAATCAAATCGAATCGAATGCTCAGACATAACACAATCCTGCGGTGTAGGGAAAAGGGACGGGAAACCAATCCCGGAAAGCTTCTGCGCCTTCCGGTGCCGGCTCGTCACGTGCGCCGGCGCAATCGAAAATGAGCCGGATCAGCTGCTGCGAAGTGTAAACGGCAGGGGGCGGGCCTCCCTCTATCCCAAGCAGCCAACGGCCGTCTTCCCTTGGCTTAAGGCTTATTTCGCGAATATCCCCCCTCTCCCGGAGCCATGGACGAAGCTGATCGATCAGCGCTTCGCCGTCGATGATGCGCACCTCCGCCTTGGGCAGTGTCTCCAGCTCGTTCACGCAGAGACGATACCGCACCGGCCGGGCGGCCTCAAGCAGCGTCTTCGGCTGCGCCGACCCGTATCGTCCAGGGCACCAGACCCATGAACGATACGAGCGCGCCGCCTCCTCGTTCGTTATTCGGCTTTGACTTTCGAGAGCACCTCGGTGTCGAACTTCTTGGCTGCCTTGTCCAGCTCCGTCTTCGGGTCGGCGTTCTTGTCCGACAGGATCGCCTGCATGGCGGTCGTGATCGCGGCATAGTAGTCCTGCGCGTTGTAGGTCGCCTCCGGATGCCCCGTCATGGTGGACACCGTTTGTTCGTCCACGGAGAACACCGTATCCGGATACTGCGCGATAATGTCCTTCATTTGACGGCCGTAATCCGAATCGATATTGAAGTACACGCTCGTCGAATCCCAGAAGTAAACCTGGTTGTTCGCTTTACGCTCGTCGAGTATGCGCTTCAGCTCGTCAAGACCGCTTTGATTGAAGTAGTCCAGCGTCAGGTAATCGAACGCTGCCTGCTGCACTTCGGGCGATTCCTGCGGGTTGATGACGCGATAGTTGCCGCCCATGACGCCTACGTGAGCGCCGCCCTTCTCCATCGACGGCATCGGCAGCACCATCAGATCGTCTTTTTTCATGCCGGCCTGGTTGACCGAATCTTCTATCTTCTGGCCGATGACCATGGCCGCGCGGCCTTGCTTGAACAAGTTGTAAGTTTCGTTGTAATTCAGCGCCCAGTTTTGCGGCAGCGCGTTCGCTTCCCATCTGAGCTTCTTCAGGAATTCCATCGCCTTGACGCCGGCATCGGAGTTAAACGCGGAGGTGACTTTACCGTCCGCGACCTGCTCCGCTTCGCCGCCCGCTTGATACAGGAAGTTGGTCCAGTTCCAGCCGCCTTCGTTGCCCTTCGCCATAATCGCGAAGCCCGCGATTCCCTTCGCCGGGTCGGCGGTCGCTTTAGCCGCGTTGTAGAAATCGTCCCACGTCCAATCCGGGGTCGGCAGCGGCACGTTTTTGTCCTGGAACAGCTTCTTGTTGATCATGACGTTCATAATGTAGCCGTCGAACGGCAGCGCGTACAGCTTGCCGCCGATCGTCATCGGCTCCAGCAGCTTTTGGTTGAAGTCGTTGGCGTGCTCGTAATTGGCCATCAAGGAAGTCAGATCGGCCGCCCATTGATGCTCCGAGAGCGTCTTGCCTTCCGTAGCGAACGTATTGAACAACGCTTGCGCCTGGTGCGCGGCCATCTTGATGCCGATCTCGCTGGGCGCATACTGCCAATCGTTTTTCTTGATCGTCACGTTCGGATACTTCTCTTGATACCGCTTGATCTTGCTGTCCTCGAGCGCGATCGCCTCCGTGTTGTCCGGCTTCGGATACTGGATCGTCATCGTCACTTTGGGCGCTTCGGTGGAAGCTGCAGGGCTGGATGCCGCCGGGCTGGATGCGCCGGACGCGGAAGCGGAGGCGGACCCGCTTGCCGACGCGGACGCTCCCGCGTTTCCGTTGTTGTTGCCTCCGCATGCGGTGGCGACCATCATAAGCGTAATCAAGGAAAATGCGAGACCTTTCTTTTTGTTCCTCAATTTTAGTTCCCCTTCCTATATCTGAATGATTTGACAAGTTCATCATAACGGTGCGGGCTTGCTGATTCGATGACGGATCCACAGCATTGTGATGACGGATTCACCGCCGATTTTCCTCTTAACCTTTGACGCCGGACAGGTTTAGCCCGTGCATGATGTTTTTCTGAAAAATGATAAAGAAGACGAGCGGCGGAACCATGATGGCCGTCAGCACGCTGAATTTGACGTTCCAGGTCAGCATCGTGGCGGTGACGATATCATAATACACGAGTGAAGAGATCGGATACTTTTCTTTGACCGACAGCACGAGCGACGGCCAGTACCAGTCGTTCCAGGTCGCCGTGAACGTGAAAATGAGCAGCGTCGAAAACACGGGCAGCGACAGCGGCAAAGCCATCCTGAAAAAGCAGCGGAGCTCCGAGGCGCCGTCGATGCGCGCCGCTTCGAACAGCTCTTTGTTGATGCCGTCCATGAAGCTTTTGAGCAGCAAAATGTTGAAGGCGTTGGCGCCGGCCGGCAGCCAGAACGCCCAGTAAGAGTTGAGCATGCCGAGGCTTTGCAGATTCAGGAAGTTCGGGATCAGGTAGGTCGCGCTCGGAATCAGCAGCGTGCTCATGAAAAACAGCGTCGCCGTCTTTCGCCACGGCACCTTCATCTGCGACAGGCTGAACGCCGCGAGTCCGGGGATGAGCAGCGCGAAGAACGCGTTCCCCGCATAAAGCAACAGCGTATTCAAGAACGCTCTCGTCAAATTGACATACTTGAAGCCCAGGGCATAGTTGCCCCATTCCAGGTGGCGCGGAAAATAGGTCGGCGGGAAAACGAAGATCTCTTGCTTGCTCTTGAGCGAGCCGAAAAGGGTCATTCCGAACGGGTACAACAGCGTCACGGCGAGCGCGAGAAGCGCAACCAGCATGATACCGTAGGCGACCATAACCGACTTTTTGTTCATGTCGAACGAGGACATGATGCTTCGTTCGCGGATAGCTTTGCTCATGCTTGAGGGCTCCTTCCTTGCAGGCGGTAGAGGACGGCGGACAGCAGCGTCAACACGACAAACATCATCACGCCGAGCGCAGAGGCTCTGCCGTAATTCAACAGCGTAAACGCCTGGTTGATGATCTGGTACATGTACGTCAGCGTCGCGTTGTTCGGGCCTCCTCCGGTCAGCGCCACCTGCGTCTGGAAGCCTTGCGAGGTCGCGATCATCTGCATGATGAACAGGAGCAGGTACAGATGCCTGATGCCGGGCAGGGTAATGTGGCGGATTCGCCTGAACACGCCGGCGCCGTCGGTCTCGGCCGCTTCGTACAGGTCCTTCGGAATGCCGACGATTCCCGCGAGATAGATGAGCGCGGTCGCGCCGAAGCCTTGCCACGTCTCCGCCAGCACGATGGAAAACGTCGCCCAATGCTTATTCGTCAGCCAATCGACGCCGCCGATGCCGAACCAGGACAACAGCTGGTTCAGCGGTCCGAGCGGGTCGTACAGCCACATCCACATGGCGTACAGCGCGACCGCCGGCACGATATTGGGCAAGTAGACGACGAGCCGCATGATGCCCTGGAATCGCCGGAGCTCCGAGATGGCGATCGCCACCACGCTCGGCACCCAGAAGCCCATGAGGACGCCGAGAAACATGTAATACAGCGTATTGCGAACCGCGATGCCCATATCGCTGCTCGCCAGCGCCTCGGTATAGTTGGTCAAACCGACGAAGCGGTTCCCGTTTACGAAGTCGATGTTGTAAAAGCTGTAAACGATACCCTTGACGATCGGCGTCCACAAAAACAAACCGAACACGGCGAACGCCGGTATCAGAAACGCGACGCCCCAGAAATAATCCCTGAACGTCCTCGATAGCCGGCCCCCGGCCTCCCCTTTGCGCGCAACCGTCGATTGCGATGCCAAACGAGCCACCATCCTTTCTTTCCACTTATCGCGTTGTACCTCCTATTGTAGTTGGCGCCCGGCGCCAATCCCATGATCGAACCTATGCATCGCGTGACGGATCCTCACGGAAAGCGCTGCGTTGGCCAAGGGCGGCCGGCGTGCGGCTTGGCTTTCGCTTAGCTTAGATGCACCGGAATTGTGCCTTTGCAGTGAGGGCGCCGCGGCGCGGCTGGGCTTGCGCTTAGATGCACAGGAATTGTGCATCTTCGCTGCAAGAGCGCGCTGGCGCGGCCGGGCTTGCGCTTAGATGCACATAAATTGTGCTTCTTCGCAGTGAGGGCGCGGCGGCGCGGCTTGGCTTGCGCTTAGATGCACAGGAATTGTGCATCTTCGCAGCAGGACCGCCTGCGCTCGGTTGGGTTCCAGCCAACTATCAACCTACGACGATACTTTTACTGCTGAGGTACCGCCCCCCTCGCCAACTATCAACCTACGACGATACTTTAACCACCGAGGTACCGCGCACCCGCCAACTATCAACCCACGACGACACTTTAACCACTGAGTTACCGCACCCCCGCCAACTATCAACCCACGACGACACTTTAACCACTGAGGTACCGCTCACCCGCCAGCTATCAACCTACGACGATACTTTAAGCACTGATCCACCGTACACCGGCAAACTATCAACCCACGACGATACTTTAACCACTGAGGTGCCGCAGACCCGCCAACTATCGACCTACGACGATACTTTAACTGCTGAGGTACCGCGCACCCGCCAACTATCGACCTACGACGATACTTTAACTGCTGAGGTACGCGACCCGCCAACTATCAACCTACGACGATTCTTCTCACCACGGCCGCCAATCGACCCAAACAAAAACGGGATAAGCAGTAACCCCCTGCTTCATCCCGTTTACGCTGACGCGATCTATGAACCTATCATCCCGTTCCTTTTATCTCGCTCTCCGCACGGATGGCCGGGAGCCGGATCAGCGCCCGCGCCCCGCCCTCCTCGCGCGCTTCGAACGACAGGCCGTACGCGTCGCCGAACCGCAGCTGGATGCGTTTGTGCACATTGCGAATGCCGAAGCCCTTGTCCGGATCGGCCGTTCCCGACAGGATGGACGCGATCTTCGCCAGATCGACCGGGCGAAACCCGTTGTCCTCGACGGCGATCAGCAGCAGGCCCTCCGATACCCGGATATTGATCGCCACCTCGCCTTCCCCGTCCATCTTGCCCACCCCGTGCAGGATGCTGTTTTCTACGAGCGGCTGGATGACGACCTTCGGCAGCAAGCAGGTGTCGGCGCCTTCCTCCACTTCGATTCGGTACAAGAACGATCCCTCGTAACGTTTCTCCTGCAGGTTCAAATAGGCTTCCACGTGATTCAGCTCTTCTCGAATCGTGATGATCTCTTTGCCTCGGCTGAGTCCGATCCGCAGCATCGTAGACAGATCGCGCACCATATGCGCCACCTCGGGAACGCCGCCCCGGATGCCGTACCAATAAACCGAATCCAGCGTGTTGTAGAGCAGATGCGGCGTAATCTGCGAGTGCATGAGCATCAGCTCGGATTCCTTTTGCTTGATCTCCATCATATATTTCTCGCGGACCAGCTGATTGAGCCTTTGCGTCATTTTGTAGAAGGAACGGTAGACGAACCCGATCTCGTCTCTGCGCTCCGCCTCCGCGAATTTGTCCAGCTCCTTGCCCGGCTCGTACGACCGTGAGAAGGCGGCAAGCCGGGCCATCGGCCGGAAAAAGGACCTGCCCAGGTAAAAAAAGAAAAACATGACGACGATAAAATAGCAGATCGCGGACAGCTGCAAAATCTCCTGCACCTTCTGGTGGGCGCCGACGAGCGTATCGACCGGAATCTCGTAAAACAGGCGGTTGTCGTACGACGCGCTGTAATGGCTGATATGCATGACGCCCCCCGACAGCCGAACGCCGGGGAACAGCTCTTTCCCGCCCACCGGGTCCGCGAACCGCGAGCCGGACGGCCCGGTGCCTGCCAACACTTCATTATTGGCGTCGACGAGCAGGACGTCCGTTCCTTCGGGCAGCGCGAACGCATTCATATCGGTTTCAAGCTTGTTCTCGATCTCCGTCGCCACCAGCACGCTGATCGTCTTCCGCCCCTGCGAGATGTCCGTCACCGCTCTCGTGTAGCCCATCGTTTTTTGCGGTTTTTGCTTGAAGCCGAACTTATCGATCAGCGATACGGTGCCAAGGCCGCTCGCCTGGATCGCCGTGTTAAGCCAGGGGATGTCCTTGAAGTCGCGTACGAAAAAAACGCCGCCGTCCGACACGTCCGAGGAAGGCGCGAATTCGAAGTCGGACAGGCGGTCCGTCATGACGAACAGCGAGTATTTGACCTGCGAGGAATAATCGGCCAGCAGCTTCTCCGTGGTCACGTACCGCCGCACGCGCTCTTCGTCGGGGATTCGGTCGACGTCGTTCCATATTTGCACCGCGTCGGAAGCAATCAGCGCGACCGTCGTCTGGTCGATCGAGTCCAGCACCCGGTCCATCGTCGCATGGCTCTGCCTGTTCAACTCGAAGAAGGCTTTGCCTGTCTGCTGCTTGATCGACAAAGACGCCTGATTCGAGGCGATGCCGAAAATAAGCAGCATCGGAACGAGGATCAATACGACGACGAACAGCAGCGCTTTTTTCATCAACCCGTACGACTTGGTCAGCCTGAACATGGATAGTCACCCTTATCGGCGAACGGTATTCGGACTCTCTCCGTAAAAACGCTTGAAAATCCGGCTGAAATGCTCCGGCGATTCGTAGCCGACCTCGTCGGCGATCTCATAGCGTTTTTTGGACGTGCTGAGCAGCAGGTGCCGGGACTCCTCCATCCGCAGGCCGGTGACAAAATCCCATACCGTATCGCCCGCGATCCGCTTGAACAAATAGCTTAAATAGTTCGGGCTCAAATGGACGTGGTCCGCGATATCCTGAATTTTTAAGCCTTTGTTCCGGTACGTCCGGCGAATGTACGCGATCGCCTGCTGCACGATCACATGATCGCGGTCGTCCATCGACGTGCGGATAAGCGCCGCGGCCTCGATCAGATAAGCCTCCAGGCGGTGCCGAATCTCGATTGCCGCCGACGGCAGCTGAAAATAGACGATCGGCTCGAGCGCCTGATGCCGCTCGCCTACCGTCTCCTTCATGTCCAGCAGCATGGCGTATACGCGGTAGGCGATGCTGAGCGCAATGCCGGCGGTCGCTTCGGCCGTATCGAATACCGGCGCAATATCCGAGATGAAGCGCCGGACCGCGTCTTCCACATCCACGCCCTTGCTCCCCGTCTTCATCCAATCGACGAGCCGATCGGCCTTCTCCTGCCAATGGACACGAATCGACGCCTCGCGTCTCACGAAGTCTTCGGCGTAGAATACGTTGTGCGTCTCGTACAAGCCGCGCCATCTGACGGCCTCCGACGCCTGCCGGTAGCATTCGGGCAGCTCGGCCAGGCCGCGCCGCAGCGGGCTGATGCCGACCACCGCCTCCATCCGGAGACAGCTGCGAATGTTGTTCACGACGGCCGTCGCGACCAGATTAAGCTGCGTCACCTGCTCCGACCTGTCCTGCTCTTGTGCCTCGCCGGTGTCGCCGAACTGCAGGATCGTCACGAGCCGGTTGCCCTGGCCAAAAAATGAAACCGCTTCCCAATCCGAAATCGTCTCTTCGACGATGTTGAGCGAGGCGTACTTGAGCAGATTCTGGTCGCGGAAGGACCGGATCGCCTGGCCTTCCCATCCCGCGCAGTCCATGAGCAGCTCGATGACGAACGCGGCAAAGTACGGCCCGTTCAGCTTGACTTCGATCTGTTCGAAAATAAACGAATCGTCTTCGGCCGGCACGAGCGAGCCCGCGATCGCTTCGTTGAGAATGTAGGTTCGAAGCGAGGTCATGCCGATCAGCGAAAATTTTTGCTTGAGCGAATCCTCCGCGATCCGCTTGTACTTTTCATGGCGGTCCGAGAGCGCCTTCTCGACGACTTGGGTAAGCTACGAGAGCAGCACGGGCTTGATCAGATAGTCGCGCGCGCCAAGGCGGATGCAATGCTGTGCGTACTGGAATTCGTCGTGCGCGGAGATGACGACGACAGGGATATCCGGCTTTTCCGACAAGATCGACTCCATCAGCTCGATGCCGTTCATGCCGTCCATCTGGATGTCCGTCAGCACGAGGTCGACGGATTCCATACGCACGTAATCGAGCGCTTCATAGCCGTTCCAGGCCGTCAGCACTTGCGAAATGTTCAGATCGGACGCTTCCAGGGAGTCCTTGATGCCCCGGCATACGATGGCTTCGTCGTCTACGACAAGTACGGTATACACGCGCCGCTCCCTCCTCTTGCGTGATCGATTGTCGAGAAGATGAATCAGCTACCAAGAGTATACTATATTTTATCGGGTACGAGCGGTCCGGTCGATGACGGATTCAACGATTCGGATGATCGATCCGAATCGTTGACGTGTCGCGATCGCTTAGTAAATCGTAGGCACCATGCCGCCGTCCATCCGGATGGGCGATCCCTTAAACGCGGATGCGTATGGGCTGCATACGAAGGCGGCCAGCCTGCCGATCTCCATCGGTTTGATAAACCGCCGGATTTCGGATTGCGGCAGGTTCGCGTCCATAAACTTCTTTTCTTTTTCGGAAAAGGACAGATTCTCTCCAGGATACATGCCCGCAATGATGGCTTGCACCTTTTCGGAGAGCGTAGGTCCAGGCATAATCGTGTTGACCGTCACTTCGGTTCCGACCGTCAATTTGGACAGGCTTTTGGCCAGCGACAGCAGCATCGATTTGGTCATCGCATACTGCGGCATTTGGCCCGACGGCATGACCGCCTCCTCGCTCGCAATGAAGATGACGCGGCCGTACGCTTTCTCCAGCATTTTCGGCAAGTAGTGCCGGGTCAAGGCGTTGGCGGCGAGCACGTTCGTTTGAAAATAGGTGTCCCATACTTCGTCATCCGCGTCTTCATACCGCATAAGCTCGTAAATCCCCATGTTGTTGACGAGAATGTCGATGTCGGGGTGCATTTCGAACAGCGCTTCTCTTTGTTCCTTATCGGTCAGGTCGGCTGCGGCGCCTCGAGGCGCGGTCGCCGGGAAGCGCGTCTTGATCTCCTCGACGGTCCGCTCGACCTCCTCGCGGTCGCGTCCGTTCACGAGCACGTTTACGCCTTCCTGGGCCAGCTCGATTGCGATCGCTTTCCCGATGCCTTTCGTCGATCCTGTCACCAATGCGATTTTATCGTTTAATCCCAATTCCATGCTGTCGATCTCCTTTTCATTCAGCCGTCGATGATAGATGCATGCCGGCGCGGCGGTCCGGGCAACCATGATCTTACCTCGTCGGGCCCGGCGCGTAACTAGCGGGCGACGCCAACATGCTCGCCGAACGCGCCAACGTTATCGTTCGGAGGCAGGCTCCGCGACTGAATGCTCGGCGCGCCAGCAGGTCGGCGTCCTGCCTTCCCACAGCCGGAAAGCGCGAAAGAAGGAGTTCTGGTCCTTATAGCCGATCAAAAATGCGACTTCCTTCATGCTGAGCGACGGATCGGCCAGATAGCCGCAGGCCTGCTCGCGTCTCGCTTGCGCCAGCAATTGCTTGAAGCTTGTGCCTTCGCCCTCAAGCCGGCGCTGCAGCGTACGATCGCTTACGCCGAGCTGCTTCGCGATCGCCTGTACGTCCAGACGCCCGCCGGACAGACTTCGCTTCATCGCCTGCTTGACCGTCTCCGTCATAGAGCGGCCATGAAGGCGCTCGTCCAACGAGCGGTCCAGCGCGGGCGTCAGCATCTCCACCATCTCTTCATTAAAAGAAACGAACTGGCGGTCCAGGTCGCTGCGGTGCAGCGTCAATCGGTTGCGCTTCGCGCCGGTCCGGACCGGGCAGCCGAAGTAAGCTTCAAGCGCTCGCGCATCGCCCATCGGCTGCGCGAATTCGACGCGCTGCGCCGTCAGCCGTCTGCCCGTTCCCCGGCGCCCCAGCTCCAGCAGATAGGCCAGCGTGACGCCGACCAATACCGGAGGACCGGCCATCCCCGCATCCGACCAGTTCAGGTCGATGCTGCAGCGCTCGCCTTCCTCGCGGACGGTCAGACTCTCCGGCGGACAGAGCTGCTTGTAGCGAACGGTTCGATAAAGCGCCTCCCGGTAGTCGCGGGCGTGGTAAGTGGCGAGGACGGAAGGCGGATACTGTGCGGTCTCATAGGCGGTCGCGAGCGCCACGATCCCTTTGGCCGCATCGCCGACAAGCTCGGTATAAGCCTGCCAGACGGCGAAGTATTGGGCTGCCGTAACGGCCGGTTCATCTATTACCTCAACCGGCAATCCTGCGCGAGCGGCCACGTCGTGACCCGCGACGCCCGACCGGCGCAGCGCGTTCCAGAATCCCGGCGCAATCTTAATCAGGTCGGAAGCTTGAGCAATCAACGTCAGGGCCTCCTTTCACTGCGATGGGACAAATTATAGTCCTTTTACGCCGTCACTGCCAAGACGCAAAAATCCGCCAGGAGACATTGAAGTCATCTCCTGACGGACTTTTATTTGTACCGCGTTCACAAATTCGTAATACATTTCCCATTGTGCAAGATTGCCCTTTGAGCAATAATATACTTAAGAATCGAGGTGTACAAATACGACGATATGATGATCAAACAAAACCTGCGTGACCTGAAAAAAGAAGCGACCGCGCACGCCTTGGCGGATGCGGCCTACGAGCTCGCACTCGAGCGCGGTCTGGACGGCTTCGTGGTCGACGACATCACGCAGCGCGCCGGATACTCCAGAAGGACGTTCGCCAACCATTTTTCGTGCAAGGAAGAAGCGGTCGTCATGTCCACCGTGACGTTCAAGGAAAACCACAAGGCGCCGGAGCAGCTGCTCGCCGCCCTACCGCCCGATGCCATTCCGCCCGAGGCCACTCCGCTCGATACGTTGCAGCATTTGCTCAAAATGCGGATTACCGCAGAAATGTTCCGAAAGCTCCGCACGCTCGTGACGATGTCCAAGGAATCGCCGACGCTCGAGCCGTACATTCTGATCCTGCTTCGCAAGCTGCAGTTCGAGGCGCAGACCATTCTGAGCGAGCTGTCCCGCGGACGATATCCAGAGAGCTACGCCCATCTGCTGGCCGGCGCGATGTATGGCGTCATGCTGCCGCTCATCGACGGCAGTCTGAGCGTGCTCCTGCCGGACGAACCCGCGGCCGAAGCAACCGACGCGATGACGTTCGAGCAGTACCTGGATACGGCGTTCGGCTACTTGCGCCAAGGCTTCTAGCCCGGTTTTTCGCAAAGATTGCTTATATATAAAGGAGAGAATGCCCCGCTATGTCGACATTTCTGTACAAATTGGGCAAGACCGCGTACGGCAAGCCTTGGCCGTTCATCGCCGGCTGGGCCGTCATCCTCGTCGTCGTCCTCGCGCTGCTCGGCGTGAACGGCATCCATGTCAGCTCCGAGATGAAGATCGAGGGCACCGAGTCGCAAAAAGTACTGGACCAGCTGGCCGAGGAGCTCCCGGCGGCGTCCGGCGGACAAGCCAGCATCGTATTCACCGCGCCGAAGGGCGAACGCCTGGACACTGCGGAGCGCGGCGCCTTGATTCAAAAGGCGGTTAATGACGTCTACAAGAACGAGTACGTCATTAACCCGGCGGAGCTTGCCCGGCAGGCGGCCGCAGGCGCTGCGGCGAATGCGGGCCAGGCGAACGGCCAGGCGGCCGATCAGGCCGGCGGCCAAGCGGGCGGACAGGCCGGCGGTCAAACGGATGGCGCCGCAGCCTCGAACGTAGCGCAGAATAGCGCGGCCGGCCAAGCAGCCGCGGCTGCGCCGTACGGGCCGATGATGCTCGACGGTGCGCCGGTGCCCGGCGTGCTGATCGCCGCGGACGGCAGTGTCGCCCTGTTCCAGTTCCAATTTACGGTGCAGCAGACGTCGCTGCCCGAAGAGGTGCCGGATCAAATCATCGAAGCGGCGGAGAGCGTCCAGGAGGGCGGCTCGGGCATCACCGCCCTGCCGAGCGACTCGCTGAAGAGCAAGCCGGCGATCGGCTCCACCGAAGCGGTCGGCATCGCCGTCGCGGCCGTCGTGCTGCTCATGACGCTCGGTTCGGTCGTAGCGGCGGGCCTGCCGCTTCTGATCGCCATCCTCGGCGTCGGGATCAGCGTCGGCGCAGCCTTCGCCTTTTCCAAGTTCATGACGATGACCGACATCACGCCCGTGCTCGCGCTTATGGTCGGCCT
>NZ_JAGXJW010000238.1 GCF_019091135.1 Cohnella sp. GbtcB17 | reverse complement strand
TAAATTAGGAAAATATTTTATATTGTAAAATTAATTGTTTAATAATTAATTTTTGTACAATCTAAGTTAAGTATATTTTCCTAGTATTAAACTAGAATTAATAATTAAGTCTCCTCTATACTTAATTATTTGGTTCGTGAATTTAATACATTTAATTAAATTGAAAATTTAAATATCTAAGTTGATGTTCATGATACTTAAATATTATTATTTTCATGTTATTAAATTAAAAATAGAGAATTATTTTAAGTTGGAAATTTTCTCTAAAATTTCATAA
>NZ_JAGXJW010000237.1 GCF_019091135.1 Cohnella sp. GbtcB17 | reverse complement strand
AATTTCATTTTTTGTTTTTGATCAACACTAGTCTACTTCACCCCCCTATAATGGATCTTAGAAAAGGATACTACATGTACATGATGAAGCACGCACGTTAATTGTAGTATGGTGGTGAAACTATCATATGCTCACCAAAAGTAATTGAGGACAAGGCGAGGGGTATTTTGGGGAGAAGGAAGATAAAAAATGCCAAGCCAGCGAAGCCACGTTGCGACGGGTGAGACGAAAATGGCGACGTGGCCCAGCCGACTGGGCCCGGATAGGGAAACCGGAC
>NZ_JAGXJW010000236.1 GCF_019091135.1 Cohnella sp. GbtcB17 | reverse complement strand
AGGGATTGCTCTTTTACTTATTGAAGTAAAGCGGCATTTAACGAAGTAAGACTTGATTTTGATATATAAACGTCCACCTTGATGACTGATTAAGAACCGAAAGAAAATCACTAAAATTAAATATTTTAAGGGATTGCAATAGACTTTGAGTGTAAATCTGACTGCATATAAAAATGAATAATTGGGAAGGGATGACTTATCATGGAATATGAAATCAAGATGGATTTCTACCGGGATTGGATTTCTCATCTTAGAAAAATTTTAGAGCTAGCTGGAT
>NZ_JAGXJW010000235.1 GCF_019091135.1 Cohnella sp. GbtcB17 | reverse complement strand
AAGTCTTTGCCCTCAGCATCGAGAGGACTAAAAGAGCGTGTCCATGCACCAAGAGCCCGGGGGAGAGGAAGGGGAAACCGGAGATACCCTCCCGTTGATTTAAGACACCAAATAAACGAAAAGCACGGTGATTTGCGCGATCACCTGGACAGAAAGAAACACATACTAGCAGTCTCTGCAGGGAGACTAAATGAAGGAATTTTAGCTAAGTTGGTGACATTGCGCAAAAAGGGGATGACTCAGACTTCGACTGCGAGGACCGGGAGTCATGCGCCCG
>NZ_JAGXJW010000234.1 GCF_019091135.1 Cohnella sp. GbtcB17 | reverse complement strand
AATAACTGTTGGTAATGGATCTAAACTCTCAATCTCTCAAATAGGCCAAACTGAATTTTCTACTTTTCATCAAAACAAAAAATTAATACTCAATGATGTGTTGCTTGCTCCCAATATCACCAAGAATCTGTTAAGTATTTCCAAGCTTACAACAGATAATAATATTATATTTCTCTTTGATTCTAATGTATGTATAATCAAGGACAAAATTTCGGGCCAAGTACTTCTGCAGGGCCATCTTAAGCATGGCCTTTATCACTTGGATCTCTCTCAGTCGA
>NZ_JAGXJW010000233.1 GCF_019091135.1 Cohnella sp. GbtcB17 | reverse complement strand
GCAGCAAGCTGTCGGTCATCGATCAGGACGGGATACTCGTATTGGCCGCTTCCCAGGGCCGAAGGGAATACGCTCTGACAGTGGCCCCGGGGCAGCGCATGCCTATCCATGCCGGCGCGGCAAGCAAGATGCTGCTTGCACACCTGTCCCCGGAAGAGCTGGTGGTTTGGCTCGACAAACCATTGATCGGCTACACTCCGAAATCGATCACCGATCCAAAGCGGCTGATGACCGAGCTCACCCGCATCAAACGCCTGGGCTGGGCGCAGGATCGCGGC
>NZ_JAGXJW010000232.1 GCF_019091135.1 Cohnella sp. GbtcB17 | reverse complement strand
CCACCTCATCTCCAATGAGCTTGGCCAGTTTCAGAGATTTTTGGCCAAAAGGGATCGAGTGGACTTGTATCCAGAAAGGTGAGTACCTCAGCTGGTTTGGAAGGAGAGTGTCTAGGCCTGCTGGGTTGGCACATGTGACCAGACAATGGTCAAAGTGCCATGGCTGGCCCTCGAGGACTCTTCGCATGTCGCCCTCATAGTGAAACTCCACCATGAACATGCCGGACCCATATTCAGAGAAAGTTAAAGGCCCGCGGGTAATCCACGCATTCCTCATA
>NZ_JAGXJW010000231.1 GCF_019091135.1 Cohnella sp. GbtcB17 | reverse complement strand
GTGTCTCTTCTGGTCCGCTTCGATGATATCTCCGTGTTGGGCTTGCTTGCCGGTCATGGCGTCAGTAAAATCGTTGGTCACGAGATAGTTCTTGGTCGTCATGGGACTGTCACCCTCTCAGTTTGATTGAGGAAAGGGGCCCGGAGGCCCCAGTAACTTAAGCAGACGGCGCGCCCAGCTTGATGAACGGCGAAACTTCATACCCGTTCTTCATCGTGAAGGGAGCCGCCACCCACGGCTTGCCGTCCGTGTCCCAGAAGGCTTTGATGATCGTCTTATT
>NZ_JAGXJW010000230.1 GCF_019091135.1 Cohnella sp. GbtcB17 | reverse complement strand
GACGTGAGCGGCGTTCGGAGGACGTGCGACACGCCGGTGATGAGGTCGTTGTTCGTTTTCTCGGCGTGCCGCTCGTCGCGAATCGAACGGTCGAGCTGCACGGCCATCGCGTTGATGCTCTCGGCTATGCGGGCGAAGTCGCCGTACGAGCGGTCCATCTCGATCCGATACTCGTGCCGGCCGCCGGCCACGGCCTGCAAGCCCTCGGTGTTGCGCTCCAGGTAGTCGGCCAGCTTGTCGGCGAGTCTGTCGATGCTGGCGGCTGCCTGGCCAAGCGCCCC
>NZ_JAGXJW010000229.1 GCF_019091135.1 Cohnella sp. GbtcB17 | reverse complement strand
TTATCCATTGTTACATTCCTAATAGTCAAAGATCCTCTATAGATGATCTACACTGAATAGGGACAAATTTACCGTTCTACCCTTTGATGTATTTTATCCTTAAAACACTTAGCTACCTATAAATGATACTTCAGTAAAATAATATAATTACTGAAATGAGGCCTCAATCATTTATCTCTATTCAGCCAAGCTCGAAGGAGATCATCGTTTCACTTCTAAATACCTATAGAAGCTATACATTCCATATCTATGATTAGCGCTCCCACTCAATTGTACAATCATGTT
>NZ_JAGXJW010000023.1 GCF_019091135.1 Cohnella sp. GbtcB17 | reverse complement strand
AGGTGCCGTGGCCGTCCGGCGTCAGCCAGTCGACGCGGAAGTACTGCGTGGCCCCGTTATCCCCGACGAGTGTCGCATCGCCGAAATCCTCCAACTCCGGGTATTCCGGGTTCGCGTAATTCGACACCTTGCTCTGCAGCACTTTCGCGTCGGCGCAGCCGGCATAATGCAAAAATTGCTCGATTTGATGGCTGCCGATGTCGCACAGAATGCCGCCGTACTTTTCCTTTTGGAAAAACCATTCCGGCCGGCTCGGCGCATTCAGCCGATGCGGACCGAGCCCGATCACCTGGATCACGCGTCCGATCGCGCCGTCCCGCACGAGCTGTCCCGCGTAGACGGCCGCTTCGGAGTGAATGCGTTCGCTGTAATAGACCATATATTTGCGTCCGGTTTCCGCCGCTTTTTGCCGAGCGGAAGCCAGCTGCTCAAGCGTCGTGAAGGGCGTCTTGTCCGTGAAGTAGTCCTTGCCGGCGTCCATGACGCGCAGTCCGAGCGCGCACCGCTCGGAAGGCACGGCCGCCGCCGCGACGAGCCCGATCTCCGGGTCGTCCAAAATCTCGGACTCGCTGTCCGCGATCCGAACGCCGGGAAACGACTTTGCAAAGCGCTCGGCCTTCTCCCGGTCGCGGTCGTACACCCACTTCAGCGTCGCGCCGGCCTCCGTCAATCCGTTCGCCATGCCGTAAATATGGCCGTGGTCGAGGGCCATCGCCGCGAACGCGAATTCGCCCGGCGAGACGACGGGACTCGGCTTCCCTTTCGGCGCATAGTTCATGCCGTCGCTTTTTTGCGTTTCGCTCATGATCCGTAGCTCCCTTCCGTGCTGAACACCGCGCCGCTCCCCGTCTTATGCCGCGATGCGGCCGCGCGCTTGTTCAGCTCCGCGAGGAACAGATCCTCGTCGGGCGGCATGTCGATCGTGCGCCCCTGCCAGCTGGACAGATGCATCGCGTTGGACAGCTCGAGGCTGCGAATGCCCTCCGCCCCGTCCGCCGTGAGCGGCGTGCCGTTCAGGATACGTCCCGCGAAGGCGGCGATGACGCCGAGATGCTGCGAGTTTTCACCCTCCGTCTCAATCTCCTGCACCGCCCAGGACGGGCGCTCGAAGCCGCCGACCGTCTTGTCGAAGCAGAATTCGCGCTCGTTGCGGTCGAGCTTGTAGAGCGTAAGCTTGTCGTTCTCGCAGACGAGCTTGCCCCACTCGAGCGTGATCTCGAGCCGGTTCGTCCCCGGGCAATCCGCCGTGCTCGTCACGAATACGCCGGTCGCGCCGTTCTCGAACTCGAGATAGGCGGTGACGTCGTCTTCGACTTCGATATCGTGCCATTTGCCGTTATGGCAGAAGGCGCGGACGCGACTCGGCATGCCGCAAATCCACTGCAGCAGGTCCAGGTTGTGCGGACACTGGTTGAGCAGCACCCCGCCCCCTTCGCCGGCCCAGGTCGCCCGCCAGCTCCCCGAATCGTAATACACCTGCGTCCGGTACCAGTCCGTAATAATCCAGTTGACGCGTTTGATCGCGCCCAGCTCGCCGCCGTTCACAAGCTCGTGCATTTTACGGTAAACGGGGTTCGTCCGCTGGTTGAACATCATCGCGAACACGACGCCGGTCGCCTTGGCCCGCTCGTTCATCTCCCGCACCTGCTTGGCGTATACACCCGCCGGCTTCTCGCACAGCACGTGCAGGCCGCGCTCGAACGCCTTGATCGAGAGCTCCGGATGCTCGTAATGCGGCGTCGCGATCAGCACGGCGTCGCACAGCCCGCTGTCCATAAGCGCCTCAGGGGAATCGAACAGCGCGGTCTGCGCGGGCAGGTACACTTTGGCCTGCGCGAGCCGATCCGGTTCGCGCTCGGCGACCGCGGTAAGCAGCACTTCGGGCACGGCGCCCGCCACAATTTTTTTCGCATGCGAGGATCCCATGTTCCCCATGCCGATGATGCCGAGCTTCAGTTGGTTCATCTCTTGAACGCTCCCTTATCCGGTATTGGCCGTCAGCGATAGCCGAGTGCCGCGAGATTGCGATAGCTGGTGTCCAGGCAATCGAACGGACTGCCCTCGCACGTATCCTGTTCGACCAGCAAATACTCGGTCGTACCCGCCCGCTCGATCGCATCCAGGATCGCGGGAAAGTTCATGTTGCCCGCCATGACCGGCGCCATGACTTGCTCCATGCCGCGCACGTCCATGTCCTTGAGGTGGACGCAATGGATGCGGTCGGCGAGCTTCCCGATCCATTCGACGACGTCGGCGCCGGCAGCCTGCACCCAATAAGTATCGAGCGTGATACCCATCTCCTGCGGCGAGAAGTCTTCGACCAGCCGTTCGATCAGCCGCTTGCCGCCGATTTTTTGCCATTCGAAGTTGTGGTTGTGATACATGAACAGCTTGCCGGCGTCGGCAAGCTCGGCCGCAGCCTTGCGGAAGTCCGGAGCGAAGTATTCGTACCATTCCGCCGTCCGATATTTCTCCGCAAGCCCGCCGAGACCGATATATTTGCAACCTAAAATATCGTGCTCCCGAATGAGTGCCGCGGTGTCGTTCAGCAAGCGGTCAGCGCTTACATGCGTCAGCGCGATCGTGAGGCCCAGCTCGTCGCAAACGCTCCTCAGCGTCTCCGGAGCGATGCTGCCCATCGCAGACACCTGGATCGATGTATACCCGATTTTTGCTATCCGCTCTAGCGATCTGCGAATGTCGGCCTCCGTCTGGAGATAAGATCTTACGGTATACAGCTGCGCGCCCAGCTTCATGGCTTCCACTTCCTCCTCGTATTTACTGCCGGATTTGTGCTACCTTTAAGTATAGTGAATCGAGGCCCGGCAGCTATTGTGAAAAGCACGACTGAAATTGCAAATCTAGCGGTTTTGAAATCCCTTTCGAAAAGGACGGCGCGAGTCATGGGAAATTTAACGCAGCTGCACACAAAATACATTTACTTTCATCACGGCCTGGACAGATGCAAAACCGACGCTTACGCGCTGCATTGCCATCCCCATTACGAGCTCTATTATTTTGTCGAAGGGGAGGCGAGCTACCTCGTCGAAGGCGTCAACTATGTACCGCAGCCAAACAGTCTGCTGTTGATTTCTCCCAACGTATTTCACGGCGCCAGGGTGGAGAGCGATCGTCCCTACGAGCGCTTCGCGGTACACTTCGAGGCCGCCATGCTGCGGCCCGAGGAACGCGACTTGCTGCTGTCGCCGTTCCACGATGCCGCCGGCCCCGAAGACATTTATTTTACCGATGCCGACCGGTTCGGCCTCAAGGACTACGTCGAGCAGCTCGTCGCTTGCGCCGGGATGAGCGAAGACATCCGTGACCTGTCGCTGCGCATCCGGCTTGGCGCGCTGCTGTCGCAGCTGCTCCATATGCGCAGGACGATCCAACGTGCCGAGGGAGAGGAGCGTCCGAGGCAGACCGTCGAACGAATCATCGGCTATCTGAACGCCCATATCGCCGAGGACATCTCGCTTGACGAGCTGTCCGCCCGTTTTTTCGTCAGCAAGCATCATTTGAACAAAATATTCCGCAAGGCGACCGGCACGACCGTCGGCAACTACGTCATCCATAAACGCGTCGCGCTCGCCAGGCAGCTTATGATGCAGGGCGAGACCGCAAGCGCCGCTTCTTTAAGCGCGGGCTTCGGCCACTACTCCTCCTTCTTTCGGGCCTATCGCAATATATACGGGCACGCCCCGACCGAGCGCGGAACGATGCCGACGGACGACGAAGGGCGAACCGCCGGCGCGACATCGGACGATAGGGCAATTTCGCTCATTTGAAAGATATCCCCTTCGTTCAGGAAAGCGACTACGCAATCGGACCGCGCCCTCTCTTCGACCGCAGATTGAGCGATTGGGACGTCACCTGTTTGAAGGGGATATCGTTAAAACGGCGAATCGGACCCATTATGACGAAAAATCAAGCCCGGACTTTCAGAATCGCTTCAAAGCGCCGGCATCCGCGAAGTCCATAAATCTGTCCCAATCGTAGTCCGTCAAATCATGGACGCCGCTGCGCAGATGATAGCCCATCCGTTCCCCGATCAGCGGCGACTCGGGCGCAGGGAACGAAGACTCCCCTAATCCGTTGTAGCCGTATAGGCGATAGACGGGAGCCGCTTCGACGAGCGACGCAAACTCCGACGCGGGATCCGCCCACTGATCCTGAACCGCGCTCGCGACGTACACGTAGCGCGGCGCGATGGCCGCAATCAGCATATGCTGGTCGACAGGCAGCGCGTCCTCCCGGCCGTTAAACGATTTATAATTGCCGTTGAACCAGTGCGGGAACTGATCGTTAATCGCCTGGATCGTCTCGCCGCGCTTGCCTCTCGACAGCGCGGCCCCCGTGCTGCCCGATTCGTTGCTGACGACCAGCGCGAAGCGTTCGTCGAGGGCGCCGGCCCAAAGCGCCGTTTTGCCGCCCCGGGAATGTCCGACGACGGCAACCCGGCCGGCATCGAGATCGGCATCCGTCTCCAAATAATCCATCGCGCGGCTCGCCGCCCACGCCCAGGCCGCGATCGTCGCCCAAGCGTCTTGCGGACGCTCGCCGTCGTACCGATCGAAGATGCCGTGCACGCCGTCTTTAAAGCCGTCGTCCACATCGGGATCCGCCTCCTCGACGTCGAATGCCGCCGCCGCATAGCCGCGGGCGACGATCCGTTCCGCAGGCCAGAAGGCAGCGGCGGCGCGCCGATCCGGATCGGTCGTCAAGGCTTCCCGATTGTTGATGAACAGAAATACCGGAACAGGGCCTTTTTGCCCACTCGGGATGAATAGCAGCAGGCGAATTTTCCCGGTCCCTCCCGGTCCTTCAAAGCGCATATCGACCTGCTTGCGGACCACCGCGCCGTTCATCGCGCCGGGCGTGACGACCGTCTCGAAAGTCAGGGATGCCGGCCGGCCCACCGGCGCTCTGCCGTATACGTGCGTGCGGAACAGCTCCAAAATCTCGGGTCTCCTTGCGCTTCGCCAAGCTTCGACCGTCTCGATCGCGTTTCCGTTCAAGCCTCTGAGCACATCGGGCAGTCCGCGCTCATTCGTCATCTCGTCCGCCTCCATCCTCTCCAGAATGTGTAAACCGGCACCAAAGCCCATTTTATAATAGCGCTTTCTTGAGAAAAATTAAAATCGCTTCCCCTGATAGGGAAGCGATCCCGGCTCTTGCTCTTATTCGGACTTCCGGATCAGTACACGCACGCCGTTCTGCGCCAGGCTCAGTTCGTTGCCGGTTACCGGCTCCCCGGTCTCGGCGTCCCGGTAGCTCAGGCCGTCCAGCTTGACGTTTTGCGACTCGCCGCTGTAATTTTGCACGAACACGTAGTCGGCCTCGCCATCCGTGCGGACATGTGCCGTCACGCCGTGCGGCAGATCCGACGCGATCGCTCTTGGCAGCGACAGCGCGCCGGCGAGCTTGGCATACAGCTCGCCCAAAAGCGCGGCGTCCGCCCGGGTCGCGAGATAGTAGGCTCGGCCGCTGCCAAGCGCGTTCACCGTAAGCGCCGGTCGTCCCGCGTAGAAGTCGTCGCGGTACGTCGCCAGCGCCGTCGCCCCCTCCAGGTGCACGAGCTCGCACAGCTCCCGCGATGCGTACGTCTGCTCGAGACCAAGCGCGTTGCCGGGGACCGGGACGAGCGCATTGCGCTCGTCGTCGTACAGCGCGTCGATCTCCTCCGCCCAGATGCCGAGCGTCCTGCGCAGCGGCCCGGGGAAGCCGCCGAGATGGCACAGGTCATGCTCGTCGACGACGCCGCTCCAATAGGTGGCCACGAGCGTGCCGCCCCCTTCGACGAAGCGCTCCAGCCGTTCGCCCGCCGAGGCGCGGCACAGGTACATCATCGGTGCCGCGATCAGATCGTAACGGGACAGATCCCGGTCCTCCTCGGAGCCGATGATGTCGACCTGGATGCCGAGCGACCATAGCACCCGGTAGTGCTCCATCAGCGTATCTTCGTAGTGGACGCCCGCATTGCGCGGTCCCTGCGAGTCGCCCACCGCCCAACGGTTGTCCCAGTCGGTCAGCAGCGCGGCTTTGGCGACCACGCCGGTCCCCGCCGCGTCCGCGATGCGCTTCAGCGTCTCGCCGAGCTCCGCCACGTCGGAGAAAACCCGCGTATGCTCGTGCCCGACGTGGTCGACGACCGCGCCGTGCAGCTTTTCGCTCGAGCCCCGGCTTTTGCGCCACTGGAAGTACTGCACCGAATCGGAGCCGTGGGCGACGGCCTGCAAGGAAGCCAGCTTGTGCATGCCGGGCTTCTTCAGCTTGCTGATCGGCTGCCAGTTGGTCATGCTCGGCGTGCTCTCCATGAGCAGGAAGGGCTTGTCCTTCAGCGAGCGGAACAAATCGTGATTAAACGCGAACCACGCCGCGACTTCGATGTCGTCCCGCGCACCGTGCCACTTCGGGTATGCGTCCCAGGATACGACGTCGAGAATGTCGGCGAACTTGCGGTAATCGAGCCCTTCGTACCCCTCCATCAGGTTGGTCGTAACGGGCAGGTCCGGGTTGTACGGTCGCACCGCCGCGATCTCGTGCGCGCAGAAGTCGACGGTCCGGGCGGTGACGAAGCGCTTCCAGTCGAGATTCTGTCCGTGAACCATATTCTCGCCGCGCGGCGACGGCGACTCGACCTGCGACCAGCTCGTATACGTATGCGCCCAGAAGGACGTCCACCAGGCGGCGTTCAGCGCGTCCAGCGTGCCGTATTCGGCCCGCAGCCATTCGCGAAACGCTTCCTGGCAATAATCGCAATGACAATCGCCGCCGTACTCGTTGGAAATATGCCAGCCGACGACCGCGGGATGCCGGGCGTACCGCTCCGCCAGCTTGCCGTTTACGATCGCGGTTTTCTCACGGTAAACCGGCGAGCTGTAGCAGTGATTGTGGCGGAAGCCGTGCAGGTTGCGCACCCGCTGGGCGTTGACGCGCAGCACCTCCGGATAGTGCTCGGACATCCATGCCGGACGCGCGCCGCTCGGCGTCGCGAGCCAGGCATAGATGCCGTTCGCCTCGAACCGCTCCAGCACGCGGTCCAGCCAGCCGAATTCGAACCGGCCCTCTTCGGGCTCGATCGCCGCCCATGCGAAGATGCCGACTGCCATCACGTTGCAGCCGGCCAGCTTCATGAGCCGGATATCCTCCTCGAGCACCCGCTCATCGTGCTGCCATTGGTCGGGGTTGTAATCCGCCCCGTGCATGAATCCTTGAATTTTGCCGCTCACCGGCGCGTATCGCTTCGCCATCCCGATTCTCTCCTTCGCGCTTGTGCTTGCACGCTCATTGCTAACGCCTTAAAACTAAACTATAGTCTGATTGTAGTCGCGGATCGTGTATAATCGTTAGCACAATGCACGTTAAAATAAGCACAAAATGAAGAAAGAGGCGAAATGAATGCAGCTCCCGTTCCGGCTGTCCCCGTCCGTTCGCCGCGAGCGGCTCCCGGTGAGCCTGTATTGCGTAGGCGCGCACGCCCAGCATCCGGTCTCCCGTCCGGCCGGTTTTCCGGTCATGCAGTGCTTTGTGTCCTTCGAAGGCCGAGGCCGCTTCGAATTTGCCGACGGGGATCGGCTGTCGATCGAAGCGGGCCAGGCGCTGCTGATCGCCGCCGACGAAGCGCATCGCTACGAGCCGATTCCCGAACAGCCCTGGCTGCTCGGCTTCGTCGGCTTCGAAGGGCCCTGCGCCGCGGGCATCGCCGAAGCATGCGGCCTGCCCTTGGGAAAGGCGCTCTCGCTCAAAGATACGGCAGCGCCGGCCGCAAGCATCCGGGCGCTGTGGCAGCTCGCAGGGCGAGCCGACCCTGACGCCGCGCACCTGCTGTCGGCGCGTCTCTACGAGCTGCTGGTGCTGCTCGGCTCGCTCGCCGAGGGACCGGCGGCTCCCGCCGCCCCGCCCCGCGCGCGCCTGTCCGACGCCGCGCTCGAGCGCGCCGTCCATTACCTGCACGAGCATTTCGCCGAGCCGCTCGTCATGTCCAACGTCGCCGGTGCTGTCGGCTATTCGGTCCAGCATTTCCAGCGCCTGTTCCGCGAGGCGTACGGACAGCCGCCGCTGGCGTATCTTCGCCGCATCCGGCTCCATCAGGCCGCGGTATGGCTGGAGGAGGATCCGCGCACCCCGGTGTCGGAGCTGGCCGGCAAGGTCGGCATGGACCCCAACTATTTCATCCGCTCGTTCAAGCAAGCCTACGGCGTGCCGCCCGGCCGCTATCGTAAGGACAAAAAGCCTTAATCAGCCCTAATCCAGATCCAGCGCAGCGGTACGATCGTCTCCCGTCAGATAAAGCTCCGTATATTCGTTGCGGAACTTGCCGGACGGATCGAGCCGCGCGATCAGCCGCTCGAAATCCTGCAGCTTGGCGTAGCGGGAGCGCAGCCGGGCCGGCGGCATAACGAACAGCTTGGCCCAGTGCGGGCGGACCTGATAGGGCTCGAGCGCTTCCTCGATCAGGGGCAGCACCCGGGAGACGGCCGCCTGATCGGGCTTCCACGTAAAATGAATGCCGACCGAATCCCGTCCGTAGCATGGACTCATCCACAGCTCATCCGCGGCGATCGAGCGAACCTCGCAAATATACAATAACGGCGCGATCTGCGTCCGCAGCCGCTCGATGGCGCGCAGCGCGTCGTACGCGTTCGCGCGAGGAACGAAATACTCGCTCTGCAGCTCCTCGCCCGCGCTCGGCGTGAAGTTCATGCGAAAATGCGGCAGACGCTCGTACCATTTTCCGACGATGCCGAGCTGCTCGCTGCAAGGGTCCGCCGGCATGCCCGGTACCGGATGCTTGCGTTCGGTCGCGCGGCTCGCGCCGTAGAACGCCGGCTCCGCCGGTTGTTGCACGCCGTCCTCTGCCTTTTGTTTCAACCAAACCTGGTTAAACGCCGCCTGGCGCCAATCCGTGAACAGGCTGACGCTGTACCCCGCCGAATAGATCGCTTCAAAATGGTCCTCAAGCGCCGCGAGCGGCAGGTTTTCGTAGACGGTCTGGTGCATGTCGAAGGCCGGCACGACGTTTAGGGTGACCGCGGTTACGATGCCGAGACAGCCGAGCCCGACGGCTGCGCCTTCCAGCAGTCCTTCTCCGTCGTCGCGCGAGATCGCGATTTTGTCCCCGCTCGCCGTCACGATTTCCAGCGCGTGCACCGACGTCGCCAGGTTGCCGATTCGGTCGCCCGAGCCGTGCGTCGCGGTCGCGCAGGCGCCCGCCACCGTAATATGCGGCAGCGAAGCCAGGTTGGGCAGCGCATAGCCGCGCTCATCCAGGAAGGCGCACAATTCGCCGTAACGGATGCCCCCCTCGACCGTCACCCTGCCGTTCACGCTATCAAGCGCGACGACCCGGTTCAACCGCTCCAACGACAGCATCGTGCCCTCGGTATCCGCGATCCCGTTAAACGAATGACGCGAGCCGAGCGCCTTTACGCGACGGCTGCCCGCCACCCGTTCCTGAATCTCCTCGACGCCGGCCGGAATGACGAGCTCCGAGGCCCGATATCGGTAATTGCCTGCCCAGTTGCGGTCGTAGGCCCGATCATTTTGCATACATGCGTCCACACCTTTCGATTCGATAAAAATTCGAATAATACGCTTTCACTCTTTAACATAACACGATTAGGCGCCGTCCGCTAAGCCCCGTCTGCTCGGCTTCATGGGGTCGCGCAAAAAGACGCTTGACGCGGACAAAGCCGGTTCAAGCGTCTTCGGTCGACGAAGGATGCCGCTCTCTCGAGCGTAGTTTCCGCAAGCTGCGATCGATCAGGAACGTTTGCGAGAAGCTTTGCGAACCACCGGCGAGCTTGCCTTTGACAGCCGGCTGTAAGCCATGATCTTGCGATACATGCGTTTGTCGGACAGCGTGTTAAAGATGGATCGGTCCGGACGAGAGTTGACCTCGATGATCCAGGGCTTCAGCGACCGGTCGATGCCGATGTCGACGCCATAGGCGCGGAATCGAGGGAAATAGCCGCTCAGATGGCGGCTTACGCGCAACGCAAGCCCTTCGAGCTGCCCCCTGTAGCCCCTGTGCCGGGCAGATGAAACGGCAGTCGAGAGCAGCGTATCGGCCGGCATCGGCTTGCCGCCGTTGTGATAGTTGGTCACGATCTTGTTCGGCATGGCAAGCCGCCCGACGATGCCTGTCGCCTCCCAGGCTCCCTTCGGATTCCGCTGGACCATGACCCGCAGATCGAACGGCCGGCGTTTGTAGCGAAGCAGCGGAATCCCCATTTGCACCAAGTACGTCTTGTTCGCCCGCGCCTTGTTGAAAGCGGCATAAGCCTGCTCCAGCTTTGGATAGAAGCGGCTCCGGGTGCCGTGTCTGAGCTGGTACCCGCCCTTGAACCTGGACAGTTTAAAAATGCCGTAGCCGCCGGTGCCATGACTCGGTTTGATATAAACGGCAGAATAGCGTCGCAACATATCCCGAACGGTCTTCAGGGAAGCGAGCGCGGTCGGAGGCAGATGACGCGCCGTCGTCCGATCCTTGCGCATCAGCCTGTATTTGCCCAGCTTGTTGTTCCCGTGCATGATCGTCCCCCGTCTCTTCGCATTGGCCCCCTTCCCTATATATGCGAAGGCGAGCCCGATCACCTATGCGAATGACGGCGTATGGCCCGGAGAATACGGAATCGCTTGTTCGAAATGAACGACTTAAACTGCCTTGTTCATATACTGGCCCAAAATTTGCAAAATCACTTCGCGCTTCACCGGCTTGCTCACGTATTCGTCCATGCCCGCCGCCAGGCACATTTCCCGATCGCCCTTCAGCGCGTTCGCGGTCACCGCGACGATCCGCGGGCACCGGCCGGGCGCCGAACGCGCCTTGATCTCGCGCGCCGCGTCCAGGCCATTGACGGCCGGCATTTGAATATCCATGAAAATAAAGTCGAAGGATTCGCGAAGCGCGGCCTCGATAACCTCCTTGCCGTCGCTGGCCACCGAAACGCGATGGCCCATTTTTTCGAGCATCTTTTTGAGCACGAGCGTATTGATCGGATTGTCTTCGCCGATCAATATTTTCGCTTGTTCGAAGGTCGCGTCCTTCTTGTCGGCGACTTCCGGGGCCATCTGCTCGGCAGTCGGCTCATGCAGCTGGATCGTGAATTGAAAGGCGGAGCCGCTCGCGCCGTCGCTCTCCGCGCGAATCTCCCCGCCCATCAGCTCGACGATGCGCCTGCTGATCGATAGGCCGAGGCCCGTGCCTTCGTGCTTGCGCATCATAAAGCTGTCGATCTGCGAGAAGGGCTCGAAGATGTCCTCCAGTCGCTCCGGCGGGATGCCGATGCCCGTATCCGCTACGGTGAACGCCAGCATCGGCGTCTTGCCTTTTATTTTTTTGACGGCGATCGATACTTTGCCGCTTGGCGTGAACTTGACGGCATTGCCGAGCAGGTTGAGCAGCACTTGCTTCAATCGGTCGGCATCGCCGTAAATGTAATCGGGAACGTCGTGATGGATGGCGTACGACAGCTCGAGATTTTTTTCGTCCGCTTTGGCGGAGACGACCGACATGCTGTCCTTAATGCACCTGCGCAAATCGAACGTCGTCTCCTGCAGCTCGCTTCTGCCTGCCTCGATCTTCGACAGATCGAGGTTGTCGTTGATGATGGCGAGCAGCGCTTCGCCGCTTTTGCGGATAATATCGACGTACGTCTTGCTTTCCTCGTCGAGCTCCGAATCGAGCAGAAGGTCGGTCATGCCGATGACCCCATTCATAGGCGTACGGATCTCATGACTCATTATGGCGAGAAATTCGCTTTTCGCCTTGTTGGTCGCTTCCGCCATTTCTTTGGCCAGCACGAGCCTTTTTTGCTCCGAGATGTCCTTGCAAATCAAATAAAAGCCGATATTGCGGTTGTTGACGAAAATCGGAGCGATGCTCGTGATCACTTCGACGATCTCTCCGTCTTTGGTGACCAGCGTGTCGATGTTTTGCTCGATGGTGCTGTCATGCAGCGCATCCGCTAATATACGGTCCACGTTCGGCTGGCCGATAATGTTGGCGAGCTCCATCCCGATGAGCTCCTCGGCGATGCAGTAGCCCGTGAGCTTTTCGGCCACGGCGTTTCCGTTGATGACGCGCCCTTGCAGATCAAAGGAGATTACCGCATCATGGTTGTATTTTTTAAGCGACGTATATCGCTCGACGGACTCCTGGAGCTGAATCTCGGACAATTTCTGCTTCGAGATGTCGATGATCTGCACGATATAATAAAGCGGTTTGCCCTCGTCGCTGCGGAATAGACGCACGGACAACATCGTCCAGAGCGTCGAGCCGTCTTTTCGAAAAAACCGCTTTTCCATCTGCCACTCGACCTCGGTCTCCCCCATTACCGTCTTCAGCTCGTCGATGGAATGAATCGGATCGTCGGGATGCGAGAAGCAACCGAAATATTGCCCGTCGAACTCTTCCTTGCTATAGCCGAAAATCCGCTCCATCGCCGGATTCACGGTTAAAAAAAGCCCCTTCGGATCGATGAGTCCGACGCCGAAGGAAGCGTATTGAAACACTTGACCGTTGAAGGAATTCTGATCTAAGTTGACACGATGCATAGTTTACCTCCAAGTGTGTGCGTTCTGCCGTTGCAAATAGCATGCGGGCATAACTTCAAGAAACGTTACCCGTTCAGGCTTTTTTTGAAACTAAACAAAAAAGGCCGCGGGCATCCGGGTACAGGAGACCCGAATGCGCGCTACCGATAGATAACAAGCGGTTAAACGGTTATATTAAGAAACGGGTTGTCCGGCCGCCTTCTGATACGACTTGACGGGGCTTAAGCGGAGCGACTGCGCGGTCGATGCCTGGATCTCGCGTAGCAGCTCCGGATTTTTAAGCAATGAAGCGCCGTAGGACGGAATCATTTCTTTTAACTTGGGCTCCCAAGCCTGCATTTGCTTCGGGAAGCACCTTTTGATGACGTTCAACATGACCGAGACGGCCGTGGATGCGCCGGGGGACGCGCCAAGCAGCGCGGCGACCGAGCCGTCGGCTGCCGTCACGACCTCGGTGCCGAACTGCAGCGTGCCTTTGCCGCCGGCAGCCGTATCCTTGATAACCTGCACGCGCTGGCCGGCTACGACCAGGTCCCAATCCTCGCTCTTCGCGTCCGGCAAGAACTCGCGGAGCTCCTCCATGCGCTGTTCCTTGGACAGCATCACCTGCTGGATCAGGTATTTGGTGAGCGACATGTTTTTGGCGCCGGCTGCCATCATGGTGACGAGATTGTGCGGCTTGACCGACGTGATCAGATCGAACATCGAGCCGGTCTTCAGGAACTTCGGCGAGAAGCCGGCGAACGGTCCGAACAGAAGCGACTTCTTGTTGTCGATGAAGCGGGTGTCCAGATGCGGCACCGACATCGGAGGCGCGCCGACCTTCGCCTTGCCATACACCTTGGCGTGATGCCTGGCGATGACGTCCGGATTGTTGCACGACATGAACAGGCCGCTGACCGGGAATCCGCCGATATGCTTGCCTTCCGGAATGCCAGTCTTTTGCAGCAGGTGCAGACTGCCGCCGCCGCCGCCGATGAAGACGAACTTCGCGGCGTGGCGCTCGACGCCACCGCCTTCGGCGCGCACCTTCAGCTCCCAAGCGCCGTCACGGGTACGCCGGATATCGTCCACTTTATGCTTGTACTTGATCTCGACGCCGTTATTCTTCAGATGCTCGAACAGCATGCGCGTCAAAGCGCCGAAGTTCACGTCCGTTCCGGCTTCGACCTTGGTGGCGGCGATCGGCTCGCTTCCGCTCCGGTTTTTCATGATGAGCGGAATCCATTCCTTGAGCTTGGCGTGGTCCTCCGTGTACTCCATGCCGTCGAACAATGGATTGGCCGACAACGCTTCGTACCGTTTTTTCAAAAAGGACACGTCCTTTTGACCGTGTACGAGACTCATATGCGGAAGAGGCATAATAAAATCCTGCGGATTGCGGATCAGCTTGCGCTCGACAAGATAGGACCAGAACTGCATCGAATCCTGGAACTGCTCGTTGATGCTGATCGCCTTGCTGATATCGATCGAGCCATCCGGCTTCTCGACGGTATAGTTGAGCTCGCACAGCGCCGCGTGCCCCGTACCGGCGTTGTTCCATTCGCCCGAGCTCTCCTCGCCCGGGCCGGCCAGCTTTTCAAGGACGGTGATCTTCCAGTTCGGGGCCAGTTCCTTCAGCATAGCGCCGGGCGTCGCGCTCATGATGCCCGCACCGATCAAGATTACGTCTGCACTCGTTTGTCCGTTGCTCATTATGACCATCCTTATATTGTAAAATTTGCTCGAATTTTTTATCCGGGTCCGATTAACCTTATCTATTTTAACACTATTGCCACCCGACTTTAATAAATATTTACTATAGAGATGATCGATATAAGTTATTCGCCAAAACTGCTTTTTTTCTGGCGAAATCAAAAACGGATTCGCTTTCGAAACCGGACATGCCGATGGGCTCATGCCTATTTTTATCGCACAAAAAACCGTACTTTCCGCAAAAGGAAGCCGGATGCCTTCCATTTTACGAAAGTACGGTCTGGTTTGTGTGTAAAAGGTTCGCCGCCGAGCGGCGATGCCTCATCCACGCTTCAAACGGAGAGCGACGGGTAGTTCCAGGCATACGATTGGAAATAGCCGCTGCTCGCATTGCGATGTCCCTTCACCGGCCGATAGGGTGCTGCGAAGCGCGCATAGGCTTCGTCCCCGTATACGATCGCCATCGCCTCGAACAGGTCGACCGGCCACGTATCCGCGCCAAGCGGAGCCGGAACGTACTGCGCCTCCTCGCCGAACGGCCATTCGCCGGCGCTGCCATCCGCGTAGCGAAGCAGCGTGTCGAGTGCGCGCTTGATGCTTTTGCCGCCGGGCGATGTCCAGCGGAACAGGTCCTCGCCGGTCGCGTCCAGCACGAGCTTCGCCGCGGCCGTCATCGGCGCCAGGGCGAAGTAATGATACCACATGGCGTTCGCCCCCCTGGCCGCTTCCTCCGGCAGGAAGCCGTCGGCCGCAATCGCATGGTCGATGTGCAGCTTCAATGCCTCGGCGGCGCCGGCGAATGCCGCTTCGTCCCCTGTGAACCGATGGAGCGCGAGGCGAGCGTATAAGCTCCAATCCCACCAATTGTTGCGCCCTTCGATCCGTTCCCAGGCGGGCAGGCATACGCGGGTCAGCCAGCCTGCGAACCGTGCTCTCGCCTCGTCGCTCCAGCCCTCGAACGGCTTGAGCCAGATCGCCGCGCGCAGGAAGCCGACGCCGAGATAGGCCGACACGAGCGGTCCGTCGTGGCCGCCGATCTCCCGGTTCACGGTCGCCCAGCCGTCGAGCAGCTCGATCGCCTTGCGCGCATATTCGCTCTCCCCGGTGACCCTGTACGCCAGCGCGGTCGCATAGGCGGCCTGCGCATCGGGCTCCATTCGTTTTTTCTCGGTCAAATGGCCTTCGCGATCGTAATAGTAGCCGGGAATCGACCACACGGGGACCGCGCTGCAAGCCGTCTTCAGGCTGGCCTGTGCTTCGCGAAGCAGCGCTTCGACCGCGGGCTCGGGGAACGTCTTCATGGCGGGTCAATCTTCCTTTCCGCAAACCTCTTTTGTTGCATCATAGCGTTCCTATTTTCGGTTGAACATGCACGGAATATCCTGGGCATATCCGTTATTTCATTCGTGGCGGTCGGTCGAATCGAACGACGCTAGGACAAGCTCTTTTTCAAACGGTATTCGCGCGGCGTCGTGCCGAATTTCTTTTTGAACGAACGGAAGAAGTGGCTCTGGTTGCTGAAGCCGGTCTGCTCCATGATCTCGTTGACCGTGAAGCTGCCCTTTTCGAGGAGCTGCATCGTCTGTTCCAGCCGAACTTCGTTAATGTAGTCCGCAAGCGAAAGGCCTTCCGCTTTTTTAAACAGCCGCCCGACGTAAACCGAAGACATCTTGAGCATGTCGGCCACGCTCTGCAGGCTTAAGTTGAGATCCTTGTAATTCGCCCGGACGATCTCCTTGATCGTCTCGATCATGAAGCTGTTCGCGTCCGAATCGCGCGCTTCCTGCCGGAAGGAGCAGAGCTCGCGCAGCGTACGCGCGAACGCGTGCTTGGCGTCCTCCAGCGTCTCCTGCTCAAGCACTGTCGTATGAAACCGGTACAGGTCGTGGGAGATCGGCTTCAGCTTGTTGGCGTTCGTCTCGGACACCGTCCGCTTGATAACGATGGCCAAATACGAAAGTGCATGAATGCAATCGTCGTACGACGTCTCGGCGACGAGCTCGAATATTCGCTCGAGCGCCGCGTCGGCGGCGTCGGGATGGCCCGCCCGGATCGCTTCGACCAGCTTGCGCTCCAGATCGGAGGGAATCGTCGCGTCGCCTCCGCCGCCTTCAGGCTGATGCGCCATATCCGGCGTCAGGATCGCTCCTCTGCCGTAAAACCATTTGTAGAGCGACAGATTAAGCGTCCTCGCGTAAGCGGCCGACAGCTCCCGGCAGTCGTCGACCGGCTCGCCGACGGCAACCGAGAACGTCAGCCGGTAGTAATCCCCGACGACACGCTGCACTTCCTCGAGCAGCGCCGTCAGGCGGCCGTAGCCGGGTTCGCCGCGCTGGACGAGCAAGACGAGATGGTCGGGCTTCAGGTCGACGACTTCGATCGCATACTCGCGGGATACGATCTCTTCGGCGATGTTCGAGATTGCGTAGTGGTAGAGACGAAGGTCGTCCGGCCCGCGCTTCAGAAGCGAAGATACGTCGTCGATGCGCGCGACGCAAATCGCGTAACCGCCCGAGGCGTCGACCGCCAGGCCGTTGTCCTTCGCTTCCTTGGCCCACTGCTCCGGCGACCGAAGTTCGCTCTCCTGGACGAGCTGACGCAGCGTGAACCTTTTCAAAATCCAGCGGTTCTCCGTCAAATTCGAGTCCGCGCGCTTGACCCTGTCGGCCATATGGCCGTACAAGCCGGACAGGAACGACATCTCGTCCTGCGTCGGCGCCTCGCGCACCATCGCGTCCGGCGTATTGGAAACGACGGAACGGAACAGCTGCTCGACCGGACGGTAAAGCCGCTTCGAGACGACGACTGCGACGCAGAGCGCCAGCACGAGGAAAAGCACGGTGAGCAGGAGCGTCGTGTACCGCAGCCGCTGAACCTGTCCCACGACCTCGCCGTAAGGCTGGGTGTAGATGAGCGTCCAATCCTGCAAGCCCGCCGGCATGTACGTGACGAACTGCTTGCGCCCGCCCGTCTTGATGACGCGGTAGCCGCCCGTCTCCTCCCCTGCCGCCTGCGGGCCGAGCCGCTCCGCCAAACGGGCGACCTCGGGTTCCCGTTCGTTGTCCGCGCCGAGGATGACGCCCGCGCCGTCCATCAGGTACGCTTGGCCCGACCGTCCGCCGTCCTCCTGCGCGATCAGGGCCAGATTATCGAAAAGCCATGTCGACTTTACGTTCAAAATCAAGGCGTCGTCGAGCCCTTCCTTGGTGCTCGGATCGAACAGAATATAGCTGAAAAAATCGACTTTGCCCAGCCGTGTGCCGGCCTCGTTCAGGTCGATCGGCAGCAGGCGCAGCTTGGGCGTGCGCCGGGAATCGGTCAACAGCGCGGCGAATTTCTTTTCGTAAGGCGCTTTGAACGCCCGCACGTTGCCGTTGCCGATATAAAACCGCTTCATGTTCCCGTTGTAGACGAATATCGATTGAAGGAAAGACGACGTGCCGACGAACGTATCGAGCGCCGCGATCCGCTGGTACATGAAGTCGTCGTCGGTTTTGGCGTAGCGCAATATTTTAACGTCGTTGTTCTGGTAGAGCGTCTGGGCCGTGTCGGCGACGATCTCGTTCATCTGGGCGACATTGTAGCGGATCTGGGCGAGCGCTTTGGCGTTCGCGCGCTGCTGCACGCGCAGCACGGTTCGCTCGGAGGTGTACATGATCGAAAAAGCCGCCGTCAGAAGCAGCACGACGGTGAGCAGGGTCACGGACAGCCAGATCCGCTGCAAGTATTTTCTGGATCGAATCGCCGGAAACAAGGACATCAGCTTCACCCGCATCGTGGATTAATGGCCTTGAAGGACCGCCCCCGGGCGGGAGCGGTCCAGTTAAGGCGCTTATTTTTTGCCGTTGGCTTTTGCCCATTCGTCGATTTGCCTTTGCTTTTCTTTGAGCACCGTCTCGGCGCCGACCTTCTTCATTTTCTCGATGAACATCGGCAAGTATTTGTCCGGCTCGATCGTGCCGGTCTCAAGCCCCGGGCTGTACTCCTTGAACAGCGCGTCCATGTTTGCCATCTCGGCCTTGACGTTTTCGCTGTTGAAGTTGAAGCCGCTCAGCGCCGGCACGGTCGCTTCCTCGTTCAGCTTCTTGACCCGCTCCCACGTATCCGCCGGCTGGCCCTCGAGCAGGTAGCCGTTCGTGACGTTGCCGAAGATCCAGCCGGCATTGTTGGAATAGCCGCCGTTGTCGATAATCTTAATCGTGTTGTCGCCGACCTTCGTATAGTGCTTGCCCTCGATGCCGAACGTGAGCAGGTTAAAGAGATCGGCGTTCGTGTTCAGCAGCTCGAGCAGCATGAGCGCCCGGTCCGCGTGCTTCGAATTGTAGTTGATCGCGTTCATCGTCGGCGTGACGCCCGTGAACGTCGGCTCGGCGATCGGCACGTAGACGACCTCGTTGCCGCCGAAGTCGGCTTTGCGGCCCGCTTCGCTGCCCGGGGCGAGGGTAAAGTCCTGGACGGCGGCGACGTTGCCGGAGGCGAGCAGCGGCTTCAGGTCGCTGACCGTGGCGGCGTCCGCGTTCGTATAGCCTTTGTCGTGCCAGCTTTTCATCAGCTTGACATGGGTCTTGTATTCGTCGGTCTGGAGCAGGTCGATGGCGGTGAGCGGGTCGCTCAGCCGGTAGTCGACGCCGCCGAGCCATTGCATGCCGTATGCTTCGCTTAGTCTCGTCTGGTCCTTGTTCATCGCGAACGGAATGATGCCGGGATCGTTCTGCTTGATCTGGGCGAGCAGCGGCTCGAGGTCGGCGTATGTCTTGACTTTGCTCGTATCGAAATTGTATTTGTCGACGAAGCGCTTCTGGATGACGAAGCCCGGCGTCTTCGTGAACGTCTGAAAGTTTGGAATCGCATACAATTTCCCTTTGACCTTGACGTCGTTCCAGGCGACCTGGGAGAAGCTCGCCTTGATCGTCGGCGCGTATTTGTCCAGCATCTCGTCGGTAATCTCCATGAACGCGCCTTTGTTGACGTTGTCTCCGTATTTGAACAGCCAGCTGGAGGTCCAGACGAGATCGTATTCGTCGTTCGCAGCCACGATCGTATTCAGCTTGTTCTCGTAATCGCCGCCGTCGATCGGCACGAGCTCGACCGTTGTGTTGATCAACTTCTTGGTCATCTCGTTGAAGGCTTCGGCTACCGCCTGCTGGTCCTGCGGAATGCCGAACTGGACGTAATACCACTTGAGCTTGACGGGCTCGAGCGCCGCGGCGTCCGTGCCCGAAGGCGCAGCCGAAGCCGTCTCCGATGCGGTCGCGGAAGGCGAAGCCGGCGCGGACGAAGCCGCCTCGTTTCCTCCATTGTTGTTGCCGCAGCCGGCAAGCGCCAGTCCGAGCGACAATGCCGCCGTCAACCCCGTACGCCATCTTTTCATTTTCAAACAACCTCCCTGTTCTTTTTTATTATGTTGGACGGCGGCGGCGAGAACAAGCGTTTTTTGGGCCTGTCCCGCCCCGCGGATTCCCGCTTGAAAAGTCAGCCTTTGAGCGAGCCGAGCGTCAGGCCGGAGACGAAGTAACGCTGGAAAAACGGAAAGACGCAAAGCATCGGACCCGCAGCTAAAATGGCCATCGCCATCCGCACGCTGTACTTGGGCAGCTGCCCGACGTCGATGCCGAGCTGCTTGACGAACTCTGTATTGGCCGTCAAGTATTCGATCGTGCTCAGCATTCGGACGAGCAGCAGCTGCAGCGTCGCCAGATTCGGCTTGTCGATGAACAACATCGCGTTGAACCACTCGTTCCAATAGTTGAATGCGATCGTCAGCCCCAGCGTGGTAAGCGCCGGTGTGGACAGCGGCAGCACCATCGTGAAGAAAATTCGCATCTCGCTCGAACCGTCGACCTTGGCGGACTCGATCATCTCGAACGGAATCTTCGACATGAAGCCCTTCATGACCATGATGTGGAACGGACTCAGCAGTCCGGGGATAATGACGGCGAGCAGACTGTCCTTCAAATGCAAATACTGCGTCATTAATATATAGAAGGGAACGAGTCCGCCGCCGAACAGCATCGTAAAAAACACATAAAATGTCGCCTGGCGGTTAAACCGGTAATCCGAACGCGACAGCACCCAGCCCGTCATCGCCGTCAGCAGCAAACCGGCCGCGGTCCCGACGACCGTGACGACGATCGTGACGCCGTACGCCCGCAGCAGAATCTTGGGCGATTGGAACACGAGGCGGTACGCGCCGAGCGACCACCGTTCGGGAATGAATTGATAGCCGTGGCGGAGAATCGAATCCTCCGAAGAAAAACTGGAGACGACGACAAGCAGAAACGGCACGAAGATGCATGCCGAGACGACGATGAAAAGCGCGTTGATCATCCACCGGTAAATCGGGCGGGAATCGAGCGCCTTGGACCTCGCGGCCGGAAGCTCGGGCGCGGCGCCGGCGGTTGCGGTTGCTTGGATCGTGGACATGCGGGCTCCTCCCGTTTACCAAAGTGAATTTTCTTCGTTAAGCTTGCGGACGACCAGGTTGGCGAACAGCACGAGCGCGAGGCCGACGACCGATTGAAAGAAGCCGACCGCCGCCGACATCGAGATGTCGCCAATCGTGCGCAGCGCGCGGAATACGTACGTGTCGATGATATCCGTCGTCGAATAGATGAGACCCGTATTGTTCGGGATGAAATAATGAAGGCCGAAGTCGCCCCTGAACATGCCGCCGATGGACAAGATGAGCAGGATGGTGACGAGCGGCGCCAGCAGCGGGATCGTTATTTTCAGCGCCATCTGCAGCTTGTTCGCCCCGTCGATTCTCGCAGCCTCGTAATAGCTCTGGTCGATGCCCATGATGCCCGCGTAATACAGCAGCACGTTGAAGCCGACCGCTTTCCACAAATGCACCAGATTGAGAATGATCGGCCAGTATTCGGCCCCGAAGTACCATTCGACCGGCTGCAGGCCCGCGCTTTTCAGCATGGCGTTCAGGAAGCCGTTCTGATGGTCGAGGAACGCGTTCGAGATGTACGAGACGAGCACCCAGGAGAGAAAGTAAGGCAGGAACATGATCGTCTGGTGAATCTTGATCCAGCGCCTCGTCAGCTCGTTCAACAGAATCGCGAGCGCCAGGGAGACGACCAGCGTGAGGACGATGTAGCTGAAGCTGTACAGGATCGTGTTGCGGGTCACGCGCCAGGCGGTGTCGCTGGCGAAGAAAAACTTGAGATTGTCGAAGCCGACCCATTCGCTGCCGAAGATTCCCTTGCGCAGGTTGTAATCTTTGAAGGCGATGACGATGCCGACCATCGGAATGTAGGACATGACGAGGAAAAAGAGAAAGCCCGGCAGGAACAGCACGCTTAACTCTCCGTTTTTCCCTCGCAGGAAAGACCATCTTCTTCTCATTGCTGCGGTCACCTCGGTTCGATGTGCGAAATCGCTGCGTCTGTCTGATGCCTATTATGCGAAGGCAGCCGCACCTCGGGATACTGCCGGAACTGAACATTACGCGCCGGCGCGACTGTATAAATGGCACATTGCTCGCAAAAACGCAGAATGCGGCGCATAAAAGCTTATTCCGGCGCGGTCTCCGCCTCCGGCATGGCGACCGGCCAGCGCTGATGGCCGGGACGGCAGTCGTATGCGGTATCGGAGCCGGGGAGTTCGAGGCGGAGCCTGAACGGCTTATCGGTGCGCACGTGGACATGCCACCCGTCCTCCTCGTCGATCAGCGTCACGTCGATCGTCGCCGAGCCGAGCGGGTACCGCTTCGCACCGACGGCTTTGCGCGGGGGCGGGCTCCATCTCAGCTCGCCTGCGGTCGAGTCGGGCTCGAGCCCGACGACCGTCTCGAGCAGCAGCGCGATCGGTCCGAGCGCGGTCCATGCGTATTCCGGCGCTGCGGCGCTGCCCTTGGCGAACCGCTCGCTGCCGTAGTTCTCCCAGAACGAGCCGGTGTCGCGATACGTCGCCAGTACGGCGTTCAGATGCTTGAGCGCGGTTTGCCGGGCGAGCGCCGTCATGCCAGCCCGCTGAAAGCCGCGGATCGCGGCATAGTTCGTTGGCGCCCATACGGAACCGCGCCAGTAGTCGCCTTCGGGGACGTAATGCGGCGAATCCGCCGCGACGCTCGGAATCGGATGCGGGCGCCAGAAGGCAGCCGGATCGGTCAAATGACGCGCTAGATCGTGTACGCGATTCGCGGGAACGGCGCCGGCCAGCAACGGCCAAAACGCGGTTACGATCTTGTTCGGATTGTGCCCGCCTTCGTCGAGCGACGCGGCATAGATGTGGGCGTCGGGATCCCACAGATGCAGGTTCAGCGCTTTCCGGGTCTCCTCGTATTCGCGCGCCCACTGCGCGGCCTCTTCGCCGCGGCCGATGAGCCCCGCGATCTTGCCGAGCAGCTCCGCGTCGTGCGCCATTTGCGCCGTCAGGCACGGATAGCCGCTGCCATAGGACGGCGAATTGTCCAACCCGTTGGCAAGGCCGGTCGTCCAGTACGTCCCGTTCGCCTGCCGGCGATTGCGCACGATCCACTGGTGGTACGCTTTGAGCGCCGGATAGACCCGCTTCAGCCGCAGGATGTCGCCGGTCAGCAAGGCCAGATTCCACTCCGCCAGCGTCAGGATGGGCGGATTCGGTCCGAAGTCGGGCTCGTACAGCACGGGCTGCCGGTCCCTCACGTCAAGCTCGCGGTGAATGTAGCCGCCGTCGAACTGCGTGCTGTAAATGACGTCGAGCGACGCATGGACCGGCAGCGCCCTTGCGCCGTATTTGGCCGCGATCGCCGTGAATGCCGTATCCCACAGGAACTGGTTGACGGGGAAGTTGGAGCCGGTGGAGATGTAGCCGCCGGGCAGGCCGCTGTCCGGCGCGGGCTCGCGGACGAGCCGCAGCAGCATGCGCCAGGCGTCGGCGTACAACTCGCCGAGCCCCGCCCATTCGGCCGGCAGCACCGGCTCGGGGGCGGCGGCCAGCAGCTCTTGAACCGACGGCCAACGCAGCCGTCGGTATTCCCGCTCGGGCGCCAGGCGGCCGAGCGACTCGAACACCGGCAGCGGAACGCGGATGCCTGGCGCGGACGGGGCGGCCGACGCGCAGCGCAGCGTCAGCGCGTCCGTGCGGACGACCTCGAGCAGCGGCTCGGCACGCGTCTCGGTGTCCTCCCCGCGGGCGGGCGGCAGCGGGTCGACTGCGTCGGCGACCGGCACATGCGCGATCGCGAGGTCGGCCGGAGCCTGCTTCGCCGGCGCGCTTGGGTGCGCAGGCGAAGCGTACTGCGCGTACTTCGTCTCGTACGGCACGGCCGCCGAACGTAGCGCGATCTGCGCCGGCGGCCGCTCGAGCGTCGAGCGTACGTCCGTTCCCGGCGGCTCGAACGGGTCCGATAGCCGCTTCGCTTCGACGCGCTGATACACGATGCCGCCTTCCTGATGCTGCACCGGATCGAAGCGGAGGTGAACCGGCGGAATGCCGGCGACGCCGGCATGCACGGTGCCGCATATCCGGATGAGATCGGGACGGGCTGCCTGTACCGCGTCCAGCACCTTCTGACGGTTGCGCGACGGACAGTTGGCCGCGGCGTACGGCGCGAATGAAGGCCGCTCGCCCGTGAACGCGCGAAGGACGGCTTCGCCCTTTCGGCACGGGACGACGAAGGCGCCCCGGATCTCCCGCTGGAACGAGCGCCAGTATAGCGGCTCGTCGACGACGAGCATGCCGTCCAGCCAGAGGCGCAGCGGCCTGGGCGATTGCCACTCGATCAGGACGACGCCGTCTTCGGGGACGGCGACGATCCCTTCGTACCGGCGCGGCGCCCCTTCGCATGGCAGCAGCCAAGCTTCGTTGTCCCGGCTTGGCGGGCGATTCCCGCCGGACGGGTCGTCCGCGGGACACCATCGCAGGATGGCGATTGGAGCGTTTGACATGATGCACCTCCGGCGATGTTTAAATGATCTATTGCGATTGTCGTTCGCCGTACGCTTGCGGATTGCGGACGTCTTGGGCCCATTATGCTGCGCTGCGGCGCCGGCGGCTACTGTACGAAGTGAACGTCGATGCCCCAGCTGGCCATTGCCGACTATGCATCTGGTACATGACTGCCAAAAATGAAGATTGGAGCGCGTTGGTGGGTGCTTTGACAATCCGCACGATGTTCCTGGCGGGGACTTCTAGCGTATCGAAGCTGTGGGGAAGTTGGGATTGTTCCTGGCTGGAACTTCTTGCGTGTCGAAGCTTCGGGGGAGGATCGGTTTATTCTTGGTTGGGACTTCTTGCGTGTCGAAGCTCCGGTGGAGGTTCGATTTGTTCCTGGCGGGGATTTCTTGTACATCGAAGCTCCGGTGGAGGGTCGGTTTGTTTCTGACTGGGATTTCTTGTACATCGAAGCTCCGGTGGAGGTTCGATTTGTTCCTGGCGGGGACTTCTTGCGCGTCGAAGCTGCGGGGAAGGCATGAAATGTTGTTTCCGGAAAATCAAAAGGAGGCCACTCGGCCCCCTTTTCACGCCTATGCCGGCGTCGCTCGACTATTCTTACAGCCGCGTCAGCTTGTCGAAATCCGGCGCGTACGATGCTGCGTTGTGGTAAAACTTGATCGTATTGCCGCCCGCGTTTAGGCTGACCGTCACGTCGACATAGCCGACCGTCGTCCAACTGCCCATAGGCGCGAAAGTTACGGTGACCGGAGAACCGCCATTTACGCTGACGAGGCCCGTTCTTGCCGAAGCGTCCCCGTTTTTGTAATACACCCTGACCGTATAGCTGCCCGCCGAAGGCGCGGCGACGCCGTTGAATTGCAGCGTGCCGTCGTTGTTGCCGATGTTGTTCACCGAGTAGCCGCCCGAGCAGGTCGAGCAGGTCGCCTTCCAGGCGCCGCCGGTCAGCGTGTTGGCCGACGCTTCGGCCTCATAGGATACACTGCCGGAGGAAGAGGCGTTGGTTGTGACGGACAAAGCGGCGCTTGCTGCCGATTCATTGCCCGCCGCATCCTTCGCCTTGACCGTGAACGAATATGCGGTCGACGCGGCGAGTCCGGTCACGGTATAGCTCGTGCCCGAGATCAGAGACGAATTCACCTTCGTCGCGCCTCGATAGACGTCGTAGCCGGCTACGCCGACATTGTCGGTAGACGCGGTCCAGGTCAGATTGACCGTCGTATCCGTCTTCGACGGAGCGGTCAGACCGGTCGGCGCTGTCGGCGCCGTCGTATCCGTACCGCCGCCGGTGCCGGTCCATTCGTACCGTCCGATATCCGGCGCAGAGCCGCTGTAAGGCAATCCGACGTTCGTGCCGGCGTTGACGACGAGGCTCGTCGACGAAGAAGGCCTGAAGTACGGATCGGGCTTCGCGCCGGATTTGGTCAGGCCGGGATTGCCCGTCAGATTGTTCGTCGTCACGAGGTTGAACGGCGCCGCCCCCAGCCCGCGCAGCACGGTCGGCACGTTGTTCATCACGTTGTACGTCATCGTCGTGTTGGACAAGTAATTCGTATCCGATGCCGTGAGGATGAGCGCGTAGGACATGTCCTCGACGATATTGTTCTGGAACTTTGTGTTCGTAATGGGCGAATTGCCGACGATTTTATACCAGACGGCCTGCTCGAATTTGTTGAAGTAGTTGTTGTAGATCTTGTTGTTGTCGTAGGCATAGCCGACGTTGAGATTTTCGAAAAAGATGCCGGAATTGTAGGCGTCGGCCGGCAGCACACGGTTATAAAACACGTTGTTGTAGATCTCGTTGTTGCTGACGTACTTCTCCTGCCACATGCCGACTCCCCAGCGGAACTGCTCAAGGTAGTTGTTATACACTTTGGCGTTGCCCGCCGCCAGCTCGATGCCTGCCACCGGCGTATCGTCGCGCGTGTTGATCACGGTGTTGTCGCGGAAAGTCACCGTCGTCCCCGTACCCGCGAAGCGGTTGACCAGCGACACCCAGTTGTTCAGCGTATTGTTATAAATCTCGCTGCCGTCGTAAATGTTCCAAAATTCGAGAGACGCGTCCGCGCCCCATTTCGTGTCGTAGCTGTTCGTATTAATCGTGTTGTCGTATACCTTCAGCCCTTTGAACCAGCCGTTGCTCTCGAACTTGATGCCGAAGCCCGCGGTTTCGTTGATCGTGTTGTGATGGAGGAGCGCGCCGTCCACGCCGCCGATCAGGATGGCGCCGGACGTCCAGCTGGACAGATCCTGAGCCGCATTCGTAAGCACGCAATTGTATACTTGGATACCCGTCAAATAGAAAGGCGGCGGTGTCGTATCCGTCGGGCTCCAGCTGGCGATGATCCGCATCGCCGTATGCTTCGTGTTCTGCACGTTCACGTCATGGATAACGACGTTGTCTCGCGCTTCCACATGGAAGCCCGCTTCAAGCGACTTCGACTGCCCGTCGATCTTGAACCCGCTAAGCGTCTGATTGCCGTTCGCGTGCGACGAAGAGACCAGCAGGAACAGCTCGTTGCGGCCGTTCGCGTACGGAAGCGAGCCGGCCGATATCGTTGTCTGCGAGACGCCGGCCCCGGTCACGTTTACGCCTTCCGGCAGTTGAATCGGCTGCGTCTCCGTGAACGTTCCCGCCGACAGCACGATCGTGTTGCCCGCGCCCGCCGGCACATGCGCCGCCGCATAAGCGATCGTCTTCCACGGACTCGCCGACGTGCCCGTGCCGGTCGTATCGCTCCCCGACGGGCTGACGTAGTAATTCGTCGCCGCGTACGTGCGTTCGGCGAACGCGGACAAGCCAATGCCGCCCAGCAGAACCGCCACTAACAGCCAGACCAAACTACGCGATGCACTGCTTTTGCTCATTACAAGAATCCTCCTCTGCGCTTCGAAATGGTGGTGCGACCCCATTGTTCCACGCAGTCCCGTCCCCGCGATACAATATATTTTGAACATTCGTGCCTTTCGCGAAATTTTAGACTATACATTTTTGTAATCGCTTGCAAAGGCAGATTCCTATTTACATCCGAACGCGAGAAAGTATGCCCCATCGGACGGTTGACGAAGGGGCGGAAGCGACTGCGGCCAAGGCGAGGATTAGGAGCGGCGACGTCATTTCGCTCCTTCTTTTCCCGCGCATCTTCGATCAAACGTGGTACTGTCGATCCGTCCCGCCTTCCATTCGCTTTTCATAAAAAACGATCGTCATCTTGTCGTTAATAACCTTGCTTCCCTCGGTTCTCCTGTAGCCCATTTTTTCGTACAGGTAGCAAAGGCCTGCCTCCTGCAGGATGGTAGCCAGCTCCCATTTCTCGGCATCCGCGTATTGTCGCTCGATCAACTCGAATACGGTTTGCGCGATCCCCCGGCCTTGGTACTCGGGCAACAGGAAGATCGGACTCACCCGGTACGTTTTATTTTGATTGTCGACAATTCGTATCGCCCCGACCGACAGCGTATTAAATACGATAAGGCAGTATTCGGAAAAAGGTTGTTGAAGCCTTTCGACGATTTGCTCGACCGTTTCGTTGGCCGGATTCGTATCGAAATCCTCGTACTTACGCAGCAATGGCATAAACGCTCTGACTTGCATTTCATGAATGAGGGCTGCATCCTGAATGTCCGCTTGTACCAGCCCTACACTAAACTGATCATGACCGTCGCCCACGCGACCGAACGATACGCTCCGCGGTAATTTCGTATCTTTAAGCCTTTCGTGAGCTTCAACAATACTCGGTCGATGCTTTTTCGTGAGTATCCAGCCGCTAATGACATTCATAACGATCTCGACTTCGTTTTTATCGCGCTTCGATAGACCGTGTTCAGAAATCTCGATCGGCTCCCCGAAATGCTGCGATAACACGGACGCGATCTGCAGCCGCTCCGCTTCCGTAGCGAGCTCCTTAAATTCCGCGAGGAGGTTACTATGGTTCGGTTCCAAGTTCATTCTCCTTTGTCGTACAGGATCTCCATCTTATTCCATACGGCGCGCCTCGTATCCTGCTTCTGCTGTATAATAGGCAGCACGAACTTCTATAAAAGGCGGGTTAGGCATTGCTTCCTTTCAAAAAATCTAACGCATACATTTACACCTATGCCGCGCACGAGGACGAACGTTCGCTATGCCGGCTCGAGCTGCGCGCCTTTTTCGGCGTCGACCCCAAGCTGCCCGTTTTTAAAAGCGACGTCGCGATCGATCCCAGCCGAAGCCCTTTTATCCGGGAACGGATCGAAGCAACGTACGAAGGCGACAGCGTCGACGACCTCTCGATTCGATTGGCGGATATGCCAGAGCTACGAGAATCGTTTAAGGTGACTTTCGTGAAGACGAACGATCTGACCGTGGCCGAAAAAATGACGTACGAGGATCAACGGGAGATCGAGCGAAAAATCGGCATGCGGATTAAGGGAAAAGCGGATATGCGTAATCCGCAACGCAGGTTTGGGGTGGTGACGGTCGGCGGCCGTTGGTACTTTGGCCCTTACGTGAAAAACCGCGCCGAATGGCTGACCCATACGGACAAGCCGCGCCAATACTCGATGGCGCTCCCCGCGCGAGTCGCGAGAGCGGTCGCGAACATCGCGGTGCCCCGTCCAGCAGGCATCGCGGCCATCGATCCCTGCTGCGGCATCGGCACCGTGCTCGTGGAGGCGTTATCGATGGGCATCGACATCGTCGGCCGCGAGATCAATCCGCAGCTGGCGACAGGCGCGCGCGAAAACCTCGCGTATTTTGGCCTGCAAGGCGAGATCGTCCTCGGCCCGATCGCTGAAGCGAACGCCGGCTACGATGCGGCCATCGTGGACTTGCCGTACAACCACGTCTCCAGAATCACCGCCAGGGAACAGCTGTCCATTCTTAAGCACGCCCGTCGCATCGCGAACCGCGTCGCGGTCGTCTCCATCGAGCCGATCGACGACATGCTGGCGGCCGCCGGTTTCGCCATTGCCGATCGCGGCTTCGTCAAAAAAGGCGCTTTTCGCCGGGACGTAATGCTATGCCGCTAATGGCAACGCCAAAAAGGACGAAGCAGACACACTTTGCTTCGTCCTTTGCTTCGTCCCTTTCATTCAGGCAAGTCCGCTCAACGGTTAACCCTTTTTCCGATATACAGCACGTCTGCGTTCGCTTCGGGCAGCGCCAGCACCGTCTCCGTGCCGACGGCCCGCACGCTTGGTACGAGCGGATAGCGCGTGCGCAGATCGAACGCTTCCCATTCGTATCGCTCCTCTCCAAGCACAAGCGGCAAGGTTCTGGCATACGGCGCGTATATCGCGACGCCCGCGCGATCCGGCGAGGCAGCCACGCGGATCTCGGGTTCTTCGATCGCCAGCAGCGCCTGCGCAGGCTCCCAGCCGAACAGATCGCAGCGCTCGAACAGCCACTTGCCGAACGCGGCGTCCCGCGCGCCCTCGAACCGGAGCGACGTGCGCCAATCGTACGGCATCATCGAATAGCCTTCGTTGTTGAACGCTTGGCCCCGGCGATGCCACGACCAGACCCCGTGCGCGCCGTAGCCGAAGCCCGTCGCCGCACCGGAGAGCACGCTCGTCCAGAACGCCCTGCGGATCATGAACGCGTCGTACCGCCCGTATTTGCCCCCGTACCCATGGCCTTCGTAGCAAGGCTCCACGTTCATGACTGGCCGCTTGATCGGCTTGTCGTTCAGCTTCAGCGCCATCGCGTACGTTTCGTGCTGGCTGTCGATGCTGTGGCTCGATTGATACGCGTAAAAATCGAGCGTCGGATCCGCCTCGAGCCGCCCGGTCAGGTCGACCACGCTGCCGCCGCAATGCATCGCCGCGAGCGCGTTCGGTTCGAGCCGTTTAAGTGCATGCAGCGCTTCAACATAATAGTCGTCGGCCCCATCGGTCTCGAAATTCGTATCGCCGCTGACGAAGTACATCGGCTCGTACTTGCCGAACGTGCGGGATACGAATTCGACGTACGGCGTCAGATGCTCGTGCGGCATGACGTACCGGCCTTCCGTGATCCGGCTCATCCAGTTGCCCGGCGCATAATCGCCCCAGAGGACGACAAGCACGGGCAGAAAACCTTTGTCGCGCGCCATCGCGGTCATTTTCTCGGCTCGTTCAAAGAAAGGCTCGTCGATGCGAGAAAAGTCCCAGCTCCCGTCCTCCTGTACGTGGAACGGATACAGACCGAGGACCGATTCGCTCCGGTCGTGGATGATCGGCAGGACGGAGATCTGGACCGCGTTAAAGCCCTGTGCCGCGCGGAAGTCCAAGTACGTCTCCCATTCCTCCATCGTAGCGTTGGAGAATACGCTCCATACGGTATCCGCCAGGTAAAAAAACTTTTTCCCGTCCTTTAGAAAATAAGACTTCGACGGGTCGATCGTCAGACTCATGTGTCGTCCCTCCCGGGTTGAATGCGATACAGCGCCTCCGCGCTTTTGCCGAAAATCCATGCCTGATCCTCCGCCGACAGCCCGCACGTACGCAGCTTGCCGATCTCGGCGCCGGCATTGTCCGCGTGATCCGAACCGAACAGGAATCGGCGCGCGCCGAACGCCTCCGCCCAGCGCCGAATCTGGAAGCCAGCCGTCCAAGTGATGTCTGCGTACAGATTGTTGTGCCGCTCCATCGCAAGCGCCGTCTCGCCCGCCATGATCATCATGCCGCAGTGGGCCATTACGATGTTCACGTCGGGGAACCGCTCCGCGACCGCCATCAGATTGGACGGATTCGCGAACGGGATGCCCGCGCCGGTGTGCACCATGACTGGAACGCCCCATTTGCGGCCTTGCTCGAACACCTTGCGTCCGTCACGGCTGTCCGGATGAACCGCATGCGCCGACGTATGCAGCTTGATGCCGACGAAGCCGAGCTCCTCGATGCAGCGCCGGACATCCTCCTCGTAGACGTCGTCCTTCAGGTGCGGGTTCGGATTGGCCATGCCGAGGAACTGTCCGGGGTACCGCTCGGAGAGCGCGAATATGGCGTCGTGCTGCGTCCGCACCGTCTCGAGATCGTGACAGGAAGCCGGCTGAACGATGGACAATCCGATCCCGTGCGACCGGTGTTTGTCCAGCAGCTCCTCTTCCGTGAACGTCTCGTCGAAGACGCAATCCTCGCCGAGGTGGGCGTGCGCGTCGATGATCGTCATTTCGTTCTTAGCTCCTCTCGGTTCAAGTAGACCGGGACATGGCGGGAAGCGCTCTCGTACGTGCCGAATATCATGCGCAGCGTCGTCAGGTTGTCTTCGCCGCTCGTCTCGAAAGGCCGCCCGTCCGCCAGGCGTTCGATAAAATGCGACTGCAGGCGGAAGTGGCTCTCCTCGTGATCCAGCGGGTGCGCTTCCAGCACGGTCGATTCAGCGCCGTCACGCTTCACGAGGCCGATCGCGCCGTTCGCATACAGCTTGATTGTCCCGTCTTCCCCGTCCACGACCATTTGCTCCAGATGCGCGGGCCCGACCGTTTCGCCGAGCGGCGCTTCCAGCTTCTGCCTCGTCGCCCAGCTCATGTCCATATAGCCGTACCGGCCGTCGTCGTAACCGAGCGTGACGATGCCCGCGTCCTCTCCTCGAACATAAGGGCTGACCGTCGCGAGCTCGGCGTAGAGCCGGGACGGCGTTCCGAAAAGGAACCGCCACGTATCGTACCAGTGCGCACCCATCTCGTAGAACAGCAAGCGAGGCATGTCGCGGAAAAAGGGTTGCGGCAACGGGATGCCGGGGAGCATACGCGGCGTATAATAGTCCGAATGAACGTATCGCATGGCATGAAGCCTGCCGCAATGTCCAGCGTCCAGCAGCCGCTTGATCGTTCGAAAACGCGACAGCCAGCGCCAGTTTTCCGTGACCATCAACCGTACGCCCGCCGCGCGCGCCAGCTCGACCATCTCGCGGGCTTCTTCTTCGCTCCGGGCAAACGGCTTCTGGCAAAGTATATGCTTGCCGGCAGCGGCCGCCTCCCGCACCAGCTCGACATGCGTTTCCGGGCCGGTGACGATATCGACGATATCGATATCCGCATTTGCCAGCATGGACGCGAGATCGGCGTAGCGCCGCTCTTCGGGCACGCCGTACCGATGGGCTTTGGCCGCCAGCCGATCCGGATCGCGATCGCACAGCGCTTCAATCCGTACGCCTTCGATCCGCTGCCAGGCGCCGAGATGCTTTTCCGACCACCAGCCTGTGCCGACGAGGCCGATCCTCCATTCGCTCATGTCCCGACTCTCCTAACCAGCCGAATTCAGCTTCTCGGGATGGAGCATCGCGTCGATCTGTTCGTAGACCGAGGACGGCTCGAACAGGCGGCGCCAATCCGGCTGGATCATGAAGCGCTTGCCGTATTCGATCGCGATCTTGCAGGCGTCGGAGAACGGATTGCCAGCCTCGCCGAATACGATCGCGAGCTGAATGTTGACGTGCCCGAGCATGAAGTCGCGCGCCGCCTCGTAGGGCACGCCGCGATCTACCGCTTCGTCCATCGCCTCGCGCATGAGCGTCGCCAGCATCGAGCTCACCGTCTCCGCCATCGTCGGCTCAAGAATCGCCATCTGCGCCAGCGTGATCCGGTGCGAGCGGAATACCGGAGCGAACATCGCCTTGGCCGTCTCCTCCCCTTCTTCGTAGTGCGACTCGTCTCCCTGCACGAGCGAGCAGACGATCGCCTGCTTCGCCTTGACGCCCCCGAAGTAATCGCGCCGCGCCTCCGGCGACGTCTCGTCATTAAATACGGGCGGATGGCACGGGTGAGAGACGAAATAGACGACATCGTCCCGCTCGGGCAGTTGCTTCAAATAGGCCGCGGCAGGGTCCAGCAAGATCATCATCGCCCCGCTTTTCATGAGCGGCACGACGTTCGCCGATACAGCGCCGATCCGCACGTCCGGCACGGCCATGATGACGATATCCGCTTCGGGTACGGCCTCCTCCTGACGCGTCGGCGCAAGCCCCCGCTGGGCCAATTGCAAGATGCCCCGCTCGCCCGTTTCCACATAACGCATGTCGTACGGCGATGCCTTCAAATTATCGGTGATGCGGCAGCCCATTTTGCCGCCGGCGCCGATCAGTGCAACGACCTTGGTCACATCGTACCCTCCCGGATCGCGGATCGATTGCCCCGTTCCGCATCAAATTCATGCTAAGATTAACACGCCGTCAATATGAATACAATTGGTATACCAAAAAAATACCGAAAGTATTGTAGGGCCGCATCAGGCGTGATAAACTTCAAAAAGAAGAAACAACTTATCGCAAAAACGGGGGAATCGCGCATGGGATGGGGAATCGGCAGTTATGCGCTCGCTTGGGCGATCGGCGTGCCGGGATACGAGCCGCCGGTGCGTCCTCTCACGGCAAGGGGACTGCTGTCCGCGGCCAGGGACGCGGGCGCCGGTGTCGTTCAATTCGCCGACAATTTGCCGCTGCACGAGCTGCCCGATGCCGAGCTTGACGAGCTCGTCCGGCATGCGCGCGAATGGGGCATCCAGCTCGAGGTCGGCCTTCGCGGCACCTCGCCGGATTCGCTGGCGCTGTATGCGGATCTCGCCTTCCGGATCGGCTCCCCGCTCGTGCGTACTTTGATTACCGAGGCGGATATGCAATCGGCCTGCAGGGATCTCGAGGCGGCGCTTCCCGGCTACGAATCGAAGGGAATCGTCCTCGCGATCGAAAATCACGGGCTGCATACGACGGACCAGCTGGTAGCGCTGTTCGAGCGTTTCCACTCGCCGAGCCTCGGCTGCTGCCTCGACACCGTCAATTCCTTCGGCGCGCTCGAAAGCCCGGATGCGGTCATCCGGGCGCTGGCGCCATATACGGCAAGCTTGCACGTCAAGGACTTCGAGATTCGGCGCGTGGACCATCAAATGGGTTTTTCAGTGCTCGGCACGCCTGCCGGACACGGCCGCCTCAATTGGACGTTGCTGCGCGAGGAGCTGCATAAAAGCGGCCAGAGGCCGAATTGGATCATCGAACTATGGCCGCCGTTCGCAGGCAGCGTCGAACGGACCATCGAGCTGGAGCGGGAATGGCTCGATGCCAGCGCATCCTTCGTGCGAGGAGAATGGAAGGCATGAAATTGACGCTTAAAGAAAAAGCTTACGCGGAACTGAAAAGCTTGATCCTCGGCAATGAATTCGAACCGGGGGACTATATGACAGAGCGCATGCTCGAGGAAAAGCTCTCGATGAGCCGGACGCCGATCCGGTCGGCGCTCGAGCGGCTCGAGAGCGAAGGGCTGGTTCGTTACACCCCGAACAAGGGACTTTTCGTCGCAGACTTCTCCATCCAGCGCGCCGTCGACTTTTTCGACATCCGCGTCGCGCTGGAGACGCATGTCGTCCGCAAGCTGTCCGCGCGCGCCTGGCGGGAAGACGAGCTCGCCTGGTTCCGGGACAATTTGGCGAGGCAGAAGGAATTGGCCGACCAGAACGACAACGCGGGCTTCACGACGGTCGATTCGGCCTTTCACCTGCAGCTCGCGAAGTATCATGAGAACGTCGAGATCGTTCAATCGATGGAAAACTTGCAGGACAAGCTGTACCGGATCGCCATCCGCGTTCTTCGCAAGGACACGACGCGCATCCGCTTTTCCTACGAGGATCATGTCCGCATCTTCGAGCTGATCGTCGCTGGCCGCCCCGACGAAGCCGCGTCCGCCATGACCGACCATCTGGAATACGGCAAGCGGATTCTGATCCACTAAGTCACGGGCGAGGCGGCTTTAGGCGCGCTTACTCAAAATCGTACGAAACGAACCGCCTGCCGTTGGCCATGCTCGTCCAGACGTCCAGGCTCTCCCCGCCCATATACCAGTAGCCGTAGCCGGCTACGCCGAACGATTGGCCGAGTCCCGCCTTCAATGCCAGCGACCTGCCGTCCTCCAGCCAGATCCGGTGCAAGGACGCGGCGTTGCCGTAGTATGCGTAGCTCTGGCCGATCGACTCCTCCCAGCTTACCTTGGCGCGCTTCGCCGTCACTCGTTCGTTCTGCTGAAGCAAGCTGATCACTTCGGAGAAGGTCGCGCCGCCTTCGGTGCGCCAATCCCGGTTGTACAGCGGCAGCGCGAGCACGATCCGGCCGGCAGGCACCTGCTTCAGCAGCGTCGTCAAGCCTTGCCGAAGCCAAGGCAGCGAAGACACCGAGCCCGCGGCGCCGCCGCTCCAATGCTCGTCGTAGCCCATCAGCACGACATAATCGGCCGCTCTCCCCAGCGCGGCATAATCGAACGCTTCCGTCCAATCGGTGCCGAAGTCGGGAGAAACATTCACCGACAAGACGGCGTCCAGGTCGTCCAGCTCGTCGTCCAATTCCGATACGAAAGCGGTAAACGACTGCCGGTCTCCGGGTGCCACGTTCTCGAAGTCTACGTTCAGCCCGTCCAGACCGTACTGCCGAACCAAGCCGGCCAACTTCAACGCGAACGCGCTTCGCCGTCCGGCGTCGGACAGCATCGCATGCGTGGCGGCTGGATCGGAGCGATTGCCGACCATCGTCCACACCTGCTTGCCTTTGGCGTGCGCCCAATCGACGAGCGCGGCATCCGTGTAGTCGGTAACGCCGCCCGTCTTGTCGAGGAAAAAGGAGCGAGGCGACAATGTATTGATGCCGGAGGCGAGAACCTCCTTTTCATACTGTGCGGTCGACTGTCCGTATTGCCAGCCGAGCTGGATCGGGGTATCCGGCGCGGCTTGAATCTCGGCAGCCCATCCCGGATACGACCATATTCGGTCGAGCAGGACGGCCGCCTCCTGCCTCGTCATCGGCGAAGCCGGCCGGTAGCTGCCGTCGGCATCGCCGCCCATGAGGCCGAGCTGCTTCATACGGTATACCGCGGACAGCGACCAAGCATGGATGTGCACCTCATCCATGTAAAGCTGCGCCGCCGGCACAAAACCCGCGTCGAGGGGCTGCTTCAAAGCGCGCGCGATCAGCACCGCCGCTTCTTCGCGCGTCACCGCACGATTCGGCGCGAACGACGCGTCTGAAGTCCCCTTTGCCAATCCGAGCTGGATCGCGGGCTCCACCCACCGGTAAAACCAGGCTGTCTTCGGCACGTCCGAAAAGGAAGGTATCGCGCTCTCGACGGGCTCGATGCGCAGCAGCCGGTCCAGCATCGTCATGAATTCCGCGCGGGTCACCGGCTTGTCGGGCTCGAACATATGCGCCGACGTGCCGGTCACGATATGTAGGGCCGCCATGTTCGAGATGGACTGGGCGGCATAATTGTTGCGCACGTCGTCAAACGGAAGCGAGCTTGAGGCGTTGGCGGAAGCGGCAGCCGCAGCCGGCGTCAACCAGGGTCCGCCTAACCATCCCGCAAGCCCCCCGGCGAGCGCCGCGGCCGCAACTGTCCTTCGGGATGCGGCTGCTAATTTAGACAGCATCAGGTATCACGCTCTCCGATCGTTGATAGACTCTCGCACTCTATCGTAATCAATCGGAGATCGGATACCTATCCTCAAATAATGGCAAGCATAGCTGATGCCTGTATGTTCCATGTTCCATGTTCCATATGCCATGGCGTGCCGCTTAATCAGCCTTTTTCAGCGCCTGACGTGCCGAAGACGAGCTTCGGCGAGCCAGGATACGCGTTGTCTCCCAGATACATCCGGCAAAACATGCGCTGGACGCGAAAACCGGCTTTTTCCGCCAGCCTAATGCCTCCGACGTTCGGACATGGCAGATCGAAAAAGACGCTGCCAGTCCCGACTTCGGCCAGCAGGACCGCCAGCAGCGATTCCGCCGCGCGGTCGTCCTTTGCCGCCCATGGTCCGATCTGAACCGCCTCGTAACCCTGATGGGCCATCAAATATCCCGTTATGCCACGATAGTCCCGCGTTACGAAGGCGTATTTAGGTTCCCGCACTCGCAATCGCTCGAGGACGGCTTTCCGATTCGCGCCGAATATCGCCGCGTCGAAAACCGCGATTTCTTCCAAGTCCGCTTCCGTTACCGACCGGATCTCGCCCCGGTATGGCAACGCGGCATCGCCGGTCGTCTTCAGCGCGGACGCCATCGCCTTCCGCTCGTATCTGCAAACGTCGTACTCCTCCGCGAAGCCGAGCGGGACGTATACTTTTTTGCCCATCGCGGTGGCGTCGAGCTTGACGCATCGCACGCCCTGCTCGCGAAGATGCCGAATGCCCAGCTGCAGCAGCTGCGTCGCGATGCCTCTCCCCCGATAGTCGGGATGCACGAGCACCATGCCGATCCAGCCGAAGCGGTCGCCGTAGCGAATCGTCGTCATGGTTCCGGCCTTTTCGCCATCGAACTCGGCCAGGAAGCAGCCTTCGCGGTCGAAATGGAGATAGTCCTGCCAATCCCGCTCGGTCTGGTTCCAGCCCGCGATATTTTTAAGGTCCATCGCGAAGGGGATGTCGCTTTCGGACAGTGCCCGAATTCGCAGCCCGTTCATTCCTGGGCCTCGCGGGCCGCCTTGGCCTTGACTTGTTCCGCGACACGTTCGATCTCTTCGAGATACTTGAGCCCTTCCTCCAGCATGAGCGCCAGCACCAGGCTCCCTTTCTCCGCGGTCGCATCCTCCGGGAATCCCCAATAGCCGTCGGGCGTAATATCGCCGACATCGAAGTAATCCATAAACGCCTGTGGCGCGAATGCCGGATCGTGCTGCCGCTTGATGTCCCCCACGTATTCCGGATGAAGGTGGAGCATCAGCGAGGTTTCCATCTCTCCGGCGTGAATGTCGTTGTGGACATGGTTAAAAATTTCGCCGTATCTCGGCCTCGCCACGTCGCCCGCATACAGCAGAATCGTCCGGAAATTTGCGAGCTCCCGATTCAAGTTTCGCACCGTAGGCTTGATGATCCAGTTGCCGCCGTGAAAGTTCGCGATGACCAGCTTGTCAAAGCCGGAGAACCGCAGCGACTCGGCGATATCCCGGAGCACGAGCGCGAGCGTGTCCGACTTGAGGTAGACCGTTCCTTTGGCGTTCCGATGCTCGATGGACGAGGAGATCGCGAGCGGCGGCAGCAAATAAGCGTCCAGCGCCTCTGCCAATTTTTGCGCGTAGCGTTCCGCGAAAATCGTATCCGTACCGACCGGCAGATGACTGCCGTGCTGTTCGGTAGCGCCGACCGGAAGCACCGCGATCCGGCAATCCGACGCCTCGAAATCCTTTTTCGTATGATAGACGGTCAGCATAAAAACGCCTCCTTTGATCTCATTATGGGAGGCGTCTTTCCAGCGTCCAATGGTCCATCCTCAATTTTTAGTAGGGCATTTTTATATAAGTCAGCGGGTTTTCGTTTGACGGCGCGTTTGCTCGGATGATATATTGTGCATGCACGATATACACAATTCACCCGAAGGAGGCTTGTTATGCTGGCGTTGGACGTTCAGAACGTGAATAAGAAATTTGACCGCTTCCAGCTGAAAAATGTCTCGTTTCAACTCGAAAAGGGCTACATTATGGGCTTTATCGGCGCGAACGGCGCAGGGAAAACGACGACGATCAAATCGATCCTGAACATGACCCGGCTGGACAGCGGCGATGTGCGAATTCTAGGCAAGCGGATGGCGGATCACGAGCTGGAGCTCAAGCAGGCGATCGGCTGCGCATTCGGCGATGTCGATTTTTATACCCGCAGCAAGATCAGCAAGTTGACCGAAGTGATCAAAACGTTTTATAAAAATTGGGACGATGAAACCTACTACGCCTATTTAAAACGATTCAAGCTGGACGAAAATAAAAAAATCGCCGAATTGTCGACCGGCATGAAGGTCAAATACAACCTGGCCGTCGCCCTCTCGCACGGCGCGAAGCTGCTCGTACTCGACGAACCGACGAGCGGACTCGATCCGGTCGCGCGTGACGATCTGCTGGATATTTTCCAATCGCTCGTCGCGGGCGGCGAGATCAGCATTCTTTTCTCCACGCATATCACGTCGGACCTGGAGAAGTGCGCGGACTTCATCACGTACATCGACAACGGGCAAATTATCGACAGCGCCGACAAAGAGGAATTCAAGGCGTCCTACCGTTTGCTGAACGGCAAGGAGAGCGAGCTCGACCAAGTCAGAAGCAAGCTTATCTCCTACAGAGTCAATTCCTTCGGCTTTACCGGCTTGATTCGCGCGAAGGACTTCGACCCGGACTCCGGCATCCGGTCCGCCTTGCCGAGCCTGGAGGAAATCATGGTGTACTACGCCAAAAAGGAGGAAGCGCATGTATAACTTGTTGCTCAAAGACTTCAAACTGGGCGTAAATCCGTGGTTTCTGGCGATGCCCGTGCTCACAGGCGCCTTGATGCTCGTTCCCGGCTGGATCTATTTCCTTGTCCTGCTGTACTTTTGCTGGATTACGATTCCCAACGTGTTTGCCAGCTTTCGCTCGCAGAACGATTTGTTGTTCACGTCCATGATGCCCGTCACCAGGAAGGACATGGTCAAAGCGAGAATGCTCGTCATCGTCGGCCTGGAGCTGCTGCATGTCGCGTTCGCGGTTATCTTCGGCGCCATCAACCGCTTGTTGTATCCCGACTTCGTCTATTACTTTTTCGCCCCGACGCTCGGCTTCTTAGGCTTGTGCCTCGTCATGCTGGCCATTTTTAATGTCGTGTTTTTCCCGATATACTATAAGACGGCGTACAAACACGGAAATGCGGCAATCGCTTCTATCTCTGCCGCGATGCTCTTTGCCGCCGTCACGCAATGGGCGGGGATCGCAAGCGCGGACGTGTCTCGCGTAATCAACGACACCGGCACCGGCCATCTCGCGTGGCAGACGTCCGTATTGGTCGCGGGGATCGCAATTTTTGCCGCTTTAACGATCCTGGCCTACCGAATGGCGATCCGACAATTTCAGAAAGTGGAGCTATGATGAACGTAGCGATCTCGAGCGCATCCGAAAAGCCGATTTATCAGCAGCTGTTCGACCAGATCAGCGCCCAAATCTTGAAAGGCGAGCTCCCGAGCGGCTATTGCTTGCCCCCGATTCGGCAGGCAGCGGTGGAATTGCAAATCAGCGTCATCACCGTCAAAAAGGCCTGGGAGGAGCTCGAACGCTCCCGCTTGATTCATACCGTCACGGGCAAAGGATGCTTTGTGGCCGAATTCACGCCTGAAGAAATGCGCCGCTTGCGCAACGATATGGTATTAAGGCAAATGGCAATCGATGTTGCCTACTACAAGTCGTTCGGTCTCACCTTCGAGGAAGTCGTTGCGCTTTTGAAGGACGTTTATGAATAAACGTCAAGCGAGGAACAGTTCTTTCATTTCTGCCGCGGTTTCTTTAATGAATGAATTCACCTTCTGGACGGTGAAGTAAATCGGTTGAATGCGGGGTTCTTGGCTGGGGTCGTTCAGCCATTCCGATTTTTGGCGGCCATAAGCGACGACCTCTTCCCTTGTCACCAGGGGCTTCAAGGCAAACCCTGTTGCTGTGGAAAGTCTCTCAAGCATAATCCTAGCGTCCCTCGTTCTTTGAATCTCGAATTCGATCTGACTGACTTCTTCGTTGTAGATGCGTCGGAGGTTTCCTTCACCAGCCCCTGCTTCTGCTCCGGCACATTCACGTTCAAAGTCGGCGTACAAAGTATTCGTCCAGCTCACATCCGTATAAATATGCGAGAAATAGCCCAGCACGAAGTCCTTCCAAGCCGGCTCGGGACGCATGGACGAGTAAGCGATAAATTGGCGAACGATCCGTACTTTATCGGGAAGCAGCCCGTTTCGGACGAGGTGCGTGGCGCCTTTTTCTTCTCGCGAGATTTGCCCCCTCACATGAACGGCGTCCGGCGCGATGCTGCCCAGTAGAAGGTCAGGCGTAGGGTTCCCGTCGAAAAGCATTTCGGATATTGCGAAGTGGACCATGGGCCACGGCATTTGAAAATCCCCCTCTTTACTCGCAACAGATGCTCCTATTTTATTCCTTAACTAACAGAACAAGCAATCACGAGCTGTCGCAAACCGGAGAAAAACGGTAAAGACGCGGTCCGCTTCGCGTCAGCGAAGCAAAACCGCGTCTTGGTATTTGGAAAGCGAAAATCCAGATCTCCGGAAGGCGACTTAGCCGTAAACTCGCACTTCGACGATCTCCGCATACTCGGTGCCATTCGTCGCTTCGACGACGATGCGCAGGCGGTCCGTACGTATCGGAGCGTCGAGGCGATGGACGTTTTTGCGTTTGTAGTTGCCTCGTCCTTCGGCGACCGTCACCCACGCCCCGTTCTGAAGGGCCTCGACGCGGTAATCTTTGACGAGCGTCGGCATCGTCTCGTAGGACGTGATATGGTGGTGCAGATTGATCAAGTCGTCGTTGACGTCGTCGTTAAAGACGAGATGAAGCTCGCGGATCGGCGTCGGCTCGCTCCATGCGAGTTCCAGCCATTCCGGACGATCTTCCGACATCCGCTCGGAGGACCACAGATGCGGCCCGCCGTACGGACGGAGATATCCGTCGGTCGCCTTGCTGGCGGCGAAGGCATCGGTAGAAGCCGTCAAGCGAAGGCATGGCACGGCATGGTCGAATTCGTGTTTGCTCCATTCGACAAGCGGCTGCCCTTGCTGACGTTCTTCGTTCGGCCGCGAGACGCGGGCCAGATCGCTCTTCCGATAAGCGAGCACGCCCGAGCTCGGTCGGTCCGCGATATGCAGCGAGAGCGCCTCGTTCGCCTTGACGACGAGAAAGGCGTTGCAAGCCGTCTCCGGCGTCCAGCTCAAGTCAAGCTTCGCCCATTGCAGGCTGCCGGCGGACAAGTCGACCGACGCTTCCGCAAGCTTGGCATGCGGCACGTAGTTCTCCGGCCGGCCGGTGTCCCATAGCTCGACGACAAGCGCCGTCTGCGACGCGGCGTCTACGAGCAGCTCGATGCCGTCAAGCTTTGGATCGACCGGCACGGTGATGCCGATGTCGGTCTCGAGCGCGATTGCGTACGCGGGCTGCTCGATGCCGAGGCGGCTGCGCTCGCTTGAAGCCGAGATACGCGCGCGGCGCGCCAGATCGGCCTCGTCGTCGCCGCGCAGCCCGATGATCGAGGCGTCCTGGCGCAGCAGCGTCTGCTGCAGCTCGCGCAGGTGATTGCCGTGAAGCTCGCGCGGCGTAATGCCTTTGGCGACGCACAGCGCCGCGCCAGTGCCTGCGGCTTCGCCGATGACAGCACAGGTCGCCATGACGCGAGTCGTGCCAAATGCGACGTGCGATGCGCTGATGTCGCGGCCGGCCATCAGCATATTGTTCACGTTCGCCGAATAGAGCGAACGGAACGGAATGTGATAAACGCCGTCCGAGAACAGATGCTTCGAGCCCGACTCGGTCGCGTACACGCCCTGCCGCGGGTGAAGATCGATCGACCAGCCGCCGAACGCGACGCGGTCGTCGAATTCCCGCTGCGCCAGAATGTCGTTCTGGTTCAGCACGTAGTCGCCGACGAACCGGCGGTATTCGCGCTTGCCCGGCAGAGAGCCGACCCATTCCAGCGTCATGTTGTCCGCGTCGAACTTCCCGGAATTTTTAATATAATCCCAGATGCCGTAGATGACCGACCAAAGCTCGTCGCGAATCCGCTCGTTGTCGTGAACGGTGTCGTGCTCGCCGCCCCATTCGATCCACCAATACGCACAGCCGTTATCCCCGCTCCGAATGATGCGCCGCTCGGGTATCGTCGTCTTCGTCACGTCGATCGCCATCCGCGGCGGCGTATACTTGACCGGATGCCCGGCGTCCTTCGTATAGAAGAGCAGCGTGCTGCCGAGGGTGATGTCGTCGGCGACCTCGGGCGCCCATTCTTCGTCGAACTCCTCTCTAGCCTCGCGTCCCAGCCGATACTGGGCGCCTGCCAGGAAGCCGACCAGCCCGTCCCCGGTGCAGTCGAGATACACCGCGCTCTCGAAGCGAATGCGCCGCTCCGAGCCCATCATCCAGCCGATCGCCGCCCGAATCGTGCGGTCGTTCGTTTCTCCGTCCGCTTCGACCTCATGCACATCCGTGTTCAGGAACAGTTGAATATTCGGCTCCGCCTTCACGGCCTCAAGCACGACCATATCCCAGAAGTACGGGTTGCCATCCTTGTTGCGAAACTGGTTTTCGACGAACAGCTCGCCCATGATGCCGGTCTCTCTCGCGTAGCGCTGAGTGCCGTGTGCGGTCGCCCCGCACACCCAGACGCGCACCTCGCTGCTTGAATTGCCGCCGAGAACCGGACGATTGTTGACGAGCGCGACGGTCCGCCCCAGCCGTGCAGCCGCGATCGCCGCGTTAACGCCCGCAAGCCCGCCTCCGACGACGGTAATATCCGTTTTTACGATTTCGCTGCGCATATCCCGTTCTCCCTTCCGAATCCCTACTTATCCTCTGTTTCATCATAAACCTCACACTTGCCAAATAACATGCACCACATTACGATAAGCATATCTGATATTTCATTTTAGTTGGGAGCGTCACCCTTATGAGGCACGATTGGTCGTTGCGCCCTGTGGCTTACATGTATTGGATCAAAAAAGAGCAATTCCAATTGGCGCACGATACGGAATCGGCATGGACCATGTTCGCGGTCGAGCGCGGACGGTTCGAATATCGGATCGGCGCGCTAGCAGGCGAAGCGGGATTCGGCGATCTCGTCGTATGCCCGCCCGGCATCGTTTTTCATCGCCGGACGCTGTCGCCGCTGACATTCCATCTCGTCAAATTCGATTGGGCGCTTGCGCCGGATGCTGAAGAGTCGGACGCGCTTGGCGGGATGTGGACGGTCCGCGACGCGGAGCGCCTCATGTCGACCTTCCGGTACATGAAGGAAATCGGAGGCGCGATCCGGCAAGAGCCTGCGTTCGGACGGATGAAGCATATGATCGAGGATTTGTGGCGCTTGATGGAAATCGAGCGAAGCCGCGCCGAATCGGCCTCGCGATCGGCGGCGGACGCGCCCGCGTCCGAGATGGTTGAAGCGCGCAGATGGCTGCTCGAGCGTGCCTACGAGCCGCTCGCCATGCGCGAGCTCTCGGATGCGCTCGGCATCAGTCCGGTGCAGCTGACACGGCGCTTCCGCGCAGCCTACCGGACGACGCCGACCGAGTTCGTGACCGGTTTGCGGCTCGGACGTGCCTGCCGGCTGCTGGAGGAGACGACGCAGCCCCTCGACTGGATCGCACAGCAGTGCGGCTACGAGAACGGCTTTTATCTGAGCCGCGTATTCAGCGCAAAGCTGGGGATGACGCCGTCCGCCCATCGGCGACTGCATCGCGTTTGATCGGAGCGGGCTCGCCGTTGTGCGGTAATATCGCATTATTCCAGGCAAATCGTTGGTTGCGAGCTCAATTGTGCGGCAGTACCGCACAACTTCGGATAAAATGTGGGCTGGGGACGCTGTTGTGCGGTAAAACAGTACAACTCCGGACAAAACGTGGGCGGCGAGGCGAGTTGTGCGGTAATATCGCGTAACTCCAGTGGAGGCAGAAGTGACTGCGAGGCCATTTACTTTACAAGACGTTTAGCGCAACAAAAGACCTCTATTACAGCCATCATCTGGCTTCCACAGAGGTCTTTTGAAGTAAATTGAATCTTCTAATGCAAGTTGCGTTCGTTCTTCAGCTCTAGAATAATCATATCCAACCGCTCAAAGATCCTTTCCTCGTTCTGAATCTGTTTGTTCAAACTGGTTTGAATCGTACCGAGTCCCACCAGGACCAAGATCATAAACACACTAAAGTAAAAAATCATGGATTCACCGCTTTCTCGTTTATCACCCGCATCTTATATAAATGTTTGGTTCTTCCGCTTCAAACTCCGCGTCACTAATTTTTCATCGTTTTTATACAATCACCAGACCTTAAATTTGTATCTCGCATCCGTCTCATCGATAAGCTCCGGCGTAAGCCCCTGACTCAATATAAATCGAGAAAAGCGCTTTAAAACTTCAAGATCCTTCAAATACACATCAATGTAATAACAGTCGACGATGAGCACAACCATCTTCGCCGTGCTCTTAACGAACTCATTCCAATCCTTTACTTCAGGTTCGTCTGAAGTACATTCGTAATCTTTATCGAAAGCAGTAAATTCACCGAATATGGCATGCACGTTATGAAAACGAAGTGCCTTTACCAACTTTTCTCCATCCGTGAATTTCACGTTAAATTCGCTGTCTAACTCCTGATCTAACGTATCTAAATTATCGATGTACCATCGATATTTATAAGCATCCAAGGAGGCAAAAATACTGGCCGTTTGAATATTGTCTCCTTGATCGGTTTGAAATCTTAATCCTCTAATCGACATTTTCGATCTCCTACTCGTTTATGAGCTACAGTATGTTTTCTAACTCTCTTAAATGTTTAATTCTATATTCAGGTTTAACGGTAATTTCCTCTCTCCACGGTTGATTCACTTCAAACCAGATGGTTTTCATCCCAGCCCTGCACTTTCAATTATTAAATGCCATTTCAAATATTCAATTGTCCGATTTTTTTAACGCCAGCTACCTCAGAAACGAGAATGAAGTCAAAGAAATCCCGAATGCCTAATAAATCATGGGCGAAGTATGTATATACGAATGACGTAGTGAAGTTATGAAAAGTAAGCGTCCGATCCAGAAGCGTATTATCCAGATCAAAAAGAACGGCTTGAATATTATTCATACGATCCTCCGTCTAGGTCGATGTTTAAATTATCATAATTATGATAAATTGATCTATACATGGTACCCTTCTAAACGAGGTGAGAAATATGCCGATCATCAAACCGATAACGGATCTGAGAGATAACTTCAATTACATCGCTGAGATCTGTCACATGGAAGGCGAGCCCGTATTCATAACCAAAAACGGCCATGAAGACTTAGTGGTGATGAGTCATGCTTATTATGAAAAGCAGCAAGCGATTATTGAATCGTATCAGAAGCTCGCTGCTGCCGAAAAAGAAAGCTCGGATCCTTCTACTCCAAAAATCGAACACGCCGAGCTGATGAACAAATTAAGGAGCCGTATCCTGGAGAAAAAGCTTCCGATTAAATAACTTCCCTCGGCGACACAGGGATTACGGAAATTATGAAATACATCGCTTGCTCACTTTTAAAAAAGGAAATTTCACTTTCTTTTGTAAATATTATACGACTCGATCCATCTCAACAAGCAAAAAAAGATTGGCAGGACTTGATCGCCTGCCAATCTTTTTTAGTTCATATCGGTTTCATCAAAGCTCGACCATCGCCTTGATCACCTTCGATTCGGGCTTCAGCCACGTCTCGAATTGTCCGATCATGTCGTTGAAGTCTGCGCGGTGCGTGATATAGCGGTCTACGTTAATGTTCCCGGCACGAATAACCTCGAGCACGCGCTCGAAGTCCTCCCGAGTTGCGTTGCGGCTGGCCATCAGCGTCAACTCGCGCTTGTGGAACTCGGGATCGTGGAACGTGATGTCGGCGCTGACGAGTCCGACGTAAATCAGTCTGCCCCCGTGCGCCGTGTAGCCGAATGCGGCGGTCATCGACTGCGCATTGCCCGTGGCGTCGAAGACGACGCTCGGCAGCTCTCCGCCGTTTGCCGCCAGCAGACCGCCGAGCGGATCCGTCAGGGCCCCTGCCGTGTCGTCGACTTCAGCCCATTCGCGGCAAAACGCAAGCCGGTCTTCGTTGACGTCCATGGCGATGACTTTCGCGCCGCGCGCCTTCGCGAACGCCATGACGCCAAGCCCGATCGGACCGCCGCCGATGACGAGCGCGGTTTCACCCGCCGCGAGCCCCGACCGGCGCACCGCATGCGCGCCGATGGCGAACGGCTCCAGCGTCGCGGTCTGATCGAGCGTCAGATCGTTTGCCGCGATCAGATGCGTGACCGGGACCGAGATCCGCTCCCGCATGCCGCCGTCGATATGGACGCCGAGCACCTTCATATCCGTACAGCAGTTCGTCTTGCCGCCGCGGCAGGCGATACAGGTTCCGCAGTGCATATACGGAATGACGCTGACGCGATCGCCGACCCTCAGCCCTTCGTCATTCGGACCGATCGCCTCGATGACGCCCGCGAGCTCATGCCCCAGAATGCGGGGATAGGCGAAAAACGGCTGTCGGCCTTTGTAGGCGTGCAGATCGGTTCCGCAAATGCCGATTCTTTTCAATGCGATGATAGCGAAGCCCGGCGCAAGCGCCGGTTCAGGCAGATCTTCCACCAGCACAAAACGCTCAACTTCCGCGCAGACGATGCCTCTCATGCTTCGTCGCCTCCGATCCCGACGTTATACTCCTCGCGTCCGCTTACCCATGTCCGATTGTGGACCGGCTGCAGGATCTCAAGCACCTCCGCCAGCAATCCTACGTCGATCGGCTCATCGGTCCAAGCCGCGTTTTTTTGAATGTTGGCCGGATTGGCCGTGCTCACCAGCGTCGTCGGAATCCGTTCGTTCGACGTGGAAAACTGAATCGCCAGCTTGGCGATATCCGCCCCCTGCGACTCGCAATAGCGCGCAGCTTCGAGACATACAGCCTTCGTCTGCGGCGTAGCCGGATGCCAGTCCGGCGTGCCGCGCGTACCGAGCAGACCCATGGACAGCGGCGAAGCGTTGACGAGTCCCGTGCCGTTCGCTTCAAGCAGCGGGAGCAAACCGAGCAAACTCGTATCATTCAGGGAATAATGGCAATACGAGATGATGCTGTCAACTTCGACACGGGGGATAAACGCCTCGAACAAGGCGAGCGGAAGTCCGCAGATCCCGCCGAACCGGATCTTGCCGGATTCCTTCAGCCGGTGCAGCGCGGGAATCGCATCGTTCATGATGATGTCGGCCGGCACGAACTCGATATCGTGCAAATACAAAATATCGATCTCGTCCACATTCAGCCGCGCAAGGCTTTCGTCCACGCTCGCGACGATCCGGTCATACGAAAAGTCGAACTCATCGACTCCATAACGCCCCGCCTTCGTCGACAGCACGTACTTGTCGCGCGGAATGTCCTTCAGCGCCTTTCCCAGCACAGCCTCCGCCTTGGTCAATCCGTAATAAGGCGAGACGTCGAAATAATTGATTCCGGCATCGATTGCCGCGTGCACCGTCCGGACGCTCTCTCCTTCGTCGGTTTGCCGAAATACGGAGCCGAGCGAGGAAGCGCCGAAGCTTAATACGGAGACGTCGAGGCCCGTTTTCCCCAATTGACGATATTTCATTTGTCCAGTCCTCCCGCCATTTGAATAAGCCAGCCCTTACAGTCGATAAAATGCCTTCGCATTCAGCCCGTACAGCTTCTCCCGCTCCGCCGCTCCCCACGCGTCCGGCAGCGCGCGCTCCAAGATATCGACCACCTCGTCATAGCCGGCCGCCAGCAAGCAAACCGGCCAATCGCTGCCGAACAGAACCCGGTCCGGCCCGAAGCACTCCAGCACATGACGGACGTAGGGAACAAATTGCTCGGCTTTCCAGTTCTCGTGATCCGCTTCGGTGACCATGCCGGACAGCTTGCAGTACAGGTTCGGATGCGAAGCCAGCTCTGCGATCTGGCGACCCCAAGGCTCCATCGCGCCCTCGGCGATACGCGGCTTGGCGATATGGTCGATCACGCCGTGCAAACCCGGCACCTGCTTGACGAGATCGATCAACGGCTTAAGCTGGTCGGACTTCACGAGCAGATCGACGGCCACGCTTTGTGCCGCATAGCCTCGCAGCGCTTCGACGTACGATGGCGCGAGGATGACGCCCGCGTCGGGCATGTCCTGGATCATCAGACGGAATCCGACGAACTTCTGATGCCGGGCGAATCGTTCGTAGTACGCGGCATGCCGATCGTCCGTCAAGTCCAGATAGCCGACGACGCCTTTAATCGTGTCGTCCTGCCCGGCCAGCGACAAGAGAAATTCCGTCTCTTCGGGCGTCGGCGCCGCTTGGACGACGATCGCCCCGTCCAGCCGGTGCGCATCCAGATGCGGCTTCAGATCGAGCGGTAAAAAGTCTCTATACAAAACCGGGATATCCGGCGTGATCCAGCCATAATCGCCCCGATCGATCTTCCAGTAATGCTGATGCGCATCGATTCTCATCAGGCATCTCCTTTTAAAGTGGCGTGTTTGTAACCGTTCTCCATTTATTCTAGCATCCCAGTTCAATTATAAAATTGCGTTCGCTTGCAATTTTATATCCTTTTTTGATATTTTGAAAAGAAACCGCCAATCGCAGGTGCATTCCAAATGAAGCCTATTTTTAAGCCCTTAAACGCCTCGCCCGCTTTTCCATTTTCATTCGTATACAGGGACACCAAGACGAAGCAGCGCGAGCTGCCCGATCATCTGCACGATTGGTATGAGATGGTGTACGTTCACGACGGCAAAGGCACCTTTTTTATCGACAGCACCTTTTACGACATGCACGCCGGCAGCCTGTTTCTCATTCCCGGCAATACGATCCACCGCGCCTTTCCCGACACGGCGGATCCGGTCACGTCCACCGCACTCTTTTTTAACCCGGCGCTCGTGCAGGCACGGCCGCTCGGCGAGCCTTTCTCCTATTTACAGTGCTTCGATCGGAGCAGGCTGAGCCGCTTGTATCGACTGCCATGCAGCCCGGCGCTGATGGCGGGATTCGAACAAATTTTGCGGGAGATCGACGAAGAATTGAGGGCTTCACAGATGGGGATGCGGCATGCGGTAACCTTGCTGATTCAGCGTCTGCTGCTGTCCGTCAATCGGGAGTCGGGGACGGCGGGACGCGGCCAGCATACGGCGACGCCGGCGATCGGACCGCGCTGGATGCGCGAGGCGCTGCTTTTTATCGACGAGCATTATGCCGAGGATATCGGGCTTCGCGAGCTGAGCAAGCGGGCGTCCGTCAGCCCCGCGCACTTCAGCCGATTGTTCAAGCAGATGACCGGCATGAACGTCACCGGTTTTATCGCCGCCAAGCGCATCGTCAAGGCGAAAGAAATGCTCCTTGCGACGGATCACGGCGTCGCAAGGATCGCCGCCGAATGCGGCTTCGAGAGCCTGCCTCACTTCCACAGGCTGTTCAAGCGCATCGCAGGCGGTACGCCGGCCGCTTATCGGCGAAGCCCCCTCCTGTGACGGAGAGTGCTTAAGCGCAAAGAACAGTCCTGGATGCGATCCCCATCCAGGACTGTTCTTTTTACTAGGCCTTATTTTGCAGACAGCACGACCGAAAAAATTCTGCGTTCCGACGCGGGCAGCAAATACGGCTCCAGCGTCGGGGCATAGCCGCAGCTATGGTTGCCGAGTCCGCTCTGCGCGGCATCCAGCTTAAGAATCGTCTCCTGCAGCGGCGTCAGATCATGCCTGTGCTTCGTGCTCGCTAGATCCGAGGTCGCGTAATGGTGCGCGCTGAAGTTCATGAGCGCGCCGCCCGCAACGGCTTGGAGCCCGAATCCGTCGGCATCCTCGCAGCGGACCCAGCGAACGTCCGCCTTGTTCCCGTTTTCCTGCGGCTTGATGTAGGGCACGTACTGCTCTGCCACCGTGCCGGCATAGACGCCGAGCTTGCCGCTCTCCTTCCGGTCGGCATAGCATTCGTGCGGACCTCGGCCGAACCAGGTCAGCCGGTCGAGCTCGCGAGGCAGGCGCAGCTCCAGACCGAACCGGGGAAGCGGCGGCAGCTCGGAGCGGATCGCTTCCAGCTTCGCCTCGACGAGCAGCTCGCCCCAGCCGTTCACCGTGTAGTCCAGGCTTGCCAGGAAAGCCGTCCCCTGCCCTCTCGCTCCAAGCGCGAACTCGGTCCGAAGGCGAATCGCGCCGCTCCCGTCCAGCCGTTCGATCTTGGCGTGTCGAAGATCGTGCACGAGACGATCGTAACCGGCCGCGAGCCATTCCTTCGCCAGATGCACGTCGTTGTCCACCGGTGCGCGCCACAGGTTTACAGTTGGACCGGAGAGCAACAGCTCCCTTCCGCGTTTTTTCCAGCTCGCGAGCTTCCCTCGCGTGAGATCGAATACGAACGCATCGGCCTCGCACCGAACGATGGCGAGACGCGCGGAGGTCCCTTCCTCGTTCGCAAACAGCAGCTCCGGCGGCGGGTATGGCGCTGCGGCATCCGGCGCTGCGGTGTCGGATATAGCGGCGGTAACGGTGCCCAGCGGCAAGTCCGACCAAGCCATCTCGAAGCCGCTTGCCGCCCAAGGCGTTCCTTCGCGAAGCGAAAAACGAAGGTGCAGCCAGTACTCACCGGGTTCGGCCGGCAGCTCCGCCTTCGAAGGAAGGCGAAGCGTCTCCCGCCCGCCGGGCGGCGTCCGGAGCAGAGGCAGCTGCCCGCCCTTCAGCGACGCTCCTTCGCGACAGAGCGTCCATTCGCCTTTCAAATGCGACAGCGTCAAGAAGTCGTACCGGTTTTCCAAAACGAGCTCTCCCGTATGTTCGTTCCAAGCAACGACCTTGACGGGCTCGATCGCCTTCTTGTATTCCAGCAAAGACGCTTTGGGCGTGCGGTCCGGAAACAGAAGCCCGTCCAGGCAAAACGATCCGCTGTGCGGCTCGTCGCCGAAATCCCCTCCGTACGAGTAGACCTTGCCGCCTGCCGATTCGAGCGATTCGCCTGCAGTCGGATCGGCCGGAGCCGGAGCCGACGCCTCGGTCACCTCGATCGCCATATCCGCCCATTCCCAGATCAAGCCGCCGAGCAGCCGCGGATGCGCATAGATCGCGTCCCAATATTCCTTCAGGTTGCCGGTCGAATTGCCCATCGCATGGCCGAACTCGCACATCAGGTACGGCCTCGGATCGTCCTTGAGCCCCTCTTCGACAATCGTCCCGACGGCCGGGTACATGCTGCTGACGATGTCGACGACCGGCGCGTCGTAGGCGCGTTCGTAGTGAATCGGCCGCGTCCCGTCCTGCTGCCTCACCCATTCCGCCATCGCATCGTGGTTCGGACCGTAGCCCGACTCGTTGCCGAGCGACCAGACGATGACCGACGGGTGGTTTTTATCCCGCTCGACCAGTCGTCGCGCCCGCTGCACGAACGCCTCTTTCCACGCCGGTTGTTTGGCTAAATAGCCTTCGTCGCCGACAAAATGAAAACCGTGCGTCTCCAGGTCCGCCTCGTCGATGACGTACAGGCCGTACCGGTCGCACAGGTCCAGCCATCTGGGATCGTTCGGATAGTGGGACAGCCGGACTGCGTTGATATGATGCCGCTTCATAAGCAGGACGTCCTCGAGCATCGCTTCCTTCGTCGTGACATAGCCGAGTCGGGCGTCGAATTCGTTGCGGTTGACGCCTTTGACGACGATCGGCCGCCCGTTGACGAGCAGGCGACCCGCTTCGATCCGGATGTCCCGGAAGCCGACCGCAATCCGTTTAACTTCCGCAAGACGGCCTTCCCTATCGATGACCTTTAATAATAAGACGTAAAGGATCGGCGTCTCGGCCGTCCAGGGCTTCGCGGAGGCGACCGGCTTGCGCAGCCGAAGCTCGCGGGCTTCGCCCGGAAGCAGCATCGGCGCGACCGGCCATTCGGCCTGCATGGCGACATTCCCCTCCAGATCCGCCAGAAATGCTTCGATCCGGCCGCCGCCCGCCTTTTCGAGCGACAGATTCGACATTTGCAGCGTGACGTCCAGTTCCGCCGTCTCTCCGTCCGGCAGCCAGCTCGTCTTGACGAAGGCGTCCAGCACCGTCACGGACGGCAGCGACAGGAGGTAGACATCCCGAAAAATGCCGCTCAGCCGCCACTTGTCCTGGCTCTCCAGGTAGCTGCCGTCCGACCATTGATAAACGCGGACCGCAAGCTCGTTCACGCCGGGACGAAGCGTATCCGTTACGTCGAACTCGAACGTGTTATGGCTTCCCTGCCCGTAGCCGACGAAGCTTCCGTTCACCCAGACGTGGAACGCCGAATCGACGCCTTCGAACAGCAGTCGGACGCTTCGCCCCGCCCACGCCTCGGGAACGACGAATGCGGTGCGGTAGCAGCCGACCGGGTTGTTCGCCGGCACATGCGGGGGATCGATCGGAAAAGGATACGGGCAGCTCGAGTAATGCGGAATGCCGTATCCGTGCATTTGCCAGTTCGACGGAACCGGCAGCAAGTCCCAGCTCTCGTCCGCGAAGCCGGCGAGCTCGCAGCCGGCCGGGACGGCGGACGGCGATTCCACATAGCGGAACCGCCATATCCCGTTCAGCAGCCGGAAGTAAGGGGATCGCTCCCGTTCGCCCGCGAGCGCGTCGCTCGTCCCGCCGTAAGGAATCAGATCGGCTCTTGGAGGCTCGGCATTCCGCTCCAGCACCGCAAGATTGGCCCAGTCGGGCCGGACGTCGACGGGAGGCAGACTTGACGATGCGGCATCTCTATCGGCATAGTGTTCGTTGTTCGGCAAAATCGTAGGCTCGTTCATCGGCTCATGTGCCGCCTCTCCTTACGCGTTCAAAAAACCGTTCTCCTCCGACCTGTCCGCCTTTGAGTACGAGCTCGAGCCCGTCGAGCCGCGCATCGTCCGCGTACGCGCGGCACAACGGAACGCCCGGCGCCAGCGTCTGGCGGCACTCGAGCGCATAAATGCCGAGCGCCCGTGCGACGTAGCCGGACGTATCGCCGCCCGCGACGAGAATGCGAGTTAGGCCCGTCTCGAAGGCCAGCGCGCGGGCGAGCCCGCCAAGCTCCGCGCCGAGCAGCCGGCTGCTGTCCTCCGGGCGCCGCCCCTGCTCCGTCAACGCCTGCCGCAGCTCGCCGATGGCCGGATCGTCCGGTCCGCCGGCCGAATACAAGATTACGCTGCGGCCCTCGTCCAGCAGCGCCTTCGCCTCCGAGAGCAGCTGCGCCCTCGCTTCCTCCGCTCGCTCTGGATCGATCAGCGCGAGCGTCGGAATGCGAATGGACGCGAAGCCGTCTGCTTCGGCTTCGGCGATCTGCTTCGCGGTCGCGGGCGAGCAGCTGCCCGACACGACGAGCAGGCGATCGACTGGCTTCGCGGCGCCGGCGACGGATGCTCCCACATCGCCCGCGTTCGCTTCTACGGCCGCCTGTTGCGCGTTTTCGCCCAGCCGCTCCTTGTTGCCCGCGGCCGGCAGCGCGCCAGCCGCCCGCCAAGCCGCCCCAAGCGCGTACTCCACGCCCGACGAGCCGATCACGAACAGCGGGCTCTCCTGTTGCAGCGCCTCTTGCCAGATCAACGCCCCTGCAACGGCCATCCGCTTCTCGTCGAGTACGTCGAACAGCAGGAGATCGGGGCTCTCTTCGGAGAGGACCCGCTCAAGCCGTTCGCCCGCTTCGGCTGCTTCGCCGTCCAGCGCGACGATATCCAGCAAGGAAGCCTTAAGCGAAGTCTGTCTCGCCAGATGAAGGCGCAAGTCGGACTCACCCATCGGCGTGACCGGATGCCGCGACATCGTCGGATGGCGGTCCAGCCGAAAGACCCCCGCGCCCGGCGCCGCCGCGAAGTGATGGCCGAATACCGTATAACGTCCGAGATAGGGCACGCCGGCAAGCACCGGAACGAAACGCCCGCCGAATACGACGCGTCCAAGCTCCGCGGCTTTGCCGATGCTCCCCGTCTCCGGCGACGAATCGAAGGTGGAGCAGATTTTATAATGCACGACGGCCGGACCGGCCTGCTTCAAGCGCTCGAAGATCGGCGGCAGCTCGCGTGCCATCTCTTCCGGCGAGAGCGAGCGGCCGACGCCGGCGATGCCGAACGCGTCGAGCCCGGCGAGCAGCTCGCTCCTCCCCGTTCCTGGATCCGCCTCTGAATCCGGCGGATCCAGGAACAGCATCGTCCGCAGCCCCTGCCGGAAAAGCGCCTCAAGCACGTCCGTCGATCCGGTGAAGTCGTCTCCGTAATAACCGATCAGGGGCCGCTTGGCGCGGCCCCCTCCCTCAACGATCCGATCTCGCACATTCATGCGTCTCAGCCCTTTCCGTATTTCTCGATCGCTCGGGCGAGCTCGGTATGGGTTGTCGCGTACGTCTCGAGCGGGATACCCGCCGCTGCCGCTTCCCAGCCTTGGCGCATGCTCGCGAAGCCCGCGGCGGGGCCGTCCGGATGCGCGAGCATGCCGCCGCCCGCGAGATGCATCACGTCCACGCTGCGGATGGCCGCGTACGTCGGCGGAGCCGAGCCCGCCCACTGCGCCGAAGAGACGACCGGCACGGTCTCGTAGCCGCCGAACAACGGCGTCGCGCACGCCCGGATCGATCGCGCGACGGATTCGTTGCTCTCGTAGAACTTGCTGTTCAGCCCGTTCACGTGAAGATGATCCGCCCCCGCCAGCCGGCACAGCTTCTGGAAGGCTGTGAATTCCATGCCGAGCCCCGGACTGCGGGTGAGCATGCCCCATTGATTGCGGTGCGCGTGGATCGGCACCTCGCTGTAGCCGTTCAGGTGGGCGAGCCCCGCGAAGCCGACGCTCATGACGCTCGCCATAACGCAGTTGCCGCCCGCTTCGACGACAGCGTCGTGATGGCGGCGCATCTCGTCGATGTCCCCGGTAATGTTGAACGCGTACATCGTCTTCTTGCCCGTCGCGTCCGCCGCGCGCTCGATCGCGTCCATAACCGCCCGAACCTTCTGTTCGAGAGGCAAGTACGGCGGGTTGGCGTTCAGCTCGTCGTCCTTGATAAAATCGAGTCCCGCGACGGCCAGCTCATAGACGAGGCTGCCGAGCTCTTGAGCCGACAAGCCGACGCTCGGCTTGACGATCGAGCCGAGGATGGGGCGTTCGTACACGCCGGTTAGCCTGCGGGTTCCCGCGAGGCCGAACTTCGGCCCCGGATAGCGCCGGGCGAAGGCGTCGGGCAGCTCGATATCGAGCAGCCGCAAGCCCGACAGCTCCTGAAGCTCGAACAGGTTGCCCGCGATCGCGCTCATCAGGTTCGGGATCGACGGACCGAAGTTGACGATCGGATACGATACGGTGATCCTGCCGCGCCGGTAGCGTCCGTCATGGCCGGCGGGCGGCTTGGCGCCCGGGAGCAGCGGCGCCGAAGCTTCCTCCAGCGGCACGATCTGCTCGATCCTCGCGCCATGTCGCTCCTTTAATGCCTGGGTCTCCCCCGGCACGGCGGTGAAGGTGCCGGTCGACTGTTCGCCCGCGATGACCTCCGCCGCACGCGCGAGCGGCCATGGCGTCTCGACGAAGTAATCGGCGAAGATGCGATCCTTGCCGGATGCTCGAGGCCCCGTCTTGGGGGCGTCCGCCGACTGCCCATTCAAGGCGCCGCTCATCGCGCAGCCTCCTCCGCGCGCGCAAGCCGCTCAAGCTCCGCGCGCACCTGCTCGACGCCGAGGCGCGGGCTCGACAGCACCGGCTTGCCCGTCGCTTCGGCCAGCCTCTGCTCCATGCGGGCCATCGAGCCTTGGGCGAGGACGATCGCGACCGCATCGCCCGCCACCCGCAGCGCCGTCTCCAGAATGAGCCGGTCGTGCGCTTCCGGACTGCCGCCGTTTAACGCCTCGAACGCGCCAGCGGCCAGGCCGTTCACCAAGGTGACGGCGCGCCCCGCCGCCGAAGCCTGTCTCTCGATCAGCCGCATCGTCGGCTCGAGCGTCGACGGCAGCGTAGCCAGCACCGCAATTCGGTCATAGCCCGCGGCAGCCTTCGCCGCCATTGCCTGGTCGATCTTGACGATCGGCACGCCGATCAGCTTGCGCGCGTCGTCCGCCACCTCTCCGACGGACGAGCAGGTGTTCAGGATGACGTCCGCGCCCAGCTCTTCGCCGTTGTGATAATATTGCACGAGCCTTCTGGCAACGCCCGGCGGCACATGTCCTGCCTTAACGACGTCGCCGATCAGGCTATCGTCGATAATATTGACCAGCCGGACGTCCGGCAGCAGCTCCTGGAATACCTTCTTCAGCGGGTCGGCCAAGCCTTGGCCCGTATAGACGGCAACGACCGTTTTCATCGTCCGATCCCCTCCCTCACCATACGAATTCATGCTCGAGCCTGCGCAGCTCGCCCTCGCGCATCGGCGCCGCGTCGTACACCTTGCGTCCCGAATAGAACGGATGCTTCGTGCCGCGCGGCGTAATGCCGACGACATCGTCGCCGCGCCATTCGGTCGCGAACGTCTGGCCGATCGCCGTCTCCACCGTCGTGCGCTCAGATAGCGGGAACGTGATCGTGATCGTTTCTCCCGCGAACGCCTCGTTCAACTGCAGAAACACTTCCTTCAGCCAGCGGCTCGGCTCCGAGCCTCGTCCTTCGGATACCGCGCCGTCCCGCTCCCGGACGAAGCGTACTTTGGCGAAGCCCGCCCACTCCGGAATCCGAACCTGCAGCGACGGCAGATCCTTGTTCACGCGAAGCACGACTTTGCCTTCGTGAGGCAAATACGACTCGACGTCCAGCCAGGCCGAACCGCGGTTAAGCAGGAAGTTGACGCTCACCTTGCCATCCTTGTCTGAAGTCACCGTATTGCTCCAGCCCATATAAAGGCCGCGCGTTCCCGAGCCCAGGCAGCAGATTTGCAGGTCGTTCGTATGTCCGCGCCCGTGGTTCACGTCGCAGCAGAAGTCGTTGGGCGCCGAATACCCAGCGAACGCGCCGCGCGTGCTGGCGGCCACGTTCGTGTAGCTGATCCGTCCGGCGACATTCCCCGAACGATCGTCCGTCTCCTTCACCCAGTCGAGATCGAGCAGCTGCGACTCGGTCAGGTGGTTGCGGATGAAGCGCTCCACGACGCCCCAATACTTCGTATAGCCGCTCTTCGCGAGCGTGATGCCGGTGGCGATCAGGTCGACGAGCGAGCAGGTCTCGTGCTCGTAAGCCTGCTCCTTCATGTCGCCCGGCGTCCAGCCGAAGGCGGTGCATTGAGTCAGCGCCCAAGCATAGCTCTTCTCTACGAACGCGATGAGCGAAGCGTCCCCGGTGAAGGCGCCGAATCTCGCGATCGCGTCAAGCGTGCCAAGGCGGGTGTGGAAGTGGCCGCTGCGGTAGGCGAGCGCGTCGTTGAAGCTCCCGTCCTTGTTGAACACGCCGCTGCGCTCCACGATGAGCGCGACGAAAAACTGGCAAAGCTCGAGCGCGTCGCGGTTGCCCGTCAACTCATGGTACTTCAGCAGCGGCATGACGAGCCGTCCGCAAAACGCCGCTGGATCGGGCGCGAGGCGAAGCAGCATCGCGTTCGCGGACGGCCAGCCGCCCTCCTTGTATTCGGAAGCCGGATAGTACCACACCTCGCGCTCCTTGATCGCGATTCGCTTCAGCGCGGCGACGTGGCGGTCGGCCGCCTCCTTCACCTTGGCGTCTCCCGTCGCCATGTACCAGGTCGTCAGCGACAGGATGACCGCGCGCTGGTCGATCAGGTTGGCGTTCGGCTCCCAGCCGAAGTTCGGATTTTCCTGCCGGTAACTCAATCCGTCGTCTTTGAAGAAGGTCATGAAGTTGTCGCGATAGCGCTGCTCCGTCTCCGCGCCGAACGTCTCTCCGGACATATGCCGCGCGAGAATCATGCCGTCGATCATGCGGCCGTGAGAGGAGCCAAAGTCCCAGTCCCCGTGCGTCAGGTTGGCGGGATCGTTCATGAGGTTCGCCGCGAAAAACGGGATGCCGCCGTAATCCGGATCGGCCATGCCGGCCATCGCGTGCAGCGCATGGCCGGCTCTCTCTTCCAGCGTCAGCGTATCGGGTATAAGTCGTCGTGTCATCGCAGGTTCGCTCCTTTTATCTGTTCGCACATTCGGCTTGGCCCCGGTACTCGCCGATCGTTTTGCCCGTTTTCTTTTTGAAAATCTGGCTAAAGTATCGGTAGTCCTCGTAGCCGACCATCTTGGCGATTTCGTAGTTTTTGTAAGCGGGAATCTTCATGAGCTCGATCGATTTGTGAATCCGGTAATCCGTCAAGTAATCGACGAACGTATGGCCGACCGTCTTCTTGAACAAGCGGCTCAAGTAATCCGGGTTGACGAAACGCGTCTCGGCGATCTGATGAAGCGAGAGCGGCTGATCGAAGTGGGCTTCGACGAGCTTCTGAATCTCCCTGACGAGACGTTCGCCCTGCTTGCTCCCCGCCTGGCTGCCGCTCGATAGAATGGCCGGGATAATCTCCCGCTCGAACAGCTTGCTGGCGGAGATGGGGTCGTTGCGCTGGCGGAGCATCTCGGAGTAAGCCTGCGGCGTGCATCCGCTGACGCGCTCGAGGCTGGAGCCGGAAAACTGCAGCTGCTTCTCGATGGAGTGGACGAGGAGCACGGCGTTGCGCTGCATTCCGTCGACCGTCGCCTCGGTCGTCGCGATGCGATCGAACACCTGTCTGAAAAGCTCGCTTGCCGATTCCCCGCCTCCCATCTGAAGCGCGAGAAGAAAGGCTTTTTCCGCCTCATGCGGATAAGAAAGCACCGCCGAGGCGTCCGCCCCGTTCTCTCCCGCAAGCCGCACCGCCCCAGAGTCGCCGAGCTTCCGTCCGCCGAGCGCCTCCCGCGCCGCTTGGCAAGCATCCTGCAGCTGCCGGGGACGCAGGCCCGGCGACATGCCAGCGCCGAGGCTGAACGTCGTGCCGGCGGCTTCGCTCAGGAAGCTCCGAATCTCCGCCAGCACGCGGCCCAGTTCGCCGCCGAACGATCGCCGCGCGCCGATCGCGCCGACGATCTCGGAACGTCCGTCCGCGCCAGGCGTCAGCGCGAACGTCCAATCGCCGCCCAGATGGAAGGCACGCGCCTGCTCGAGCCGCCCGCGCGCCTCTTCGGCAACTTTCGCCGCGTCCGGTCGCTCCTCGCTATAAGCATCCGCCTGGGCGACAAAGACGACGCATTCTCCTTCCGCCCATCCATGCGGCGGCATCGCCGGCTGTCCTTCCGCCATATCGCCGCCCGCGCGCCGCGTCAGCGCTTCGCGCAGCCATCCGCCTGCCTTGTCGTCGCCGGTCGCGGTCTCGGCCGCCCGCTGCGCTTCCCGCCGCCCGATCTCGGCAAGCGCCTTCTCCAGCACGGAAGCAAGTTCTTCCTTCTTCACCGGCTTAAGCAAATAATCGAACGCCCGGTGGCGGATCGCCTCCTGCGTATATTCGAAGTCGGAGTAGCCGCTGACGACGATCGTCAGCAGCTCCGGCAGCTCGGCGTGCAGCTTCCCGAGCAGCTGCTTGCCGTCGAGCCCCGGCATCCGCATGTCGAGGAACATCAGGGCGGGCTTCTCTTCGAGCGCAAGCTCGTAGGCGTCCTGCCCGTCCGCCGCTTCGCCCGCCAGCGTAAGGCCGAAGCGTTCCCATGGAATAAGCTGAATGAGTCCGCGCCGTATCCACTTCTCGTCGTCGACCACGAGAACTTTGCGCATGTCGTCAAGCCCCCCTTTCGTCGAAAAATGTCCCCTCAGCCCTTGACCGAGCCCGCCGTCAAACCGTCGATGATGTAGCGCTGAAGCAGCAAGTACACGAGCAGAATCGGGGCGATGACGATGACCATGAAGGCAAATACGATGCCCCAATTCGTGTTGTACAGCGAGACGAAGTTAAAGATCTGCAGGACGATCGTCCATTTGGTGCTGTCCGTCATGAGATAGAACGGACCGAAGAAATCGTTCCATACCGAGACCATGACGACAATCGTAACGGTGATGAGCACGGTGACGAGCAGCGGAAGGATAATTCGCCAGTACAAGCGGAAATATCCGCAGCCCTCTAGCAGCGCTGCTTCATCGAGCTCCCGCGGAATCTGCTTCATGAAGCCGACGAGCAGAAACACCGCGAACGGCAGCAGAACGGCCGTGTAATACATAATGAGGCTGAAATAGGTGCCTCGGATGTGCAGCTCGCCCATCAGCCGAATCGTCGGCACGATCGATACGGGGACGATCAGCCCCAGGATGAAGAGGAGATACGTCGATCTCATGAACCGGTCGTCCCGGCGCTGAATGACGAATGCCGCCATCGAAGCGAACAGCGTCACGCAGACGACGACGAGACCCGAGATGAGGAAGCTGTTTTTGAAGCCTCTCAGAATGTTGCCTTTGTCGAAAACTTCCTTGTAGTTATCGAAGTTCCAACTCGACGGAAGCCCCATCCCGAACAGGGCGGATTCCCGTATCCCCTTAAAGGAATTGACGAGGATCATGTAGAACGGCACCAGAATGACCAGCGCGCCGAGGAAGACAATGGCGCTGACGAACGTTTTGCGGCCCGGATGCTCCATTACATCTCCACCTCCCGCTTCTTCAGGGCCATCAGCACCGGTACGCCGACGACCGTCACGAGGACGAACAGCACCAGGTTGATCGCCGTCGAATACCCCATTTGCCCCATGCTGAACGTGCTGCGGATGTAGGTGTAGAACACTTCGGTCGTATACCCGGGCCCGCCGTCGGTAAGCACCATGACCATCTCGAACACCTTCATCGAGCCGATGACGGACAAGAGGACGTTAACCGTGAACGAGGCGGCCAGCAGCGGGAAAACAATGTGCCGGAACCTGCGCCAGTAGCTGGCTCCGTCGATCGAAGCGCTTTCGGTCAGATCCTTCGGAATGAACTGCAGGCCCGCCAGGTAAACGACCATCGCGAACCCGGCTACGCGCCAGATGTCCGTGGCGATGATGGAGAAAAGCGCCCACTTCGGATCGTTCAGCCAATCCTGGCCCAGCGAGCCAAGCCCGATCCAGCCGAGCGCCTCGTTCACGATGCCGTGCTCCGGATGGTAGATCGCGCGGAACACGTAGCCGATGACGATCGGCGCGATGACGTACGGCATGAAAAAAATCGTGCGGAACAGGTTGCGCATGCGGATCGCTTCGTTCATGAGCAGCGCGAGCCCGAGGCCGACCGCATTCTGGAGCAGCGTGACCGCGGCCGCGAAGATGAGTGTATTGGACAAGGCTTTCCCGAGTCTCGGTTCCCCGAACAGCGCCTTGTAATTGTCGAATCCGATAAACGAAATCGAGTCGGCGTTGACGTTCCAGTCGGTGAAGCTGTAGTAGACGCCGATCAAGGTCGGCGCGATGAAGAACAGCAGAAATACGGACAAAGCGGGGAAGGAAAAATAAAGCGGGTATTTTCGTCTCTCCATAAGGTCTCCTCCTTGGCTCCCGGCGGCCGCCCGGGGCGGTCGTCCCCGGCTTGTTCAGCCGGAGGCGGGGGGACGTCCGTCCCCCGCGCGCCGTTATTGCCGCTACGACGACTTGAAACTTAGAAGCCCGGGAGCACCTTCGCTTTGCCGTCTTTCTGGTAGTTGTCGCTGAATTCCTTGATCGCCTTGTCGATGTTGCCGTCGAGGAAGAAGTTTTGCAGCGTCTTGGAGAAGTCCACGAAGGACGGCGTCAGGCGGTTCTGGATGTTGACCTTGGACTTGCCTTCGTCGATGTATTTCTTGACGTCCTCCTGTACCGGATAAAGCTCGCTGGTGGCTCCCTTGAAAATCGGGATTCCCGGCTTGTTCGCGTAGAACAGGTCGACGTTTTCCGGCTGGAGCATGAACTTCACGAGCTCGATCGCCTCCGCCGCGTGCTTCGCCTTGTCCGGCACCATCAGCTGGTTCGGCGGCGTGATCATCGCCGTGCCCGTGTCGGTCGCGGAAGGGAACGGGAAGAAGCCGACGCTCTTCGCGACAAAGTCCTTGCCGAACTTCTTCTCGAGCTGGGCGATGACGCCGTCCAGCATGAACGTCATCCCGACCTTGCCTTCGCCGAACTCGTTTTGCAGCTCGTCGTACGTGCCCGACATGACGTTGTCTTGGTACAGGCCGAGCGCCTTCAATTCTTTCTGCTTCGCGAACAGATCCTTCAGCTCCGCGATGTCGGACAGTTTCAATTCGTTCGAATTAAGCTTCGCCACGCCTTCGCCGCCGATCGCCGGATCGACCTGCGTCACCCAGCCCGTGAAATAGAAGATTTGAGGCGGCCATGCATCCTTGACGCCCTCGTAGAACGGCGTCACGCCGGCTGCCTTGATCTTCTTCGCGATCTCGACGAGGTCCGCGTAGTTCTTCGGCGGGGTGACGCCGGCCTTAGCGAAAACATCCTTGTTGTAGAACACGCCCATCATGCCCGTCGATCCGTAAGGCACGCCGTAAATCTTGTCGTCCTGTACCTGCGCCTGCTTGATGGAGTCGATGACGTTGTCCCACACGCCGGCCTCGTTCGACCATTCGTGCAGCGTCTCGTCCGCGCGCAGCTTCACGTACTGCTTCGTCCCCGGCTGCATGAGGAACAGATCCGGGAAGTCTTGCGTGGAAAACCGCGTCTTGATCAGATTGTCGTAGTCGCCGCCCGGAAGTGCCTGCAGCTCGACCTTGTTGCCCGTCTTCTGCTGGTAGGCATCGAAGATCTTCGTGAACGCCGTCGTGTCTTCCGTATTGGAGATCACAAAAGTCAGCGTGACCGGGTCTTTGGCCGGCTTGGCGCCGGACGTGCCGCTTGCTGCCGGGGACGATGCGCCGCCTGCATGATTGTTGCCGCTGCCGCCGCCGCAAGCGGCCAGCGCCGCCGCGCTTACTGCCAGGACCATGACCGATGCCAATGCTCTCGATTTTCTCATTCGAGCAACCCCTTCATTTCGTAATCGCTTACAACTTGATTATAGGGAAGCGCTTTCCCGGCTCCCATTCACGAAATCGACCGTTTATGTTGAATATTCCGACCTTATCTGCGGAAGCGCAAAATCGTTGTCGATCGGGAGCACAAGCGTGATGCGGGTGCCTACGCCCTTTCGGCTGTCGATCCGAAATGACATGCGCTCTCCGAAGCGGATCGCGTACCGCGTATAGACGTTGCGCACGCCGATGCCGCCTTCGGCAGCCGAATCGGGCCACTCCTCGCGGTGCAGCTGCCAGTTCAGCTTCGCCCGGAGCTCGCCGAGACGCGTCTCGGAGATGCCGACGCCGTCGTCCGTGACGGCGAGGTGGACGCCGTCCGGCTCCCTGCGGGCGGAGATCCGGATCGTTCCCTTCCCGCGCTTGCGCTCGATACCGTGGAAGACGGCGTTCTCGACGAGCGGCTGCAGCGTCATTTTGAGCACGGGAAAACCGTAAAGCGACGCTTCGATATCCTGCTCGTAGACGATTTTATCGTCGAAGCGGATGCCTTGTATTTTCATATAGGCGTCGATCTGCTCGAGCTCCTCCTGGAGCGTCACGATCTCATCGCGGTTCCTCGTGTTGTAGCGGAACATGTCCGCGAGTGCCTGCGCGACCTCGCCGATCTCGCCGACCTTGTAGTAGTCCGCCATGGCGCGAATGCTGTCGAGCGTATTGTACAGAAAATGGGGATTAATCTGCGAGTAGAGCATCTTGAGCTCTACCTCCTGAAGCTTGATCTGGTTGACGTACTTCGTCTCGATCAGCGTCTGCAGCTCGTCCTGCATGGCGTTGAAGTTCGCGGCGATCCGACCGATCTCGTTGTTCGGTCCGACCGCCACGCGCTCGGAGAAGTCTCCTCGCTTCAGCCTGTTAACTGTCTTGTACAAATTGAGAATCGGCTTCGTGATGACTCTTCCGAACAGGACGGACAACAGGAAGGTAAATGCGAATGCGACCAGTGCCGTATAAAGCACGGTCGTCTTGATGCGGTCGAGCGGACCGAAAATTTCGCTTCGCGGCATGACGAGCACAATCTTCCAGTTCGTATAATTCGATCGGGTATAGGAGGCGAGCATGTCTCCCCTATCGCTGTTGAACCAGAACTTGCCCTTCGAACCGGTCGCCCGCGCGACGAGTTCGGTTGCCGGCGCAGGGCCCGGCAAGGTGCCGGAGGCATATACGGTCTTGTCGTTCTGATCGAAGACGACGATTCGGCTGCCGGCCGACAGATCGTCGCTCTGTCCGATCGTGCGGAACAGCTCGTCGTTGTATTCGACGCGAACGACGATGAATCGCTCGGGATTGGAAAAGTCCCGGATCAGAATAGACGACGCATACGAGGTGTTGTCCGCGTCGATGCTGCCGTCGCCTTCGCCGCGTCCCATGAAGTACACGCCGCCGTCGGCCGCGATCGTGCGCAGGAACCAGTCGGCATTGCGGATTTTCGCTTCGGCGGGAGGCTTGAAGTCGTCGGAAGCGCCCAGCAGCTCGCCGTTGCTGTAATAGATCTGAAAACGGCTGAAGCCGCGGATCGGCGTGGCGTTGAAGCTCTTCAAATATAGGTTCACGAGATTTTGGCGAAACAGAAACTTCTGCTGCTCGCTCATCTCGGCGTAAGCGTTGATGCCGTCGATATACTGCTGGTCGTAATAGGGGGCAAGCAGCAGATTGCGTTTGCTGTGGAAGTCGTTATCGATGTTGTTCTCGATCTGTCCGACGATCTGAGAGCCCGCGGATTCGATCCGAGCGGCCATTGTCTGATAGGAAATATAAAAGGAAGCCGTGCCGACGAGCGCGATGCACAGCAGGATGACGATAAAATAGCTAAAGAGCAGCGTCGTTCGGATCTGGGAGAACCAGGCCCGAACCCTCCCGATGATCCATCGACCGGCGTTCGTTCCCATAAAATCTTCTCCCTCTCTCGAACTCGACTGCTCTTGAATGTCTTCTCTTTATACCATTCCCTTCGACCCGCCTTCAAGAGGTTCGAAGACAGGGAACGGCTGGCATCGCCTTACTCTCCCAACCGGCTCTCGAACGCGTACGCGCCCGCTCCGAGCTCGAAGCTCGACTCGCCTGCCTCGGCCGGCCGGCCGTCCGCGACGATGCCGCTGCCCGGAACATGGACGATGGCGGTCGCGTTCGCCGGCACCGTGACGCGGAGCTTGAAGACGCCGTCCGCGTCCAGCGTCCAGGCCGATTCGTAGGTGCCGTATAGCGAATCGTAGGAAGCTTCGACCGACGTGATCCGGCCGCCCGGACGGGGCCGAATGATTGCGCGGCGGAAGCCCGGGGCCGATGGATCGGCCTCGATGCCGCCCATGTAGCGGTACATCCACTCGCCCACCGAGCCGAGCGAGTAATGGTTAAAGGAGTTCATCGACGGCGTCTGGAAGCCGTTGTGTTCGGTCCAGCCGTCCCAGCGTTCCCAGATCGTCGTCGCGCCGTGCTTGATGGAGTACATCCAGGACGGGAACTCTTCCTGCGTCAGCAGGCCGTACGCGACATCCAGCCTTCCGTTGTCCGTCAGCGCGGGCAGCAGGTAGCCGACGCCGAGGAAGCCGGTGGATAGCCGGCCGCCGCGGGCAGCGATATTGTCAGCGAGATGGCCGATCGCCAGCTCCCTTAGCCGTTCGGTGAGCAGTTCGAACTGCAGGGCGAGCACGTACACCGTCTGCGTCTCGCCGTGAATGCGACCGTCCTCTGCGACGAACGCCCGGCGGAACGCATCCGCGATGGCCCGATGCAGATTCGCATACGTCTCTTCGTCGTCGCGTCGGCCAAGCGCGCCGGCGATTCGGCTCAGCAGCTTGGCGCTGTACGCGAAGTAGGCCGTCGCCAGCACCTCGTTCGGCGTATCCGCTTCGATCGACAGCCAGTCGCCGTAGTTCGCGTAGTCGGGACGGATCAGGCCTTTGCTGTTCGTCCGCAGGTACTCGACCCACCGCACCATCGCGTCGTAATGCGTTTCCAATATGCGCGTATCCCCATACATCAAATACAGCGTCCATGGAATAACGACGCCTGCATCGCCCCATCCGGCATTGTCCGGCGCGAACCAGTTTAGCCTCGTATTCCACATCTTGTGGCGGATCCAGCCCGCGTCCGGCGCCACGTCGGTAAACGCGCCCGACGGCTGCTGGCAATCGATCATGTCCCACATAAATTTCGTGAAAAACCGGGATACGTCCATGTTATAGGAGGCCGTCCGCGCGAAAATCTGGGCGTCGCCTGTCCACCCTAGCCGTTCGTCCCGCTGCGGGCAGTCGGTCGGTACCGAGAGAAAGTTGCCCCGCTGTCCCCAGGAGATGTTCGATATCAATTGGTTGACCATCGGATCGGAGGTCCGCAGGCTTCCTGTCGGGCGCGTGTCTGAATGAACGACTTTGCCGACGATCGTATCCAGATCCGGCTCGCCCGGATAGCCGATCAACTCGACGTAGCGGAAGCCGTGAAACGTGAAGTGCGGCTCGTACCGTTCTTCGCCTTCGCCCTTCAAAATGTAATGCTCCTGCTGAACGGCGATCCGCAGATTGTCCAAATAAAGCGTGCCGTCGGGATTTAGCATCTCGGCATGGCTCAAGGTCACTTTGGTCCCTCGTGCGCCGCGAACCCGCAGCTCCGTCCATCCGACCATATTTTGCCCCATATCGTATATATAAGTGCCTTGCTCCGTCTTGCGAATCGAGATCGGCTTCATCTCCTGCGTCACGCGGATCGGGGGCTCGACCGATGCGGTCAGCAGGCCGTTATAGCCCGCACGAACATCGGGCCGCTCCCAGCCCGAATCGTCGTAATCCGGCTGATCCCATCCCGTCAGCTCCAGCCGGGCGTCGTACGTCTCCCCCTTGATCATGTCGGAGTAGACGATCGGTCCTCTGGCGGTTCGCCAGCCGGCATCGGTCTCGACGGATTCGCGGCTGCCGTCGGCGTATTCGATATTGAGTTGGAGGAGGAAAAATGGACGTTCTCCATACACATGGTTGCCGAGAAAACCGACGGTTCCGGCGTACCAGCCGTCGCCGAGCACGGCGCCGACGACGTTCTCCCCTTCATTTAGCCACGGCGTTACGTCGTAGGCTTGCGTCTGCACGCGCTTGTCGTAATCGGTAAAACCGGGTGCGAACAGATCGCCGATCCGGCGGCCGTTGATATGCAGCTCGTACAGACCGAGCGCAGTCGCGTACACCGTCGCCCGGCTGATTGCGCCGTTCGTCCGGAATGGCTTGCGTACGTAAGGCGACGGTTGAAGCGCTACGTTCGGCTGCGCCTTGGCGCCGATCCAGGATCCTTTCCATTCGTCGCGACGAAGAAGGCCCATCGTCCAGAAAAACGCTTCGCTCCAATCCGATGCGACAGCGTGGCGGTTCCAGGATCGGACCTTCCAATAGTATCGTCCTTCCGATTGGAGCGGCTTGCCCTCGTAAACGACATGTGTCGTCCGGTCCGAAGCGACCTCGCCGCTATCCCACATGTCCCCATCATCTCTAGCAAGCGCTTCCAGCGATGAGGCGACCAGAATGCGGTACGCCGATTGCTTTGCGCCTCGTTCGTCCGATTGCAGCTTCCAGAAAAAGCGTGGCGCCTTCTCGTCCAGTCCGAGCGCGTTGATCATGTATTCCGTTCTTCCGTCTATCGCTTGCCAATTCATGTTCCTTCCTCCATGTCGTTCAAGTTTAGATTTGTTAAGTCAAAAATAATTTGTTAAGTATATTTTTTAGTTTATTTTATTGTAATTTATCGTATCACTATACGTTTTTAGCGTCAATACGAAACTGAAAGCGCTAAAATAAGGCCATTAAACTGAATTGTTCTAAATAAAACTAAACTCATAACAATAAACTTGTCACCATCGCCTAAACCGCTTAAACTAAACTCAACAATTTTCGAGGAGCAATGTTCGTGAAGATGGAGGATATCGCGAGGCTGGCGGGCGTTTCCAAAGCTGCCGTTTCCCTTGCGTTCAGCGGCAAACCGGGGATCGGGGAAGAGACGCGAACGCGCATTTTGAGCGTCGCAAAAAAAGCGGGTTATACGCCCCGAAGGAGCGCTCCCGCGCAGGAAGCTGCGACGGCTGCGAATGCGCCTGCGGAAGAAGCGGCGCCATCGCTGCTGTTTTTGGTCATCGCGAACGCCGGCATCGTCACTTCTCAGTATGACCGGCAGCCTTTTTTTCGCGAGCTCATACATTTTCTCGAGCAAGGGTCGCGCGCCGGCGGCTTTTCGCTGCTCATCTCGGCTATCGATATGGCGCGCTTTGAAGACGATCTCCGGGCCATTGCGGAGATGCACGCGGAACGAGGCGTCATTTTGCTTGGCACCAATCTGGATAAAGAGACGTTAACCCGCATCGCGGAGCGGCTGCCGAAGCTGATCGTCCTGGACACTTGCTTCGAGACGCTTTCCATCCCGTTCGTATACACGAACAACGTGCTGGGGGGATATCAGGCCGGGACCTGGCTGTGCCGGTCCGGACATCGGACGATCGGCTACGCCGCGTCGGACGTCCGCATCCCGAACTTCGACGCGCGCCGGAGGGGCTTCGAGGAAGCGATGCGGGAATGGTCGGTCGTCGTGGCGGCCGACCATGAGTATTCCGTCGACCCGATGGTGCCCGCGGCGCAAGCCGCATTTCAGAACAAAATCGCAAAGTTGCGGAACGACGGAAAGCCGCTGCCGACGGCCATATTCTGCGAGAGCGATTTTATCGCGATCGGCGTCATGAAGTCGCTTGCGGAGCTTGGCATCCGGGTTCCCGAAGATGTATCCGTCGTCGGCTTCGACGATATCGCCGAAGCGGTCATCGTATCGCCCGAGCTGACAACCGTTCGCGTAGACAAAGAAAAGATGGTGCGCAGCGCCGTCCGGCTAGCGACCTTGCTTGGCGATTCGCCGTCCGAAGGCGGCATGAATATCTCCGTCGCTACCGCCTTGATCGAGCGCAGATCGAGCGCGGCGCCTCCCTCGGTCTAACCGTTTTAAGTTCGATCGCCCCCGCACGATGCTTTCTTTAATCTACCGCAGCGGCTCCGGTCCATGGGACGGCCGACTTGCGCATCGCCTTGATATCCTGCAGCGGCGGCAGGCCGAACAGCCTGCGATATTCCCGATTGAACTGCGACGGACTCTCGTAGCCGACGGCCAGCGCGGCCGTCGTCGCGCCCACCGGCCCGCTCAGCATCAGGCGCCGCGCCTCCTGAAGGCGAAGCTGCTTCTGATATTGCAGCGGGCCGATCGTCGTGATCGCCTTGAACTTGTGATGCAGTCCGGAGACGCTCATGTTGCACGATTTGGCGAGCTCCTCGACGGTGAACGAGCGTGAATAGTTTTCTTTGATCCACTGGATCGCCTTGCCGACGCCGTCCGCCCGTTGATCGAACAGCACCTTCTGAAAAAACAGATGGCCGTTATCGCCCGACAGCAAATGAAAAATCATTTCCCGCTTGAGCAGCTCGGACAGAAAACGAGCGTCGCTCGGCTTGTCGAGCAGCTTCAGAAGCCGCGAAAAGATGTCCAGCAGCTCCGCATCCGACTTCCCGACAAAAGCGCCCTTGCTCAAGCCTTTCTCCCAGGATTCCGCGTCGATCCCCGCCTCCATCACCACGGATGCGATCTCCTGCGTCGTAAAGTCGATGCGCAGCCCGATATACGGCGAGCGCTCCGTCGCCCCCACGACTTGCGCGGAGGCGGGGATGTCAATCAGCGACGCCAGATAATCGCCCGCTCCATAACGGTATACCTCCTGTCCCAGATACAGCTTCTTCCCGCCTTGAAGGATCAGACAAAAAGAAGGCGTCAAAACGCCCGGGATGCACTCCGTTTCCCGGCTGCGCTTCACGATGGATAAGTACGGCACGACGGTCGACGTACGTCCTTCTGCCAACGAAAATCGTTCGGTAAAGGCCAGAAGCTGGCCCAACGCCTTCTTATGAATGGATACCGGCTTGTCTTGCGTCCCGCCCGCATCCGATCCCGACTCCGGCATTTCGCTCGACCTCCTTCACTCTTTCAAGTATCATATTGCAGCTTTAGGCAATTTTCAAGCAGGAAAGGTCTACTTCCCGCCTCCGATTCGATTCATAATACGGATCAGAGTCACACATTCTAACGCGGAAAGGAACTTGCCTGCATGCTGCAATCGAAAGGCATTATTTTAACGATCATTATCGCGTGTCAGCTGCTTGTCGTGCTGGACGCCTCCGTCATGGTGACGTCGATCCCCGAGATCGGCCGCTCGCTTCATATGTCGACCGTCAGTTTGACATGGGTTCAGAACAGCTATATTTTAGCCTTCGGCGGCTTTCTGCTGCTTGGCGCCCGGGCCGGAGACCTGCTGGGCCGCAGAAGGATGCTCGGCGCGGGGATCGGGCTTTTTACGCTGACGTCGCTGCTCGCCGGTCTGGCGCCGACTGCCGAAGTGTTGCTTGTTTCGCGGGCATTTCAAGGCTTTGCGGCCGCGCTGGCCACGCCGGCTGCGCTGGCTCTGCTGTCGGCCACGTTTACGGAGGAAAAGGAGCGGTCGAGGGCGATCGCGATGTACAGCGCGGTAGCCGGCGCGGGCGGCGGCGTCGGTCTGTTGCTCGGCGGATTTTTTACCGATTTTATATCGTGGCGCGTCGGGATGTTTATCAATGTTCCCATCGGCATCGTTTTAATGTACCTGGTGTGGCGCCACGTGACGGAATCGGAGACGAGGACCGGACGGTTCGATCTGTGGGGGGCGCTGACGTCCGTCATCGGCATGAGCGGATTGGTTTACGGCTTTGTCCAAGCCGCGGGTCAAGGCTGGGATTCGGCGGGGACATGGATCTGGCTCGGCATCGGGATCGCGTCGCTGACCGCCTTCGTGCTTGTCGAAAAGCGTGCGGTCGAGCCGATCGTGCCGCTGCGGTTGTTCGCGAGCCGTCAGCGCTCCGGGGCTTATGTGGGTCGGTTTCTGCTGGTCGGCGGCAACTTTTCGCTCTTTTTCTTTATCCCGCAGTATTTGCAAAATGTGCTTGGCTTCGGTTCTCTTGAAGCGGGCTTAGCCTTTCTTCCGTTTACCGCGGCGCAATTCGGCATGATGTTCGTGATGCAAAGCCTCGTTCGCCGGTACGGCAACCGGATATTATTGATCGTCGGCCTGCTGCTGGCGGTCATCGGGACGCTCTGGATGAGCCGGACGATCGCCGAGCAAACGGCATATTTCCCGCAAATGTTTTTCCTGATGGCCGTCATGGGCATCGGGTCCGGATTAATGTTCCAACCGCTCACCGCGCTTGGGCTCACGAACGTCGACGCTCGCGATGCCGGCGCGGCCTCGGGACTGATCAACGTGGCGCATCAGAGCGGCGCCTCGCTGGGCCTCGCGATTCTCGTCACCGTTTTTAACACAACCTTTCATGCCGGCCAAGGCTCCGGGCAGCCATTCGCGCATGCGGTGTCGCATAGCTTGCTCGGATCCGCCGTCTTCCAGGCAACCGCCTTGGTCACGTCTATCCTTCTGCTAATACCGCTGCGCGCAGCGGCCCGCAGAGCGGGGCGTGGCAGCATAGGCCGGCAAGAAGCCCCCCGGAGTCAGAACTGATCCGTGATGTCCGTCCAGTTCGTCCAGTCGGGCAAGCGCTGCCGGCCCCAATAATCGAGCAACAGCCGAATGGCTTCATCCTTGTCCGTCGTCGAATAACTGTAGTGGTTGAAGGTTCCGTCGGACAACTCCAGACGCAGTTCTACGTCGATCCCGTTGCGGGAGTCGGGAGACGGCGCAGCCTGCATATAGACGCTTCCCTCAATCGGGGCGCTTGGCTCGATGACGATAAAGTCATCGGGTTCGGTTTCAAATCCCACAAGGATGTCGATAATAACGGAGGCCTCGATCGCATCGTTTTGGTATGTAGCCCCCTGAGTCGTGATGGTGTAGGTCAAGTCGTTGCGGCCATTCAAGTCCAGGTTCACGGATGGAGTCATATTTGCCTGCTTGCCTCCTCAAAGGTTAATGTGTGCCGCCGAGTCTCTCAAACGATGATGGCTCCCGGAGATCATATTTATATAAACATACCCCAAATATCGACGTAATTCCACATTCATCCAGCTCCTGTCTGCCGGGAGCGCGGAGCGGTTATGACCGTTCAACCTAACCGCGTGACTGGTTGTTACCCTAGAACGCTCTAGTTCAGGATAAAAGAGAAAAGACCGGGCGGTTAAGCCCGGTCTTTGAGGTGCGAGGAGCAAATAGGTGTTACCAAGACAAAGTAGCTCTGTACAGCACCACATGACGGGTTTGGAGGCTACTCCCCCACCAATGCGATGATACTTCCGCCACAGCCTCTCTTCGAAGAACTAGTTTCCCTTCAAATATCTATAAATCGTCTCCGTCACAGCCACACCTTCCCGCAAGCTCTTCGCTTCCCGCAATTGTTCGGGCTCCCCGGGAACCATCACCTGTCCGAATCCTTCTGCCGGCTTCGACTGATGGAGCTCGTCGATCATGCGGTCCATATTGTCCAGAAAAAAATCCGGGTCGCCGAACATCGCTGGATTGATCACGCAGTAAAAATGTCCGAGCTTGCGTTTTTGGTCGTAAGACCCGTACATCTCCGAAATATGCGGTCCAAACGCCGAGCCCGTCATGATGCCCGACATAATGTCGACGACCATGGCCAGACCGTAGCCCTTCGGTCCTCCGAACGGCAGCAACGCCGTGACGTCGTGCGGATTAGACGTCGGCTTGCCGGATGCGTCCACGCCCCAGTCGTCCGGGATGTCGATGCCCGCTTCCCGCGCATGGAACACTTTGCCGAAGGCGACCTTGCTCGTCGCCATATCCAGTATGACCGGGCTGTGACGCCTCGCCGGGAATCCGTAAGCGATCGGATTCGTGCCGAAAAACGATTCGGCTCCGCCATAGGGAACCACGCCTTTGTCCGTATGCGTCATCGCCATTCCGATCAGGCCCGCCTGTGCCGCCTGATTGACGAAGTAGGACAACGCCCCGCAGTGGCTGCTGTTCACGACGCCGACCATGCCGACCCCGTTCTTATTGGCCAGCGCGATGGCATGATCCATGGCCGCCTTGGAGACGACATGGCCCAATCCGTCGTCCCCGTCGAAGATGGCGGTGACGGGGCCGGTATTCCGGATGGAGAATTGAGGATTCGTATTGAGGCCGCCTTCCCGAACGCGCCGCGCGTAGTGCTCCGTACGCAGGACGCCGTGCGAACGGACGCCGCGCGCATCTGCGTGCACCAGTACTTCTGCGACGATATCCGCCTGTTCGGCGGGCACGCCGGCTTCCTGCAGTTTTTTGGAACAAAGCCGCATCAGCTCATCGCAAGCTACGACAACGTCAGTCACTGGCTCTTATCTCCTTCGCCTTAACCGAATTGCGGCAGCTCGCTCAGCTTCCGCTGCAACTCCTGCACTTCCTCGGCCGGCAGATCAAGCTGCGGCGCACGCATGAACCCGACGTCTATGCCCCGCAGCTTCAGCGCTTCTTTGAAGTAAGACATGTTGCTGCCGCTTTTCAGCACTTCGCAGTACCGGATCGCGATCCGCTGCAGTGCGCGCGCTTTTTCCAGATCCTTTTCCTGATACGCGTTGTATACCGCAACGAACGGCTCGGGGTAGACGCAGGACACGCCGGAGATGACACCGTCGCACCCCATCGCGAGCGCGGGCAGCAGCAGCCGGTCCGCCCCCTGCATGACAGAGAAGCTTCCGTCGTTGATCGCCAAGTATTCGTTCGTCCGCAGCATGTCGGGATAGCTGTACTTCACGCCGACGACGTTTTTGCAGCGATCCGCCACGCGCTGCGCGACGTCGGTCTTCAGATCGTTCGACGCGCACTGCGGGATGTTGTACAGGTACATCGGGAAGTCGTCCGGAATGCTGGCGGAGACCGCGACATAGTATTCTTCCATCTCTCTGTCGTTTGCGCCGAGGAACAGCGGCGTGACGACGCCGATGCCGTCGGCGCCGATCTCGTGCGCGTGCCGTGCGAGCGCGATCGTATCGTCCAGCGTCGCCGTACCGGCATGAATGAACACGGTGACGCGGCCCGCCGCCGTCTTGACGACCGTCTCGGCAATCGCCTTGCGCTCCGGCACGCTCAGCCGGATCATCTCGCCGGTCGTGCCGAGCGGGAAGAGGCAATGTACGCCCTTCGAGATCAGAAATTCCGTCAGCTTCGCGACTTTCTCCAGATTCACTTGTCCATCCTGGTCGAAAGGGGTGACCATCGCGGTCGTAACGCCATATAAACGTTTCATGGAAATCCTCCAGCGCGTTTTATATTAGATTCGGGATAGCGATAATTTCAATAAGGGAGGTAATCGAGCGCTGCGCCCCTCAGCCGAGCAGGTTAGCCGGCTTGCGGCCTTCGAACACGTCCAGCAGCGCCTGCGCCGTCGCCAGCCCGACGCGTCGATAAGTCTCTTCCGTCTCGGCGGCCGTATGCGGCGTCGCGAGCAGATTGTCCAGCTTCAGCAGCGGATTGTCCGCGGCGACCGGTTCGCGCTCATAGACGTCGATAGCCGCGCCGGCGATGCGATTGGATTGAAGCGCCCTGTACAGCGCCTGCTCGTCGACAAGGGCGCCGCGCGCCGTATTAACGAAGTAGGCGCTCTCCTTCATCAGGCCGAACTGCGCGTCACTCATCATATGATGCGTCTCCTTGAGACTCGGCAGATGCATGCTGACGACGTCGCTCTGCCGCAGCACCTCGTCCGAGTCGACCAGCTGTACGCCCAGCGCCTCCGCTTTGGCCGGATTGGGGAACTTGTCGTAGGCGATCAACCGGACATCGAACCCCTGAAGCTTCCTGGCGACCATCTGCGCGATGTTGCCGAAGCCGAGCAGACCTACCGTTCTGCCCGCCAGCTCCACACCCACCCGGCGGTCCCAGTACGCGCGCTTGGCCGATTCCTGGAGCGCGGGGATGTTGCGCATCATCGACAGGATCAGGCCGACGGTCAGCTCGGCGACCGCGTTGGCATTGCCGCCCGGCACGTTTGTCACTTGAATGCCGTACGCCTTGGCCTGCTCCAGATCGATATTGTCCACGCCGACGCCGAAGCGTGCGATCGCCTTCAGCTTGGGCGCCTGCTTGAATACGGCTTCGTCCCACGTATCGACGCCGGCTACTACGGCGTCGATGTCGCCGACGAGCGGGATCAGCTCTTCATACGTATGCGGTCGACCGAGCTGATTCTCGACAATCTCGCAGCCCGCTTCCTCGAGCAGCCGCTTGGCCTCCGCGCAGAGCGCGGAATAGTTCGTCGCCGTGACGAGCACTTTTTTAGCCGCCATTACTTGACGCCTCCTACGGTCATGCCGCTAACCATATATTTGGATGTGAACAGGTACATGATGACGACCGGAATCGAAGCGATGATCGAGCCGCCCATGAGCGGTCCCCAGGCGAACACGTCGCCGACGATCATATCGGCCAAGCCGAGCGTGATCGTCTTGTCCGAGCCCTTGGTCACGACGACGAGGGCATAGAGATATTCGCTCCAGCAAAGCGTGAAGGAGAAGATGAACGTAGCCGCGAGACCCGGCGCCGCCAGCGGGAGCACGATGCTTCGCAGCGTCCGCGACCGGCTGCATCCGTCGATCATCGCCGCCTCCTCGATCTCGACCGGTATCGACTTGAAGTACGAGATGAGCATCCAGGTCGCATAAGGAATCGTGATCGTCGGATAGATCAGCATGAGGCCCCAGATCGAGTTGCCCGCGCCAAGCGCGGATACGAGCATATACAGCGGAATGAACAGCACCGAGCGGGGCATCAGGTACGCGTACAGAATGCCTTTGGAGATGACGCCGCGTCCGCTGAACTTCAGCTTCGAGATCGCATAGGCGGCCAGCATGCTGACGGCGATCGAGAACACGGATACGACCAGGGAGACGACGAGGCTGTTTTTGACGTTTTTCAGGAAGCCTTTTTCGAACAGCTTGTCGTAGCCCGCCCAGGTGAAGTTCTTCGGCCAGAAGTTCGGCGTCAGATTATAGATCTCGCCTTGCGATTTGAAGGAGGTGTTGATCATCCAGTAGAGCGGAAATAAAGCGCATAATAGCATGAAGGCCAGCGTGACATAGACGACGACTTGTTTGGTTACCGATCTGTTTTCCATAAGAATCACCTAATCCGCCGAGGCGAGCGAGCGCTTGGTCACATAGTTGATCAGCATGATCAACGGCGGCATCGTCATAATGGCGATGGCGATCGCTTTGCCCAGACTCATATTCAAAAATCCGATCGTGTAGCTGAGCGTGGACAGCACCTGCGTTCCGTTGTCCGGACCGCCGCGCGTGAGCAGCCATATAATCTCGAAGTCGTTCAGCGTCCAGATCGTCGTCATGACGGCCGCGAGGATCGTGACCTCCTTGACCGATGGGAGCGTCATATAAAAGAAACGCTTGACCGCGCCGGCCCCGTCCAGCATGGCCGCCTCGTACATTTCCTTGGAGACCGACTGTAGGCCGGCCAGGATCGCGATGCCCATGAACGGAATGCCGCGCCAGACGTTGACGATGATGACGGACATCATGGCGAGGTCGGGCTTGGCCAGCCAGCCGATCGGGCGGCCGATCGCATTGATTTTCAGCAGCAGGTAGTTCAGCACTCCGCCGACGTCGGAGTAGATCCATTGCCAGGTGAATACGGAGACGATGGTCGGGATCGTCCAGGGCAGGAACAGCAGCACCCTAAACAAGTTGCGGAAAATGATTTTCTCGTTCAGCACGAGCGCCATGACCATGCCGAAAACCGACTTCAGCACGACCGCGACCGCGGTGAAAATAATCGTGTTTTTGACGGCCTTCCAGAACATCGAATCCTTGAGCAGTTCGACATAATTGCCGAAGCCAATAAAGTGGGCGGGCACGCCGACCGTCTTGTCGGTGAAGCTCAGGTACAGCGCCCAACCGAACGGCAGCAGCATAATCGCCAGCAGATACACGAGCACGGGACTCATCAGCAGGTACGCTAGCTTGTTGTCCAATCGTATTTTCAAGTGGAATCCCGCCTTACATTCGTAATGAAGGGATGAACGGACGGACCGTCATCCCCTCCTTTTCTTTGCCGTGTGCTTTATTTGTTGTATATTTCCTGCACCTTCGCCTGCAGATCCTTGATTGCGGCCTCCGGCGTATAGCTGGATTCAAGGAGCAGCTTCTGGAACGTATCGTTGACGACCCGCATGTTGAACACTTCGCCGGCCTTCGGATTGTATTCGCCCGGGTAGCCGAGGAAGTTGAAGCCATCGACCGAATCGACGAACGCCTTGTTTTTCTCCTCCTGCCATACCGCTTCCTTCGTGAGCGCCGTGTAGATCGGGCCCGTCAGCGGTGCGCCTGCTTCCACCCATGTCTTGTACCAGTCCGGCGCGAGGATGTAGGCGATGAATTTCTTGGCCAGATCCTTGTTTTTCGAGTCCTTGAAAATGCCGAGGTTGTTGCTGATGCCCGGAATAAACGTGCCCTTCGGTCCTGCCGGATAAGGCGCGATGCCCGTCTTTTCGTACAGGTCCGGGTTGTCCTTCTTGATCGTCGCCAGCACGCTGCCGGTGTTGAAGATCATGGCGGCCTGTCCGCTCAAGTACGCTTTGTTGTTGCCGCTGTCGTCCCAGCCGATCGCGCTCGGCGGCGTGCTCTTGTCGGTCAGGAACAGATCGCGGATGAACGATGCCGCCTGAACCGTCTCGGGCGAATCGGCGATGACGGTTTTGCCGTCCTTCGTATCGACGGAGCCGCCGTAGGACCAGATGATGCCGCGAGTCAGGAACTCGGCGTCGGAATTGCCTTTGCCGTAGCCGACGCCCGCGCCGTACAAACCTTTTCCCGGATCGGTCAGCTTCTTGGACATTTCTCTGAATTCGTCCCAGGTCGCCGGCGGCGCCGTGTATCCGGCCGCTTGAAGCATGTCCTTGCGGTAGTAGAGCACCTGGGATTCCGTCCAGAACGGCACGCCGTACTGTTTGCCGCCGAAGGTGACCGCTTTTTTGACGTTCGGGCGAATTTCGCCGTTTTTGCTTTCAAGCTCGCCCACGAGATCGCTTACATCCTCGAGCACGCCTTGTCCGTAAAATTGGCCGACCTCCTGATAACCGAAGAAGGAAACGTCCGGCACGCTTTTCGACTCGATCGCCGCGGTCCATTTCGGATAGAAATCCTCGTATGCGATGACCTCGACGTTGACGTCGACATTATTCTCTTTGCCGAATTGCTTGGCGCGCTCGACGATCAGATTGTTTTGATCCTCGAACAGCTGCTTTTTCATCCAGAAGGTAAGCTTGCCCTTCTGGCCGGCAGGCGCCGCTGCGCCGGACGAGCCCGCAGCATTGCTTGCGCCGTTATTGCCGGCGTTATCGCCGCCGTTATTGCCGCAACCGGCGAGAAGCGCGGAGAGCAGAGTGACGGCCGCTACTTTATTCCACCAAGTCTTTTTCATTGACGAACCTCCAAGTTGTGTAGAGTTCAGCGTGTGACCGGCTGTCCTGTCCGGCTACAACATCATCATAAAACGATCTCGCAGCGGTTAAAATGGCAACAATTTAACGCCGATGATACAAAATTAACAGGATACCCGAACGATGCGCCGTCGCTGCGCCAACAAAAAACGCGCCTCTTATGGACGCGTCCTTGGGTCGTCGACCGTCGATGCAAGCTTCTGCCTGTATTCCTGCGGCGTCAACGAGTAGTATTTCTTAAACACCTTGTTAAAATAATTCGGGTTCTGATAGCCGAGCCGCAGCGAGACTTCATAGCTTTTCATCGCGGGGTTCGCGAGCAGCGAGGCGGCCATCTCCATCTTCAAACGGAGCACATAGTCGCTCAGGTTCTCGCCCGTCTGGAGCTTGAACAATCGCGATACGTGGACCGGGTGCATGTACATATAGTCGGCCAGCGTCTGCAGCGACACGTCCTCCACCAGATGCTTCTGGACGAAGCTCTTGATCTTGCCCACGGCGACCTCGCGATCGTCCCGCTCTTCGTTCTCCATGCTCTGGCGGATCATGCGGAACGAATCGAGCATCCAGCTCTGCAGGGACGCCGCCGACCGGCTCGGCAGCAGCCCCGCGACATCGGACAGCGAAGGCCCGATCATGTCGGCGAGCGCCCGTCCGTTCTTGTGGGCGAAGGAGGCGTATGAGGCGTACACGGTGAAAAAAACTTCCGTCAGATGCTCCGGCGAATGAGCCCACCGCTGATTCAGCTCGCTCCAGATGCCCGTCAGCTTTTCCTCGGTCAGCTCCCAGTTGCCCGATTCCAGCAGATGCAGCAGCAGGGGCGGCTCGTACAGCCGCTGCAGCGAATGGACCGGCTGCTGCTCGATCTCGTCCGCGGCCTGCACGAACAGGCCCGTCTGGCTGCCGATGTGTCTGCGGAGCGCCAGCAGCAGGTCGTCGTACAAGCGCTTCACGTCAAGCGGAAACTCGCCTCGCTTGCTGATCAATACAGATACCGTGCCGTGCAAATAATGGTCGACGCTCAGCTGCAGCTGGGAGGCCTTGTGCCGGAGCTCCTGCTCCAATCCATCCGGCGTCAGCTCGCCTGCAGCTTCGGGTGTCGCGGTGACGACGAACGCGAGGTATCCGTGCACGCTTTTGCACGACCAGAGCCTGAACCGGTCCTCGAACCATTCCTCGGCCATATTGACGATCGCATATTCCATCAGGGAGAGGCTGTAAAAATCCATTTCCAACAGCTGCCCCTCCACGCGCACCAGCATCAACGAATACGGGGCGCCCGGCCGCAAATCGATTTTTAACGAGTCCATCCGCTTCTCGAGCCGCTCGGGAGAATATTTGAAGCCCTGCAGCAGCTCGCTGAGCAGCTCGCCCCGCAGCTTGGGCAGGCTTTCCTGAAACGCCTTCGCTACGCGCTCGTGCATCCGGTACTCGTCCCGCTCCCGGCGAAGCGCCTCCACCGCCAGCTCCACCTTGGTTAGTATCTCTTCGTCGCTGGCGGGCTTAAGCAAATAATCGAACGTCTCGTGCGCCAGCGCCTGCTGGGCGTAAGCGAACTCCGCATGGCCGGACAGCAGGATGAACTTGATTCTCTTCCACCTGCGCTTCACCTGCGCGAGCAGCTCCATGACGTCCATGCCCGGCATCCGGATATCGGATATGATGACATCCACCGAATTCGTATTTAGAATTTCCAGCGCTTCCTGTCCGGAATACGCTTTAAAAACGTTCGCAATGCCGATGTCCGGCCAAGGCAGCGTCTCCGCCAGGCTGTCGACTACGCTTGCCTCGTCGTCCACCAGCAGCAATTGAAGCTCTTCCCGGTCGCTCATGCCGAGCCCTCCTTCTCTTCCCAGACCAATTCCGCCCTGAATCCGCCGAGCGGGGACTTCGCAAACGTCAGACCCGAGCGTCCCCCGTACATATAGATCAGGCGCTGATGGATGTTCCACAAGCCTGTGCCCGTTTGCTCGTCCATCGGCACCGCGAGCCTCCCTTGCAGCGCGGCCAGCTTCTCATCGGGGACGCCCGGTCCGTTGTCGTCTACCGCGATTCGGTTCACGCCGCTTCCCTGCTCGCCTCGAACGACGATCAGCCCGAACTGGACGCTGTTCTCCACGCCGTGTATGACCGCGTTCTCCACCAGGGGCTGCAGCAGCAGCCTCGGAATACGCAAGGCGAGCATCGTCTCCGGGATCTCGATCTCGAAGTGGAACCGCTGGAGACGCATCGACTGGATGTTCAAATAGTTGCGGATCAGCTTGAGCTCCTCCCCAAGCGTAGTCGTCTCCTGCTCCTGCCGGGTCGTATAGCGGTAATATTCGCCGAGATTAAGCGCCATGTCGACGACGGCCTGCTTCTCTCCCAGGTTGGCCATGTTCTTGATGTAAAAAAGGCAATTATACAAAAAATGCGGATTGATCTGCGACTGAAGCTGCTTGAGCGTCGCTTCCTTGGAACGCAGCGTCTCCTTGTAAACCTTGTCGATGAGCTCCTGGATCTGCTTGGCCATCTCATTGAAGCTGAGGAACAGAAAATCGAACTCGTTGCCAGGCCGCTTGGACAGCCGGAACGAGAAATCGCCGTCCCGCACATGCCGAACGCCGCGCAGCAGCAGGCTGATCGGCCGCTGCACGTTGCGGTACAGCAGCAGCGCTGCCAGCACGCTTAACGTCATGAGCAGCGCGATGGAAGCGTATACCAGATTGCGGCTCGTGTTGATCGGGGCAAAATACGTCCCGAGCGGCACCATATCCACCAAGTACCAGCCGAGCGACGCCGAGCGGACATAGTGCACAATATATTTGCCGCCGTTCAGCTTGACGTTAAAGCTCCCGCTGCCCGCAAGCGTCTGCCTGTCCAGTTCGGCGGCCGTCTGCTTCACGGCGGCGAAGTCGGCGTTGAAGCCCATGATCGGATCTTCGCCGGGAAAATACAGAAACGGCTCGCGTGCCGCCTGCTGCTTCAGCGAGACCAGCATGTTTTTCAGATTCACGTCGTTGAATCTCACCTCGACCAGCACATTTGGATGATCGGTCTCCTGGAGGCGCGTGAACAGATTTTCCTTATTGCCGAACGTAAGCAAGTTCTCGTGCGACCATTCGCCGAGCTTCCGCCCGACAATCGACGATTCGTTGTATTTGGCCGAGTAATCGGTGGAGATCGTCTCCTTGGAATCCTTTAAATAAAAGATAATCTGATTGCTCCAGGCGCTCGTACTCGTCTGCATATTCAGCATGTCGACGATTCTCGATTGCCGCTGCAGCTGCACGCGCAAGTCGTCTCTCGAACGGCCTTCCAGGTATTCTCTGATACTGTAATCCCGGCTTGTCGTCACGGAGTGCTTCACCAGCTGATCGACCATCATGTCCATTTGATTGACGAAAAAGCCCAGCCGGCTGCTGTTCTGGTCCTCGATCGTTCCCCGCACCGTATCGATGCTGACTCGGTACGAATAGCCGTACAGCACAATGATCGGAATGAGCAAACATAAGATCAGACCGACGACTTTTCCGAACGTCGTGATTTTCATCGTTTCCGGCCTCCAGCGTCGTTTGAGAGTTGAATCTAATTAAAGCAAAACGGCGGATATCGATCAAGACGAGAAATAAACTTACGATTGTTGAGTTACCTTAAAATTTAAAGTATAATGGCTTTATCCGGAAGGGAGACGATTCATCATGTCCGATCTAACGACTTCTAAAATGGAAATAGGAATCAGCACTTTTCTCGAGGCCGCTCCAAGAGACGGCGGCGTCACGCACGCCGAGCGGCTGCGGCAGGCTGTCGAAGAGATTAATCTGGCCGAGCAAGTCGGCCTTGACGTCTATGCGATCGGCGAACATCACCGCGCGGATTATGCGAGCTCGGCGCCTGCCGTCATCCTGGCCGCGGCAGCGGCCACGACCAAGCGGATCCGGCTCTCGAGCGCCGTGACCGTCTTGTCGTCCGACGACCCGGTTCGCGTGTACCAGGCATTCTCGACACTCGACGGCCTGTCGAACGGCCGGGCGGAGATTATGGCGGGCCGCGGCTCGTTTATCGAATCGTTCCCGCTGTTCGGGTACGACTTGAATCACTACGACAGCCTGTTCGACGAGAAGCTGGAGCTGCTGCTCGCGATTCGCGAATCGGAAAAGGTTAACTGGCGCGGCGGTCATCGTCCCGCGATCAAAAACCTTGGCGTCTACCCGCGCGCCGTCCAGGAGCCGCTGCCCGTATGGATCGGCACCGGCGGCAACCCCGAGTCCGCAGTACGCGCCGGCACGCTCGGACTGCCGGTCGTGTTCGCCATCATCGGCGGCATGCCTGAGCGGTTCGCGCCGCTCGTTGCCCTCTACAAGGAAGCGGCCGCGAAGGCCGGACACGACGTGAGCAAGCTGCAGATCGCGACGCACTCGCACGGCTTCATCTCGGATACGACCGAAAAGGCGGCGGATCTGTTCTACCCGTCGACGGCAGCCCAGATGAACACAATCGGGCGCGAGCGCGGCTGGCCGCCGTATACACGCGATTCGTTCGACGCTGCCCGCAGTCTGCGCGGCGCTCTCTATGTCGGCGATCCGGAGTACGTGGCCGAGAAGATCGTACTGCTGCGGCAAAATCTGGGCCTGACGCGCTTCCTGCTGCACGCGGACGTAAGCACCCTGCCGCACCGTGAGCTGCTTCGCACCATCGAGCTGCTCGGCACGAAGGTGGCGCCGATCGTTCACAAGGAGCTGGCCCGCCAAGCCGCGCAATAATGATCGACTAGCGCTTAAAACTAGGCGTGAAAACAAACGGAGACCGGGCGATATGTGCCCGGTCTTCTTCTTCATGCGTTCATGCGAATGTCGAACCAAATAGTTTGACAGTTGTTAGAGAAGAAAAGGATAATAATAGTACAGATTTATACATAGCGCGGATATCCCTTCTTAATCCTTATTCACCAATCCTCATATTGAAAATGGCGGAGGCCCACCATGCACAGCATTACCGATCAACAATTGCTTACAGCTTATTCCACCGCATTGGAATCAAGTCTTGACATCGAATTTGTAAAGCAAATCAGAAAAGAATTGCTGCGCCGCAATATTTTGATCGAAGGACGGGAGGGCAGTATCTTGACTAAAATGCTTGGGAAAGCAGAATTGGATTACGATCAATTGGTTAAGTATTCACTCGAAGCGATATTTGTGCTTCAACATTGGAAAGTGATCTACGTGAATCAAACCGGATTCAATTTCCTAGGTTTGTCCTACCCTGATGAAATTATTGGTGTCGATATCCGGCAATTTTTGCATCCGGACGATCATGGCGTTTTTATCGAGCAGTTTTCCAATATTAGTAACAGCAACAGCGAACCCGTTGAGCTTGTCGAACAAAAAATGATTCGGAAAGACGGCGAGTTCATGGATGTCGTTATCGCGGTTGCGCCGTACGTTATGGGCCATGAGACGCTTATTCAACTCAGGGTGCTGGACAGCACGACACGGAAAGCCGCGGAAAAACGCTTGTCCGCTGCCGAGAAATTATCCGCAATCGGGCAAATGGCGGCCGGGATTGCGCATGAGGTTCGAAACCCGTTGACGACCGTAAAGGGGTTTGTTCAACTTTTGCAGAAGCAGGTCAGCCACTCGTATTTCGATATTATCGTAGAAGAGCTGGACAATGCAATTAAAACGCTCAACAATTTATTGCAAGTCGCCAAACCGGATTTGGACGATGAACCAAGCGTTTCCATCCAATTATGTCCGGAGTTGGATTCCCTGATATTTTTGTTCCAAGAAAAATTGTATAACATTAAGGTCACCAAAGTTTTCCTTGATCAGGATAAGCAAATTAGCGGCAAGAAAAACTTGTTGTTTAAAGCGTTTTTTAATTTGATCAAAAATGCGCTGGAATCGATTGAAGGAAAAGGCGAACTTACGATTGAGCATTTTTACAAAGACGGATTTATTCATCTCAAGTTTAAAGATTCGGGCGTGGGAATTCCGGAAGAACAAATGAAAATGTTGGGGACGCCCTTTTTTTCAACGAAAAACGACGGAACGGGCATGGGATTAACGCAAGTATTTACAACGATTCACCAGCACGGAGGCTCGATTAACGTAACAAGCAAATTAGGCCAGGGCACGACCTTTCATCTTCACCTCCCGGCCCACCCTTTATAATCCGAAAAATGAATGAAAAGAGCCATTCTTCTCTCGGATCGAAGAATGGCTCTTTTCTGTTTTCGGAAGGCGGCATTTTATTTCAAATACCGGATCAGATTGGACCAGAATGCGGGATAATGCGCCCAGTTCATGAATTCCAGCGAGCCCCAGTGCGGCGAGCAGTCGCTGGCGAACGCCGCCGTCTTGCCGGCGCCAAAGGTGCCGACGGTCAGGATCGCGTCGTCGCCGTGAGCGAGCAGCTGCTCCGCGTCCGGCTTGGCGGTCAGCCGATTGTAGCCGAGCAGCTTCGGCCACTCGCCCAGCCCGTCCGTCAGCGGATGCGACGCGGTCGCGACAGGCGCGACGCCGCTCGGCATTTCCGCGCGGTCGTCCCCGTCCGCCATGACGACCGGCAGCACGTCGGCCAGCACCGTGTTTTTGTAATTGGCCTTGCCCTCGATGCCCATGAAGGTCAGGTAGCCCCCGACCATCAGCAGACCGCCGCCTTCGGCCACGAACTGCTTAATGAGCTCGAGCGCGTTCGGAACGACCTGCATCTGGTAAAAGGTCGCATTTTGCAGCAGAAACGTATTCGCGCCGACGTCGCTCAGCACGATGGCGTCATAGGCTTTGAGCTCCGCAAGCGACTGCGGGAACCGCACCTGCACTTCATGCGCCGGCATATAGGTGACGTCGATGCCGTTGTCCCGCAGGCACGACAGCAGATAGGTCGCGCCTTCCTCGTACTTGGTCGAGGTGAAGCTGTCGTAGCCCTTCGTATGGATCATATGGACGATCCAGGATTCGCCGACGAACAAAATTTTCATGATGGCCTTAACCTCCAAAGTTTGATCTAGCTGCAGCTTCCGCGCCAGCGCCGGATCGAATGCTCATGCCTCTTCGACGCCGCACCAGTCGACGATCGTTTTCGCGATCATTTTGACGGCCTGAATCACTTCCTCCACCGGCGTGAATTCGTCGCTGTGATGAGCCAGGCTCGGATCGCCCGGACCGAAGTTGACCGTCGGAATGCCGACGTTGACCGGCCAGCCCATGTCCGTATGGAAGCCCAGCCCTTCGATCTTCCCTTCTTCGCCGATCGCCTTCAACGAGCTGACGCAGGTCTGCACGAAAGGATGAGCGGCATCGGTCTCCGCGCAGTCGGCGTCCACCAGCCACTCGATCTCCGGCGGATGCTCGCTCAGCCATGGGTCCTCCTTCGCCGCCGCGGCGAGAAATGCCGTCAGCTCCTTCTTCACGTTGCCGCCAACCAGCTTCTCGTCGCGTTCGGACGGCAAATACTGCGCATTAAACACAATCTCCGCTTCGTTCGCAAACGAAGTCGGATACTCGCCGGCGTTCAGCTGCGCGACATGCACCTGGCACGGGATCGACAGGTACGGATGCGTCTTGCGCACCGCCCAGTCTTCGTTCAGACTGTCGAGCTTGCCCAGCACATACCGCGCCTTTTTGATCGCGTCGACCGCGCCGCCGTCCTTCCAGTCCGCCTGCGGCATCTCGATATGTCCGCTGCGGCCCTGCACCTTGATCTTGCCCCACAATATGCCTCTGCACAGCGGAGCGATCGTGAGCGAGGTCGGCTCGGTCAAGATACAGGCGTCGGCCCGATAGCCATGATGAATGAAGTCCAGCGCGCCCATGCCGCCGGCTTCTTCGTCCACGACCGTCCCGACGACCACGGAACCCTTCGGTTTGAAGCCGCTGCGGAGGACCGCTTCGACCGCCATGATCATCGCGGCGACGCCGCCTTTCATATCGACCGTGCCGCGGCCGTACATTTTGCCGTCCTGGATGACGCCTTCGAACGGGTCGACGGTCCACTTGCTCCCCGCCATGACGACGTCGATATGGCCGAATAGCAGCAGCGACTTGCCCTTCGCATCGGGTTCGAAAGTCGCCGCCAGATTGGGCCGGCCTGCAAAGTCTCTGCCCGGATAGTATCCGGCCATTCCTTCATACTGCTTCAGCTCGTCCGCGACTGGCTCCCACAGCTCGGTGCTCGCACCGAGCCCGGACAGTTTTTCGAGCAAAAATTGCTGAAGCTCCTTTTCCTTCGAAGGCGCCGGTTCGTCGAAAAACCACGGGTTGACGCTGGGAATGCGAATGAGCTGCTGCAGAAAGGTCAGAATCTCCTCCCGGTGCCCGTCGATCCACTGCATGATGCGCTGTTCCTGATTCATACCTTCTCTGTCAATCATGCTGTTGCTCCTTCCGGGTTAGCCGAAGCGAATCGTGTCGTCGTTTTGAAAATTCACCCACGGATTCACCATCTCGTCGCCGAACTTGTCGGCTTTTTTCTCGATGCCGAACAGATACCGGGCGTCGTCCCCGGCCGCATACGCCGGGCTGTGCCAGACGCCGCGGCCGATCACGATCGCTTGACCGGGTTTTATTTTGAAGCACATCGCCGTAGCGGGGTCCGGCCTCTCTTCCGGATCGTCGATGTCGGCGCATCGCGCCACAGGCTGGATAATCTCCCGGTCGAACGTGAGCAGCAGCTCCTCGCGGCTGACATGCCGCTCCATCGCAGCCACGACCAGCTCGCGCCGCCTGGTAACGACCAGGCCGAAGCCGATCGGCACGTTCGCATCGAGCATCTGGACATAGCTCCAGCAGTCCCAGCCGTCCCCGGTCTTGGAAGGGGCGCCGCCGGGCAGATCGATCACTTTGCCATAGGGAGCGAACGCCTGCGGCGTCAGCTCCTGAATTTGCAATTGATGCTGCATGAAATGAACCTCCCAAAGATCTTTCAAAGCAATCTTTCAATACAAAAGCGCAATTAGAAACCGAAGCTGTCCACGTTATCCTTGGTCACCTGAAGCGTGCCGATGAAGACGTTTTTGCCGTCCACGATCACCTTGCCGACCGTCGGAATGTCCATGCCGTCCGTGATCTCCTTGCCTTGCGCCAGCTGATCGAGCACATAGACCGTCGTGTAGGCCAGCTTACCCGGATCCCAGATGATGTCCGTCTTGATCGTGCCGTTTTTGATATAGTTTTTGACGACGCTCGGCACGGCGATGCCCGTAATCGCAACCTGGCCTGCCTTCAAGGTGCCTGCTTTGACCGCCTGCTCGACGACTTCGGCCGCTGCCGGCGGCTCGCCGCCCGCGAAGCCGATGATGCCGTTCAGATCCGGGTAAGTCTTGATCAGATTTTGCGCGTTGGCGTAGGCCTTCTGCTGATCGTCGTCGCTGGAGACGGTCGTCACCACCTCGATGTCCGGATAGTTCGCCGCGAAGTATGCCTTGGCCGCGTCCGACTTGGCGATTTGATTTTCCGAGCCGAGTCCTGCGACCATGAAGGCCACTTTGCCCTTGCCGCCGATCTCGTCGCCGATCGTCTTGGCCAGCAGCTCGCCTACGGTCTTGTCGGTGTCCGGAGCGACATAATATTGACGGTCCGTCTCGGGTGCGTCGCTGTCCCAGGTCACGATCTTGACGTCCTGCCCGAGCGCCTTCTTGAAGATCGGACCGACAGCCTTCGCGTCGTTCGGCGATACGCCGATGCCGTCCACCTTGCGCGTCAGCATGTCTTGAATCATGTTGATTTGCTTGGCGGAGTCGGCTTCGGTCGGCGCGTTGTAGACGACCTTGACGTTCAGATCGCCGGCTGCCTGCTCGGCTCCCTTCTGAGCGGCCGCCCAATAGGCCGGACCGATGGACTTCGGATTAATGAAGTACGTCCGGGATGCGGAGGACGAGCCGGCGGACGCGCTCCCGCTGGCGGCCGGCGCCGCTTGACTGCCGCCGCCGTTGCCGTTGTTGCCGTTGTTGTTGCCGCATGCCGCCAAGCTTAGTGCCATAACGCCTGTGAGTACGGTCAAAATTACTTTTTTCATTGAAAAGACCTCCCTTTAAATGATTTGTTGCCTACAGCGATGAGCAGTAAAGCGCCCAGGATAACCGCCTGATAGAGTACCGATACCCCCAGCAGATTCAAGCCATTGCGCAGGAAAACGATGATCAGCAGCCCGACGAACGTCCCCGACAAGCTCCCCCTCCCTCCGAAAATATGCGTGCCGCCTATCAATGTAGCTGTGAGGACATCCAGCTCTATATTGGTACCTGATGTCGCTTCCGCGCTTGCCAGACGCGACACCAGGAAGACACCAGCCGTAGCCGAGAACAAGCCGCTGAGCAGGAACAAGATCATTCGCGTTCGCACGACGGAAATCCCGGAGTAGTGAACCGCTTCTTCGTTGTTGCCAATGCCGTACACGTATGTGCCGAACCTTGTGCGCTTCATGACGAAGTTGGCCAGCAAGAACAGGAGCGCAAGGAAAATCGCGTTAAACGGAACGCCTGCGACATACTCCTGGCCGAGGAAATAAAAGCTGTCCGGGTACCCGCTAATCGGCCTGCCCTCATTGAACACGTACACAAGGCCTCGCAGCATGACCAGCATCCCGATCGTCACCACGATCGCCTGCATGCGGTGCCGGGCGATCAGGTAACCGTTGACCGCGCCGCACAGCAGTCCCGCGACGAGCGCGACGACGACGCTGGCCCAGATGTTCAGGCCATGCTCGAATGCGATACCCATGCAGACGGCCGAGAAGCCGAGGATCGAGCCGACCGAGAGATCCATCGCGCCCGAGATGACGATCATCGTCATCGGGATCGCGATCAAGCCGACCTCGACCATTTGATTGAACACGTTCATAAAGTTCGTGACGGTAAAAAAATAGGGGGAGAGGAAGCTGAACAGGACGAGAATGAAGAGCAGCAGGAAGAGCTGGACCAGCAGCTTGTTCTGCCTGAACGGGAGCCGAATCGTCCGTTCGCTCATAGCAGATCACCCTCTTTGCTTTTGTTTTGTCTGATTCGCTGCAACGTATTGATGACAATTGCCAGAATAATCAGAAATCCGGTCGTGGCATCTACCCAAAAAGGCGAGATCTTGGAGATGATCAAGCCGTTTTTGATCATGCCCATGAACAGAACGCCGATCATCGTACCCGCCACCGTACCGACGCCGCCAAAGATGCTGCCGCCGCCGATGAGCACGGCTGCCATCACTTCGAAGGACAGACTGCTCCCGGCCGTCGAGGCTTGTACGCTCCCTACCTTCGATGCGAAGATCACCGCGGCGATGCCGACCAGCATGCCCGTCCACACGTAAACGGTGAACTTCGTCCGGGCGACGTTGATGCCTGCCAGCTTGGCGGCGGAACCGTTTCCGCCGATCGCATAAATCTTGCGCCCGCTTCGGGTAAATCTCATCACGTAGATGAAGATGGCGATCAATACGATTGCAACGAGCAGCGGGAAGGACGCGCCGAACAGCTCGCCTTGGCCGAAGTAACGGAAGCCTTCGGGGAAGTTGGTCATCCATGTGCCGCCGCTGATGCCGACCGCGATGCCGCGGAAAATATACATAGTCGCCAGCGTCACGATGATGTCCGGAATTTTCCACTTGGCGATAAAGTAGCCGTTCACGGCCCCGCACAGGACGCCGATGCAGACGCCCAGCAGCGCTGCGAGCCACGGATGCATCCCGTGATTGAGGAAGACGCCCACGGAGGTGGCGGTAAGCGCCAGCACGGAGCCGACGGACAGGTCCATGCCGCCCAGCAAAATAACCATGGTCATGCCGATCGCAACGATGAAGGAGGAAATGTTCTGATCCAATATAAGCCTGGCGTTGTCAAACTGGAGGAAATCCGGGGACAAGCTTGAAAACAAGGCAATAACGATCAAAGTGAATAGGATAATGGGCGCTTCGTGAATATTGGCGATCCGCTTCATGAGAAGCCTCCTTCCGCAGCGCGCGGATGCGAAGCGCGTCCGAGCAGCTGCTCCTGGTCGGCCTCCCCGCGGGCGAACTCGTGCACGATCTCGCCCTTGTACAGAACGAGAATGCGATCGCTGAGCCCGATCACCTCGGGCATCTCCGAAGAGATCAGCAGAATGCTTAAGCCCTCTTGCGCCAGCTGGTGTATGATGCCGTAGATCTCCGCCTTGGCGCCCACGTCGTCGCCGCGGGTCGGCTCTTCGAGAATAAGAATCTCCGGCCGGGCCGCCAGCCACTTGCCGATGACGTCCTTCTGCTGATTGCCGCCGCTCAGGAAGTCGACGCTCTGCTCATCGCTTGGCGCCTTGATCCGCAGCTTGTCCACATATTCCCGGCTCACCTGTTCGATCCGTTTCCCGTCCAACAGCGGGCCCTTCGAAAGCTCGGGCAGCAGCGGAAGCGAGAGATTCTGGCGGATGGTCATCGGCTTGATGATGCCCTGGCGGTGACGATCCGGCGGCACATAGGCGATGCGCTTCGCCTTGGCGTCCGCGGGACGGCGGATTCGCACCGGCGCACCGCCTACGAGAACGTCGCCCGTTCCCCGCTTCAGACCGAACAGCCGCTCGGCGATCGTATGGGAACCCGAGCCCGGCAAGCCGAACAGTCCCAGAATCTCGCCTTTGCGCAGCTCGAACGACACGGCGTGGGCCGCGTCCAGCGATAGCTGCCTGACCTCCAGCACCCGTTCGTCGCCGGGCTCCTGATCGCGGACCGGGTAGAGCTGATTCACTTCCTTGCCGACCATCATCTGAATCAGGCTTTGCTCCGTGACCTCTTCGATGCGCCGGGTATCGATCCAGGCGCCGTCGCGGAGCACGGTCACCTTGTCCGCGATCTCGAATATTTCCTTCATCCGGTGCGAGACGTATACGATCGCGACGCCTTGCGCCTTCAGCCGCTTCACAACGTCGAACATCTTTTGCACTTCATTTTCGGGCAGCGCCGCCGAAGGCTCGTCCATGATCAGCACATCGGCCTTAAAGGAAAGCGCCTTGGCGATCTCGATCACCTGCTGGCTGTGCACGCCCAGGTGGCGGACTTCGCGGCGAACGTCGATCTCACCGCCGCCGATCGAGTCGACGAGCCGCTGCGCCTCGGCGTTCAGCTTCGACCATCGGATCCGCCCGAGCCTGCCGACCATCTCCGGACGATCAATGAAGATGTTCTCGGCTGCGGACAGGTTGGCGAACAAGTTGAATTCCTGGTGGATGATCGATACGCCCTGCTTCTGGGCGTCGAGCGGGCTGCCGAACGCGACCTCCTTGCCCTTCAGGCGGATCACGCCCTCCGTCGCTTGGTACACCCCGGAGAGAATCTTCATGAGTGTCTATTGACCGGCATCGTTCTCGCCCATCAGAGCATGAACCTCGCCCGGATAAAGTTCGAATCGAACGTTGGACAAAGCCTTCACGCCGGGAAATTCCTTGCTGATTCCTTCCATCGTCAGAACCGGCTGATCCATGATAACTCCCTCCCTCTATCGGTCGATAGGGTTATTCAGGGCTTGCGTAAGGCTGATTTTGCGTATGTTTAACAAGACTCAGCGTTAATGCATCAAAGTCTTTGGGTGCAGCAATGCGATTTTCTTGAAAAATAGCGGGGAGTGTTCGTCGGGCATTGCCTTGCGAGCGGACAGCTTCGCAGTCAAATAAGCTGCCATCGCTCGCGTAGCCGCCGCCGGCATCCTAGCACGGTTTACTACATTTTTTTGACGGAGCCTCGTTTGAGCAGTTCTACGCTAAGCACGACACGCATGGGATTGCCCTGCTCCTGCGATGCGTCTCTAATCTTGCGAACGAGCAGTTCCGTCGCCTGCACGCCCATCTCCCTGGTCGGTCTGCGTACGACCGTTACCTGCGGCTTTACGAATTGCGCCAGCTCGTTCTCGTCGAAGCCGATCAGCGAGATATCCTCCCCCAACTCCAGATTCAGATCACGGATGGCCCGGATGGCGCCTTTGCACAGTACGTTGTTGGCGGCGAAGATGGCCGTTGGAGGCTTCTTGGATTGCAGCAGCTCGGTGGTCATCCGGTAGCCCTCATCCTCCGCCCAGCGGCCCTGCTTATGGAGATCGGGATCCGGCTTAAGTCCGCTCTCCAGCATCGCTTGCTGATAACCCCAGAAACGGTCCTTCCCGTCGTTGAAGTCGTGCTCGCCGTCGACGATGGCAATCCGTTCGTGCCCGAACTCGATAAAATGCTTAATCGCCTCGTACGCCCCGCGGTAGTTGTCGATCATCACGCCGTCAAAACCGCAGTCGTTGAAATATCGGTCCACGAGGATGGTCGGCTTCTGAATTCTCCGGTAAAAATCCGCCTCCTTGTGGCTGCCGATCATAATAATGCCGTCCACGTTTTTCCCCAGGAAGCTCTCCAGAAACTCTTCTTCCTCGGTCTCGTCTCCGTTGGTCGAGAGCACCAGCGTAAAGAATCCTTCCCGCTTCGCCACCTCTACCGTGCCTTCGATCACCGCCGTGTAAAAGGGATTCTGAATATCGGGCACGACGACGGAGAGCATCTTCGTCTTTTTGTTTACCATCGAGGCGGCCATCGTATTCGGCACGAAGTTGAGCTCTTGTATGATCTTGAGCACCCGCTTGCGGGTAGCGTCGCTCACGCGGTCCAGTCCGTTGATGACCCGGGATACGGTGGCTACGGATACGTTGGCTTGCTTGGCTACGTCTTTGATCGTGATATTCCGATTCGACACGGCGCCCCCCAATTTCCGAAAGAAGTAATAACGTTTTTACGAATACACTTTCTTTTAATACGCTATTCCTTTTAAATACTCGATGTATTTTGTAAAAACGTTTACGCAATTTCTGTTTTCATTTTAATACACGAAAAATCAGATTTCAATAGGTTTCTGAAAATTAAATAAAAAGTAAAGCGCTATCAGTCATAAAATATGACGTGATTTTTAAATTTAAAGGAAATTATCGTAAAAAACCGATGATTACTTTTATTTTACGTAAGAATATATAACGCAATATATTTGATTCAGCTGTGTAAACTCGATCAGAATAACAAATCATACTCTTAAAGAGTCGCAATATTTGTAAATCCGAAGAATTGACCCTTTCGAGTCATAGTTCGTACAGCATGCCGGTGTTAGAATGATGTCGATTATATCGAGAGGAGCATCGGGATGTCCGATCGAATTCGAAGATACCTATTCCCTATGGTTTTGTGCACCACACTGCTTGTTCTAGTCGCTTATATTGGGTACAACAGGCTGCATCCGGACAACGGGCTTCGCGTGGTGGGCGCCGCTCCCAAGTTTTCGCTGCAGGATTTGAACGGTCAGCCCTTCAGCTCCGACAGCCTGGACGGTAAGGTGCGATTGATGGAATTCATGTTCACCAGTTGCCCGGACATTTGCCCGGCCACGAGCTACAACATGGTGCTCATTCAAAATGAACTGAAGAAACAGGGGATGTTCGGAGAGGAGATGAAGATGATCGCCGTTACGTTCGATCCCAAACGGGATACGCCGGAAGTGCTCCGGAACTATGCGGCCAAAATGAAAATGGATCTATCAGGCTGGGTACTGCTACGCGGCGAAGAAACGGAAACGGCCGATGTTGCCGGCCAATACGGCGCAGACGTGCAAAACTTTGGAGACGGCCAATTCGTACATAACGCGACCTCCCTCATTCTGATTGACCGAAAACAAAGAATTCGGCGTGTCTATAAGATGGGGATGGACATGGATAACGAACGCATCGTGAAGGATATTAAAGCGCTGCTCAAAGAGCGCGCATAACGGGAATGACCCACTGCAGCTCCGTCCACCGCGCTTCGCTCATCGTGCCTGTGCCGTTCGTTGTACAATGTTGGTTCCAACTGATCGAACAATCCCGCTTTTCAAAGCGGGATTGTCATTATCCAATGGCCGGTGGTCATCCACCGGCTCGCGATAATTAAATGCCTACCTTCCAGCCCTTCCGAATACCTGCTGAGCAAAACTGATCCATCCTTGCGCCGCATGGGACACATAGCCGTCCTTCTTCCATATGATCCCCAGATCCCAACGTATATCAGGCTCGATCAGGTGGATGACCTTAACCATGCCCGGATCGAACTTCGCGCAGATCGTCTCCGGAAGCAACGATATCCCTTCACCTGCGCATACCAGCTCATAGATGAAATCCCACTGCGTACTTTCGTAGGCAACCCTCGGCTCGAACCCTTCGCGGACGCACGCTTCCTTCACCCGATCATGCAGGTTGAATTCCTGATGGAAGAGAATGAACGATTCGTCCCGAAGATCGGTCAGCAGTACCTTCTCCCTCCCCGACAATTTATGTGACAGGGGAACAACCAGATTTAAATGTCTCTCCACAACCGGCACGATCTCGAACAGCCTCTCGTCAACCGGCAGCACGACCACGCCCAAATCTATCGCACCCTCCAGCAGCAGCTGTTCGATCCTCTTGCCTCCCTCCTCGACAAGCTGAATGTGGATATCCGGGTACAGTTGATGGAAATCGGAGATCACCTTGGGGAAGAAGCTTGCCCCGATTACCGGTGGCAGTCCCAAGGTGAATCGCCCCTTCCTCATCTCTGTCAAATCCGCTACCGCCGACAGCAGGTTCTGCATCGCATTCAATATCGTCTGGGAATGCGTCTGCACGACTTTCCCCGCTTCCGTTAACACGACTTTCCGCGTGGAGCGGTTGAGCAGCACGACGCCTAGCTCCTCCTCCAGGTTTTTTACCATTTTGCTCAGCGTAGGCTGAGAGAGATGAATAGATTCGCTAGCCTTGGAGAAGCTGGCATGACTAGCCACCGCCATAAAATAACTTAATTGCCGTAAATCCATAGCATTCTCACCTTTATATAGATAAATTGCATATATAATATTCTATATATGTATTTTACCTATAAAAATATCGATTGTAAAATAAGAATATAGGACCTGCATCATACGGTCTTGGCGTTCGATGAGGAGGCCATTTCATGATCAAGAGCATCGCTGTCCTGGGAGCCGGCACAATGGGGATCGGGATCGCCCATCTTTTCGCCACCCACGGCTTCGCCGTATCGTTGTATGAACCGAATGCAGCTTTGCTGCCTTCCGCCAGGGAGAAGCTGCTCTCGCTGGAGAGAGCCGATGAACATTGCGCAGTCCTCTTTTTCAGCGAACTTGAGAAAGCGGTTACAGACGCCGACCTGATCGTGGAAGCCGTTCCTGAGCAGCTGACGATCAAGCGGGACGTGTACGGTCGATTGGCACGGATCATTAAGGAACAGACCATCGTTGTCTCCAACACCTCCACCTTTGCGCTCGAAACGCTGGCAGAAGGACAGCCGTTCGCCGACAGGATGGTCATCACCCATTTTTTCAACCCGGCGCATCTTATTCCCCTGGTCGAGATCGTGGGATTGCCCACAACCTCTCCTGCGGACATGGAGGAAATCGTTGAGCTGATGCGCGTATGCGGGAAAGCCCCGATCGTACTTAACAAGGACGTTCCTGGATTTATAGCCAATCGCTTGCAAGCGGCATTGATGAGGGAAGCATGCTACCTGCTGGAAAACGGAGTTGCCGACGTCGAACAGATCGATACGGCCGTCAAGGAAGGACTCGGTCTGCGTTGGGCATTCAATGGGCCGTTCGAGATTGCGGATTTGGGCGGGCTCGATATTTGGTCCAAGGTAACCGGGCATCTCTTCCCCAAGCTCAGCGTGAGCACGGATGAACCGGAATCCATTTTGACGAGAACCGCAGAAGACCATCTCGGCATCAAAAGCGGCCAAGGTTATTACAGCTACGAGGATCCTGTCGGAACGGCCGAGGAACTGCATAGCAATCTGCAAAAGCTGATCTCGTTAAAAACGAATAAGAATACGGAGGGACCTCCCCAGTGACTACGAATAACGTGGTGATCGCAAGCGCGGTCCGGACCCCGGTCGGTAACTTCAACGGGATGTTCAAGGACGTTTCGGCCGTCACGCTGGGAGCCGTCGCCATTGCCGAAGCGATCCGCCGTGCGGGGATCGACCCCGCGCAAGTGGATGAAGTCATCATGGGCAATGTCCTGCAGGCAGGACTGGGCCAGAATCCGGCCCGCCAAGCCGCGCTAACCGCCGGGTTACCCGTAGAATGCACCGCGATGACGATCAACAAAGTGTGCGGGTCGGGAATGAAGGCGGTCAGCTTGGCTTATAACGCCATTATTTGCGGTGACAGCGACATCGTCGTAGCCGGCGGCATGGAGAATATGAGCTTGGCTCCATATCTGCTGCAAGGCGCCCGCTCCGGTTACCGGATGGGAGATCAGACCGTTACTGATTCGATGATCCGGGATGGGCTCTGGTGCGCAACGAACGACTACCATATGGGAATCACAGCCGAGAAGATTTGCGAGAAATATGGATTTAAGCGCGAAGAGCTAGATCGCTTTGCGGTGGACAGCCAGAGGAAAGCCTCCGAAGCCGTCTCAGCCGGACGGTTCACCGACGAGATCGTCAGCGTGGACATTCCGCAGAAAAAAGGCGCATCGCTGACCGCGGCCGCGGATGAGTACCCGCGCCCGGATACGACGCTAGAAGCGCTTGCCAAGCTGCGTCCGGCATTCAAGCCAGACGGAATCGTTACGGCCGGCAACTCTTCCGGAATCAACGACGGCGCAGCGGCGTTAGTCATTATGTCCGAACGCAGGGCCGCGGCGCTTGGTGTGAAGCCTCTCGCCATCGTTCGCTCTCACGCTTCTGCGGGCGTCGATCCCGCCATGATGGGAATCGGTCCGGTTCCCGCTTCGCAGCGCGCGCTCGAGAAAGCCAGTCTAAGCATGGCCGATATCAGCCTGCTTGAGGTGAACGAAGCATTCGCCGCGCAGTCTTTGGCCTTTACCAGGCATTTCGATGTTGATTCGGAGATCTTTAACGTTAACGGTGGTGCCATCGCCCTGGGTCATCCGATCGGCGCGAGCGGCGCCCGTGTGCTGGTTACGATGCTTCACGAGTTAAGGCGCCGCGGCTCCCGATACGGGTTAGCCTCGCTCTGTATCGGTGGCGGTCAAGGGATTGCGACCGTTGTCGAGGCCATTTAACGATGCGAAGGGAGACGATCGCGCGATGAAACAAATACTGCTTTCCTTTCAAGATGCCGTCAGCCGCATTCCGGACGGCGCGACGCTCATGGTCGGGGGCTTCGGCTTGGTGGGCATTCCGGAGCAGTTGCTTGTCGCGCTGGCTGACCGCGGCACTCGCAATTTAACCGTGATTTCCAATAATTGCGGGGTCGACGATTGGGGACTGGGATTGCTCCTCCGCAACAAGCAGATTAAGCGGGTCATCGCCTCCTATGTCGGTGAGAACAAAGAGTTCGAGCGTCAGGTATTAAGCGGCGAAATTGAAGCCGAACTTGTCCCGCAAGGCACGCTTGCCGAGAGAATTAGAGCGGGAGGCGCCGGCATACCGGCATTCTACACGCCTGCCGGGGTCGGAACTCCGTTAGCCGACGGACGCGAAACCCGCGTCTTCGGCGGCAAGGAATATATTCTTGAGCACGCTTTAACCGCTGATTTCAGCCTCGTTCGTGCGGCACGCGCAGATCGGATGGGAAATCTCATCTATAACAAGACGGCCCGCAACTTCAATCCGATGATGGCGACCGCAGGCAAGGTCACGATCGCGGAGGTGGAGCAGTTGTTTGAAACGGGCGATCTGCATCCGGAATCCATTGACACACCGGGCGTTTACGTACAGCAAATCATTGTAGGGAAACAGGAGAAGCGAATTGAGCGGCTAACGACACGTTGATTGGCCAAGGAGGAGAACGGAGAATTGAGCGAACCGATGTCCATTCGCGAACGAATTGCCAGGCGCGCGGAAAAGGAACTTCTTGACGGCTATTATGTCAATCTCGGAATCGGCATCCCCACCCTGGTTGCCAATTATATCTCGCCGGACAAACAAGTCGTGCTGCAGTCCGAGAACGGTCTACTCGGCATCGGCCCCTATCCGTCGCCGGATCGCGTCGACCCCGACTTGATTAATGCCGGCAAAGAAACCGTCACCGCTATGACCGGTGCAGCTTATTTCAGCAGTGCCGATTCGTCCGCCATGATACGGGGCGGGCATACCGATCTGGCTATTCTGGGCGGCATGGAAGTGTCCGCAGTCGGAGATCTGGCCAATTGGTCGATTCCCGGCAAGTTGGTCAAGGGCATGGGAGGAGCGATGGACCTGGTACACGGCGCGAAGAGGATCGTAGTCATTATGGACCATGTCAACAAGGCAGGTCAGCCCAAAATCCTTAACCATTGCAGCCTGCCCTTGACCGGCAAGCAAGTTGTGAATCGGATCATTACCGACCGGGCGGTTATTGATGTTACGGCTGAAGGCCTGCTTCTGGTCGAGGTCGCCGAAGGCTGCTCGATCGAGGATATCCGTGGCGCAACGGAGCCGCCGCTGCTGATGTCCGAAACGCTGCTGATGAATGCCTATTAGTGAGCTGGTTTAACGACTTCCGCGGAAAAGGTGAGGACCATTTACACGAATCGCGTTGTTATCGTCACCGGTGCCGCCCAAGGTATCGGACTGAATATTGCCGAGCGCTTTGCCCGGCAAGGCGCAACGGTCGTTCTTTCGGATCGCAACGGCCCTGTACTTGAAGTAGCCGTACGGGAATTAGCCGAGTCCGGCTGCAGAGCGGTTGCTATTCAAGCGGACATGACGGTGGAAAAGGACATCATCGAACTCATCGAACAAACGGCATCCCTGTATGGCCGATTGGACATTTTTGTCAACAATGCAGGCATGCAGCACGTCGCGCCAATCGAGGATTTTCCGACTGAAAAGTTCGAGCTCATGATCAAGATTATGCTGACTGCGCCCTTCATCGCCATCAAACACACCCTCCCCCTTATGAAGCAACGGAACTACGGACGCATTCTCAATATTGCTTCGATTAACGGAATTGTCGGTTTCCCGGGCAAAGCGGCTTACAATAGCGCCAAGCATGGGGTCATCGGCTTAACCAAAGTAGCGGCACTGGAAGCAGCCCCGTTCGGCATTACGGTTAACGCGTTATGTCCGGGTTATGTCGATACGCCTTTGGTGCGTGGACAGCTGCAAGATTTGGCCGCTGCCCGCAGCATACCCGTGGAGAAAGTGCTGGAAGAAGTCATTTTCCCGCTTGTTCCGCAGCGCCGATTCCTGGAAGTGGGCGAGATTGCGGATTATGCCCTGTTCCTCGCCAGCGAGAAAGCCAAGGGAGTTACCGGTCAGGCCGTCTTGCTTGATGGGGGCTATACTGCGCAATAACGTTTGAAGCAGTCAATGAAAATGAAGTCCAACCGCAACAGAGCATTGCTACTATACTCACGCTCCACAAAAAAACATCCCACAGCCCCTCATCAATCGTAAAACCACATGAAGATGATGAACCTGCAGCACGTCATCCATGAGCAACCGGCTCCACTCTTCGGTTTCCCCGCAGGAGCAGTGTGCAAAACCGTCCCTAACACCTGCAGGACACCATCTTCAAATCGTGGCATCCTTCACATACCAGGAGCTTGAAGCCATTACGCGCGTCGTCGCACTTCGACATATGGCACACTTCCAAATTTACGTTTCGCTGACATTGCTTTTGTATCATATTTTAACGTAAAAAGCCTCGATCAATGTTGAAAGGGGATTTAAGACTTTCCAGTTGCGTATACATCATAATATATGGGCTGTCTTTTCGGTCATGTTGCATGACCGACGGACAGCCCATTCGCCGTATGCTTTTTCAGAGAAAGTTGTGGCCGGCGCGCAGCCTATGTTCCTATAATCACGTTGGAAAAGTCGCTGTAATTATAGTAGTCGTCTGCGTCGACGAAACCGATAATCATGAGCACGATCAAGGCAAAGTAAACCACCGCCCCGATAATCCCGCAGATCAGGCCGGCCATGGCCATCCCCTCGCCTTGCTCGCCCGCGTCCGGATCTCCTCACTTGCTTGTGTCCGCTGTATCTTCTTTTGTCATTAAATAAATGCCTTTTACCCGGCTATTGTAAGATCAAAATGACATATGCTGTATCATTAAATGTCATAATACTAACTTATCGTCTCTTAAATTGTCAGTTATTTATAACTTCTGTTTTCGGCAAATAAGTACGGTGGTATTCCGCCGTAAGTTAGGGTACTCGTGATGATTAAAAACTGCGCAAAAAACCTCGATCAGAATTGATCGAGGCTTTCACTCACCAAAATCCTCTAAACAAAATTTTGAATCTTACTACGCCTTTCTATACTTGCAGTCATCTGAGGCATTTGCGTTCCCACAAAAACAAATATCTCAACGTCCTGCGGCAGGCTGGGTACGGCGTACCGTCCGTCATTGACCAGTTGGGCAATGACGCGTGCGTCTTTAACGTCATTCTTCGTCGGAGAATTGTCGTCGAGTTCTTTCGTCCGATTCACTTGCAGTGGATTCACCACGCCACACATAATATCTGCTGCTTTAAAATGATGCACAAGATTCGGTCGCAGCGAACTCCTTCCGCTAAAACAGCCGCTGGCGAGTTTCAAACTCGCCAACGGCTCTCTGTCATTGAATTTTGACATCCTGGAAAGTAGGCGTAGATCCACCTTAGACTCCGACTATCGTTCCACCCTGCTTATGAACTAAAATCAGTAATTCCTCATCAGTTTGAGTATTATTTTAGCAAGAAGATAACTCGAATCAAATTTACATATTTTAAATATTGTGTAATTTATTGTATACTAGATATATGTATCACATACGAGTAATTGGGAATTTCATAATAAGGTTGTAGTGAAATATTGTCTACAGACTATAAGTATCAAATCATTCTTTGATAAGGTTATACTCATAAATCGATTTCTTTAAAGGGATGTTAACTCATTCGTATAGGACAATTGGCCAAGTAAAGTAAATCTTGATAAATAAGTATGGTTCATCATTTTACATCTACAATAAATATTTTTACATATCTAGAAAATAGTACAATTTATCTATATCCAAAAATTTATACATAATTTACTACTTTGGGTGGATATCTAACTTATCCCAAAGGAAGGTGATGTGATGAGATCATAGGCCTTTAGCGCTCTTCTGTTTCAAGAATTTTTAATGAGCAATCTAATATTTCCTTTTGAAAGGTATGAAAACAAGCCATTTTTAATAAGTTACTATTGACGCAAAGGAAGTGTCCTTATAATGAAAAAAAAATTAACATTTACGCTGTCTATGTTTTCAATCTTTGCGTTCTTAACTAGTGCAAATTCTTTTGCTCACGAAATTTACTATGTAAAAAGTGGCTCGACGATCAGCACGATTCCACTCAGATGGACTCCAAAAAACACGAGCACTGGACGACTAAAAGTAATGATTAACCAACAAAGTCTATCCGGATCTTGGGCAACATACTATGAGGATGCTCGGACGGCTTGGCACTCTTCTGCGGTTCCTGTGGAAGTTACAACCGCCAGCGCATCACAAGTGCCAAATACTTATATGGTCACTACTACTCAGCAATATTGGGACACTATGTACCCCGATGGTTTTTTTACTGAAACATTAGGAGTTACAGAATTATATGATACTAATGGTTCATCTATTACTTCATACGCTACTGCGAATGCCTCTACCAAACAGCTAAAAGGGGCAAACATTTATTTAAATCCAAGTCCTAATTCAGGAACAGCTTATACTTATCGGTTTACTATGAGCCATGAACTCGGACATGTTCTTGCTTTAGGTCATTCTCATTTATCTGATTACTCGCCGGCTAATCCGAATACAGATCCTTCAATAATGAGTTATACGTATTTTACTAATGTCGGGACGAGCTACCTCCCCCAGAATCATGAAGTAAACGATGTTAAAAATATGTATGGATATTAATCCAAGGAAAGGAACACACCTTATGAAAAAATACCTTTTAATAGCCTGTACCGTTCTGGCGGTCACTGTCTATAGCAGCGTTGAGCTTTCGGGAAATAAAACCAAGGCGGCAGAAGAGCCCGCAGTAGAATCCCAAATTGTTGAAACTGCAAGCGGAAGGTTAATTCAAATTAGGAATCCCCAAAGCTTGAAGGAATTAGTTGATCATTCCCCTTTGATTGTCAAAGGAGAAATTGTTAAAGCGGAAAATGTACAAGAAGAAGTCCAATTAATAGAAGGAACTCCCGAGAGGACAGCAGTCGATGCGCAGGGCGGAAAATCAACTCATATTCGTTCGGGAACAAACTATACCATTTCAGTCACAGATGTAATAAAAGGGCAACTTGAAGATAAGGAAATCATATTGTTTATTAGGGAGGATGAAATAAATCTCCGCCCGGAATTGAAAATCAGCGATGAATTAATCTTTAACTTGGCTTTCAGCGAACCAATAGGTAGATACATCGACGTTCATCCTGTCGCAGGTTATTTAAAAGTTAATGCAGACAATAAAGTCATACCTATGTTCGACAGCACAAAAGAATTTGCGAATTTAAAAAACGAAGCATACGATGAAGTGAAGAGGAAAATCAAGGATATTGAATAACTTTAAAAGGAAAGCCGCTGTATTGCGGCTTTCCTTTTAAAGTTACGACCGTTGTTAGCTGCATCTTTCTTTCATTTATTATTCAAAGTAGATCCCCTACCAAAGGACTTTTGAGTGTTGTGCATGTATATTTCAAGCGAATAAACAACAATTGATCGGAGGGATCATTATGAAAAAATTGTCGGTAAAAATTATTCCGATCCTGATCTGTTTTGTCCTTACGGCAAGCGGTTGTGAAAGCAATGGCAAGGAGCAAGTAAACGTGAGCGATCTAATCATCCCCTTGAATATTACCGAAGTAATAAAACATCCTGAGGCGGATGTGCTAAAATATTTTCAAAAGAGACGTGAGAACATAGAAGAAATGGGCAACTACATTCTCGAGAATGAAAGTGTTTTCCAGTCCCGCCCTGTCATTCTTCATCAAGATTACAACATCATCAAGATTAAAGACCCCGCTATTCAGTCATTCGCTCAACAGCTATTCCAAGAAGATGTAATAAAAGAGATTTCCTCCTTAAACGATGACCCTACTAAAACCATTGATATTTTAATCGAAGAAGAACCTGGCTTGTTTCGACAAGGCATCATCTATATCAACCTACCGGAATTGCTTAAAGATGATCCATCAAAATTTAGTTACGTAAAAAACTATACGGATCTTGGCGGCAGCTGGTACTACTATGTCTACCACTATGACAAAGTTAAAGAGGAAAAACAGTACCGCGAGCTGGCTTGGAATCGTCTGTCTGATAAGGAAAAGAAAACTTTGACAACTCCGATGGAGAAAGCCATCGTAGTCCTGGAAGCTGGAGAAAACGTCGAGCAGCCGTTGGACCGAAACAAAAAACTAGAACTTGTTGTATCCGTTCAATTTAGCACAGAGTTGGATGGCTTGCTGGGAAACATTAAGATGTATTTTAATCCGATTACCATGGAATATGCGGGAAGCGATCTTCGCTACTAGCTCTCATACGAATATAGAATCCTCAACCTGCCAGATTACTTCTTTGGTCTTAAAAACAGTGGTAAAATCGTTACGGCTGCAGGCTTAATTATGGTGTCCGTATTCGCGAGCTTTATTTTCGCTGAGGATACAATGGAAAAATCGATGGGTCTCGCTCTGGCTTTCGGCATTTTCTTCGACGCTTTTATCGTAAGACTCATGATTGTACCGGCAGCCATGACACTGCTTGGTAAATCCGCCTGGTACTTCCCTAAGTGGCTTGTTCGAATACTGCCCAAGATAGATGTAGGAGGCAATCGCTTCTCAAGTGCCAAGCTGAACCACTCCGTAAAGTCGTTCAGTAAACAGTCTTTAACAGGCCAGTCGGTTTATCTGGCTGGCCTGTTCATTTTCATCACTATGAAAAGTTTTATAATAAAAGTGTTGCGCAAAATCGATTCCATAAGTATTGTCAGTTTGCTCGTCTACGGAACCAGTCTTTTGCTTCCTTGGTACCAAGGTAAATCCGGGATAGAATTGATGCATGAATCTTATATTCTCTTGTTCTCACGCTTTTGGTCGGAATAATCACCTTGTTCATTCGAAATTTTTGGACATGTTGCTTATTTTTCTTATTACGATATCTGATTTATTTTTTATTTACGAGCTGTTATTTTCGTTCAAGAATCTTTCGACATAACTTCCCGACATGGTACAGTACTTAGCATTATTAGGCTTGGGAATAGGCAGTATATTATATTTCAAAATCAGTTTTATATTCACCTTCATGGTAGCGTCCCTACTTACTTCATTTTTAACCAGTTTCATTTCGCTTACGACTCACCTTCCAAAAAGAATTGGTGGAGCGTTCTCCATTTTATTTCGATCAAACTGGGTTGATTAAAATAGAAATGGCTCTATTCCTCATATCAAAACACCCCATGTGCGGAATTTAAGCGCACATGAGGTTTCAAAATGGAACGTTTTAATTAAAACTGGGTTATACCTGCATTAATTATATTTGTACATTTCTCAACGAAGAGGGAGGCTGGTTGACTTGCGACTTTTAAGTACGCCTCATCACCATTCAAGACGCGTTCCCGTACCTATTCATTCTGATCGAAAGTTCCTTCTCCAATTCTAATATATCCGACTTTACACGTTTCTCGGTTTTTCGGAAGGAACTCAACACTAAATCCAATACCTAAATATAATTTCATAATCCGAGAGCTCGATGACGATTCCACCGGATATCGGTTTCCCTTCTTGCCTGGTTGAATAGGTTATGTTCAGATCATATTGGGAAAAAGGCAAAGTGCATCCCAGCGTGTTCTCTTGCAGAAAACCCGTCATTTTCCCGGTGCCACGGAATTTTTGAATGATCCCTAGCATGTTCCCCAGCAGTTCGTAACTGCGTGCGAGATAGGGTCCAGTACCATTCAGGGTAAAGCCGGAAGACTCAATAGTCAGCGCCGCTAGTAGATTGGTATCCACTGCGCTTTCTTCCAATTTTTCTATCCCTACTTGCCCGATTATCTGTATCGCCAGTCATCGGTTAGCTGCACTTGCTGTATCCGCAGTTCGTGCACGTCTTGCAGCCCTCGACGTTGATGAGCGACGCGGAGCCGCAGGACGGGCACAGGTCCGTCGAGGTGTGGCCGGACTTGCCGTAGCCGTAAGCCGCCGGCGCGGGAATCGCGGTCGCTGCGATCGAACCCGCTGCACTGCCGCTTGAAGCGTCGTCCAGCGCCTCGGATGCAGCGGCTTCTTCGGCCAGCATGCCGGCGTGCAGCTCGAGCGCTTTGGCGACGGCGTCCGCGATCGACTCGTCGCGGTTCGGACCGAAGCCGACGGCGCCGGAGCCGCCGATGCCCTTGAGGTGCTTGACGAGCAGCTGGACCTTGTCGCCGTGGTCGCCGTACCGCAGGAACAGCGAGCAGACGCGGCCGAGCGCTTCGGCCATCGCGAATACGTCGGAGCCTGCCTTGCCTACGTTAAGGAAGATCTCGCCAGGCGTGCCATCGAGGTCGTTGACCGTAATATACGCCATGCCGAACGGCGTATTGAACTTGTACGTCGCCCCACGCAGAATTTTCGGGCGGCTCTTGTAGGCTTTGTCGGCCGGCGCCGACACGACAGGCACAACCGATGTTGCCGGCGCGCTAGGCGCCGCTTGAGCCGACGTCGCCGGCAGTACGGCTTGCACCGCCGCTACCGCTTCGGCGATCGGCGCCGCATCGTCCTTGCCCTCTTCCTTTTTCTCGTCCTTTTTTTCATCCTTCGTCGTGCTCAGCACCTGCACGTCGCGGCTGCCGTCGCGGTAGATCGTGACGCCCTTGCAGCCCAGCTCGAACGCGAGCTCGTACAGCTCCGCCGTCTCCTCAACCGTGAAGTCGGACGGACAGTTCGCCGTCTTGGAGATCGAGCTGTCCACCCAGCGCTGGATCGCGGCCTGCGCGCGGATATGATCCTTCGCGGACAGATCCATCGCGGTCACGAACCACGCCGGCAGCTGCTCGCCGGGATGCGCGTCCTGCCACTCCTGCGCGATCGGCACGAGCTGCTTGTCGTAGCCGAGCCGGCTCTGCCGGAAGAACTCGAACGCGAAGTACGGTTCGATGCCCGTCGACGTTCCGACCATCGTGCCGGTCGAGCCCGTCGGCGCCTGCGTCAGCACGGTGACGTTGCGCATGCCGCGCTCGCGCACCGCCGCGCCGACCTCCGGATACGTCTCGATCATGTTTTTCATGAAGCCGCTTTGCAGGAACGGCTCCGCATCGAATGCCGGGAACGAACCTTTCTCAGCTGCGATCTCCGTGGAGGCCAGGTATGCCTCCTTCGCCATAAAGCCGTACAGCTTGTCGAGGAACGCGAGGCTCTCCGGGCTGCCGTAACGGATCTCGAGCCGGATCATCAGCTCCGCGAGTCCCATCGTGCCGAGACCGACGCGGCGTTCGAGCTTCTGATTCGCCTCATTTTCCGGGAAGTGATAAGGCGTCTTGTCGATGACGTTGTCGAGGAATCGCGTCGAATATCGGACGACCCGTCCAAGCTCTTCCCAGGCGACGTCATGCTTCGCTTCGTCGTAGAAGCGGGACAGATTGACGGCCGACAGGTTACAAACACCCCATGCCGGAAGCCCTTGTTCTCCGCATGGATTAGTGCAAATTATAGGATTAAAGTACCAGCTGTTCGACATCTGATTGTAATACTCCATAAACACGACGCCCGGCTCGGCCGATTTCCAGGCGGACTCGATGATCGTGCGCCACACTTCGCGCGCGCGGACGGTGCGGTACGGGATAACCTGCTTGCCGAGCGACTTCCACTTGTCCAGATCGCCGTCCCACAGCGCGTCGTACTCGGCGTCGGACGTGTCGGGGAACACGAGCTCCCAGTCCAGGTCCTCTTTGACCGCCTTCATGAAGCCGTTGCTCACGCAAACCGACAAATTGGCGTTCGTAACCTGCCCCATCGTCTGCTTAACCGTGATGAAATCGACGACGTCTGGATGCCAGTCGTTCATCATGAGCATGAGCGCGCCGCGCCGGCTGCCGCCCTGTTCGATCAATCCGGTCGTGTAGCTGAACAGGCCGCCCCACGACACGGCGCCGCTTGAGGAGCCGTTCACCCCGCGCACGATCGACCGGCGCGGACGCAGCGACGACAGATTGATGCCGACGCCGCCGCCGCGCGACATGATCTCGGTCATCTCGGTCAGCGTCTCCATGATGCCGCCTCGGCTGTCCTTCGGCGACGGAATAACGTAGCAGTTGAACAGCGTCAGCTCGTCGCTGGCGCCGGCTCCCGCCGCGATGCGGCCGCCCGGCACGAGCTTCCAGTCGTCGAGCAGCCAGCGGAAGCGCTCGCGCCACGTTTCCTGACGCTCCGGCGCTTCGACGGACGCCATCGCGCCCGCCAGCCGGTCCCACATTTCCTCCGGCGTCTGCTCGATCGTCAGCGTCAGCTTTTCCGGCGACGTCTCGACCAGATCGCCCGCGCGCGTGCGCACGGTCACCCGCTTGCCGTCCCGTGCGACAACCTCGCCGACTTCCTTGGCCGGGAACTTCGGATCGTCCTTCGTCAGCGCCAGCACCGTGTCGCCGACCTTGACCGCGTTCGTATCGGCGTTTTTCCATGCGTACCGATCGAGGAAAATTTTCTCGCTCAAACCTTCGAGACGACGGCCTGCGGACTTGTTCGCCCCGCCGTTATTCAATTGGACGCTCACTTCGCCACTCTCCTCATAGGACACAATATATTGCGACTTTACCCATTATACGCTACGAAATATAGATATTCGAGAGGCTCATCCGTCAATTGCGACAAATGTCCCAAAAAATTCGGGCATCCGGCGCGAGCTGCCGAACGCGCCTGATTAGGTGACGTACGGAGGTTATGAAAAACGCGCGCTTGCTCATACTAGAAGAATAGACCCAAGAGGAGGAGAAGCGTCTGCGTCCCCCATTCCATCATCCCCACGGCTCCGAGGCCGAAGTCAAAATCGCCGTCAGCATCGCCCCTTCCCTCGCGCCGGACGAAGGCGCGACGCCGGCCAGCATGCAGCCGAACGCCCTCCCTTCCGGCAGCAGAACGGCGAATGCCGCCGCCGCGTCTGAGGAAGCTGCACGCAACGTCCGCAAGCTGCATCCGCTCGTCGACCTGCACGTCGACCGCGCCGCGTTCGAAGAACTCGAGCGCAGAGCCGACCGCGGAGGGCCGTGGGACGACTGGTCGCTGTACAAGATGTCGTGGGAAGCCGAGGAAGCGCAGCTAGTCACCGACTTCCACGAACTGCAATGCATGCGGGTGCTGCCCGGCCTCACGCCGCTTCCCCATCAGGAGGATACGGCCCGGCGCGTCCTTCACGAGATGCGGGGCAGAGCGATTCTCGCAGACGAAGTCGGTCTCGGCAAGACGATCGAAGCCGGATTGATCCTGAAGGAGTACATGGTCCGCGGGCTCGTGAAGCGAGCGCTCATCCTCGTGCCGGCATCGCTCGTCCTGCAGTGGGTGCGCGAGCTGAACGGCAAATTCGGCATTCCCGCCATCGCGCAGAAGAAGGCTTATCACTGGAACAACGATATCGTCGTCGCCTCGATCGACACGGCCAAGCGCGACCCGCACCGCGAGCTGCTGCTCGATACCGAATACGACATGCTCGTCATCGACGAGGCGCACAAGCTCAAGAACAAGAAGACCGGGAACTACCAATTCGTCAGCGACATCCGAAAGAAATATTGCCTGCTGCTGACGGCGACGCCCGTGCAAAACGACATGAACGAGCTGTATAACCTGATCACCCTGCTCAAGCCCGGCCAGCTCGGCGGCGAAGGCGACTTCTCCGCGAACTACGTCGCCGGCAAGCGGGTCGCCAAAAACGAAGACAAGCTGCAGGAGGCGCTCGGCCAGGTCATGATCCGCAACCGCCGCACCGACGGCGGTGTCGAGTTCACGAAGCGCTTCGTGGCCAACGTGCCGCTGCGGCTGTCGCCCGAGGAGCAAGCGCTGTACGAGGCCGTCACCCGCTACGTCCGGGAGAACGCGACCGTCGAAGGCGTCGACATGTCCAGCATGCTGTCGCTCGTCACGCTGCAGCGCGAAGTATGCTCGAGTCGCGACGCGGTATTTCTGACGCTCGTCAACCTGTTCAAAAAAACGCCCGAAGACTCTCCGCGCCGCCCGAAAATCTGGGAGCTCGTCGAGTTCATTCGCAACGTCAAGGCGAACACGAAGGCCGAAGCGACGATGAAGCTCATCGAGGAGATCGGCGATAAAGTCATCGTATTCACCGAGTACCGCCAGACGCAGGAATACCTCCTCCGCTTTTTCCAGGAGCACGGGCTGATCGCCGTCCCCTACCGCGGCGGGATGAACCGTGGGAAAAAGGACTGGATGATGGACCTGTACCGCAGGCGCACGCAGGTGATGGTGGCGACCGAGGCCG
>NZ_JAGXJW010000228.1 GCF_019091135.1 Cohnella sp. GbtcB17 | reverse complement strand
CTTCTACGTTGAGCTTTTGCATATCTGGACTTAGGTTCTTTTAACGTTACGATGAACTCCTGCTATTCAATTGGATAGATATGTTTAGCCGTAACTTTGTAATATCTAAACTTAGTTGCAATATCGGTCCAGTCCAATGTATACTCCATACATTCGAAACTAGTATACTTTACCAATGTCCTGGAAAGAGCATAACACTTACTCCAAGTGTAAGTATACTTCATCGCTGATTATCACATCAATGTACATCCAAAACACTGATGACCAGGGACCAAATCTTTTGAAT
>NZ_JAGXJW010000227.1 GCF_019091135.1 Cohnella sp. GbtcB17 | reverse complement strand
AAATTTATTATTTTTTTTAAAATTTAATTCATGATATTAGTGTAATTTGAATTTGAAAATAGTAAATATCTATCTTTTTGCTTAATTATCTATCTTATTTTTAAATTTAATTATATCTTATCTTATTTTTAAATTTAAGGTCAGATTTTAAATTTTTTAAATTAAATATTTTTTTTAAATAATTTGACCTTATTTAAATTTAAAATAAGATAACTATAATCATGTAATTTTAAATAGATGTAAGATATTTTGCTAACTTTTAAATTTTGTTATTTTATTTATTTAA
>NZ_JAGXJW010000226.1 GCF_019091135.1 Cohnella sp. GbtcB17 | reverse complement strand
GGGCCATTACCATTGTTCAGGGCAAAGAGAATAGTCCGGTATTGATGGGTGTGTGGTAAAAGGTAGAGCCGGTTAGCATGGGTCCGGGAGGACCGGCACCGACACCTAAGCCTTCTATCGTTGCCACAGCCGGCAAAGCAAGCGTAGACGGGTCCGCTACCGCTCCTGTCACGGTAGCGCGCAACAGCAAGCTGAAGCTGTCGGCTCCCGAAGGGCAAATCATCAACTACACGACCGACGGAAGCACGCCCCCCAAAGATAGCCCGATCTTCAAAGGCCGAGTCGTCG
>NZ_JAGXJW010000225.1 GCF_019091135.1 Cohnella sp. GbtcB17 | reverse complement strand
CTTCTAGACTGCAGGCTGGTGGACCTCCTAGAGCCCATGGGCTCTTTCCTAGAAGGATGATTACTTTCCTCATGTGGGGTGTTAGCATTTTATGGATTTTCAGCCATGAAGGAGGTCGTTTTTCTTCAAAAGAAGGGAGGGTTTTTCTTCTGAGCTTTTTTACAAAGGCTCTCAATGAAAGCACCAAAATATTGACCACGATTTTAGCCAGAGACAATGAGTCTATTATAAAGCGATTAATAATATAATAAAAAGAGAGCAAAAACGATAAAGTAATAAAGAACACCAG
>NZ_JAGXJW010000224.1 GCF_019091135.1 Cohnella sp. GbtcB17 | reverse complement strand
AGATAGTAATTTCTAGACTACTTATTATTTCTAATATTTAAATAGGAAAATAATATACTTTGTGAAATTAATTATTTAAATAGTTAATTTTGGTACAATTTTATTAAGTATATTTTACCTAGTATTAAACTAGAAATAAATAATTAAGCCTTCTCTACACTTAATTATTATTTCTTGTATTTAATACATTTAATTAAATTGAAAATTAAATATTTAAGTTGATTTCATTCTTGATACTTAAATATTATTTTTTTATGATATTTAATTAAATAGAAATTTATTTTAAGTC
>NZ_JAGXJW010000223.1 GCF_019091135.1 Cohnella sp. GbtcB17 | reverse complement strand
GGGGGCACCCGTGAGAGCGCATCGAGGGGCAGGTCAATCATTCATCCACGTACAAGGTGGGCTCAACATGCAAACAAAGAAACGGATCGTGCAGCTCGCGGTACTGAGTTTGATCGGAGCGATGTGTCTGGCGGCATGCGGCAGCAACAACAATGAAGGCGCGCCCCCGTCTCCTGCGGCCAGCGGTTCGGCAGGCGCTTCGGCGAGCGCATCGGCTCCGGCGTCCGGATCGGCATCGGCACCGGCTCCAGCCGGCGCAGCCGACATCTCCGGCAAAGTAACGTATGCG
>NZ_JAGXJW010000222.1 GCF_019091135.1 Cohnella sp. GbtcB17 | reverse complement strand
CGTCGGGTCGTCCACGTACCGTACGGGCAGCGGCGGATGCTCGCACAGCGTATAACGGTCGAAGCCGAGCTCGATCGCGCGATCCAGGTAAGCTTCCGATTCCGCCGGGCAGCCGTGATAACAAAATTTCGTATGCGTATGCCCGTCCCACTTCAACGCCATGCCGGCAGCCTCCTACAGACACATCTCGAGAATTCGCTTGACGTCCGCTTTCCCGAGCATCTTGAAAGAACCGATCGGCCCGAACTGCACCGCTTCGTCCGCCATGCGGTCCAGCTGCTCGGCTCCGATG
>NZ_JAGXJW010000221.1 GCF_019091135.1 Cohnella sp. GbtcB17 | reverse complement strand
TCATATGGTCCTTCCCAATTTGGTCCAAGTACCCCCACTCCGGGTTCTTGGGTGGCTGGGAAAACCCTTCTTAGGACCATATCTCCAATAGCGAATTTTCTGTTTTTAACCTTAGAGTGAAAATACTTTGTCACCTTCTTTTGATAAGCAGCCATCCGTATTTGAGACTCATCCCGGAGTTCTTCGACTTGATCCAAAGCTTCTTGAAGCAGTGCCTGATTCGTGGCAGGATCGTAAGTCGTCCTCCTGTGGGATGGGAATAATGTTTCTACCGGGACCATTGCTTCACAACCGTA
>NZ_JAGXJW010000220.1 GCF_019091135.1 Cohnella sp. GbtcB17 | reverse complement strand
AGCGCGTGCTCAAGGAAGGGCTGCCGCTGCCGGACCTGTTCGTCATCGACGGCGGCCGGGGCCAGATCGGCGCGGCGATCTCCGTGTTGCACAACGAGCTGGGCCTGTTCGTGCCGGTGTGTGGCCTCGCCAAGGACGCCAAGCACCGCACCGCGCAGCTGCACGTCGGCGATCCGGCGGAGATCGTGCCGCTGCCGCGCGACAGCCAGGAGTTTTACCTGCTGCAGCGCATACAAGACGAGGTGCACCGCTTTGCGATCACCTTCCACCGCGAGAAGCGGGGCAAGTCGATGATCGC
>NZ_JAGXJW010000219.1 GCF_019091135.1 Cohnella sp. GbtcB17 | reverse complement strand
GCCGGCAGGACGACGTTGCTGCGCTGCATCAACCTGCCCGAGCAGCCGGACGGAGGCGCCGCCGGCAGCGACGGACATGCGCTCATGGCCAAGGGCACGAACATCGCGGACATCCGCACCGAAGCGGGCATGGTGTTCCAACGATTCAATCTGGTCCCGCACAAGAAGGTGCTGGAAATTCTGACGCTGGCGCAGATCCAGGTGCGCAAGCGCACGCCTGGAGAAGCGAAGGAGCGAGCGATGCCGCTGCTGCGCAAGGTGGGGCTCGAGGACAAGGCGGACGCCTATCCGGACTCGCTG
>NZ_JAGXJW010000022.1 GCF_019091135.1 Cohnella sp. GbtcB17 | reverse complement strand
CAGGGCAGCTGGTGCACGTCGCTTTTCAGATGGATCCGCTTCGTCGTGACGAGGGGGAAGCCTTCCTGCAGATCGAAGCGCAGCTGCCGGCCGAAGACGCTGATCGTGCCGGTGCCCGTCCGGTCCTCCTTCTTCGTGCCGTGGTCCAAAATATCCTGTAAAAGGTCCAAATAATTACGCAAGAGCCTTCTCACCTTTTCATCGTAACGTTATTTCCCGATTGTATCATTTGTCCCGTCCATCTGTCGACGAATACCGCTGCCCGCGCCGCAGCTGCCGCTGCTCGTAGCGGGCGCGCGCGCTCTCGTGCAGCAGCCGCTCCTCTTCGGTCTCCGGGAATACGCCGGGCACCGGCGCGGACTTGCCGTCCGGTCCTAGCGCGACGAATGTGCTGAACGCGGTGACGGTAAGCCGGCGTTCGCCCGTGAACAGGTCCTCCGCGCGCACGACGCAGTAGATCTCCATCGAGCTGCGATGCGTCCAGGTGACGCAGGCTTCGAGCTCGAACGCCTCGCCTACGCGGATCGGCGACAGAAAATCGAGGCTGTCCTGGGAGACGGTCACGACGGGCATATGGCAGTGCCTCATCGCGGCGATCGTCGCGATCTTGTCGATATACTGCATCAGCGTGCCGCCAAACATCGTGCCGTGATAATTCGTATCGCCCGGGAACAGCATCTCGGTCAGGATGGACCGGGACGCCGAGATCGGTCTGGATGAAGATGAAGCGGTCATCGTATGCATTTCCTCTTTTCTTATGCTGCGAGACGTTCGAACTGCCGCGACTCGCTTAATCTTGTGTTTCTACATTATAACGCAAGATCGCGCGGGACGCTTCTGGCAGCGCCGTCCATAAAAAGAAGGCAGCCGCGGCGGGCTGCCTTATCTTCCTGTGAACATGACGATCCAAGCAAGCAGCGAAGCGAGCGAGCGCGGCAGCCTCGGGCCCGGCGACGATGCGCCGACGCGTCGGCTCGCGTCCAGGTGTTCGAGCTCCCGGTATTCGGCCAGCTTTTCGAGCGTATATTGGATATCCAGCATGGGGGTTCCTCCTCCGTGCGCCGCCCGCCCGCTTACGCGTCCGGCGCGGCTTTGTTGTCTCCATTATGCGATGTTCAAAAGAGGATAAAAAGCGTATAATGCAATCAATAAATTTCCTCTTTTAACGAAAAACAAGCACCGGAAACAACCGGAAACAAGCGGCGAAATCGCGAATCAAGGAGGAACGCTATGCTGACGGCGGAACGATATTTGACCCTTTTCGAGCGTTTCGCTGGCGGAGGCGGCCCCGGGGAGCCGGTCGAAGCCACGCTGGAGGAGCTGGCCGAGGCGCTGTACTGCACGACCCGCAACGCCAAGCTCGTGCTCAAAAAGCTCGAGGAGGACGGCTTGATCGATTGGCTGCCCGGCCGCGGCCGCGGCAACCGCTCCCGCATCGCGTTCAAGGCGGACAAGGAGCCGTTTTTGTTCGAACTCGCTACGGCCAAGGCGGAGCAAGGCGACTACCGGGCGTCCTTCGAACTGATCTCAAGCTTCGGAGAAGGCACCGACGTGAAGACCCGGTTCATCGATTGGTTAAACGTCAGGTTCGGCTATCAGAAGGAAACGGTCAACGGTCGTACGGACTGCGACACGCTGCGGATTCCCGTCTACCGGCAAGTTCAAACGCTCGATCCAGGCTGCGCGAACTTCGCGTTCGACGGCCACCTGATGTATCACATCTACGATCGGCTCGTCACCTTCGACGAGTCGATCGGCCGGATTGTGCCGGGCGTCGCGCATGCGTGGAGCTCCGATCCTGCCGGTACGGAGTGGACCTTTCATTTGCGCAAGGGCGTGCACTTCCACGATGGGCGCGAGCTGACGAGCGACGACGTCGTCTTCACGTTCGAGCGGCTCCGGCAGCCGGACGTGCCGAACAGCTGGATGATGCGCAGCCTGGCGCGTATCGAGCCGCTGGGCCCCCGTACCGTGCGCTTTTCGCTCTCGAAGCCGAATCGCATTTTCGACCGCTTCCTGTGCGCCGCCGCGGCCTCCATCCTGCCGCTCGACCTGTGCGGCTTGGGCGAAGCCTACTGGCGGCTGCCGGTCGGCACGGGCGCCTTCAGGCTCGTCTCGCTGACTCCCCATCGGATCGAGCTGAGCGCCAATACGGCGTACTACTCGGGACGCCCGTTTCTTGACGTCGTGGACATCGTCATCATGCCCGAGGATTGCCGCGAGCGGTCCACGATCGGGATGCCTTCCGTCATGCGCGCGCCGGGCGACGGAGACGAGGAGGACGGCCACGATCCGGCCATGGATTGGCAGGCGCTGGCCAGGCTGTGCAACGGCTGTACGATGCTGACCTGGAATACGAACAAAAACGGCTGGCCGCAGCAGGCGGCGTTCCGCAGAGCCGTTCGCCAGATGCTCGACCCGGTGGCGATGCAGGCCGATCTCGGCGGAGAACGCGCGCTGCCCGCCTATTGCATTCGGCCCGAAGACAGCTTGCGATACATCGCCAAGCCCGCCAGCGAGACGCAAATCCGCGAGGCGCTGCGCGCTTCCGGCTATGACGGCGAGACGCTGCGGCTGCTCGTGCACGAAAAATACGAGCTGGACGGAAAATGGATTGCGGACCGGCTAGAGCGCTACGGCGTGCGCGTCGATCTATTCGTGGCCGACTGGCGGCAGTCGGTCGATCCGGCCATTATCGCAAGCGGTGACTTCACGGTATCCGGCATCGTCCTGGCCGAGGACGAGGTGTGCGAGATCGATCTGTACGAGCATGAAGCCTGCATGACAAGCGCTTATTTGAACGCGTCGCTCAAGCAATGGATCGTCGAACGGATCGACCGCGCGCTCGCCGCCTACAGCGCCGAGGAACGCCGCAGCCATATGCGCGAGATCGAGGACCGGCTTCGCGAGGAATGCTATCTCGTTTTTTTGCACCATCGCCGCCTGAGCACGCAAATGCATCCGTCCGTCAGAGGCGCCAGCTTCAGCCCGCAAGGATGGATCGATTTCAAACAAATCTGGCTGGAAAAGATCGTTTGACTTCGCGTCCACGCAAAAAGAGGAAAGCGTCCGAGCGTAACTCGGCGCTTTCCTCTTTTATTTGGCAAAAACTTATTTTTTAGGCGCGATCGTGTGGATCGGGTGACCCATCGCGAGCTCGGCCGCGTCCATCGTAATCTCGCCCAGCGTCGGGTGAGCGTGGATCGTCTGCGCGATATCTTCGATCGTAGCGCCCATCTCGATCGCGAGGCCCAGCTCGGCGATCATGTTGGAAGCTTCGACGCCGGCGATCTGCGCGCCGACGACAAGACCCGTGTCGACTTCGGAGATCAGCTTCAGGAAGCCGTCCGCGCCGTTCAGCGTGACCGCGCGGCCGTTGCCGCCGAACGGGAACTTGCTCGACTTGACGTTCAGGCCCTTGTCCTTCGCTTCCTTCTCCGTGTAGCCGACGCTTGCGCATTCCGGATCGGAAAACGCGACGGCCGGGATGCACTTGTAGTCGACCTTGGACGGCAGGCCCGCGATCGCTTCGGCAGCGACCTTCGCTTCGTACGAAGCCTTGTGCGCCAGCGCCGCGCCAGGCACGATATCGCCGATGGCGAAGATGTGCTTGATGTTCGTGCGGCATTGCTCGTCGACTTCGATCAGACCGCGGTCGGTCGTCTTGATGCCGATCAGGTCGAGGCCCAGCTCGCCGTCGGTGTTCGGACGGCGTCCGACGGTGACGAGCAGGTAGTCCGCGGTAACGGTCTTCTGTTCGCCGCCGACTTCGTACGTCACGGTGACGTCCTTGTCGGTTTGCTCGGCGCCCTTGGCGAGCGCGCCGTTGACGATTTCGACCTTGTTTTTCTTGAGCTTCTTCACGACAAGATTGCTCATGTCCTTGTCGAAGCCAGGCATGATCGTGTCCGCGCCCTCGAGGATCGTGATCTCGGTGCCGAACTTGGCGTACATCTGGCCGAGCTCGATGCCGATGTAGCCGCCGCCGATGATGACCATGCTCTTCGGCACTTCGGGCAGCGACAGCGCTTCGGTCGACGACAGGATACGTCCGCCGAACGGGAAGGCTTTAAGTTCGATCGGGCGGGAACCCGTGGCGATGATGCAGTTTTTGAAGCGATAGCGAGGCGCCTCCTGGTCGTTGAACAGGCGCGCTTCGTTTTCGTTAATGAACATGACTTCGCCCTGGAACATTTGAACCTTGTTCGCCTTGAGCAGCATCTCGACGCCGCTCGTCATCTTGTTGACGACGGAGTCCTTGTAGCCTTGCACCTTGCCGAAGTCCACCTTGACGTTGTCGGCGGACAGGCCGTAATCTTCGGCATGCAGCATCGATTCGTAGTGGTGCGCGGAGTTGATCAGCGCCTTGGACGGAATACAGCCGACGTTAAGGCACACGCCGCCGAACTTGCCTTTGTCCGCGATGATGACCTTCTGGCCGAGCTGTGCCGCGCGGATGGCCGCGACGTATCCGCCGGGGCCCGCGCCGCTTACTAATGTGTCGATGTCCAGAGAAGCGTCTCCTACTACCATCGATTACACCTCCATGACGAGCAGCTCAGGATCGCTAAGCAGCTGTTTAATGTAGTTGACGAACTGTTGCGCGGTAGCGCCGTCGACGATGCGGTGGTCGAAGCTCAGGCTGAGCGCCATGACCGAAGCGGGCACGATCTCGCCGTTTTTGATGACCGGCTTCTGATCGATGCGGCCTACGCCGAGAATCGCGGACTCGGGGAAGTTGATGACCGGCGTGAAGAACAAGCCGCCTGCCGAGCCGATGTTGGTGATCGAGATCGTGCTGCCTCTCAGCTCGCCGGCGCTAAGCTTGCCGTCGCGGCCGCGGGTCGCCAGATCCTTGATTTCCTTCGCGATGTTCCAGATGTTCTTGCGATCGGCGTCGAAGACGACCGGCACGAGCAAGCCGTTGTCCGTGTCGGTGGCGATGCCGATGTTGTAGTACTTCTTATAAACAATCTCGTTCGCGGCTTCGTCGATCATCGCGTTCATGATCGGGAACTCGCGCACGGCGGCGACGAGCGCCTTGACGATAAACGGCAGGTACGTCAGCTTGACGCCCTTCTTCTCCGCGAACGCCTTGGAGCGGTTGCGCAGCGCGACGAGCGCGGTGACGTCCACTTCGTCCATCAGCGTGACGTGCGGCGCCGTGTAGACGGACTTGACCATCGCGTTGGCGATCGCCTTGCGGATGCCCTTGAACGGCACGCGTTCTTCGACACCCGGGCCGGATTGCGCGGCGCGCGCTGCAGGAGCTGTGGCTTGCGCGGCTGCCGGTGCGGTATCGGCAGACGCGGCTTCGCTCTTCGCGGGCGCTCCGCCTTCGGCAAAGCCGGCGACGTCCTCGCGGGTGATGCGGCCGTTCTTGCCGGTGCCGGAGATGTCGGCGATGGCGACGCCCTTCTCGCGGGCGAACTTGCGCACGCTAGGCGTAGCGAGCACAAGCGCGGCGTCCTTGGCGGCCGGCGCGGATGCTGCGGCCTCGGCAGGCTTCGCGGCCTCGCCTGCGTTGTCTTGGGCCGGCGCCTGGGCAGGCTGGCCCTTCAGGTCGGCACCGCCTTGGGCGGAAGCGGCTTCGCCGCTGTGGCCGGAAGGCTCGGCGCCGTGATCGCCGCCCGCTTGCTCGGGCAGCTCGCCTTCGGCATCGATGATGGCGACGACTTCGCCAACGCGCATCGTCTGGCCGTCTTTGCCGAACACTTCAAGCACCTTGCCGTTGACCGGGCAAGGCACTTCCATGATCGCCTTGTCGTTCTGCACTTCCATCAAAATATCTTCGTCGGTCACGGCTTGTCCGGCGGCGATGTGCATCTTGACGATCTCGCCTTCGTGCAGGCCTTCGCCGAGCTCCGGGAACCTGTATTCAAATCTAGCCATGCGCTATCCCTCCTTCACTTTAGAACTGAAGCGTTTGGTTGGCGGCCTTCACGATGCGTGCAGGCGTCGGCAGCCAGGCGTCCTCGATTAGCGCGAACGGATAAACGGTATCCGGACCCGCGACGCGAAGCACCGGCGCCTCCAGGTGGAGAATCGCCTTTTCGTTGATCTGCGCGATGATCTCGGCGGCTGCGCCGGAAGTCTTCTGGGCCTCTTGAACGACGATCGCGCGGTTCGTCTTCTGAATCGAAGCGACAATCGTGTCGATGTCGAGCGGCACGAGCGTGCGCAGGTCGATGACCTCAGCGGACACGCCGTTCTTGGCGAGCTCGTCGGCCGCCTTGATCGCGGTGTGCACCATCAGGCCGTAGGCGATGATCGTAATATCCTTACCCTCGCGTACGACGTTCGCCTTGCCGAGCGGAACGGTGTACTCGCCTTCCGGCACTTCGTCCTTGAACGCGCGATACAGGTTGAGGTGCTCCATGAAAAAGACCGGATCGTTGTCGCGGATCGCGGAGATCATGAGGCCCTTCGCATCTGCAGGGTTCGATGGCACGACGACCTTGATGCCCGGGGTCTGAATAGCGAGGCCTTCGAGCGAATCGGTGTGCAGCTCGGCCGCCTTGACGCCCCCGCCGAACGGCGTGCGGAAGACGATCGGCGCGTTGTAGCGTCCGCCGGAACGGTAGCGCAAGCGGGCCGCCTGCACAAACATTTGGTCGAGCGCTTCGAATATAAAGCCTACGAATTGAATCTCGGCGATCGGGCGAAAGCCCTGGGTCGCCAGGCCGACGGCCAGACCGCCGATGGCGGATTCGGCCAGCGGCGTATCGAATACGCGCAGCTCGCCGAACTCGGCCTGAAGCCCCTCCGTCGCGCGGAAGACGCCGCCGACCTTGCCGACGTCTTCGCCGAAGAGCAGAACGCCGGGATCGCGCTTCAGTTCGACGCGCAATGCGTCCTTGATCGCTTCAATCATATTCATTTGCGCCATTGGATTTTGTTCTCTCCCATCTAGAGGATGACGGCCGCGTTCATCGCGGCTGTACCATATATTGAACGAACGGACCGACCTAAGCCGTCCCAAGCCGGGAGCGCCCGACGCCTAGCGTCCGGCGCGTCCGCGGCAGCCGAATCAAAATTCGGCTTTTTGCTCTTCGAGATGCGGAGGCGTCGTCTCGAACATCGAGTCGATCAGTCCCGCGACCGTCATTTTCTCGGTCTGCTCGGCCTTCTTGATATGCTCGTTCACCGCAGCCTTGGCTTCTTCCTTGACGCGAGCCGTGTCCTCTTCCGACCACAGGCCCTTCGTTTCCAGATACTTGCCGAAGCGTACGAGCGGATCGCGCAGCGCCCACTCCTGCTCTTCTTCCTTCGTGCGATACTTGGTCGCGTCGTCAGACATCGAGTGCGGACGGAAACGGTACGTGACGGCTTCGATCAGCGTCGCGCCGCCGCCTTCGCGGGCGATCTCGGCGGCTTCCTGCACGGCGGAAATGACCGCCAGCACGTCCATGCCGTCGATCTTCACGCCGCGGATACCCGCCGCGAGCGCCTTGTGCGCGATCGACTGAGCGGCCGTCTGCTTGGCGAACGGCGTCGTGATGGCGTAGCCGTTGTTTTGCACGAAGTAGATGACCGGCAGCTTGAACGAGCCTGCAAAGTTCATGCCTTCATAGAAGTCGCCCTCGGAGGAACCGCCGTCGCCGGTGTAGGTGATGGCGACACGCTTCTCGTTCTTCAGCTTGAAGCCCATGGCGACGCCCGTCGCGTGAAGAATCTGCGCGCCGATGATAATCTGCGGCATCAGCACGTTCACGCCTTCGGGAATCTGGCCGCCGTGCTGGTGGCCGCGGGAGTACAGGAACGCCTGATACAGCGGCAGGCCGTGCCAGACGAGCTGCGGCATGTCGCGATAGCCCGGGCAGATGAAGTCTTCCTTGGTCAGCGCGTATTCGCTGCCCACCATCGTGCCTTCCTGGCCGGATACCGGCGCATAGAAGCCGAGACGGCCTTGACGGCCCAGGTTGACCGCGCGGTCGTCCCAAGTGCGGGTGAACACCATGCGGTACATGATTTCCTTTAATTGCTCGTCGGTCAGGTTCGGCATCGCTGCCGCATTGACCACTTCGCCTTCGGGGGACAATACTTGAAGCGGCGTGACGTCTTCCGAATGCACAATATGCGCTGCTTGCTGCCCCGGCTTGGCCGGCGCGTCCAAAGATCCTTTGCTCATCGTTACATCTCCTCGTCATGAATTGTGGAAGAGGGGTTTCTGTTATAGAATTATTATATCCCTGCCCTAGTGGTTTGGTCAAAGCAAAAAAGGCATATTTATTGAATTCTTCATCGTTGAAAGCGCAATATGTTTCTAGTACAGATTCAATTTTGTTGTATAACACATTAATACAAATCCGATTCGGCCGACCTTAAAATGGCAGACGCGGCAACGAACATTCCTATGTTTTGCCCATGCCGGAGCGCTGTCATACCCGATTCGGGTCCGGAGAAAGGAACGATACCCCATGTCCGATTCGCCCGTCCGCAGAACCGTCGTCAAGCACACCGTTTCCAGTCTTTACCTGGAGACCGGGGAACGCGCGGTCCGTTTCTATTTACCCCCCGGCTACCAGGAGTGGCTCAGCTATCCGGTCGTTTATTGCCAGGACGGAGAAGATTTTTTCAATTTCGGCAGAATCGCCACGATCTCCCACAACCTCATTCTCGAAGAGAGCTGGGACCCGTTCATCATCGCGGCCGTCGACGTCGACAAATCGGTTCGAACCGAAGAATACTTGCCCGGCAGCGAGCGGCATGAAGCCTATTTAAACTTCTGGATGCACGAGCTCGTTCCCTTTGTTGAAAATACGTTCGCCGCCCGCTCCTCCGCGGACGCGCGTCTGCTTGCAGGCGACTCGCTCGGAGCGACCGTCTCTATGTCGATCGCCCTGCGGCGCCCGGATTTGTTTAACCGCCTTCTGTCGCTGTCCGGCGCGTACTATGGCGCTTCGATCGCACAGATGAAGGAAGCCGGCGATTTGTCCTGGCTGTCCGCCTGGATGACCGTCGGCCTGCAGGAGACCGCGTACGAGACCGAGCGCGGCGTACACAACTTCGTCGAACTGAACCGCGCGGCGAAGCGAATCCTCGATGACAAGGGCGCTTACGTCGATTACCGGGAAAAAGACGGCGAGCATAAATGGGGATTTTGGCAGAAAGAGCTACCGGAGGCGCTCGGCGCGTTTCTCGGGCCGAAGGCGCATATGTAACTGTGGGCTGTCCCGAATAGGCGTATCATTCGAAGCAGGTACCGATGGCCTTTTATTTGCGCAACGGCGCACAGTGGACGGACTGAGGAGCCCTTATTTTTGTTCCTATCGCGCTTTGCGGCCCGCTCGCGGACCCAGGAGGCTCTAATGCGATAGTGGAGGCCTTTTCTAGCCTGAATCTGGGTGAATAACGACTCTCCAGTCCGAAATGGTCGCAATTGCACTGTTTTGTACGAAATAGCGTCATCTGAGTCCGGTTTCCCTGCCCGGTTTGCATTCGGCTACTCAGCAGGTCTCATTTGCATTTCACGCCTTACTTTGGCGCCTATCACCACCTCTTAAGATTAGCAAGTGAAGCCAGCGGGGCGATTGAACGATCCCGTTACTGTTCGCACTGTACCTGCGCCTTAAAAGACGGCGATACGCTTTTATCGGAGACTTATACATTCTGAATCGCGGAAAAGAAAACGGGATGAGACAGGCGCTGCGCCTGATTCATCCCGTTTCAATTGCTTGTTCGACGAACATCGCTTATTTCCCGGCTGCCTTGACCTTGCCGGTCTCGAGCAGATGGGCCAGCAACCGGTCGCTCGCTTCGCTTATCAATTCGTACGTCTCTACGAAATTCCCGGTATAGTAAGGGTCCGGCACGTCGGCCAGACGCGCGTCGGGCACGAACGACAGGAAGCGAACGACTTCCGCCTTCGACGCACTCCCGAGCGCTTCGCGGATCGCCTTCACGTTGCTCTCGTCCATCGCGACGAGCAGGTTGAAACGCTCCCCGTCTTCCGCCCGAATGCCGCGCGCCAGCATGCCCTCGTAGGAAATGCCCTGGCCGTCCAGAATTCTGCGCGTGCCCTCGTGCGGCGGCTTGCCCAAGTGCCAATCGCCGGTGCCGCAGGAGTCGATCTCGATCGATTCCGCGAGTCCTGCCTTCTCTACCCGGTCCCGGAACACAGCCTCGGCCATCGGCGGGCGGCAAATGTTGCCCAGACAAACGAACAATACGCGATACATGCTTAAATTCCCTTCCCTTCTTCTGCAGACGCTCCGTCAAAGCTGCCGTACGCATGCAGCTTTCTACGCGGCAGCCGCCACTTATAGTGTACCGACAGCATGCGCATCGTCACCGTCGCCGCGAAAAGCGCAAGCAACGCCCAGGCGGCCCGGATCGGCCCGATCCCCACGGCCAGGCCGGCGAGCAGCGCCCATACGGCATAGATCTCGTCGCGAAGGACGACCGGCTTGCGTCCGGCCATAATGTCGCGGATCATGCCCCCGCCGATGCCGGTCATCATCGCGGCGACCATGACCGCGCTGACGGGCAGCCCCGCTTCTACGGCGTACAGCGCGCCTTGAATCGCGAACGCGGCCAGGCCGATGGCGTCGAAAAACGCTTCGCTTCTTTTCCAATGATAAATCCACGCGGTCGGAAGCACGAACACGATCACGATTGAAAATACAGCCGTCTTCAAGAGAAGACCTTGGCTCCAGAGCGTCGTGACGGGCACGCCGATGAGCAGATTGCGCACGACCCCGCCGCCGAAGGCGGTCACAAGACCGAGCACGAACACCCCCAGCATATCGTAATGCTCTTCCATCGCGACGATCGCGCCGCTCACGGCGAAGGCGATGGTGCCGATGATGCTGAACCATTCAAATACGTCCAACGTCAAAATGAATACCCCCGGGCATTACTCAATTCGAGGCGGCGCCGTCATGCGATCCCACGAACCGCCTTATCTATTTTATCGGCAACCGCATGCAGGCTGCAACGGAGAATTTGAACCAAAAACGTCGGATAGGCCATCGCATCTCGGCGCGTCAGCCCTTATACTGAATGAAGGCTTGAAAAAGACGCGGCTCGGCCGCAAACGATCTGCAGGAGGAACAGCCCTTGTCTCAGCAAGCAACCGCCCGGCGCGCCGTCATCTTTACGGGAGGCAGCCTTGGTCCCTGGAGTCTTTCACTGGCGAGGCCGGACGACTATCTCATCGGCGCCGACAAAGGCGCTTATTACCTCATACAGAACGGCATCGCGCCCCATCTGGCGCTCGGCGATTTCGATTCGGTCGATGCGGATGCGCTTGCAAAAATTCGTGCAGCAGCGGCGGAGACATCCGAATACGACGCGGTCGACAAGGACTGGTCCGACACCGAGCTCGCACTGCGGGAGGCGCTGTCGCGCGGCTACCGGGATATCGTCATTGCGGGAGGCCTCGGTTCCCGGTTCGACCACAGCCTGGCGAACGTCCAGCTACTCGCCGTCGCCGCCCAGGCGGGCGCCGCGGCCTTGCTCGTGGACGAACACAACGAGATCCGCCTTTTGACCGGAGATGGCCGGCTGGCGGCGGATGATCGTTATCCGTATGTGTCCCTGCTCCCGCTGTCGACCGAGGTCACCGGAGTCACGCTGACCGGCTTCGCCTATCCGCTTGTCGAAGCGACGCTGCGCCACGGCATGTCGCTCGGCATCAGCAACCTGCTGACTGGCGAGGAAGGCTTCATCTCGCTACGCAGCGGGTCGCTGCTCGTCATACGCAGCAGAGACTGAAGCTCGCGCAAGAAGCCGGCGCAGGCCGCTTGCTCGTTGCGGGCGGGGCGACCGGCACGAAGATTTACGAATCGATCCGCATCAACATTTCCTCGAGCAATCGCACGCGCGCGAGCGAAGCCCGAAGCAGCCCAAGGCCGATGTCCGGGTATAGCCGGATGAGGCGGGTAAGCGCCTCGCGCTGCAAGCCAAGCGCCCGCACGTCGCCGAGCAGTGCATGCGCCGATACGGTCGACGCCGATTTGTCCAGCGCCGAGGTAGCACCGCATACTTCGCCCGCGCCCAGCACGCCGAGCGTGGCCTCCAGGCCGGCCGCGGTAACGCTCGTCAATTCTACGTTACCGTCCACGATCACATATAGCGCGTCGCTCGTCTCGCCGCGAAGCAGCAGCGCTTCGCCGTCCTCGAATACGCGCTCCGATGCGATGCCGGCGATCAAGCCCAGCTCCTCAAGCGTCAAATCCGCGAAAAACGGCACGTTTTTTAAATAGATGACTTTGCCGAGCCTGCCGAGCGCTCCCTGCGCTTCCAATTGACCTCCACGCTCCCTTCCCGCTTCCGCCGCCATCTCCGGCCACCAATCGTCCGCCGAGCTTGCCGCATGATCGAGCGCAGTCCGCGCCTCTTCCATCGTTGCCGGCAGCCGTCCCCGCTCGTCGTAATCCGTCTGAAGCACGACCGAGAGTCGCTGCGCGAGCCGCCGGTCTCCCGCGCCTTCGGCAAGCACCTCGAGCCCGCTGCTCCTCGTCTCGTCGTCCGGATCGTCGAGCGCGCGCCTAATCGAAGCGACGACCTGCTCGTCAGTCAGACGCACGAGCAAAGACCAGACACCTTCAAGCACCCGCTGCCGTTGGCCATTGAAGCGGAGCGAGGCCAACTCGGCCAGTTCTTCCCTGCCGACCGCGCGAAAAGCGGATGCATAACCCGCCACTTTGTCAAGCTCCCCCATGCGCCGCAGCGCTTCGTCCGTCAACTTCCCTCGAATGTCAGGCTCGGGCAGCAGCGCGGCGAGCGCACCGACCGCAACGCGCCACGCCTGCGCGTGCGCGCCGGGCAAAGCCTCGAGCAGCGGCTCGATCGACCGGTCGCCCATGTCGATCAACGCTTGTTCGGTGACGAGAAGCAGCTCTTGGTCTGCCGCCGGCAGCCGCTCCAGCAGCTGCGGGACGACGTGCGCCGAGCCCAGCTTGCCCAGGCACGACGTCGCCGCGAGGCGAACGGACGGATGGGTGTCGCGCAGCAGCATTTCGACCTGTCCCTCGAAGCGGTTAAGACGAAGCTCCGCCACGACGCCGCAGACATGGGCGGCGGGCTCTCCGCCCTGCCCGAGCAGTCGCTCGATTGCTTCGAAGCATGCTTCGTAGCTCGATTCGCTTTCCAGCGCATACATCGCCTTGACCGCCTCGGCGACGACCGCGGGATGAGGATCCAGCAGCTTCACCCGCAAAAAGAAAAACGCCTGCGCCGATAAATGCTTCATCTGCGCCATCTGCCTGACGCCCTCCGCCCGCACCGTTGGCTCTTCGTCCTCTAGGACGGCGCCGATCCGCACGAGCGCCTGGAGCTCGGCGCCCGTCAGCTTCATCGCCCGAAGCGCTGCTGTACGAACGCCGGGGCTGGCGTCGCCAAGCAGCTCGAGCAGCTCCGGCAAATATCGTTCGTCCTGCGTACGTCCTACGATGTCGGCAGCGATCTGCCGCACGCCTTCTTGCTCGTGCCGGAGCAGCGCCAGCACCGCGCCCATCGCTTTGGCGTTGCTGAAAAACTCGCGGTAAGAGTCCATCAGCTCAAGGTCGCTCAGACCCAGCGTCTGGACGCCTTTGACGAGTTCGCGCATATAGAGGCGACGCACAGCCCACGCGAGTGCCGTAAGCAGCAGCGCCGCGCCTGCGCCGATCGCGGCCAATGCCGGAAAGCCGAAGCCCGCCGCCTTGTGGAGCGACTGCAGACCCGCGCCGAGCAGGATGCCGAAAAAGGAGGCGAGCCCCTGCGCCGCATACCGGTACCCGTCCCGATGCCGCATCGGCAGCGTCTTGTAGTACAGCTGGTAAGATGGCTCCGCCGAATAAAAGATCAGTACGTTCGTGAGCATATAGGCGCCCGCGGCGGCCGTCACGGCGGCCGTCCCACTGCCGAGGAGCAAGGCCGACAAGCCGAACGCGGCCGCGTAAGCCGCGGCGATCGCCACGAGCATTCCGCTCGCGCCGAACCAGGCGACGAGCTTGCCGGATACGAGCTGGACGGAAAACGCCAGCAAAAAGAGCAGCGTCGACACGATGCCGAACATGCGCGCGAACTGCTGCTCGTCCGGAAAGGCTGCATGCGCGGTATTCAAAAACAAAAACTCCGCCAAATAATACAAAGCGGGCATGAGCGTCATGAGACCCATGACGCCGAGCAAGAACGGGGAGCGAAACGTGCGTTTCATATAATCGAACGAAGACGCCTCCGCCTCGTCCTCCGCGGCGTTTTGCGCCTTCAGCGCGAGCGGCACCAAATATTGCGCGATCGCCTTGCGGTAGTTAAACGACGCCGCGATCAGCAGCACAGGACCAAGTCCGTACACCCATTCGGCGCCGAACGGACTTAGCGCCTGCGTAATAAGACCGCCTGCCGCGCCGCCAAGCGTCGCGCCCGAGACGAACAGCGGCATGAGCCGCTTCGCCTGCTGCGTCGGACATACGTCGACGGCCAGGCTCCACAGCAGCACCGTCTGCTGGCGCACGACGAAGCTCGAGGTCAGGAACAAAACCGGGTAAAACCAGCGCGCGTCAAGATCCGCCAGCTTAAGCGCCGCCAGCACGCCCGTATCCGCAAGCAATATCGCCGTCATGACGGCATACATCGTCTTCATCAGCGCGGGCTTCGACAGCTTCATGGCCAGCCAGCTCATAAACCACGCCTCGAACGGCAAGATAAAAGCTTCTCCCGTGTACAAATACGGCAGATACTCGCTTCCGAAGCGCTGGCTGAACAACGTAATGAAGCCGTTGTAGGTAAGCGCCTCGGCGATGCCGCATATCAGAAATATAGGGGTCATCAACCGCAGCTTGCGCCGGTCCTCCGAACGAACGCCCAATCTGCCGAGGGCTTGCGCCAAATTCATGACTGTCACTTCTTTCTACTGTTGCGTCTCCGAAAGGCCGGATGTTCGCAGATCCATATAATAGATCAGACGATCCTCGCCATCGAAGTAATAATCAGGCAGACGGCCGTTCATGGAAAATCCCAATCGGTCGAACAAGCGTCTGACGCCGGCATACACGGGCAAGTCGCACGTATAGGTCACCAAATATCTGGCGCCTTGTCCGCGCAAATATTCAAGCATGGCGCCGGCAAGGCGCAAAGCCGCGCCTCCGCGGCGGTAATCTTTTCTCACCACGAGGTAATCCCACGTATATCCGCCAGTGCGCTGCTCGTTCGGCGCGACGCCCGTGACTGCGACGACTTCTCCGGCGCCGTCCGTCATATACCAGTAGACAGTCTTGCCCTCAAGCGCCAAATACGGCAGCGTACGGAAGTGCTCCTCCTCGCCCGGCGTCGGACGTTCGTCGTCGAACGCCTGCGGCGAAACGAGAAACGCAACGACCGCATCCGCGTCTTCCCGCGAATCCACGCGGCGCACCGCCAATTCAACAATAGCCAACTTCGATCCCTCCGCTCCTTGGCTCCGGCGATGTTCGACGAGTCGGGACCGCAATCGCCGGAACCTGCGTTTGCGTCAGACGGCAAGCGTACCGTTCCAGCCGGCCCCAGCGCCTTTCTGATAGTACTCGTCGCACAAGTAGAAATAGAGCTTCGCGGCTTTGTCCATCCGGTTTTGCTTGATGACTTCGACAAACGTCTCGCGGGCATCGTAAAATCGCCCGGCCTGACAAAGCGCGAGTCCGCGTTCGAAAAGCGCCTTCGTCCGCTCCTTGGCCGCCCGCTGCTGCTCGGGATCGCCTTCGAACACATCGATCAGCTCCATCGCCTCGTCGCTGCCCTCGAGCCGGATTCGCCCGAGCGAACGATGCATGAACCGCTCCGGCGACCGCAGCTGTTCGTAATAATCGCGCGTGACGACGATGCAGCAGCCCACGATATCCGAGATCTGCTCGAGCATCGTCGTGCGCTGCACGTCGTCGGAGATGACGTTGCCTTCCCAGCGGCGCTCTTCGCCGATGATGCCGAGCATCAGCGGTCCTTTGTGAATCGCGATGCCGATGTCGACCGTCGCGTAGCCGGAGCTTCGGCGGTGCTGGTTGTACGTCGACAGCTCTCTGCGGATCGCCACGGCCGCCTGGATCGCCTCCTCCGCATAACCGGGGAACAGCGCCATGAAGCCCGCGCCCAAGTATTTGCTGATCAGCCCGTCTTCCTGCCTCACGATCGGACCGAAGCGGCGGAGAAACGAATTCATGAAATCGAAATTTTCCTTCGGGCTCAGCGTCTTCGACAGCTGGCGGAAATCGCGCAGGTTGGCGACCATGACCGCCATATTTTTTTGAATCTGGTCGCCGAGCCGAATGTCGAGAATGCCTTTCTTGCCCAGCGAGTGGAAAAATTGCTGCGGCACGAACCGGTAGGACGCTTCGCTGAACGACGTGATGTCGGCAATATGCTGCCGTATGTATCGGGCCATCCGGTTGAACTGCACGCCGAGATCGCCGACCTCGTCGCGGTTGCGCAGCTTGACTTCGGCGTCCCAGTCTCCGTTGGCCATCGCCATGACGCTTCGCCTCAGCTTGCGGATCGGCGACAGCAGCACGAACGTGACGATCACGACGAGGACGACCAGGCCTGCCGTTATCATTAAAATATTTTGGATGATATTATCGTAAATTTTGCGGTTCTCGCGGTGAAGCACGCTAAGATCGCGGCCGGTCTCGTACACCCCGACGATCGCGCCGGCGCTGTCGTAGACCGGGCCGATGGCGTACAGCCACTTCCCGTCCGCGTCCTCCCACTGGCCGGTGCGCACGACGCCTTGGTTCAGCACGGCTTCGTTTGCTTCGCTTTTCTCGAACGGCTTGAACATGTTGACGCCGTCGTCGTCGTCCATGACGATATAGATCTGGCCGTCTTCGTACTTGTACAGCGTGCTATACAAGCCTTGCCGCTGCTCGCTGTCCTCGCCTTCGAACAGGAAGTTCATTTTGGCGCGAATGGCGTTGTAATCTTCGTTGCGGTAATCGGATGGCGACTGCAGCCTCGCGAGACGGTCCCCGTCGATGAGGTTCTGGCCGTTGCGGGCGAGCAGCGCGAGCTCGCGCTGCATCTGCGTCTCCATACGCGCGGAGAAGCTGTCGTAAATAAAGTTCGAGAGGAGAATCATCGCAATCAAGATGGCCGGTACGGTGGCGAGCACCTGCTTGAGAAATAGAGACGTGCGACGTTCGAGGACGTGAATATGAAATAAGCGGACCGAGAACACGAGCAGCAGCAAGCCGAGCCAAAAGACGCCCCACAGCAGGCGGCGGTCCCACAGCGTCCGGCTATCGAAAATAATCTTCGCAACTTGGCCCGCCGGCGCGAAGTCTGCCGAGAGCAGCACCATCCGGTCGTTCAAAACGACCGCATAGCCCGTCGGCGTCTGCTTGATGTCCATAATCTCGTAGCTGTCCAGCCCCGGCGCGATGCGCTGCAGCGCGGCATCGTCCAAAGCTGTCTTGGTTGCGTCCGGAGCGAGCGGGTCCAGCGTCACGACCGCATTGACGAGCCGATCGACGAACATAAGCGAGCCGTCCGAGCGAAGCGTTGGCAGCTCGGGGAAATTTTTTGAAAGGCTTGCCTGCGTCCCGCTCGGATACAGCTTGGCGCTGGCGCCGTCCGCGGACACTTGATAAATGCCGCCCCTTCGCGTCGTATAGTAGATTTGGCCGGGCTCCGTTCCCGTAATCTCGGACAAATAGCGATCCTTCGGGAGCGTGAACGCGAATACGTCCTGAGGCGCGCCGTCGGGCATCGCGATCCGCTTCAGCTGCAGCTTGTCGGCGTCCGCTTCGTAAAAATAAAGCGAGCTGCCCGCCAGCTGCAAGCCTTTGATCCGTCCGATCCGCTTGCTCGCGCCGTCCCCTTTGCGTTCGTATAGCACCTGGTCGCCTTTGCCGCCGCGATCGTAACGGACGATGCGCTCGCTCTGTACGTAGAGGCCGTAGGAATCGAGCACCGTCGCCAGCGCGTACGTACGGCCGTCGCCGTCCGAGACCGCTTCGTTGAAGTCGACGCGCGCGCCGCTTTCGGCGGCCTCGTAAGTCATCTGCCCAAGCAGCGTGCCGTCGGCGCCGAGTCGTTCGATCCTTTGCTTGGAATCGCTCACTACCGCAAGCGAACCGTCCCCGCCGACGGCGGCTCGGGATAAGTTGCTCAGGCTCTCCGACGTCTTCCAGGGCGCCTCGCTCCGCTCCCCCCGCTCCGCGAGCACGAAGCCCGACCAGCCGGACATGACGAGCGACACCAACAACAGCAGTACAGCAAGTTTTTTCATCGAAAATCGGCGCCCGCCTTTGTGTGCGACTGTTCTTATTCAATAGGAAGTCACGAATGGTACTTTCTGTTTTTATCGTACTACAAGTTCTTCCTTAATTCACCCCCTTACAACTCAAAATGACAGATTTCGAGAATTGAGTTACTATGAATATAGCTTTGACAGCTTCCACCATTTTCGTGAAGAGAGCGTGAACCTGGCGTGGGACAACTCGTGTGCGGCGGAGCGACGATGCAATGCTCGTTTGGGGCCGCCCCCTCCGTATTAAATGTGCTGCCGGTCAACCGGACGACGACCGCCATGCCGATCGCCAACATCATGGACAATAAACCGTTCGTGAACATCATGCCGTTCGGCATGTGCAATTCGATGGCCAACCCTATCGTCGCCTCGGCGCCCGCCGCCGCGTTCGGCGCGCTTACGCCTATGCCCTGCACGCCGGTGACGGCCGCGCCGTGGACGCCCGGCTCTCCGACCGTGATGGTCGGCAACATGCCTGCCTTGAACAATTCTTCCAAATGTATGTGCAGCTACGGCGGCGTCATACAATTCGGCGCGCCTGGCCAATTTACGATACAGGTGCCCTGATCATGATCGAGACGATACTTAAGCCATTTATCAAGCCGATCCAGCGGAAGGTCATGCGTCCGCTCAAGCAGTCCGCCAAATTGCCGAAAATATTGCTCAGATGGCTCATCCAATGGGCCCGCGCCGTCCTCGGCAGCGGGCTGCGCTCGCTGGACAACTACTGGAAGATCGGCAGCTATTATATCGCCAAAAAGCTCGTCGTGCTGATCGTGCTCATCGGTCTTGCGATCGCGTACTTCGGGTTCATCAATCCGCCGGCGTTCGTCGACCGCTGGTTCTCGCGCACGCCTACGATGGAAGCGTCGGCCGCGCTCGAGAAAGGTTTTACCGGCAATGCCAAGATCGTGGACGGCGCAGGCGTTCTCGTCTATGCCGGACCGCTCGCGAGCGGCCAATTCAGCGGCGTCGGCAAGCTGTTCGGCGACGGCGGCAAGCTTATCTATTTCGGCGATTTCGAAAAAGGCGCGCGGGCCGGCTCCGGCGAAGCCTACGCGGCCGACGGGTCGCTGCTGTACCGCGGCGAGTTCGCTGCGGACGCGTACAACGGCGCGGGCACGCTTTACGCGCCGGACGGCAGCGTACTGTACGAAGGAGGGTTTGTCGCCGGGAAATACGAAGGCGAAGGCACGCTTTACGCCGCCAAGGACAAGCCGCTCTATACCGGCGCCTTTGCCAAAGGGCTGTACGAAGGCGCGGGCAAGCTGTTCGGCGACGACGGCAAGCTCGTATACGAAGGCTCATTTGCCGGGGGCCTTTATGAAGGCGCCGGCAAGCAGTACAAAGGCGGCAAGCTGCTGTACGAAGGCTTGTTCGCCGGCGGACTGCTGTCCGGCGAAGGAACCGAATACGCGGCGTCTGGCGCGCCGGTATACAAGGGCGCGTTCGAGCGCGGGCGTTACCAGGGGACCGGCTCCCTGCTAAACGAGCAAGGCGTCGCGTTGTATACCGGCTCCTTCGTGGCGGGCTTGCGTGACGGCGAAGGCGAAGCGTTTAACGCGGACGGCACGCCGCTCTACAAAGGCACGTACCGCGCCGGGCAATACCAGGGCTTCGGCGCGCTGCTTGACGCGAACGGCACGGTCGTGTACAAAGGCTTGTTCAGCGCCGGGCAAGCGGACCCTGCAGGCTTCCTCGCGATGGCCGCGGCTACGCTGCAGGAGAAGCTGGGCGCGCCGGATGCGCCGGCGGCGGGGGCGGATGCCGCGACCGACGCGGAGCCTGACGCCGAGAGCGACGACGGAGCGGCGGCTCCCGGTACGGCCGGCGATGCCGGTTCCGGAGCGGACCCGGGAGCCGGCGGAGAAGCGGCGGCGGGCGCGGGTGGCGGTACCGCGGCAGGCGCAGGCGTCGGGAGCGGCGACGGCGGAGCGGCGGCCGGAGCAAATGGCGGCGCTAGCGGCGGCGCGACGTCGGGCAGCGGGGCCGGCGGCGGCGGAGCTGCCTCTGGCGCAAGCTCGGGAAGCGGAGCCGGCAGCGCGGCAGCCGGCGCGAGCGGCGGGGCCGCCTCGGGCGCGGGCAGCGGCGGTAGCGGAGCGGCCTCGGGCGCGAATGCGGGTGCCGGGACTGGCGCGGATGCCGGAACTGGCAATGAAAGCGGCACGGGAACGGGCGCGGGAACGGACACAGGAGCCGGCACCGACAGTACGACCGACGCCGGCGCGAACGGCGGCGCGGGAACAGGCGAGAGCAGCGCGCAGGCAGGCGCCGTGACGGGTTCTGGAACGAGCGGCGGAGCGAATGCCGTTTCGAACGGAAAAGCAGTCTCTGCCGCGAATCGGGTCTCGGCGCTAACCAGAACCGGCGCGGGAGCTTCCACTGTTCACGCACTCGCTGTCGCCGTCGTCAACGTCGCCGGCAGCTCGAGCGCGAGTACGACCGTCACCGAAGCCGTTATCCCCGCAACCGACGGCTTGAGCGAAGAGGCGGCAGCCGATTCGTTGCCTGCGGCGCCGATCGAGTTGGTATACAGCGGCGTTCAATTCAGCTTCAAGCTGGAGTCCGATCCCGACAATCCCGAAGCTTATGCCGTCACCCTGGTCCGCACCTGGAACAAATACGTCATGACGACACTTCTCGATCGCCTGCAAAAAGCGGCGATCAAAGGCGTGAAGACCGAGAGCAACGGCAAGCTTTATACGATGGCCTATGAATGGAACAGTTGCCTTTACAGCTTCAATTACAACAACGACAAGCCCGTTCGGCTGACGATAGGTACTTTCCAACTATAGTTCCGCTATTTCTTTTACACTTATCCCCTTGTTACAGGAGCGCCTTTCCTGAAGCGAGGGGATATTTTTACTGAGAGTCGATTTGACTGCTTCCACGTGAGAAGAAACCAAAAAAAATAGGCCGGCACAAAGGGCAGCGTGCACCCTTCGAGACAGCCCAGCGGCTTCCGTTCTCTATTCCTTGCCCGGCGCCGCCTCGCGATAGAGGGCCCTCTCGGCGGGCGCATCCCCCGTTCCCTCCGCGCCTTCCTGCAGCTTTTTGAACGCCCACCAGCGAATGTGCAGTTTGTCCGCTTCCGCCGAGCCGTTGAGGCGCATGCCGATGCGGAAGCTTCCCTGCTCGGGGTACACGATCGTGCCAAAATCGACGTTCGGCACGTCGGATTCGTATTCGGTCCCTTTGAACACGTCCTGAACGCCGTAATAGATCGAAGCCTTCAGCGTCTCCTGAGGCGCCAAGCCGACCAGGACCGTCACCTGCCCGGACCCGAGCCCGTGCTTGATCTCGTCCGTCACGTAGTTGCGTCTGCCGCGCGAGAAAAACTTTAATCCCGTCTTGGCGTTAAGCTCAAGCGGCACTTCGATCGTGCCCGTGGCGATCTCGTCCTGAATCGCCTGCGGACGCGGAATGCCGAGCTTGAAGTCGAACGTGTTCCGTTCAGGATGATAGTGGACGTCCAGCTTCGGCTTCGCGTCGTATTCGAGGTCGTAAGCCTGCGATTCGGCAAAAAAACGGTGAAGCGAGCCCGCCCGGTCCGTATGGGACAGCCGCTGCAGCAAGGAAGCGTTCGGTACGTACTCGCCGAACGGCACGCGTTCGACCTGCTCGATCATGTAGGTCGATCCGAGCTGAAGCAATCCGATTTTTGCCAGGCACAGCTCCTGATCGGCAGAGCCTTCGGCCGCCTGATCCAGCGAGCGTTCGTACCAGGTTTTCAGAATTCGCTCCATGACCGGCTGAGAAATGATGTCCACCTTGTGCACGGCTGCATGATCGATCGGTACGCGCTGGTCGCCGATCGTCAGCGTCACCGCCTGCGGCGGCAGAGCGAGGGTGGCGACCGTGTCCGGACGATCCTTCACCTTGACGCTGTACGTCAGCCGATACTCGGTATCCTGACCGTCTCCCGGCTCCAAAAATTCGACATGCCGACCGTCACTGCCGACCGGATCGAAGCCGTCGGACTCGTAATCGAAGCTGACCGCCACTCGGGCCGTCTGCAGCGTTTTTTCCACGACCAGCGTGACGTCGACGACGTCGTCCGGATTGACGTATTTGGGCATGCGCTGAGAGATACGCACGTGCGCGTCCTGATACAGGACGGCGACGTCCTCGAGCAGGCGCACATGCTCGAAGCTGGTCGGGGCCGGCGCTTCCTCTTTGACGAACAGCCGGTAGGACTCGAGCACGCGATTGTACTCGCTGACCTCCTCGCCGCGAATCGACGAGTTGCCGACGGAATGGACGGGCTCGCGGCCCTTCTCGTCGTAGGCGACGTACAAGTATACGTTTTTCTTGTACTCGTTGTTCGTGAAGCCTTCGATCATGGACAGCTTGAGCGTGACCGGCGAAGGAATGACGACCTCCCGGCCCGAATAGTCGATGGCAAGTCCCATTTCCACCGTTACCGTCTTGTCGTCGACGGCGACGACTTGCATGCCTGCGACGACGCCGCTCCCGAACAGCAGCCGATTGAGCAGCCTGCGCTTGTCGTTCAAATACTTTTGCTCCGATTCGAAGTCCCGAACCGTCAGCAGCTTGCCGTAAAAATACCGATTGCGCTCGAACGGGTACATCCTCGCTTTTCTCATCCGTCAAGTCCCCTCCTCATCATCGGACCGCGCGGCGGCTCCGCCGTTGTCATTCCATCTCCGAATCCATGCCAAGACGCATATGCGCATCGAGCCGGCGATTCATGTTCGCATCCACGATCAACGTATCGTTCGGCATCGCGCGGTCGCTGCCCAGCGTGAAGATGGACGGCTCCGCCAGCACCGTATTGACGCCCAGATACGTATGCAGGTCCAGATATAACCACGGCTGCAGCCACTCGAGCTTCGCCTCCGTATGGGCCGGCTTGATATCGTCGACCAGCTGCCTGAGCAGCACCTTCTCCATGTCGCTGCGCGCCTGGTCCGGATGCAGCAGCACAGAGAAGGTGAATGGATCGTTGCCGTACAGCCGATCGACGACCTCGCGCCAATCCCCGCGTTCGCGCAGCGCCTTGTATTGCGCAGGCTCGACGATAATCGGCTTCCTGCCGGTCAGCGTCTCGATCGCGCGCTCGATGCCGCGGCGCGTCCCCCGATACCGGTACATTTCGGGCGCGGCGCGGATGAGCCGCCGGATCGCGTCGTCGCTCCAATATTCGTTGGTGTCGAGACCGAGCCAGGAAGCCAGCCATCGCAGCTGTCCCCCGCCGACCGTCTCCCGGTCGAACTGTCTGGCCATGCCGTCGATGCGCTCCTCCATCTCGTCGAACAACGTGCCGAACAAGGCCAGATACCGCTCGAGGAAGCCCCTTCCTCCGGATTCCTGCTGGTAGACCGCGGGCAAATACGAGAGCAGCGTCTGCCTTGGAAAATAGACGCGCAGCCGACTGAGCGCCGGGGTACTGCGTTCGCTGCCGATCCATTCGACCAGCATCCACAAGTACCTTCCTTTGGCCCCGAAAAACAAAGCGTCGCCCGGATTGACGACCGGCTCCGACCAAAATTCGCGCAAGCCCCGAAGCTTGTCCGACGCCCCGAGGTCGGTTCGCGCGATCCAATCGTCGATCCGCCACACGCCGCCCTCGATCGTCCTGACCCCCGTGTCGTCCGCGAAATAACGGACGCGAAGCTGAGTCCCGTCCGGAATGTCGGCCTCCATCGTAAACTTGTGCCAAACCGTCTCGCGGTCCGCGCTGTCGAACGCCGACGAGAGCCAAAAGCCTTCGAGCGCGCCTCCGCCAGGCATCGCCAGCGTCTGCGGCTGCAGGTCGAGCACCGCAAGCGTCTGCTGCTCGCCGTTCAAGATGTACATCCGGTCCTTGCCGTCGATGAGAATCGCATCCGCTTTTCCGCGAAAGCCGCCCACCTTGCCGATCAGTTCGCCCGACTCCTCGAACTGTAAAATAAACCGGTCGTCCTCGCCTTCGGACGCCATGCTGCGCGAGTCGCCTACGTAAATCTGCCGGTTCGAGTCGACGGCAAGGCCCGCGAACGAAAGCGGAGGCAGCATCATGCGGGTCAGCAGCTCGCCGGCCGCCGAGAATGCAAAAAGCGTACGGCCCAAGCTATCGTAGACGTACATGTCGCCGAGCGGCGATACGGTCAAAAAGGGCTGACCGTGCCGGCCGCCATCCGCAGGCAGCTTCAGCGCAAAGCGGTCGTGCTCGATCGCGGCGATCAGCCCGCCCGACAGCCCGAGCTTTAAAATGCGCAAGGGCGCATTGCCGGACAACGGCGTCTCTCCCTCTTCCTCCGCAGGCTGCTCGGCGAAGGTGAGCACAAAGATGCCGCGGCCGTCGGCATAAAGGGCCAGCGGCCGGCAGTAGACGCCTTCCATCCATTCTCCCGCGCGGCTCCAACGCGTCTGCCCGCTGTTCACGTCGTACGCGGCCAACGTCCGCTCGCCGTCCGGATCCGCGACGATCAGCGTGTCCCCGGTCGCCGCGAGCATCGCGGAGACGGAAAACAAGCCGTGCCTGGATACGAACAACCGCTCGTGATGCCGGCTATGCCTGTCGTAGGTCCATAGGTCGCCGGCGTCGTCGAGCAGAATCAGACGACCGAACAAGCCGACGGCGAAAGCGCGTACCGCGCCGACGCCCTCGAGCTCCCCGAAGGACGCTATATCGAGCACGCCGTATCGAGCATCGCTGCGCAGCCGCACCGCTTCGCCGACGTCCAGGTTTTCCGCCTGGCCGCGGCGATTCCAGTGCGGGGGACTATTGATCGAAAAATATAACGCTTCATCGTCCATCCGCTCGCCTCCTTTCCGGTTCCTATCGGGCCGTTACAATTGAGTCCGGCTCAGCAGCTCTATCCGGTGTTCGCCCGAATAAACGAGACCGTTCGGCGGCAGCAGCACGTCTCCCGCCTGGCTTTTGGCCGCATACCGGCCTTCGCCGTCCAGCCACAGATCCTGCACGTACGCGACCCCGCCGATCCGGCTGATCGCGGCGAAGACGTCGCCGCGGTAGACCGGCCTTCCAAAAGGCCAGCCCGACGCGGACTTCAATCCTCCCGAAGGACTGAGCAGCTCGTTCAAAACGGCGGAGATCCGCTTCGTCTCGTGGGCGAACTGGGGTTCGACGACGATGACCGCGTGAACGGTCACCTTAATATATTCGGGGGCGATCACGTGAACCTCGGTCCCGATCAGCCGGCGTTCGTCCAAATGGCGGGCGACGGTCTGCAAAAATCCGCGGCTCGGCTTCGGCGTCGGCTGTCGGCTGAAGGGCATCGCGACGACCGTTACCGCGTGCGGCACCGGATCGGAGCGTCCCGGGGCATAGCCGGCGATCACATGGACTCTTGCGACGCGAAGGCCGGGCGTCGACTTCGCCAGCGCGGCGTAATCCTCGTCAGTCACAGCGCGATACGGTTCATGCCATCGCTGCTGCAGGCGCGCGATGCAGTCGCTTACGCTCTCGCTTTCGGCGCCGCCGTAGCCGTATCCCGCATTCGTCACGGCCACGCCGTACGCCCGCTGCTCCTCCGACACCCAGCCTGTCAGAAGATTCGGCTTGATGTTGCCCCGCTCTCCGCCGCCGAGCACACAGACGACCAGACACAGATTCGGCTCGTCGCAGGCTGCCGGAATCGCGCCCCGCTCGTCGTTGCCGAACCGCACCTCGCAAGTGTCCGGATCGAATATGTAGTGGCGATCGAGCGGTCCCGAACGGTCGAAGTTCTCGACAGGCAGCCAATCCTCCCACAGCCACTCGCCGGCACGCTCGCCTGGAATGCCGACCTGCAGCAAGAAGTGCTCCCGTCTGCGGCAAGCGAGATCGTAGACGGTAAAGCGCTGCATCGGCAAGCCGTTGCTTCGTCCGATGAAGCGTTTGTCCGCAAACGTCTTGTCCGCATGGATGCGCCTGACCGATCCCGGTCCGCCCGGCGGACGCAGCCCGCGCTCCCCGTCGCCGAAGGCGACGACCGCGCCGCCTTCGTCAGGCATGCGAACCGAATAGACGCGGTCTGTCTGTCCTGCCTCGCCGGTGTCCGGCACCTCTTGCCATTCCCGCCATCTGCCGTCCGGCTCGCGCACCTGTACGCGCAGCAGGCCGTACCGCGATAAGTAGGTTTCCGCGGAGAGCTCGACTGCGCCCTCTTCCGGCACGTCGCAATCGATCGTCTCGCTGAGCGTATCGCGCTGAACGACAAGCGCCGTATGTAGCAATATCCGGTCGATGCGAGGCGGCTCTTCATAGCCTTCCTCTTCGAGCGCGCAGCAGATCCACCAGCGCGGCCGGTCGTTCGCGGGATGGACGAGAACCGGCCGGAGCGGCGCGGTCAGCCGGATCGTGACGCGACCGCTGAAGCTTAAATGCAGCGTCTCGTCGCTCATCGTCTCCAGCGGCAGCCATCCCGAACCGCCGGTCTGCTCGTCGAACGCATAGCCCTTCCAGGCGACGCGCGCGGAAGGCACGATGGCAGGAGGCGCGTACCCCTCCGCTTCCGAAGCGTCGAACGGCATCGCGCGCCAGGCTTCCGGGCCGCCGTGCGCCCCCTCCTCCGCGAGCAAGATCGTCAGCTCGATCGGCTCTCCGACCGGCGGCTCCCGGTCGAACGATACGTACAGCCTGCTGCCTGCCCTCGCATCCGCGCCGAACGCGTAGAAGGCGACATCTCCCTGCGTATTGGACGCCGTGCGGTCGCTGGCCTCCCGTTCGGTGCGCGTGACGATGCGGTCGACGGCGAGCGGCCGAAGCGTCGTAGGCGCCGCGGTCTCAAATGTTTGGTCCTCGGCGAGCAGCTTCGTGCCCCGCGGCAGCCGTACCGTCTCCCGTATGCCGTCGAACGAAGCGAGCGCCGCCGCCGGCATCGCCTGCCGCGGCGATTCGCCGAGCAGCTCGAGAAACTTGCGGCGGTTGCGATCGGGCACCCGGCTCAAATAAAACTGCTGCATTTCGCTGATCCAAGCGAACAGCTCCAGCATCGTCATGCCGGGGTCGTGCGCGTTTTCGTCGGTCCACTCCGGCAGGCGCCGCTGTATCCCTTGGCGTGCTTCCTGCAGAATGCTCTCGTATGTGCGATCGTCAAGCGGCAGCTTGGGCAGCATCGGCGCCTTGCCTCCTTTTTAAGCGTATGGTGTTGCGTACCGGATTCGTCCCGCGCGTTCGCCGTTCAACCGAGCCGGACCGTCACCTGATGGCTGCCGGACACGACGATGCCGTGCGGCAGGTCGCGGAGCGCCGCTTCCGGCACTTCGCGCGCTTCGCCGTGCTCGATGACGATGACGGTCATATGAAGCAGTTCGACCTCGAGCACCGTTCTTACCGACTGAAGCAATCCGTATAGCGCGGAGGCGTGCACCGTCTCCCCGATCTGCCAGCCGCGCCCGTCGATCTGTCCGCCGCGCGTATCGAGATACCTGTCCAGCGCCTTCAGGCAGGCCGCTTCGGTCGGTACGATGTCGTCCGCCGTGCTCGTCCGCACGACGGCTTTGACGGATATTTCGACCAGCGCCGGGGGCATGATCGCCAGCCTTCCGCCTTGCAGCAGCAGATTGGAGGCCTTGTCCCGCAGCGAAGCCTCGATTTTCTTTTTGACCTCGGGGAAAAAGGCGACGCCTTCGCGGCCGCCGAGCGGCAGCGCCACGACGACGACCTTGCCGGGCGCGCGCCGCAGCCGGGCATCCCTTCCCGGAAGACAGCGGACCTGCGCGATCGACGGGTCCGCTTCCCGCACGATCCATTCCAGGTCGGACGCGGATACCGCTCTGCCGCGGTGGCGGGCATGCTGCGGGCCGCGTTCCATCGCGCGCGCGAGCGTCTCCGCGTCGCCGCCGCCGACGGCCGCCGACGGATTGCCGACGCTGTCGACGAAGGCGAACGGCTGCAGCAGCCCGCGGATCGCGCGCGCGGGCACGTTGCCCCTCGCGCCTTCGGTGACCCGGTACGTCACGCGCACCTTGTCGGTGCCCGCGAGCGGAAGTGCCATGCCGGTTTTCCCGTCGCCGAAACGAAGCCGACCGGAAGCTTCGTCGATCGTATAATGACGATCGTCCGGCAGCGAGCCGGCCAGCGTCGCTACCGCCTGCCAGCGAATCCAAACGCGCGTCTGGCGTCCTTCGCTGTCCCGATGCGCCTCGTAGCGGTCTTCGTCCATTTCCGCCAGCGTCTGTTCGTTCACGAAGCCAGTCTCTTCGACCCATACTTCCTGGGAGACGACCGGTGCGGCGGATAGCTGCCACCCGTCGCTCGTCTGCTCCGGGTATTCGTCCCGCAGCGTCCGCCGCTGCACGACAGAGACGGCGTTGCGGTCGACGCGCAGCAGCGTGGGCACGGACGCCCCTTTCGCTCCGAACCTCCCGTCGCGGTTCAGCGCGCGCAGCCATACCCGTTCGACGCCGAACAAGCGCACCGGCTCCATCCCCGGAGGTCCCGCGAATTGAAACGCGCCGGACTCCGTGAATCCGTCCGTCGTGTCCATTCCCTTGAGCGGTACCCAAGCGAGCCGCAAACCGTCGCGGACGAGCGCCTCCCATTCGATCCAAGGCGCGCCCTCGTTCGCGGGAACCTGCCGGCCCAGCTGAAACGATAGCCGGATCGGCCCTTTAACCGGCGCTTGATCGAAGCCCAAATATATGGCCGGCGAAGGACAATCGATCGGCACGAACGGCCGAAACGGCGCTCCGCCTTGGCGCAGCTGTGCGGTCTTGTCCGTCCATTCCGCGTTGTTGAGCGTAAAAGCGCTGTCCGGCGCAAGCCGGACTTCTGAGGAATACGCGTAAGTCAGCGACATCCGCGACAGATGCGGGGTCATGTATTCTACGACCGGCTGATTGACCGTATCCATCGAAGCGACACGCACCCGCAGCCACCAGTCCCAAGAGCCGTTGACGTACGTCCGTTCCCAATCGGACGGGCAGTCCAGCTCGAGCGCAAAGCTGCCGGCTTGCGCCTCGGGCAAGTCCGCGAACAGCTCCTCGTAGCGGCCGCTGCCAGGCAGGCGCATCCAGCTCTCGCCGTTCCAATACTCCCACAGCACGCGTCGGACATACAGGCGCTGCGGCGGCTTGCGCGCGAAGTCGGCCGTCCGCATGACCATCCGCCAGCGAACTTCCGGATCGGGCGCCATGCGCAGCTCCCAGGGGTCGAAGCGGGCGTCGAACCGCAGCGTCAGGCGGCTGCCCTGTTTGCTGAACGCTTCGGGACAGGCCAGATGGAACAGCGAGTATTGGAAAAACTGCTGTCCGAACGGGAAAAAGCCCGCAGCGTCCAGCTCCAGGTCGCCGGAATAAAGCAGCGCCGGCGGAATGCCGGCGGGATCCGACGCCAGATCATGCTCGCCCCGAAGCGCCAGTTGTTCAACCTCGGGCAGCTTGGCTAGCGCCGGCGAGACGGCGATTTTGTCCGGATCGGGCTTGACCCGCGCGCGGATCCAGCGGCCTTCCGCCTCTCCGACGACTGCCGTACCGACACGGCCTTGGGACGTCTTCCAAAGCGTTACTTCGTTGCGAACGCTCGTCACCCGGTCGAACAGCCGCCAATCGCCCGCAGACGCGTCGTACCAGGACCATTCGAGCCAATCCGTGTCGGCCATGCCGCGCGCCAGCTCGGGCTCGGCATAGCGCTTGGCCGAATTGAACCAGGAAAGCGTCACACGCGCCGGATGGTTCAGCTCGAACAGCCCGTCGTGCCTGATATACAGCTCATGCCGCTGAAGGTCGTCCCCTTCCGTGCCGAACACCGCGATCTCCGGCGCGGCGCCCGCCGCCGCCTCGTCCTCGTAGGCGCCGGAAACGCGCACGATGATGTCGCGCTGCGGATGGACGTTAACCCATTCGACAAGTCTCGCCGGCGTCACGAGCAGCGCATGCTCCGTCTCGAATGAAATATCGTCGCCGCCGTCGGGCGCTTCGGCCGTCAACTGCGTCCCTTGCGGAACGTACACCGGTTCGTAAGCGCCGTCCGCGAGACGAAAAACGGCTGTCGCGCGCGCCGCGCGAGCGGGCTGAAGCTTGACGCCGAGCAGCTCGAGGAAGGCTATGAAGTTGTTCACCGGCGCGCGATTCAAGCGCTTGACGTTTTCCTCCAGCATTTCCGCCGCCAGAAAAAACAAAGCGGTGCCCGCGTCGGGATCGTCCGGCGAGAACCGCCATTCCGGCGTGTAATGAGGCGCCATCGTCCTGAAGCGCTCCGCGAACGCCGCAACGTCGCTGCCGTCGATCGGGGGAGGCAGGCGCATGCCCGTCCTCTCCGTTGCATCTGGCTTCATGCCCTAAAGTCCTCCCGCTGCGCGATCACGTTATTTGGTGCCTTCGTCGAGATAGAACGGATACACCTGGTTGAACAGATTGTTCGTCGATCGGACGACATAGTCCACGGACAACCGGATGCGGCCGGGCTCGGACGGGTCCGTCTCGGCGCGCACCTCCACGTCCTTGACGCGCGGCTCCCAGACGACGATCGCTTCGCGCGCGTCGCTCTCGAGCAGGCGCAGCGTCGTCTCGTCCAGTCCCGAAAAAGCGTACCCGGACAACCCGCTGCCGAAGCCGGGACGCATGACGCGTTCGCCGCGCGACGTCATGAGAACGATGCGGATCGCCTCCGCGATATCGTCCTCGCCTTCCGACATCAGCATGCGGCCTGTCGTGGCGTCGACCCCGACGGGGAAGCGCCAGCCTTTGCCCAGAAACGAAGCGGACATCTCTTTCCCCCTGCCGCGCGACCGCGCTAATTGATCTTGACGAGCGAGCCTTTGATGTTGATGATGCCGTCGCTTTTCATGTCGATGCTCGCCGACGCCTGCAGGCTAAGCTGGGCCGAAGCCTCGATCTTGAGCTGCGTGCCTTTGATCTCGACGGCGTTCGGCGCCTCGATCGTGATTTTCCCGCTCTTGTCGAGCGTGATCTTGGCGCCCGCCGACTTGACGACGACCGTTCCCGTCCCGCCTCCGGTCAGCACGACCGATTGAACGCCGTCGTTCGTCGCTACCTCGACTTTGTTTTCCTTTTCGGAAATGTCGACCTTAAAGCCTTTGGCGGTCTTAAGCGTGATTTTCCCGTCTCCGTCGGTATCCTGAAACAACATTTCGTGTCCGCCGCGAGACCGGATTTTGCGGATGTCGTTTTTTTCGTGCTTGGCCGGCGGCAGTGCGTTTTTGGTCCACAGGCTGCCGATGACATAGGGAAGCTTGAGGCTGCCCATTTCGAAAGCGACGAGCACCTCGTCCCCCACCTCCGGCACGAACAGCGTCCCCCGATCTCCGCCGCCCATGAGCGAGGCGATCGGCACCCAGTCGGTTTCGTTGTCGTTTTCCCGCACCGCGAACTTGAGCTTGACGCGATTGCGCTTCTCCGGATCATTGTTGTTCGTGACGGTGGCGACCATGACGCCGTTCACGCTGCCCGCGTTCGGCCGCGAGCCCGAGTAGTCTTGCCCCATCATATGGCGTTCCCCTCCACGTTGAAGCTCGTGACGTAACCGCTCGTATCGATGGCGTGCACGACATTATTCAGCAGCATCGGCTGGTTGAACTGGCGGCCGACGTTCTGCAGCTTGATGTACCGGCCGGCGCGAAGCTCGGGGAGCCCGATGCACGTACCCGAGCCGGTCACAAGCTCCATCGCCTTGTCGTGCATGATCGAGTCAGCCAGCTTCTGCGCGGCCGCGACGGTCGTGTCCTCCATGAATTCCGTCTCGATCAAGTAGGACGACAGCGCGCCCATGATGTTCGGGCCGGAGCGGCCGTTCGTGCCGATAATGTCGACCGCCTTCGACTTCGCTTCGATCGGCTCGTGCGTCTCGGGATTGATCCCCCGCACGACGACCTGCGTCACCTGGTTCGAGATGTCCACCTCGGCGGAGTAACTCAGCAAGCTCTTCCCGTACGTAAGCGTGAGCACCTCGGCGGCAGACGGATTGCGCTTTTTAAAATAGAGCTTCGATCCGACGACCATGAAGTCCCGCTCGTTTTCGAACGCGAGGGCGTGCAAAAAGTGAAAATCGCTAGCCCGGTGCTGCTCGATGCGCGGAATCGGCGTCATCGTGTCGTCGACGTCTGGCGTCAGCCCGTACTTCGAGGCGATCTGCCGGGCGACGTCGCTCGCCTTCTTGTCCTTCCACTGGTTCGATTGCTTGCTTCGCATCATGAGCATCGACTTGTCCATACCCTTGACGCTCACGACCGGCAGACCGCCCATCGGATAGTCGACGCCGACGCCGGTGACGAGTCCTTCGAACACCGTCTCGAAGCGGTCGGTATACCCCATCTTGATCGTGATCGACTTGCCGACGTCGACCAGGGAGCCGAGCCACTTGAGCGACCGGGCGACCGGATCGAAGGCGTTGGAGATGCGGAAGCTGAAGTGGTCGGAAAACATGCCGGTGCGCGACGTCACGCGCAAGCCTTGCACGGCAGCGCCGATGCGCACGAGGTTCTGCCCGTCGATGAGAATCTCGAACGCCGGAGCGAAAAACGAACGGTATTTGCTCTCAAGCTGCGACAAATCGTACGTCGTCGTATCGAACTTGACCGTCAACCGTCCTCACTCCAATCTCGGGATGATAAGCTTGCGCCCCGCGGGCAGGCGCCGCGGATTGTCGATGCCGTTGGCCTCTGCGATGGCCCGCCACTTAGACGGGTCCTCGTATTCCTCGGCGGCGAGCATCCAGAGCTGCTCGTCCTGCTTCAGCGTCTTTTGCTTCGTGCGGTCGGCCGACTGGCGCGGCACCTGCTGGTACTGCTCCGTCATGCTAAGCACCGCGCGCAGCGTGACGTTCAGCGTCGCGCGCACCGGTATGCCGGTATCGAGAAACATCGTGAACCGCTGCGACACCTTCTCCGCGACGCCTTTGAAGTTGAGCGAGCCCCACACGAACCTGCACAACGGCGGCGCGTGCAGGTCGCTGTCGACCTGCAGCAGCCCGCTGATCTTCGCCGTATGCGCGCGGACGTCGGTCCCTTTTTCGTACGTGTCGAAAAATAGATCCATCGTCAGCGTCGTCGCCTCGCCGCTAACGAACTGGGCGATCGGAGATTGCAGGCCGGGCACGGCATGCCACGAATAGCTGTTGCCGGCCTGCAGCATATATTCGCCCGGATTGAACAGCACGTCGACCGTCTCCTGCGAATTGCTCTTGATGATGACGATTTTGGCTTTGGACAAGGCCATCGTGTATTCCCCCGTCAATATCCGCTAAGACGCTGTTCGAACTTCATGCGGCGCATCAGCGCCGTGTACACCGTGTCTGCGAGCCGCTCGGGATCAAGCTCCGGCATCTCGCGCACCGCCTGCTGAAGCTGCTCGGTGCTGAGCCGCGGCGGTTCCTGCGCGGCCGGTTGTGCCTGCGGCGGCTGCGCAGGAGCGCTTGTCTTGGGCGTGCGGCGCAGCTCCAGCTCGGCGGCATGCGAAGGCTGCGCCTCCGGGGCGCCGGCTTGCTGTGACCGGCGCAGCCGCAGTTCTGCGGCCGGCGCCAGCCCGGGCTGCGCGTTCTGGGCGCCTGCCCGCTGCTCGCCGCGCAGCTGAAGCGCGGCCGCCGGCGCCAATGCCGAATCCGACGGCGCAGCGTTCCGTGATGCCGCGCGGGTCGCCTGCGCGACAGCGGCGCTTGACGAGCCGGCGCGTTCGCCGGACGCGACTGACGAACGCGCGGTTGCGAGCGAACGGGCAACTACGCGTGGCGAACGTACGGCGACTGACAGACGCGCATCGATCGGGGATCGCGAACCGTCCGCCGTCAACGTGCCGGTCGACGTCAGAGGGCGAAGCGCCGCAAGCTCAGAAGACGACGCCTGCGAAGCTGAGTGCCGACTCGGCGTCGCTTGAGCGATCCGCTGAGCCGACTGGACGTTCCGCTGAACCGAGCGGCCCCGATCCGGCTGTGTGAGCGGGGAACGCATCGCAAGCGGTGTCCTTGCTGTGGATACGCTTGGCATATCCCTGTTTCGCGCGAGTCGCTGAGCGGCCTGCGAGCTGGACGCTTCTAGAAAATTTCCCGTTCGGTGTTCGATCGTCGCGGCTTGCAACCGGCCTGCCCCGCTTCTCTGCCGTCCCGGTTCCTCTTGTCGCGCTTGGCGCGACTTCGTCATGTCATGCGCGATCAGCGGCCTTGCCGCACGAAACGCCGGACGCGAATCCGCCGAGAACGCCGCCGCCGATTCCATTGCACTGCCTTTTTGCAGACTATCGCTTTGCCGAGCATGGGCGACACGCTCAGAAACATGTGCAAATCCGACCTCGCCGTCGCCTGGACTTTGCGGATGCACAGTTCCTTTAACGGATGTACGGCTAGCTACTTCGCTCGATAGATTGACAGCTTCGCCCGACAATTGCACAGCAACGTTTTGCGAAGGCGGCAAGCTTTGCGCCGCAGAGGCTACAGGTTGCACGTCGAACGATCTCTTTCGATCTCGCAACGTGAGCCTTGCCGCAGAAACGTCTACGAACGATGCGGCTGGTCCATTGCGATGCAACACCGCCGGCCTTACGCTAGGTAGGATGCGGTTGGAATCGCTCAGCCTTAGCAGTGGAATCGAAGGTGACTGCTGCTCCCCCGCGCTCCGGTCTGCCTTACCGGCTTCGGTAACCTTCGCAGCGCCCGAAGTCCGCAAACGATGGTGCCTCGCGGCGTCGCGGCTTGCCGTGATCGTCATAGGCTGGCGTTGTTCGAAACCGACCTTGGAAAGGCGGACACCGGATTGCATAGCGCTGCCGCGATACGGGAGCCGTACATCCGGGATCAGCGCCTTGAATGGTGTGTTACCGCCTTCGCTGCGCCTCGTCCCGTTCGCGGCATGACTGCGCGATCCAGCTTTTGCGCTCGGCGTTCCAGTCGCCCGGAAACGACCGGCCTCCGTTGACGATCCATCTTCCCGCTCGGATGACAAGCTGCGAACGGCACCAAGCTTATAAACGAGCCGCGGCGCATCGGCCTGCAAGCCCGCGCTTCCTTTTAATTGCGAAACGCGAGCGGCAGAACCAAGCTCCGTCTGCGAGCGAGATTCGTTTTCGCTAGCCTTCCTTCCTGTTTGCGTACGACTCTTAGCCTTCTGAGGCAGGTTTGAAGCTTGAATACGGTCCTGTCTATCCATGCGCCTGATGTCTATCGCCCGGCCCTCGGCTGGAAGCCTAAGTCTTGCGTGGCGTTTAAACACCAGGGCCGGGGCCAAGCCCTTTTGGCCGCTTTCATTTAAAACCGCTGTATCTAGGCTGTGAACGCCTATGGCCTTAAACCGAACGCGGCTGCCGCTCGGCAGCTTCGTAACCGCAGCGATTGCCGATCGATCGGCCGCTTCGGCCTGCAATCGCTGCAAAGCACGGGGAGATTGCGGCGAGCCACTTGGCGATCTCGCTTCCGACGCTTGAAGCTCGTACGCCATAGGCGCCTGTTGACGGCGGGCGCTGATACTGCCCTGAATGCGGCTTCTTGCCGTTCGATTGCCGGCATTCTCGTCCATGACAGCACGCTCGTTAACGGTGCGCGCAGAAGGCTCCGACAAATCCGTCAAGTCCTTGCGATACCCTCGTGTCCGCTCGTTTTCATCATAGATTTTCGCCGCTCTTGCCGTCGGCTCGTCCGATCGTAAATAAGGCGCCTGGATCCCGACTGGCTGCCAACGGGAGCCGTACATGCGACTCAAACGGGTCGACGGCGCTCCCGGCACGAACGCCCGACGTGCGACGTTGTGCACCAACACGCCAAGCCCGGGTTCCGTTTCTCTGTTTAACGCTTCTCTATTTAACGTTTCTCTATTTAACGTTTCTCTACCGGCGGCTCTAGCGAATAACGATAGACGATACGGCCATAAAATGGCTTGTCCCTCAAGGCCTGCATCTCGATGGCTTTCGCTGTCCAAGGCAAGCTCGGTATTGGAAGCCGAAGTATCATTGCCGAGATCGCTCGACGTTGGGCCGAACTTGCTGCCGTCGAGTGCTCGCCGTTCGAATAGCTTCTTGTCTGCCGTCCGTTGAATACGAGTTGGACCTTTAAAATCTACCGGCTGTGCGCTTGCGGCTGCATCATAAACATTTTCCGCGTCACGAACAGCCTCGACTTGCTGAACAACAGCGCCGGTACTAGCGTTAGAACCCGCGCCCGTTTTCGCCTCGGCAGGGCCGCCCATGTTCGCGTCCGCACTGGGCAAATCGTTTCGATGGACGTCTTGCGGAGTTGTCCCCCGGCGGTCGCGCTTGCTCGGCAACGCGGGTACCGAATCGTCCCGCCGGTCCTGTCCTGCGACAGGCGGCGCCCCCGGAGCCCGGTGGGCATCCGATGGCGTGGGCTGTATGCTATGTCGTTGCTCCGTATCCATAGAGGAAGACCTACTGTCCGCGTCCGCCGTGTGCGCGCTGGGGCGCACGTCCGCTGCTCGAACCTGAGTAGGACCAACATCCCGCCGCTGCCTGCGGACCCGCGCGTGCACAAAACCCTGTGGAGACAACGTTAGCTGCCTGACGGCGGATAAATCCTTCCCTGCCGGACCCGCGACCAAACGGCTCAACAGCTGCCGGACGGCCGGCGCCGACAATGCGATGCCGCTTTTAATCGGAGCAGGTTTTCGGTGCCTCTTACTGGAAAAGCTATTGCCGCTCACAGTATTTCGCTGTAAAACTCGCGCACGCCATCGCCCGGAATCCGCGCCAGCTTTTGCACTGCCGCTTCCACGATGCTGTGTTGCATTAGGAAGGGTCGGCTTCGAATCTTTATGATGTCCGTAGACGCGGTGGCCGCCGTTTACCTTTTGCAAAGGCTGTTCGTTCCCGTGCTTGCGCTCGGCCCATTCAACGTCAAGCTGCCGGTCGATAATGGCGACACGTTCCGATTGCGGCGGCGACTCGTTCGAATCGAAACCGTTCTGAGCGACGATCTCCTCATCTGTTCGCTCTTGCGGCGTAACGACGCTTTGCCCTTCGCGTTCCCTTGTTTGCTCGCCCTCTCGCCGATCTAACGCGGATGCGCGATTGTGCTGACGGAGCGCCGCGTTGTCGCGGGCATGCGGTCGCCGATCTTGCTGTCCGCGTCCGCGAACGTCCGAATTCGGCCGACGCACTTGTTGTTTTTGCCGTTCGCTTTCGCGGCCGTTGTTGTTTTGCGGCATACGTTCGCTTCCGCCCATCTGCTGCTGCCGCGAGCCGCCGCTTTCACCGGCACGCGCAGCGTCCGTCATCTCGAGGCCGCGATCTCTCCGTCCGGCATCCGATCTAGGCTGCGCAGGCGCATATGGCGACTGAATCGCCTGCTCCCGCACGATTCGCTGCTCTCTCACGATGCGCTCGACTTCGCGTACGACGACGGTGTGCCGCTCGACGACGCGCTCCTTGACGATCGTGCGGACCTCGCTGCGCATCGGCGCGCCGATCGGCTGCCTGGAGGGCGGAGCCAAAAGAGCCTGTTTTCTCTCTAGCGGCGTATGCGCCGCCCGGGCGCGCTTGCTCGAAGTCGGCACCGCTCGGAAGACGAGAGTGGGTCGGGACGACCGGGCCTGACCATGAAGCGATGCGTATTTTCGCTTGATCGCTTCGGCGAAAACGCCGTTCTCCGGCTTCGCGACAGCCGCCGACAGACGGCGTAGTCCACCCTTGAATCGCTTCATGCTCCCCCTCCTTCCGCGCGGAACGCCTGCGAGAAGCGCGGCCGCAAGACACGAACGCCTTTTCTACTTTTTAGAGAAAATCGCCTTGATGCCGTTGTGCACGAGCTCGATCGATTCGATCGCAACGTCGCTCGACCTTGCATCGAGCGCCGGTCCGGTCCATTTGACCGGATAAGCCTCGAAAAAGTTCCAGCGGCAAAGCTCTTCTCCGTCCTGACGGTACAGAATGATCGAACCGCTCTTGCGCGAGACCGTCCCGCGGGCGGTCTGATCGTACCAGTCCCACAACGCCGACGACGACGAAAAGCCGCGACGGAGCACAATCTGGGCGAAGCGCGTTCCTTTGGGGAAGCGGTGCGTATAACCGTTCACGCCGCCTTCGCGATATTCCTCATACTCCGTCTGCGATTCAAGCCCTTGTACGTCGGAAAAGCCGGCCACCAGCATCCCGTCCAGCTCGACGTCGAAACGGAAGCTGCCGAGCACGTCGCGTGTATTGCCGTTTGCCCCCATAGCGCCCGTCACCTCCTGCCGAATACGTCGAACGGATTGTTTTTATCGGGCTCGTCGTTCAGCTTCTTGTTGATCTTCGAAATCTCGTCGCACCACCGCCTGCGCTCGCGATGCTCCATGTTCATGATGTCGTCGTGCGGCCAATGGAAATAGTAAGCGATAAAGCCGACCTCCTCGTACAACCGGTCTGCGGCGTACGTTACGAGAGGCCCTCCGCTACGGACAAAAAATCCACTTCCACCTCGAACTCGTGATCGCATTTCGGACATGCGGTTTGCAATTTAGGTGATTCAAGATCGTTGATCTGGCGGTATATATTCTGAAGATAGGATAAGTCTGCCGTAAACAGCTTCTCGATTACCTTCGTATCGACATGCTTCAGCTCGCCAAGACGCGTCACGACGCGCGCGAGCAGGATGATCGTCAAATAGCTGGCGTTTTGCTGGACACGAGGATCCCTCATGGGCAAAATCTCGTCGGCGGCCGTAGCGAGCCGCATGACACCGCGCTTGTGCAAATTGCCGGCATCGTCGACGTATCCGCGGGGAAGCTCGAATTCGTATTCGGTTTGAAAGGCCATGATGCTCCTCCAGTCTTAAAAATCATATTCGCGATCGGCCATGCGAACGGCATCGACCGCGGATGCAAGCCTGCTTCTGGCGGTAACGGCGGACTGCAAGAAAAGCGGGTCTAACGAATCGCGACCTGCGCTTCTGGCAACCGGCTACATAAGCCTACATAAGATACACGCCGCTCAATCTTGGGAACGCCCCGAGCCTCGTATCGTTCGAAAAATGCGGGAAAGCTGCCGACAGTCGAACAACGCGCCTGCCGGTCAGCTCTCCAGCCGCCCCGAGGGGCCTAGAAGTTTGAATTATTGCGTACGGGTCATGCCTTCATGCGCCAGCTCAAGCAGCTCGATCGCCGCTTCGGAGCCTTGGCCGTTGAAGTTCGGCGCGGTATAGCGGACCGGCCAAGCTTCGATGACCTGCCAGGTCGCCACGTCCGTGCCTTCCTCGTCGATAGCGATGATCGTGACCGTCTTGCGCTCGACCGTGCCGTTCACGCAGTCCTGGATCCATTCCCACAGCTCCAGGGAGTCGGTCGCGCCCCATTTGAGGCTGATGTTGCCGTAGCGCGCCAGCCCGGGGAGCTTGCGCGGCGTGATGACTTCGTTGCCTTCGCGGTACTGGATGACGTCGAACGAAGCGTCGAAGCCAGACACTTCGCTGAAGCCGGCTTGCTGCAAGCCTTCGAGCTCAACGCGGAATCTAAAATTGCGGTACGGATCTGTACGTTCTCCTGTCATGGGTATCCCCTTCCATGAATATCATGCGCGCATCCGGACGGCGGACGGCGCTATGCTGCCTTGCCGTCCTTTATTCGGAGCCGGTCTTCTGCGTGATGCGGAAGATGACGACCTCCGCCGGCTTGACCGGCGCGACGCCGATGACGCAGATGAGGCGGCCGTTGGCGATGTCGTCCTGGGTCATCGTGGAGCGGCCGATATCGATGAAGAACGCTTCGGACGGGCTTGAGCCGACGAGCGCTCCATCGCGCCATACGCGCGTCAGGAAGGCGTCGATCGTGCGCTGCACGCGCGCCCACAGCTGATCGTTGTTCGGCTCGAATACGACCCAGTTCGTGCCGGCCTTGATGGAGCCCTCCAGGAAAATGAACAGACGGCGCACGTTGATATACTTCCAGAGCGAGTTGGAGGACGCGGTGCGGGCGCCCCACACGCGGATGCCTTGGCCGGTGAACGAGCGGATCAGGTTGACGCCGGCCGGGTTCAGGATGTCCTGTTCGCCGGTGTTGTACTGCACGTCGAGACCTACGACGCCGCGCAGCACTTCGTTGGCAGGCGCCTTCTGTACGCCGCGCGTCGTGTCGGAGCGCGAGTAGATGCCTGCCATCGTGCCGGACGGCGGCACGAAAATGTTGCGCTTGTCGAGCGGATCGAACACCGACAGCCACGGATTGTACAGTGCGGCGTAGCTGGAGTCGAACAAGTCGCGGTGCGTCAGCACGTCGGCTACCTTCGTCTTCTCGCGCGGAATGTCGAGAATGGCGAAGCGGCTGCCGAGATTCTCGCAGTGCGCGACGAGCGACAGCTGGACGTTCGGATCGGTCACGCCCGGGATGGCCATGATGCTGACCACGTCGTTGTCGATGAACGACTGAATGCCCGTGCGCCGGCCCGGCCCGCGGTCTTCGCCGATGAAATCGGCGGCCGACAGATTGCCGATGGTACCGTCGCTGCCGCCCGTCAGTACGAACTCGACTACGCCTTCGGCGTCGCCCGTCAGCTGTTCGAACGGCGCCGTCGCCGACGTCGAAGTGACGAGCGCGGTGACGTTGACCAAGTTGGAACGGCTCGCTACCTTGTCCAGGTAGGAAGGCGCTTCGGGATTAAGCGATACTTTTTCAAAAATCTCGACTTCGTCGCCGAACACGACAGTCAGCGTAAACTCGCTCGTGGACAGCACCTTCGTCGGCAGCAGCGCCGTATCGACGACGTCGCCGGCCAGCGGCTCGGCCAGCTCGATGATGTTGTCCTGGATGCTGACGATGCGGGCCAGCTGAACTTCGCCGCCGGCCGCGAAGGAGACGACGTCGCCGGCGTAAAAGCCGTTCGCGTTTTTAACGCGGTAGCGCTTGTCGGTCACTTCGTAGATCTGCGTCTTCGCCTTGCTGGCCGGCGCCAGCGATACGCTGACGAGGTTGCCCCACGCGCCGGGATTCTTGGCAGAGACAGAGAGCGCGTCGGCAAGTCGATCGCCGTTAGTAGCGGGCTTCGCGTCGGAAGGCGCTACCCGCATCACGTAGCAGCGCGAGCCGCCGTTCATGAAAAACTGTTCGACCGCATAAGCCAAATAACGATAACTGCCGAAGGCGCTCTCGGACAAATACGAGCCGAACGCGCGCTGGAAATCGGCGGGGCCGGTCACGAGCAAAGGAAGACCCTCTACCGCGCCCCGCTGGGCAAGGCCGATAAAACCGGCCGTGCTGGTGCTGACGCCCTCAAGCGGTCTGGACCCGCTCTCGAATTCCTCTACATATACCCCAGGCGACAAATATTCTGCCATACTCCCCGGCTCCCTCACGGATGCATCCTGATGTCGTACTTGATGCGGCATCCGTCAGCGGCCAGTTCCTCCTCTCTGCTGGTGGGTTAATCGCCGCGGGACAAGCGGGACGCTCAGACAGCCGGCACGAATGACCAAACTTGCATTCGATGCCGGCGTTAGAAACGCGCCCGGTTGACCGCAGCCTATCGATAATCTATAAAAATCGCCGCCTCGCAAGCGGTTAAAGCCGCAAGTGAGGCATCGTCATGCCCTTTGTCCGCGCGGCCGCCGCCTCTGTCGCGGTCGACCGCTCAATCGCCTTCGTCAGCCGGCCGGCCATACGACGCGATCCTGCCGGGTCACCGTGCCGCCGGCCGCGGTCCATTCCACGCGCGTCCGCTTCTTACCGAGCACAAGCTCCGCATGTACGCGGAACCGCTGCGGATAAGCGCCGCGCAGCGCGAGCGTCGCCGCTCCGTCGCAGTCGGTGAGCGCCGCTGCCGCCGGCAGCAGCAGCGCGCCGCGCCGCCAGTCGCGTACCGCCGGCACCTCAAGCGACAGCAGTCCCGGCTGGCCCGTGTCCGGTCCGACGCGGCATCGCTCCGTCGCCTTGCCCCCGCGCTCCATGAGGATGAAGCGGTCTCCCGGCAGCAGCCGGCCGCCCTCCGAAGCGTAGCGAAGCATGTCCGAACCGGCCGGCAGATCGTCGGCCAAGCGGCCCCGACCGCAGCTGTCTTCTTCGACCCAAGCATAAATGTCGATATCCGGAACCGGCTTGCCGTCCGCGTCGACCACCAGCAGTGCGAGCCCTGTCGCTCCCGGCGGCGCCGGGAGCCTTGCGCCGGGCAGCACGGGCGCGATGACGACCGGCGATTGCTTCGGGAGCGCTGTCAGATCGACGGCCCTTCGCACAATCATCCGCAGCGGCGCGGACACCGTCAAGCTGCATTCGGTCGCTTGCACGTCCATGAACGCATATCCGCCGTCCGCCGTTCGCAGCGGCTTGTGGGTAAGCCCTTCCAGCCGCACCAATACATCGGCGCCGGCAAGCGCCCGCCCCGTCCAAGCGTCGATCGGATACACGACGAGCGAGCAGCGGGAAACGAAGGTCGATTCGGCGCTCATCGCGGCTCTCCTTCGCCGATGTCGCGCAGCGTGATACGCCGCTCGACGACGCGAGGTCCCGGCTTCACCCGCGTCGACTCCAGCAAGATCGGGCCGACCCGGTAGACGAGCGACAGCTTGTAAGGCAGATCGCCGAACTGCCAGAGCCGTACGAGTTGATCCGTATCCATGTTCTCCGCCGTGATGCGCAGCTCTTCTCCGGACGTCGCGAGCGAGCCTTCGAGATAGGGCGCCCGAAGCACCGCGTTGTCGTACAGCGTCTGCATCACCTTGCCCAGCATGAGATGCTCGTCCAGCGTTCGGGCGAGCGGCTCCGCGGCCGAATGCGCGGTGACCATGTATGTAAGATCGAGCGCGAGCGGCGGATAGCGGAGCTGGCCGCCTTGCGCCTGCATCGCGTTCCTCCTGGCTTCCCCGCTCTCGCGGACGCCTACGAGATACAGAGACAAGCTAAGGTCTCCTTTGTCCGCCGGCGAAGCCAGGCCGATCAAGTCCGGACGGGCGATCGGATCGGGCGACAGCTGTTCGCGGAGCAGCTTCAAAAGACTTGCGCCGACCTCCGCGATCGCGGTATAGGAGCCGATGGATGACACCCCTCTCGAAGGCGATAGAATGATAAGCTTGGCCAAAAAGCACATTGCTACATTTTTCGCCAATAAATTCATTATATCGGCATTTACACGCAGTGGCTATCCAAAACTTGCGTCGGAATCCCCATCATAGGGAGCGAAATTGTCCTTGACCCAAATTTTTCCCATCTTGCGCAATTCCTGGGCCGATGCGCGCACCAAATGCGGCATTCCGATCGGCCGATCTTCGCCTGCCGCCAAAAAAGCGGCAGTCAGCACGATATTTTTAATATGGCCGCCCGCTACGTCGAGTCTCGCAGCGAGAAATGCCAGGTCGAGATCGTCCGCGGTCGGTACGGACGACGGCAGATGCGTTCTGAAAATGCGTTCGCGGTCCGCGACGTCCGGCGCCGGAAACTTGATGACCGCGCTCATCCGCCGCATAAGCGCTTCGTCCATATTCTGCAGCAGGTTCGTCGCCAATATCGTGACCCCGTCGTACGCCTCGATCCGCTGCAGCAGGTAGGCCGCTTCCATGTTAGCGTACTTGTCGTGGGCGTCTTTGACCTCGGTCCGTTTCCCGAACAGGGCGTCGCCTTCGTCGAAAAACAAAATGGCCCCGCTCTGCTCGGCTTCGGCGAATAGTTCTCTTAAACGCTGCTCCGTTTCGCCGATATACTTGCTCACGATGCGGGACAGGTCGATCCGGTACATGTCAAGCCCCAGCTCGCCCGCGACGATCTCGGCGGACATCGTCTTCCCCGTTCCCGGCGGTCCCGCGAGCAGCAGATGGAGCCCTGTGCCGTAAGGCAGCTTGTCGCGGAAGCCCCACTCCTCAAGCACCCGCCCGCGATGCGCGAACCGGCCGCAAGCCTCGCGCAGCAGCGCGAGCGGCTCCGGCGGCAACACAAGGTCGCTCCAGCTCCGCTTGGGCACGATCCGCTCCGCCATATCCGCCAGCCGGTGGCGGAACTGGCCGCGCGCGGCTTCCTCCAGCTCCGCGGCGGCAGGCCACGCGTGTCCGGCGCCCACAGCGAGCGTCCGCGCCTGGCGCCAGGCCTGCTCGGTCTGTCCCGGCGATAGCCGGTACTTGTCGGCGAGCGTCCGGAACAAGCCTTCTTCGTACCGGTGGGGCATCGGCCCCGAAATGCCTTCGCGGCCTCCCGCCGCCGACGCCATCCACAGCGTCTCGCGCCGCGAAGCATCCGGCAGGCCGACCTCGGCCTGCCAGAACATGCGTCCTTCGGCCGCAGGCAAGCTGTGCGATGTTCGCCGTTCGCGGCTGCACCAGCAGACGAGCGGCTGCGTGGCGTAGGACGCGTAGCTTGCGAGCGCATCGCCGTACATGCCCAGCACCGCGGGATCGGGCGCCTTCGCGCCTTCGCCTTCGGCGAAGCAAATCGCCGCGCCGGTCAGCAGCGCTTCCCTGACGAGCTGCGCGAGCGCGGCGGCGAGCTTGGCGGGCTCCGCCGGCAGCCGCTCGACCTGCGCGCAGAGCAGCGCCTGTCCCCGCGCCGCCGCCAGCCGCCGGACGCGAAGCCGCTTGCCGGCGCCCGCCGGCCCCCACAGCTGAACCATCGGCCAGTGCGGCTGCGCCCGCGCTTCCCGCGCTTCGGCCAGCGGCGCCAGAATGCGCCAAGCCTCGTCGTTCGCCGGCAGCTCCGGCAACTCCCCGTCGTCCGGCCCGTAGACGCGTGCGATGCCATCGAGCCGTGCATCGAGCAGCTCCGCCTCCAGCACGAAGCTGACGATGCGCGGGTCGAGCCGCAGCGGATCGCGGAAGGCGGGCGTTCGCGCGTGCGGCTCCTCGCCGGTATCGAGCAGCAGACGCCGCAGCAGCGGACTCGCGAGGGAGCGGCGAGCCTCGGCACGCTCGCCCGCGTCGTCGCACAGCAGGCGCAGCGCCAAATCCGGCGTCGCCGCCTTGAGCGTCACATCGTCGTTCAAATAACCGAACCACTTTTCGTACCGGCGGCTGCATTCGCCAGCGATCGCGAGCACGACGAGCCGCCGCTCCCATCGCGACAGGCCGAGCCGCTCCGTCAACGCGGCGAGCGGCAGCGAGATCCCCGCCGCCGCGCTCTCCTGCTCGCGTTCCGCCATTCGCGCCTCCGCCTCGCGCCGCCGTGCGGCATAGGAGCGCCATTCCGCCGAAGCCCGCTCGTCTTCCGGCTCCTTGCGCAGCAGCTCCTCCGGCGTTACGACGAGGCCTCTCAGCGCGGCCAGCGGGTCGGCGAACGGGTCCTCCCCCGTCGGGCCAAGCAGCGTCCGCATGCCTTCCTCGAGCACGAGCAGCTCGTCCGCGAGCAGCTGCGCGCCGTCCCGATATGTTCCGTTGCCGCTCAAGGCCGCTCCTCCTTCACGATCGTCTCATCAGGCTCAGCACCGCGATGTCGTCCGACTGCGGGGCGCCGTCTGCGAACATGAACACGTCCATCAACAGGGCGTCGATGACCTCGGCGCTCGACATGCCCGGCGTCATCCGCAAAAACTGCTGCAGCCGCCCGCCGCCGTATTGCTCCTGCGCGGCGTTTTCGGCCTCGGTGATGCCGTCCGTATACAGCACGAGCCGGTCGCCTTCTGCCAGCGATACGACCGTATCGTAATAACTCGATTCGGGCATCGCCGCCAGCGGCAGGCTTTTCCTCAGCTTGACCGGCTGCACCTCACCCGTCGCGCGCACGAGGTACGGCGTGCAGTGCCCGCCTTCGCTCAGCGTCATCTCGCCGGTGCCGGCGTCGAACACGCCGCATACGATCGTCGCGAACAGCATCGGGTCGTCCGCCGCCAGCTCGTCGTTGACCATGCGCAGCAGCTCGCCGGGCGACAGGTCCGGCTTCATCTTGCCCTTGAGCAGCGTCAGCGCGACCGCCATGAACAGCGCCGCGGGAATGCCCTTGTCCGACACGTCGCCGAGCGTGAAAAACAATCGATTCTGATCGATCTTGTAGAAATTGTAGAAGTCGCCGCCGACCTCCTTGGCCGACTTGAGCAGCGCGCAAACGTCGTACGGCTCATGCGCGGAAGGCATCGTGCGCGGCAGAAAGCTCATCTGAATGCCGCCTGCGATCTGCAGCTCGCTCTCAAGCCGATCCTTGATCTTGGTCGTCGCGGCCAGCGCGTTCATCGAGCTCTCGAGCTGCTCGTACAACCTCGCGTTCTCGAGCGCCACCGCCATCGGCTGGGCGACCGCTTCGAGCAGCTGCCGGTCACGATCGGTGAAAGGACGGCGGCCGCGCTTGTTGACGACCTGCAGGACGCCCTCCACCAATCCGCCCTTGACGATCGGCACGGTCAGCAGGTTGTGCGTCACGAAGCCGGTGGCGTCGGCCACCCGGCTCGACCAGCGCGGGTCCGCGGCGGGATCGTTGACGACGATGCTGTCGCCCGACTGCGCCACAAGACCCGCGATCCCTTCGCCAAACGGCAGCCGGATGCGCTTGACCTCGTCTCCTTTGCCGCCCGTGGCGACTTCGAAAAACAGCTCCTGCCTGTCCCGATCCACCAGCAGCACGGAGGCAGCCTCGACCGGCAATATCGTCTTCGCCCGCTCGACGATCAGCTCGATCTGCTCGCTGCGCCTTAGCGTCGAGTTCAGCTGCAAGCTGATGTCGAGCAGCGTGCGGGCCTGCCGCACACGAGAGCGGCACGACAAATATACGGCCGCGCCGCCGGCCAGCCCGCCCGCGACCAGCGCCGGGACGACCGCCGCCCACAGCATGTCCATCGCTTCCATCCCCTTCCGCGTCCGCGGCCCAGGCCGTCGAACGCCGCTTGCGCCTTCGGCCGTTAACGGGCCGCCAGCGCTGCCGTCGCCTGCTGCACCGTATCCGCCGTTTCGAGGATGCCGAGCAGGCCCGACATCTCGAACACTTCGCGTACCGCTTCGCTCATGCCGGCGCAGATCAAGCTGCCCTTGAGCGCCTTCGTTTTTTTGGCGGCCACAAGCACGACTCTGAGCCCCGCGCTGCTGATGTACTGGAGCGAAGAAAAATCCAGCACGAAACGGGTATGTCCCTCGCCGGCCAAGTTGACGAACGCCGCTTCGGCCTCCGATGCGTTTTGTCCGTCGAGACGACCTTCTATCGATAAAACGGCGACTCCGTTCTTTACCGCCGACTTCAATTCCATCTGCCGCACCTCTTTTAATCGTATTTGATCATCGTGAGCCTGTTGCCCGAAGGGAGCCGCTCGTAATCGAGCTCGTCCATCAGCCGCTTCACGAAATAAACGCCGAGCCCGCCGATAGGACAGCTGTCCAGGTCCTGCGTCAAGTCGGGGTCGGCTTGGACCAGCGGATCGAATGCCGCGGCATTGTCCTCCAGCACGAGACGCGCACCGCCCGCGACCGGCGTGACGCTCAGCCGAATACGGGGATCGCCGCCGTCCGGGTAGCCGTAGGACGCGATATTCGTCAAAAGTTCTTCGCAGGCAAGCGTCAACTGAAGCCTCGTACGCTCGGACCAGCCCATGCGGTCGCCGGCCGCTTCCATGAAGCGATGCAGCGAATCGATCGCAGCCATCCCTTCGTCGAGTGCGATCGCATAGCTACCGTCCATGCCCGGCTCCTCGTCCAACCTGTCGTTCCTAGCGGTCAATGGCTTCCCTCCGTCCGCCTCCAGGCGATGCCAGGACGTTTTTATTCACGCGTATCATACCATAATCCGACAAAAAAATAGCCGTTTACGGTAAACGAATCGTATTTACGCGGGAAAATATAAGTTATAATAGAAAACAAATCTTAGCACGGAAAAGAGGTCGCGACCTTGAGCCGTCTTTATGCCAACAATCACCGGCAAGCCGACTCCCGCGCCGGCCAGGCCGAGAGCCCGCGGCAGGGCAAGCCGATTCAGATGCTCGCGATGCAGCGCGCCGTCGGCAACCGGGCCGTCCTGCAGATGATGCGCGCGGGCGAGCTGTCGCCAGAGGAGTCGAACGCGCCCGCCCAGCGCAAGCAGGAACGTCCCGGCGCGCTGCCGCTCGACGTCCAGGCCAAGATGGAAAAAGTGATGGGCGCCGATTTTTCCAACGTCAACGTCCACGCCAATTCCTCGCAGGCTTCGAGCGTAGGCGCGCTCGCCTACGCACAGGGCAACGACATCCACTTCGCCCCGGGACAATACAATCCCGACACGCAGGGCGGCCAGAAGATCATCGGTCACGAGCTCGCCCATGTCGTACAGCAGCGACAAGGGCGCGTGCTGCCGACCGCCCAGCTCAAGAGCGGAATGCGCCTGAACGACGACCCCGCGCTTGAAAAAGAAGCGGACGATCTCGGCGAACGAGCGGCGTCGACGCCGGATCAAGCCGCGCCGACGATCCAGCGGATGGCCGATCGTCCGACGCCCGGCTTGCCCGAACATGTCGCTCCCTTCACCCCGGTTCAGCATTCGTGACCGCCGTCCTCTTTCCCGGTCTTGACCGGATCGGCCGCCTTCATCCTTCAACGCCACTCGTCCACCGCTAAGGAGTCGTGCATTCATGAGCTCGTTTCAAGCCCCATCCCGCTCCGCGGGACCCGCGGCCTCGCAGGCCGCCCAGGCCAAGTCTGCCCCTTCCCGGTCGTCCGCCGCTCCGTCGGTCGCGACGCTGCAGCGCATGCAGTCGCCGGCCGGCCTTTTGCAGCTCCAGCGCGCCCTGGGCAATTCGGCCCTGATCCAGATGCTGGCCGACCCCGCCCAGCTTCCGGCTTCGATGCCTTCCCCCAACGCTTCGAAGCAGACTTCGCTCGCAGGCGCGCATCTGCGCAGCTTCAAAAAGGAGCTTGACGCAAGCGGCTCCGAGTCGTTCGAGGTCGACGAGAGCAAGATGGTCGGCGGCAAGATCAAGTATCGCGGAGAGGTGGACGTATTCGAGGTATACGACAAGTCGGGCGGCTGGAAGCTCGCGAAGTTCGGCTCCGATTACGGCTTTATCCGCAAGGACAAAGTGAAGGCGCTCGGCGGCATCGCCGGCGCGCGGGACAAGCTGGCCGACATCAAGGCCCAGCAATCCGGCGGCGCGCTGTCGTCCGTCGGCGCCAATCCCGAAGCGGAAGAAGGAACCGAAGAGAATGTCGAGACGGCGGACAACCTGAAAGAGCTGGGCACGCTCGTGCCCGGCACCAAATCCGAACAACTCGAGGACGCGATCGACAACCTGAAGGGCGTAGAGGGCGCCGAGGACCAAAAGGAAGCGCTCGAAAACCAGAAGAGCCACCTGGACGTCGGCACCAATCCGCTTGAATTCGCCATGTCCGGCGTGAGCGGCCTCATCGCCATGAAAAAAACGATCGGCGCGATCAAAGATCCCGAGCAGTCCAAAATGGACGTGGCAGAAGGCGTCATCGACACCGCCGAGTCCGGAACGAAGATGGTGGAAAGCAGCTCGGGCCTCATTAACGATGCGGGCGTCGTTCACGGGACGGGCGAGGTCGGCGATGCGGGCGCCGTCAGCGATTGGGCCGGCTCGGTCGGCGAGGCGATCGCCGCCATCAAGAGCGCCTTCAGCGTCGTCAAAGGCATCTACGACATGTTCAAGAAAGGCATGAGCGATGAAGGCCTCAGCAAGGACGAAGCGGTGACCGGGACGCTGGAGGCGCTGGAAAACAGCCTTCAAGCCGCGCAAGGCGTCCTGAAAACCGTCAAGGCGATCAAGGATATACTTGACATGGGGACCGCCGGACTCGCCGCGGCCATCCCCGGCGTCGGCATCGCGATCAGCGGCATCTCCATCACGATCAAGACGTACAACGCGGTCAAGGCGACGGTATCCGCCATGAAGATGACGACGGCCAAGCGAGAGTTCAAATCCGCCTACGGCGCCGGCGGCAAAAACAAGGATTATGTGACGGCGGGCAAAAAGCGAACGCTCGGCGGCGTGCATCTGTGGACCACGAACGCAGGCACCGATCCGGTCAAGCTCAAGCAGCGCAAAGACGAGCTGACCGCGCTCGGCACTGGAGCGTCAGCGGAAGAAGTGCAGGAGCTGAAGGACATCCAGGACTACGAGCTCGCCAAGGAAATGAAATACATCAACCGCAAGCGGCAGGTACGCGGCACGATCGAGATCGGCCTGGAGATGACCAACATCGCCGGCGACATCGCGACGCTGTCCGGCGTCGGCGCGCAGGTCGGCATTCCGCTGAAGGCGGCAGCAGGCGGCGCAGGCGCGACGATGAAGGTAGCGCGGACGGTCAAGCAGGCGGGCCGGGACCGAGCCGCCAAAGCCGGCGCGTGGGGCATTACAAAGGCCGTCTTTAACGCGGACAAGTCCTCCTCCGCCAAGCTGGCCAAGCGCATCCAGCACAGCAACTTGATCTTGGAGATGGTCGCCGCGCTGCCCGAATACCGTCCCGGTGACGAGAACATCCTTAAGCAATACAAGCGCGTCGAAAACTTCATCTCGGCCAGCGGCGTCTCGACGGCCGAGCTGTTCCGCTTGAACGGCAACGTCGAAAAGCAGCGCGAGCTGCTCGTAAACGGCATGAAGCAACGTTGATTCGGTCCCAAAGGCCGCGGTCTTTCGTTTAGGCCAGGTTTGTACTTTGATTGAGAGGGTGAGCTTATGGACAACTATACGAATGCGCGCGACTTGGCGGAGCTCGGCTTTTTGCAGCAAGCGCTGGAGGAAGCCGGCTTGCCCTGCCGTCTGCTCGAACCGACCGAGGATATACCGATCCCCGCCCTGCTCGCCGCTCCCGACGCCGATGAAGACAACGGCGAACGGTATTTGACTTTTACGTTCGTACCGCTCGATGACGAGGATATCGGCGACATTCGCCTGCTTCAAATTTACACCGTCGTTGCCCCAGCCGTCGCTTCTGATGCGCGCGCCGGACTCGCCGAGCTGCTTATGACGGTCAACAGCCGTCTCCCGCTCGGCCACTTCGGCTTAAACGACGCAGGCGAACTGTATTACCGCTACGTATGGGCCGTCGGCGCCGCGCACAAGCTGCCGCAGCCCGACGCGCTGCATGTTATCGATCTGTTCCTCATGACGCTTGGCATGTTCGGACGGACGGTCGGCGACGTAGCGTCGGGCAACCGCTCCGCCGCGGAAGCGATCGCCGCCTTGTCTTCTTAAGCGTAGACGGTTATCGTTTCGGCCGCATATAAAAAAGAGGGGCTAGCCTCCATGGACTAGACCCCTCTTTTTGTTGCCGACACCCGCAGCTCCATCCCTTCGGTAGCGAATCGCGCCCAAGCAGGCAATCCGTAATCCCGTCTGACGTCGATATCGTGGGACATATGCGTGAACACAACGGCCGGCGCGCCGACTTCCTCGGTTAAACGCAGACCTTCCTTGACGTCGTACAACGACCGCGTCTCCATCGGATACGGTTCCTCGTAAAAACTCGTCCCGAGGATGAGCAGCGACAGCCCATGCAGCGGCGCCTTCTGCTCGTCCGACAAGTCGATCGAATCGGGGCAGTACGCGAACGATCCGCCCTCTGCATGATCGAAGCGATATGCGTACGAATAGCCGTTTTTGCCGTGGTTCACCTTCCATGCCCGGATCGCCCATCCGCCGTACGCCAGAGCTCCGGCCTGCTCGAGCGGCCGGTGAAGCAGCCGTCCTCCAATCCAGGGATACCGGGTGGCGACGTCTTGTAGCACCTCGGCATGCGCGTACAGCTCTGCCGTCATTTCCAGCCAGCGACAGGCGTCGGCCCATTCGGCAAGACCGCCGATATGGTCGACATGCGCGTGCGTCAGCAGCGCCCGCTCCACCCGTCTCGCGCCGAGCCGCTCCATCTGATGGCGCCAATCCGGCCCGCAATCGACGAGCAGCGGCGCTTCTCCTCCCGTATTCAGCCAAATGGACGAACGCCGTCTGACGTTCCGCCCGCCTTCGCGCGCTTCCTCGCATACCGCACACTCGCAGTAGACGCGCGGCGTACCCAGGGAATCGCCGTTCCCCAGCACCTTGATGATCAAATCCTGTTGAGATGCCGACAACGCGCTACCCTTCCTTCCGTTGGTCCCGAACTATCTTGCTGTATTATGCTTTCCTGCAAAACTCCATCATCCTGCAACGGAATGGAGAAATTTGAATTCTATCGCAATATGTTTGTAAAGAATGTGCCATTACAGCTGGCCTTAGCGACCCTTGCGGTTTTTCGGCCCTGTCCGGCGTGTGTGCGGAAAAGCCTTAGTGCCTTTTTGCGCTTATCGGCGCTGTCCGGAGCGTCTCGGAGGGGCCGTTAGCGCCTTTTTGCACTTATCGGCGCCGTTCGGAGCGTCTTGAAGGCGACGTTAGTGCCTCTTTGCACTTATCGGCGATGTCCGGAGCGTCTCGGAGATGGCGTTAGCGCCTTTTTGCACTTATCGCTATGGAATTGCACGGTTTCTCCGTGTAACTCCGCTCTCCGGTGAAGCTTTCTATGGGAGCTGCACGGTTTCTCCGTGTAACTCCGCTCTCCGGTGAAGCTTTCTATGGGAGCTGCACGGTTTCTCCGTGTAACTCCACTCTCCGGTGAAGCTTTCTATGGGAGCTGCACGGTTTTTCCGTGTAACTCCGCTCTCCGGTGACACTTTCCACGGGATTGCACGGTTTTTCCGTGTAACTCCGCTCCCAGTAGCGGCTACCACGGGAGTTGCACGGTTTTTCCGGGCAACTCCCCCCACTCCCCGGTGATTCTATCGCGTTAACGTGCACTTGATTCTAAGACGAGAAAGTGCCGCTCGCGACCGTGATCGCAATAGCAGGGCCCCCGTCGATTGGTTCCGGGCAAAACACCCGACGGCCAAGCTTAGATCGGCAGCAGCTCGACGCTGTCCTGCGCTTCGAGCCGAGCGACCATCGTCTCCCAGGCTTCGGGCTTGTTCGGCAGCGCCGCGTAATACCAGCGCAAAAATCCGGCAGCCAGCGACGCTGGCAGCTTGGCTACTGCATCGTCCGCAGGCTTGAAGCATAGATCGAGGCCTTCGACGGCCTTGCCCTCGTGATCCCACGACGGATGCACGTACGCCAGATCGAGGCGCTTGAAGCCGAGATGCGACAGCACCTCGCGCCTGACGGCGGGATGCATCGGACCGACCGGACCGGCCGCCTCCGACTCGCCAAGCTGCGCAGGATCGTAAATCTCGGCGAACATGCCGAGCATCGGCACGCCGCTCTCCGCCTCCAGCCGCTTCAGATGCGCCTCGCGCTGCACGAGCAAAAAGCGGCCGATGCCAAGTCCCGGGCGGCCGACGATCGTGAAGTCCGTCATCGCTACGGCGAATTCGGGACGGTACCGATACTCCGTCGCGCCGACGACCTCGCCGTCCAGCACGGCGACGAACACCTGGATCGTCGGGTCCAGCAGCGGCTCCCGCCACAGCTCGAACGCCAGCACTTCCTCCGGCGGAAATACGCGCCCCATCAGTTCATGCATTTTCGTAAAATACGGGTCCTCGATCGATTCGATCTTGCGATATTCCAGCGCCATATCGGTCTCCTCCATACTCGGCTCAAAATAAAGAAAGACGGGGCGGCATGCATCCCCGTCTTCCGTGCGATCGCTTGCTCACGCCATCAAGCGTAAAGGAATCCCGTCGTCTTGTAAAGTTTATTCTGCCGCTGCGGCCCAAGACGCGACGACAAAAGCATGACGCCCCGGACCGACCCGGCGCTCGTCGTCCGAAGGCGCGCCAGGCCCGAGCTGCGGCAGTAAGACAATCGCCGTCGCACCTTCCGGAACCTCGACTTCAAGCTTGATCGCGTCCCCATCCTTGCGCCATTCCGATACGATCTCGCCTTTCACCGTCCTCAACCGGGTCCGTACCCATTGCAGGCTCGCGGGCACGCGCGGACGAATCCGGATCGATCCGTAGCCGGGCGAGAGCGGCTCGATGCCGCCAAGCCGCGTATAAAAGGACGCGCCGACGCCGCCGAACATCGCGTGATCGTGCGAATGCATGCCGCCCTTTTCGCTCCACTGCTCCCAAAGCGTCGTTGCGCCCTGCGCGATCTGATAGCCGAAGCCGGGATATTCCGGCTGCGTCAGCAGCGCAAGCGCCAGATCGATGTGGCCGTGATCCGCAAGCACGTCCATCAAATAGCGCGTGCCGTAAATGCCGGTATCCAGACGCCGGCCCTTCTTCTCGATCGCGGCCAACAATCCGTCGACCGCCTTCCCGACGAAGGCATCCGGCACCATGCCGAACGCCAGCGGCATGAGCTGCGCCGTCTGCGAGCCGCTGCCGTAAATGCCGTTGCCGTCATGGAAGCGCGATTCGAACGCCTCGCCGATCCGGTCCGCCAGCGCCGCAAAGCGCTTCGCATCGTCCAAAAAGCCGCCTGCCTCCGCCGCCTGGGACACAATGCGCGCGAACCGCCAATACAAGGACGAGTTCACGATCGCGACTTCGTTGAAGTAGTTTTCCCAGCCGTCTTCGTTGGGCACGCACCAGTCGCCGAAGCCCTCCTCGACGATGCCGGAAGGCCATTTTGCCGCGAGCGCATCGACGTAAGCGGACATGTCGGGGTAATGCGTCTCAAGCGTCTTGCGATCGCCGTAATACAGGTACAAATACCACGGCAGCGTCACTTTGTCTCCGCTCCAGTCTGGATTGCCGCTGTCGTGGCGAATATCGCCGAGCCATTTGCGGTAATACGCCTGCATGCCGAAGTTGTGAATGGCGGCTTCTTCTACGACAGCGGAATCCATGAGGCAGGGCGTTCGCTCGTCCCGCTGGCAGCAGTCGGTCGGAATGCTGTACAGGTTGTTGAGGATGGACCAGCGCAGATTGCTTTGTACGCGAACGAGCGTCTCGTCCGAGCAACTGAACTCCCCCGCCTCCGGAACGTCTGCATGCACCGGCACCGCGCGCAGCTCCAGCAGATCGGCATCGCCCGTAACTTCGATATAGCGGAAGCCGTGATAGGTGAACCGCGACTCGTACGTCTCTCCTTCGGGACGGCCGCTTAAAATATAAATATCGGTCGCTTTGGCGTTGCGGTTCGTCCACGGGTCGATCGCGCCCTCCGCATTGACGAGCTCGCTGTAGCGCAGTTCGATCCGGGAGCCGGCCGCGCCGCGAACCGACGCGATCGCCCAGCCTGCGATATTTTGCCCGAAGTCATAAACGGCGTTGTCCGCTTGCCGCCGCAGCACGCGAACCGGCTGCATCGGCGCGAACGGCCGGACGGGCGGCTGCCCGCTCCGGACAAGCTCGCCTTCCGGCGGCTCGGCCAGCACGGCCCGTTCCCACGCTTCGGCCGGGAAACCAGGCATATCCCAGCCCGGCTCGACAAGCCGGGCATCGAACGTCTCGCCGTCGTAGATGTCGTTCGCCAGCAGCGGACTCGGCTTGGTCAGCCAGCTGTCGTCCGTCGTCACGGCGACCGTCGAGCCGTCTTCAAGCGTCGCCGTCAGCGCCAGGGCGACCGCTTTGCCTCGCTTCCACTTCCAGCCCCAGCGCGAATAATTCATATTGTAGCCGTTGCCGAGCCAGAGGCCGATGGCGTTGGCCCCGCGCTTCAACGAATCCGTCACGTCGTAAACGTCATACAGCAGCCTGCGCTCGTACGGGGAGTTCGCGGGCGTCAGCACGCGGGCGTCGGGCTTGGCGCCGTTGACGGTGACCTCGTACCAGCCGAGGGCATACACGCTAAGCTCAGCGTGGACGACCGGCGACGGCAGCTCGAATGGCTTGCGCAGCAGCGGACTGTCAGGCGCGACGGGCGCTTCGCAGATCGCCAGGACGTTCTCGTCCAGCCGCAAGCCGCTGCCCGAGCCGTCGATGCGTCCGCCGCCGAACTGGATCGCGGCGGGATCGTAGAACCGGTTCACGTACATGGCGCGCCCGTCCGGCGCAAAAACGCGCAGATCCCGGCAGACGGCGGCCCCTCCGCTGCCGGTACGGAAGCCGATCGTACCGGGCTCGCGTCCGGCTTCGCGCGCCGACAGCACGGTGCGTCCGTCGATGAGCAAGGCGGCTTCGTCCGCATTCCGCTCGAGCCTGATCCTCATGGAAGCCGACGCATTGGAGAGCTCGGGCGCTTGCGCATGCGCTAGCTCTTGACGTTTCCCGTCCGCGATGGCGAACAGCGTTGCGACGCCGGCATCCGCGTCCAGCGCAAAGCCGCTGCACCGGGCTTCGGACCGCACGCCGAACAATAGCTCCAGCGTGCCGGCCTCCAGAACGACGCTCAGTTCAATCGCATATTCGTCCCAATCGAGATGATCGGCGGCGGGGGCGGCGATCCATCTCGCTTTGGCGAACGCGTCTATGCTTGCTTCATTAGTCATGGCTGTGTCCTCCCAGGCTAGGTTCGTTCGCGGACAGGTGATCTTGCGCAAGGCGCGCATCGCATGCGGGAACGGCCGGCGCGTTCCACGCGCTCGCAGTTAGTCCGACAAGCGCCATCCCGGCCGGCGCTTCAAACGGAATTGTCCGCTCCTCGCCGGGACGCAGCCCGATCTCGTTGTCCGACAGGTAGCAGTCCCAGTCGAGTGGAAATCCGCCGAGCGTCACGCGAATCGCGGGTACGGCTCCCGTATTGCAAATGCGGACGTTCCCGCCGTCTCTCGTGCGTTCGACCGACAGCGCCAACGACGTCCGCGGCAGACGGCGCAATGGCGCATCCGGCAGCCCCGCGTACAGCGCAAACGCCTCCTCCGCGACCGCCCCGGGATATTCGTTGCCGTCATGCAGATGCGCCTGCTCGAACGCGACCAGGTCCGTCGTTTTCGGCTGCGCATTGAATTCGTACCACTGATCGGAGATGACGGCGCCAGCTTGATCCTGAAGCCTCACCGCCATCAAAAACGGCGTCACCCGCTCGGCCTCGCCGGGCAGCGCAAAAGCGATCCGCCCCAGCTTAACCCTGCCGTTCGCCTCAAGCTCGACTTCGGAGTGCTCGCTCCACAGTTCGCTTAATTCGCTGTCGTATACGGTCGCAATCGCCGCAGCGCCCTGCAGCGCATGGCCGGTATCGTTGGCGGCATGGAGCTCCGCCTCGAACGTCTCGCCCGGCTGCCAGCCTCCGATCCGCTCATAAGTCGCGAACGCGGCGCGCGGGCTGCACGCCCGTTTCGCCTGATAGTAGGACAGCTTGGGGATACCGTAATAATCGACGACGCCCCAGGAATGTCCGGGGAACAGGTCGGTGAATTTGTAATACCAGAACCCCGTCTTCCCCTCCATCGCCCCGGCGCGCTGAATTTCTGCGGTAAAGCGGATCGACTCGCCCTGCGCGGCTTGGGAATACGCGATATACGTCTCCCAGTCCCGAATCGGACCGTATGCGCCGTACCGCATCACCTTGATGACGTCCTTCAGGGAAAACTGGTGGAAATGCGCTAGCCAGCCGCGGCTGTCCTCCGTCGGCGGCCAGGCGGCCAGCGCTTCCTCCGGCACGAACCGCACGCAGCTTGAACGCTCCGGCATGCTCGGCACGCCGTATTCGCCGTAAAAAACGGACGGCATCGCCAGCGTCGCCGCGTCGAGCGGTTCCCCGCCGTGATATACGTTCCAGTTGTGTGCGCTGCCGCCCCACGGATCGGTCCGGTGGAACGGCCGGGACGGATCGAGCCCGCGGCAGCGGCGGCCGACCAGGTGCAGCGCTTCGTCCGCGCCGCCGTGCTCGCCGTTTTCGTTGCCGCCGCCCCACATGACGAGCGACGGATGATTGCGCAGCCGCTTTACCGATCTCGTCACCTGCCTGTCGATGACGCCAAGGTCGGTATACGGCGCGTCCATCGGTCCCCAGCACAGCGGGAACTCCTGGTAGACGAGGATGCCGGCTTCGTCGCACAGCCGATAGAAGACGTCCTCCTCGACGATGCCGCCGCCCCAGGCGCGCAGCATCTGCACATGCCCTCGCCGCGCCAGGCCGATCAGCCGCGCGTACAGCGCTTCGCGCTGCTCGAGCATCGGGTCCGGCCAGCACCAGTTGGCGCCTTTAATGAACATCGGTACGCCGTTGACGACGAACTGCCAGCGGTAATCGGCTTCCGGGCGGGCGCCCGGCGCAGCGTGCATCTCAACCGTACGCACGCCGAACGTCGTCTCCGTGCCGGCGACCGTGAGCGCAGGGACGTCACTTCCTTGCTTGCGGCCCTTCTCCGCCTCGCGCCCGGAAGCGTCCGTTTCCGCCGAATCGGCGATCTTCACGCTAAGCTTCAAACGATAAAGCGGCTGCTCGCCGTATCCGGCCGGCCACCAAAGGGCGGCTTCGCGCAGCGTCACCTGGGCGGTATAACGGCTGCGTCCGTTCGGCGCTTCAAGCTCGCTTCGAAAACGAACGGCATGCGCCTTTTCGGATTCATCCGTCTGCAGCCGAATTTCGCCTTCAACCGTAACCGGGACAGGCTCGGTCAGCGAGCTGTCGACGCTGTACGAGATGTCCAGCACGGCGCCTTCCGGCCCGAGCGACCGGGTGACGACAAACGGGTCGGAGACCGCAATGTCGGGTTCGGCCGCGAGCCATACATCCTTCCAGATGCCAAGCGAGATCAGATGCCCGTAATGCCAGCCGAAGCCGGGACTGCCTTTTAGAAGGCCGTTCCACGACTGCGGCGCCTGATCGATGCGGACGACCAGCTCGTTGGGGCCGTCGAAGTCGACGAGCCGCGTCACGTCGAGGTCGGGACCGCCGAACATGCCCGCGTGATGGCCGAGCGACACGCCGTTCAGGAACACGGTTCCCGAGTAGTCGATGCCGTCGAACCGCAGCGAGAGGCGGCGCTCCCGCCACTTAACCGGCGCCTCGAAGGAACGCGCGAACCACCAGTCGCTGCGCTCCGCGCGCGTCCTTCTGAACCACAGCGGCGTCTCCTTCGGCTCGCCGTGCGTTTCCAGCTCGTCGATCGTATTCGTGTCCCAGTACGGATCGGCGAGCTCGCCAAGCCCGACGAGCGCGCGCTGCACCGTCGTCGGTACCGTTACCTCGCGCCAGGCGCTTCGATCCGTGCCCGGCGCGTACCACTTTTCCGCCATGCCCCGGCTTGCCTTCGCCTTGCGTCCGAACCAGCCGGTGTTGGGCGCGGGATCGCCCGGATCCGCAGGCTCACTGTCCTGCAAACGCCAGATGCCCGACAACGACAGGCGCTCCGGCCCCGGATTGTCTAACCCGAAGCCGTCTCCTTCGCCGTCGACAAGCCTCGCAATCGTCCGGCGCGCTGGCCGGGATGCCTCCGTTTCGCAAGCGGCGTCTCCGTAAAGTGAGGATTTGCCGTAAGCCTCGTCCTGCAGATCGTCCAAATATCGTTCCGTCATGCTGCGGCACTTCCTATCCGTTAAATTTCTTCGAACGAACAAGGAGCCGAAGCCTATTCGGCTCCGGCTCCCTGTCAAAGCGGCTATGCCGCGCGCGGCAGCCATTATTGCAGGCCGTGCTCCGCTCTCAGTCTTTGGACTTCGTCGTTGTAATATTTCGTGAAATCGTCCGCGCCCGCTTTCTTGAACGCGTCGAGCGCTTCAGCTTTCGCTTTGTTATAGGCCGCTTCGTCCTTCGCCAGAATGATCTTGGCGGCTTGGCGCGTAGCAAGCTCTTTAAGCGAAGCCTCTTTCTTTTTCCAGTCGTCCGTCAGCGTAACGCCCGGCACCGTGTTTTCCTTCAGCACTTGATCCTCGCTCATATTGTCCATCCAGGTCGTGGCGGAGACGAGCTTGCCTTCCTTAATCAGCTTGCCGAACACTTCGCCGGAGTAGCGCGCACCGTAGTGCTCGGCGAAATCCTTCTCAAGCGGCGTCGCCGCCTTAATGAGCGCTTCCTCGGTGTTGAACAGGTTAAGCGGCTGACCGTCCTGCGGATTGGCGACGTCGCCGCCGAGGCCGATGATGTTCAGGTCGAGCGACATGCCCGACGATTCGAGCGGAATGCCGCCGGTCGCCTTGAGTGCCAGCGAGTCCTCGGTCAGCGTCGGCTTGCCGTCCGTCATGTTCCAGTTCTGGCCTTCGACGCCGCTGTACATCGTTCTTGCGCCTTCGTAGGAGTAGATATAGTTCAGGAATTCCATGGCCTTCTCCGGGTTTTTGGAGCTTTTGGAGATGCTGTACGATTTGTCCTGCCAGCCGAGCGGGCGAATCTCGCCCGTCCAGGCGTACTTGCCGCCCGGGATGACGATGAAGCCTTTGCCGTCGTTCGTGTGCTGCGCGTTGAAGTCGCCCATCGCCCAGGTCGCCGGTCCGACGACGATTTGGCCGGAGGTTGCCTTGGCCATGTAGTCGTTGTTTTTCATCGTCAGGCTGTCGGGGTCGAGCAGGCCGCGCTGGTTGGCGTCGAAGTAGAACTTCATCGCCGTCCAGAAGTTGGACGTCTCGTCGGTCAGCGTGCTGATGAACTTGGTGCTGCCGGTCTCGTGCATCGTCAGGTCGCTCGTCACGCCGGCGATGTTGGTGAAAATGATCGGTGGAATCGTATAAGGCCACAGACCCCAATCCTGCCACATCGAGACGCCGTATACCTTTTTGCCGTCGTCGGTCTTCGGATGCTTCTGCACGATCTGATCGACGACGTTCAGCAGGTCGTCCATCGTCTTCACTTCAGGCGCGCCGACTTCTTTGTACCAATCCCAGCGAATCGTCGGGCCGATCGTGATCGGACGGACGAACTCGCCGGACTTCGCCTGAACCTGCGGCGGCAGGAAGTACAGCTTGCCCGTGCCGTTGCTCCAGTTTTTCTTGCTGAATTCGACGACGGTCGGAATGTTTGCGGTGATGTCTTTGCCGTGCTCGGCGAGCAGGTCGTCCATCGGGACGACCAGATTGCCTTCGATCAGCTGCTTCTGGTATTTGTTGACGTCCGAGCGGACGATATCGGGCAGGTCGCCGCTGGCGAGCATGACGTTAAATTTATTTTCGTCGGCCTCGACATATTCGATCTTGACGCCGATCTTGTCGGCGATCGCTTTGGCTACGGGGCTCTCGTTGTACTTGTTCCACTTGGTGCCCGGCTCCATGACCAGCACGCGGAGCGTGACCAGATCTTTGGACGCCTCGCTCGATGCGCTCGGGCTTGCCGCGGCCGAGCTTGCGCCGGCGCTTGCCGGAGCAGATGCGGAAGGCGAAGCATTGTTGCCGTTATTGCCGCCCGAACAGGCGGACAGCAGAAGCGAAGTCGTCGCCAGCATCATGGCTCCCAGCTTAAGGGTAGCTTTCTTTCTCATTGTAACCCTCCTATGAATAGTCGAGATTTATAATTATCGGCGATATCGCCGGATAATCCAAGCTTGTCGGCTGAAAATCGAGTGCGCTCGCTTCAGGATCAACCTTTGACCGCGCCCATCATGATGCCTTTGACGAAGTACCGCTGTAGCATCGGGTATACGAGTACGATCGGCAGTGTTACGAGCATCGTGATCGCCATGCGGATCGACTGCGGCGTCAGCGTGCGGACGAGATCGCCGCGGTTGAGCTGCTCGGTCGTCGCATTGGACAGGTTGCTCGATTGGTTCAGGAAGTTGTACAGCACGAGCTGAAGCGTTTGCAGCTTCGGATTTTCGACGAGAAAGTAGTTGTCGAACCATGTATTCCATTGCCCGACGGCGGCGAATACGGCGATCGTCGCGATGATCGGCATCGACAGCGGGAAAATGATGCTCGTGTAAATCTTGAAATAGCCCGCGCCGTCGATCTTCGCCGATTCCTCGAGGGAAGCCGGCAGCTGTTCGATAAACGTCTTGATCAGAATGACGTTAAAGCCCGCCAGCGCCGTCGGCAGCACGTACAGCAGGAAGCTGTTTTGCAGGCCGTACGTTTTCATCGTCAGGTACCACGGAATGAAGCCGGCGTTGAAGTACATCGTGACGAGGACGAAGCGGTAGATCGCTTTGCGGAACGGCAGCTCTTCCTTCGTGATCAGATAAGCGAAGAACGAGCAGCAGAAAACGGTAATGAGCGTGCCGACGACCGTCCGCGACAGCGATACGATGGCGGCGTCCATAATGCCGGGCAGCTTCACCGTCGTCTGGTAGGCTTCAAGCGAGAAGCCCGCCGGCCAGAAGGTGACGCCCTTCTGCGCCTCGATCGAATCACTGATCGAATAGATGAAGATGTAGTAAAACGGATAAATGGTGGCAAGCACGAGCAGCGCGAGGATCAAGTAGTTGAAAAAGTTGAACGTCAGGTCCTTGTAGTCGATCGGCCGCCTGCGCCGCTCCGGCTTCGAAGCGACGGCTGCCGGCTTGGTTGCGGTAGTCGAATTCATGGGAAAGCTCCTTTCCGGTCAAACGGTCAGACGATGCCTTGGCCGCGGAATTTTTTGGACAGCAGGTTGACGGTGAACAGCAGCACGATGCTGATGATCGACTTGAACATCCCGACGGCCGTGGAGTACGAATAGTCGCCGGTGACGAGACCGAGCCGATAGACGTACAGATCGAGCACTTCGATGCGGTCCGCGACCATGACGTTGCTGAATACGAGATATTGCTCGAAGCCGGCGGACAGCAGATTGCTGATGGACAGCAGCAGCAGCACGATAAACGTCGGCATGATGCTCGGCAGCGTAATGTGCCAGATCGTGCGCCGTCTGCCCGCGCCGTCGACCTTCGCGGCGTCGTACTGCTCACTGTCGATGCTGACGATGGCGGCGAGATAGATGATCGCGCTCCAGCCGACCGACTTCCACAGAAGGAGCAGCGTCTGCACCGTCCATACCCGCTCGTAGTTGCCGAGCACGTCGACCGGCGCGCCGCCGAGTCCGAGTTTCATCAGGAACGTATTGACCGCCCCTTCCGTGCTGAACATGCTGAATGCGAGCGCGTAGACGATGATCCAGCTGATGTAGTGCGGCAGCGTAGACACGGTTTGGACGAGGCGTTTGAACCAGCCGCTGCGCACCTCCGACACCATGATGGCGAACAGCATCGGGATCGGCGCGGTCAGAATCGACAGGAAGCTCAGCGCCAGCGTGTTCATGAGTACGGGACCCATGCGGGGATCGGAGAACATTTCCCGGAACCGGTCGAGTCCTGAGAACGGCGTCTTGGACAACGGAATGCCGGGGTGATAGTCGAAAAAGGCGTAAATCCAGCCGAACAGCGGCACGTAGCTGAAGGCGAAGGCGATAAGGACGAACGGCAATGCCGCCAGCAGCAGCTTGTACCCGTCCTTTCGCCGGTGGCTCGATTTGAAGCGCCGCTTGTTGCCGGCCTGGGTCGCAGTCGTAGTTTCCATAGCGGTTCTCCTTTGCTCCTGTAATCTCTCTCTCTCTTGATGTTCTCATTATAGGAGGCTTAGGAACCGGGTCGAATGAAGGATCTCTCGATCTCGTTGAAATATATAGAGGCGGGTAGGCGGGCACATTGAACGATTTTGTGGCGGGTTGAACAAAAGCGCGGCTGGAGCGGCGCGGCGGAGCTGTAAGCGAGAAAAACGCGGCTGCGGCGGGCGGAACCGGCAGCAACCGTGCTGCAAGCGAGGTTTGCGAGGTTGGAGCGGCGCGGCGGAGCTGTAAGCGAGAAAAACGCGCCTACAGCGGGCGGAACCGGCAGCAACCGTGCTGCAAGCGAGGTTTGCGCGTTTGGAGCGGCGCGGCGGAGCTGTAAGCGAGAAAAACGCGGCTGCGGCGGGCGGAACCGGCAGCAACCGTGCTGCAAGCGAGGTTTGCGCGGTTGGAGCGGCGCGGCCGGGCTGTAAGCGAGAAATGCGCGGCTGCAGCGGACGAAACCGGCAGCAACCGGGCTGCAAGCGAGGTTTGCGCGCTTGGAGCGAAGCATCGGAGCTGTAAGCGAGAAATGCGCGGCTGCGGCGGGCGCAACCGATAGCAACTGGGCTGCAAGCGAGGTTTGCGCGGTTGGAGTGAACGCGGCCGGGCTGTAAGCGAGGTTTGTGCGGTTGGAACGAACGCGGCCGGGCTGTAAGCGAGAAAAGCGCGGCTGCGGCAGGCGAAACCAGCAGCAAACGGGCTGCAAGCGAGGTTTGCGCGGCTAGAGCGGCGCTGCCCGGCTGTAAGCGAGAAAAGCGCGGCTGTGGCGGGCGAAACCGGCAGCAACCGGGCTGTAAGCGAGGTTTGCGCGCTTGGAGCGACGCGGCTGAGCTGTAAGCGAGAAAAGCGCGGCTGCTGCGGGTGCAACCGGCACCAACCGGGCTGCAAGCGAGGTTTGCGCGGTTGGAGCGGCGCGGCTGGGCTGTAAGCGAGAAAAGCGCGGCTGCGGCGGGCGCAACCGGCAGCAACCTTACTGCAAGCGAGGTTTGCGCGGTTGGAGCGAGACTCTTGTGGATTTGGCTGGCAGCAAAAAAGCCGTCTTGGTCTCCAATCTTGCCGGAGACCAGGACGGCCCATCGCTACTTCGTCACTTGCACAATCAGCGTGTCGCTTGCCGTCTCGCCGGCCGCGTTGGACAGCACGGCGCGGTATTCATAATTGCCCGGCGCCCTTCCGGCGATCGCGGTCGTCGCGGCTTGCGCGGAAGGCGTGTTTGCGGTCAAAGACTTCGTATCGATCAGCACGCCGTTTTCATACAGCCGGTACGTGCTGCCGTTCGTCCCCCACCACAAGTTCATCGCCACGTCGTAGCTTCCGTCGCCGTCCCAATTGTTCGCGGAAAGCACGGGCTTGCCGGGCTTCGCATCCTTGACGACGACGGTCAATATCGGCATTGATGAGCTCGGCTCTGTAGCGATAAGTACCGTCGGATCGACCCGATATTTGCGTAGCTGCCGTTTGCGTAGCCGGGGATGCGCTTGCTAGCCGCTGCGTATCGATCAGTGTATCGTTTTCGTACAGCTTATAAACTGTCGCGTTTTCGCCGTACCACAAATTCATCGTTATTTTGTAATCGCCGTCTTGCAGTCCGGTATCGTAGCCGTTGTCGCTGGACAGCACCGGCACGCCCGGCTTCGCCGTAGCTTGCGGCTCGGCCGCAAGGCCCGCGCGCGCCGCCGTCAGCGCAGACAGCGCGGCGTCGATTCGCTGCTGCGTCGCGGCTTCGTCGGCGAGCGCGGCGTCAGCCTCGGCCAGCGCCGTCTGAAACGCGGACCAGCTGCCGGCCGTGTAGGCGGCTTCGTTCAAGCCTTCGGCCGCGATCGCCTCGCGCTTGGCTTGCAGCTGCGTCCGGTCCGACGGCGGCACCGCCTGCTGCACGACGACGCCGTCCAAAAACGCCGTATTGTCGCCGGACGCATTCGTCGTCACGAAACGGATCGCATGATTGCCGGCGCCGGCGGTAAAAATCGGCGTTTCGAACGCTGCGAAGGCGGTTTTGTTCGACGGCGAGAACGAGGCGAGCAGCGTCGTATCGTAATAGACATCGAAGGCGACCTGCCCGCCGAAGTCCCGGCGCGCCGCCTGGAAGACGATCTTGTACGTGCCCTCCGCAAACCGGATCGTCTGGGACAGCTCGCCCTGCGAGCCGTTTTTGGAGGTGAGCAGCGCGGTTTGCGCCCTTTCGGGCGCAGCGGGCGCGCCGAATACGGAGCCGTTCGTCTGCACGCCGGAAAGGCCGTTAAACGTCCAGTCGTACGTCATCGGTCCGACGCGGTAGCTCGTGACGGCCGGCGACTCGAAGCCGCCGTTCGCGAGCGCAGGCACGAACGCTTCGAGCCCCTCGCGCGCCGCCGTCAATGCGGATAAGGCCGCATCCGTTTCGGCTTGCGTCGCATAGGCGTCGGCCAGCACCGCGTCCGCTGCGTTCAGCGCGTTTTGCAGCGCAGCCCAGCTGGCATCCGTGAAGCTTGCCGCCTGCAGATTTTCCGAGACGATCTCGCTTTTCTTGTCCGCAAGCGCGGTCTGGTCCGCTGTCTCCTCGATCAGAATCAGCTTCACGTCGTCGATAAACGCCGTGTTATCCCCGCTCGTCGTCGTCGCGGCGAACTTGATCGTATGGCTGCCGGTCGACGCGACCGTGAAGCCGCCGGTCTTGAACGCCTTGAAGTCCTGCGACGAAGGCGAATAGGAGCCGATCACCGTATTGTCGTAATAAACGTTAAAGCTCTGCTGGCCCCCGAAGCCGCGGCGCGCAGCCTGGAAGGACAGCTTGTAGCGTCCCGCCGGGAACCCGACCGTCTGCTTGATCTCGCCCGCTAGGCCCCCGTTCGTCTGAAGCAGCGCGGTCTGAACGCCTTCGGGCGCGTCCTTCGCGCCGAATACCGATCCGTTCTTTTGAATGCCGGCGCGGTTGTTGAACGACCAGCCGTCCGCAAATGCTCCGGCCTTCACGCCGCTCGTCGCCGTGACCGCAGGCGATTCGAAGCCGGCGTTGAGCAATGCGGCCGGCTCCGGCGGCTTCGGCAGGCCGATCTCGACGGCGTCGATAAAGGCGGTATTGTCGCCCGTATGCGAGGTGGCCTGGAACTTGATCGTGTGCTTGCCGCCCGCCGTCTCGAAACTGTCGGTGCGGAACGTCGTGTAGGAGCCAGAAGGCGCGAAGCTGCCGATCTGCTCGTCGTCGAAATAAACGTCGAACGTCTGCTGCCCGCCGAAGCTTGTCCGGTTGGCGGCTTTGAAGGAAACCTGGTATTCGCCGGGCTTGAAGTTGATCTCCTGGTAGAAGCTGCCGTCGATGCCGCCGTCGGTTTTCAGATACATGCTCTGGGCCCCTTGCGGCGCGGGCGGCGGCGCGAACGCGCTCGTATTGCTGTGCACGCCCGTATGGTCGCTGAACACCCAGCCGTTCGTGAACGGTCCGTTCCGATAGCTCGCGACCGCCGGCTTTTCAAAGCCTGCATTGTAAAAAGTGACCAGCGGCAGCTCCTCCGGCACGTCCGCGCTGTAGTAGCAGCGCTTGGCCGCGCCCGGGTTCGGATCGCCGAAGACGGCGGTCGTGCAGTCCAATCCGTCCGTTGCGATCTTGTAGTTGAACAGGCCGTCTGCGCCGTAGGCGACGATGCCTTCGCCCTCGAAGTAACACTCGCCGCCTTCGTACGCGCAGAACTGATAGCCGTCCGGCGCGACGCTGACGTCGAGCACGCGGTAAAACGCGGACGTCGTGCCGGACGGATCCAGACCGTCTTTGAAGGCGCGGGCCTTGAACAGCTGCGTCGTGGACGTCTTCAAAATGACCGGACGCTCGTAAAGCGGCGAAGACGCGGTCGGCGTGCTGCCGTCGAGCGTATACCGGATCTCTGCGCCCGGCGTGCCCGTCGAGATCGTCACCGCCTCCGACGAATCGTATACGCCGTACGGCAGGCTCAGTACGGGCGCGTCGACGCGCGTCGGCAGCGATCTCGGCGTCACCGTAATGCTGGCAATGTTATAGCCGTCCGGATCCGCCTGGCTGACCGCCTTGATCGCCACCTGGCGTTCCGTATCCACGTCCGGTGCCGTATACAGGCCATTGGCGTCGATCGTGCCGTTGCCCGTCCCGACGACGCTCCAGGTTACGCCGTCCGCATTGTCGACGACTTCCGCGGACAGCTGCAGCGTATCGCCGCCCGTCACCTTCGCTTCGACCGGCGTCAGCGCGACCTGCGTCTGCGACGCCTCGGTCGTATAAATCGCGAAGTTGTAGTCGGCGCCGATCTCGTCGTCGCGGAACGAATCCGTCGCCGCGAAGCTGCCGGAAGCCGGCGGAAGAATCGCGTTGCCGTCTCTTACTACCGCGTCGCTGTATGCGTGCTTCACGAACGTCTTGCCGATCGCAGCGTCGCCGAAGTCGAACGTAATATCTTTCGGCGCGCCCGCCTTGCTCTCGACGACAATCGCGTAGTCGCCGCCGTCCGTCTTGAAGGCGGTCGCGCGAACGTTCGGCGAGCTCGACTGTACGTCGACGACGTCGCTATGCGCAGGCACGTACCGGTTCAGCAGTCCGGCGGAATAGAACGTCCGCTTCGCCGTCAGACCCTGCACGACCGAATCCCACATCGTATAGTTGCCGTTCACGTCGCCGAGCGGGTCGGTGCTCCAGACGCCGTTCAGCTGCCAGACGAGCGCCGACTGCAGGCCCTCGTTCGCGCCGCGGATGACGTAGTTGGCAAAGCCCGAGTTCCAGCCGCTGGCATCGTCGGCGGACCAGCCGAACTCCGTCATCTGCAGCTTCTTCGGCCCGACCGCCGCCTTGCGGGCCGCGATCTCGGCGCCCAGACTTTCGTACGACGCGCCGTACATATGGAAGCTGTAGCCGTCGATATGCGCGTCCGCCAGCGCATGCAGCGCGGTCGTCCAGTCCGTCGCGCTCGTCTCCTCCGGCGCCCAGATGCCGATCCGGTCCCGCAAGCCGTCCGCGGCGAGGCGCTGGCTCACCTTCGTCACGATGTTGGCGTAGTACTGCTGCTGATTCGCCTTATCTCCGCCCGTTTCGAAGTCCCAGCTGCCGTTCGGCTCGTTGTAGAACGTCAAATATTTGATATTGTCGTAGCCGCGCTCGTCGATGAGCTCCTGGAGCGTGTTCGAAGCCGATTCGGCGAAATCGTCCACGTCCGCCGGCGCGCTCGTCCACGGATCGACGCCCGGCAGGCCGAACCAATCGTGGATTTCCTCGCCGTTTTTCCAGCCGAAGTTGAGCCCGATCTCGGTGCCCGCCGCCTTTAGCGCGTCCAAATACGGATACACCGCTTCCATTTCCTCGCTGTCGAAGTCGTAAACGCCCTTTTCTTTTTCCACCCAATCGACCTGGAACCACAGTCTTGCGACCTTCGGCTTGATCGTGCCGATCCGCTTCTTGTCGATCTCCCATTCCGGTCCGTCGTAGCCGTAGCTTGCCGACTTCGGCATAAGCGCGAGCGGCATGACGTTGACGCCGACCCCGAGAAAGTTTGAGTTGACGACGTTGTCCGTATCGATGCTGATTGTAACGTTCTCGGCCGCCGCCGTCGCCGCGGCGACGCCGCTCTCCGTTCCCGCGCCGGCCGGCAGCAGGGCGGACAGCAATAGCGTCGCTGCGCCAAGCGCGCCGAACCTCGATTTTCTGATCATCATCCTTTGGATCGCTCCTTATCAAGGTGTGTAGGGTCGGTAACCGCTTTCAATTCGTGTCGCCCGATCACCTCCGCCGCTCGATGCAAACTCGCGGGCGCCGGTCGGCTTCCCGTCCTTCCTAACATAAGCGCTCCTGAACCTTGTTCGAATGAACGATCTCGCGATCTCCTTGAAAAATCATCCAGCGCTGCGAACACGCCGGTTGAACGATTTCAAACGGCGTTCAAGTCGCCTCCTCCGCACGTCAAAGCCCCCGTCGCAGGACGGGGGCCTCTTTTCTTCGTTTATTGCTGTTCTGAGTCGCGCTTGTCCGCTTGCAGCGACGGCATGCGGACGACGACCTCCGCGCCCTTGTCGCGCGGAACGAACCGCAGGCCGTATTGATCGCCGAAGTAAAGGCGGATCCGCTTGTTCACGTTCCGCAGTCCGATGCCGCTGCCGCCGCCCGCCGATTCGTACGCTTCGCCCGTTTCGAACCTGCGGTTGAGTTCCTCGAGCAGATCCGGCGGGACGCCGGTGCCCGAATCGCTGACGACGATCCGCAGCTCGCCGTCGTCCGACTTGGCGTGAATCGATATAAAAATTTCCTGCTCCTCCTCGCGCTGCCCGGACGCGATCGAATTTTCGACGAGCGGCTGCAGGATGAAGCGGGGCACGAGGCACGAGGCGGTCGACTCGTCGACGTCGATGTCGAACAGGACGCTGTCGTTGAACCGCATGTTGATGATGCCGATATAATGCGTCAAGTACGCCAGCTCGTCCCGCAGCTCGCACATCGGATCCTTGCTCGAGAACACGGGCCTCAGCAGATTGCCCAGCGCCACGATGCTGCGCTCGATATCGTCGGTCTTCTTCATGTTCGCCATCCAGCGCACCATGTTCAGCGTGTTATACAGAAAATGCGGGTTGATCTGGTATTGCAGCGATTCGATCTCCGTCTCCCGCTTCTGCTCCTGCATGCTGTTGTTTTTGTCGATGAGCTCCACGATGCTGAGCGACATCTCGTTGAATCGGCGGATGACCGTTCCGAGCTCGTTGTCCGGCACGCGGTCGAAGGTGACGCCGAGCTCACCCCGGCTCATGTCCTTCATTTTGCCGGAGAGCACCTGCAGCGGATTCATGATCTTGCGCAGCCACAAGTAGGAGAGCGCGAACATGATCAGCAGGCTGACGATAAAAAAGAGGGCGACGACGCGCTGCATCTTGTAGATCTGGTCCGTGTACAGCTTGAGCGGGACCTCCTTGATGATGTACCAGTCGGCGTCCTGCAGCTTGTAATAGACCGTCTGCACGCGTCCGTTTTTTTCGTTGCGGCTGCCGTAAGCCGGCGCGTCTTCTTGCTGCGGCACGAACGGGCTGACCGTTCCGATTTTTTCCTTGCTGCTGCTCGAGACGATGACGCCGTCCTTGTCCACGATATACATTTCCCCGTCTTCGGGCTTCAGATCGGAAGCATAGACGGAAGCCAGATACCGCTCGTCGATGTTGAAGATGAGCGTGCCGCTCGTCCTCGGTTCGTAGATGCTGCGCACGCCGCGCAGCATGCTGACGAGCGTCGCGTCGTTCGGCCCGGTTTTGTAAGGATTGTAATACGATTCCTTCACGTTGCCCTGCACGATGAGCTTGGGAAAATCGCGCTGGGATCTCAGATAGGCGTCCGATTCGAAAAAAAGCCGCACCCACTCCTCCTCCGTCTGCACAAGCGTTTGCACCGCGTTGCCGCCGACGACGCCCTGCCGCTCCGCGGTCAAGTAAATGGAGTGAATGTACGTGTAGTTAAAAATAAACGTCTCGATCCGATTTTGCAGCAGGTTCTGGTAGTTCACAAAATCGACGTTCGCCTTGTCCGAAATCGTCTGGAGCAAATATTGAATCTGCTCGTCGACCCAGAACAGATTGGATAGCCGGTCCACTTCGCTGATGACGCCGTGTACGTTGTGATCGACCTGCTGGAACTGCTGCAGCAACAGCCGTTCGTTTTGCGCCCGAATCTGGCCCAGCATAAACGAATAAACGTAGTACGTACCGGCGGAAAGCACGACGATGCTGATGAGCATGTACGACAGCACGAGCTGCGAACGCAGGCTGCGAAAGGCGTGCGGCAGCTTCATTCTGCGGCCGCCTGGCCGTTCGTCCGCTGCCTGCGGTATTCGTTCGGGTTTAAGCCCGTCACTTTTTTAAATACCTTGCTGAAGTACGTATACTCCGGCGAAAACCCGACTTCGACCGCGATATCGTACGACTTCATCTGCGTCGCAGCCATCAGTTCCTTCGCCCTCTCAATCCGGTACCGATTCAAGTAATCGATAAACGTAATCTGCAGCTCCTTTTTGAACAGAAAGCTCAAATAACTGAAGCTGAGGTTCACATGGTCGGCGACGGCCTGCAGGCTGATGTTTTCCTTGTAATGCTGCTTGATATATTGAATGGCTTTCGTAATATCGCTGCTCATATGAAGCCGGTTGCGCGTCTCCTCGACGATCTCCGCGAAATAAACCGATATGCAGTCGAGCATCTCGATCAGCGTATCGGCCTCCTCGAGCTGTCCGGTTACGTTCATGAGCAGCGTTTTTTCGTTTTGCCCGTCGTCGTACAGGCTCGTGCCCACCCACTGGAGGAAGTGGAAAAGCTGCGCCTCGATCGCCTTCCGGTCCTCGGTCAAGGAAGCTTCGATCGACTGGAGATACGCCTCGTATTCCTTTTGCTTGATCGGCGACAGCAATGCGCGCAGCGGCGCGGCTTCGCGCAGGCGTGCGATGCGGGTGCGGGCGCCGGACAAATCCGGCGGCTGGCCGAGGCGGTGAAGCTGCCCGGTATCGGTCAAAAATTTGTATTTGAGCGCCTTGCCCGCATCGGCATACAGCGCCGGCAGGTTTTTGTAGCCGCTTCGGATGCCGCTCACGCCAAAGGAAGCCGACGCCCCGAAGTACGTCGAGATCGCCTCCTGGATGCGGCCGAGCATCGCATGGGTCTCCTGCAGGATCGACTGCTCGGAAGGCACGTCCTCGAACGACAGCACGATCAGGTAATGCTTGTCGTCGATGCAGAACGCTTCGCCGCGTCCCGCGGCCGACGCGATCTCCCCGAGCACGTTGAGCAGCGTGATCTTGATCAGATGCCCGTGCTCGTCCTTGAACTTCTCCTGGATTCGCGCGAAGCGGTCGAGCTCCATCTTGCAGGCGACCAGCCGGACCGGCTGGAGGCGCAGCCCGTGCCGGACGACGAACCGCTCGAATTCTTCGGCGCTGAATATGTTGTAGAACAGAAAATCCTTAAGCATCTTTTCCTTCACGAGGTCCAGGTCGGACGGATGCGGCTTGCTGTCGGCAGGCTGGCCGCGCGCGCCCTGCTCGTCCAGGCTGCCGCGCACGTCCTCGAGGACGCCGCCGATCTCCGCCTCGGTCATCGTGAGCTTCAATATATAATGCGAGACGCCAAGCGACATGGCCCGGCGCGCCAGATCGAACTCTTCGAGACAGGAGAGCACGACGATCCGCGTCTCCTTGTCGGCCTCGCGGATCCGCCCGATCAGCTCCATGCCGTCCATTCGCGGCATCCGGATATCGGTAATGACGATATCGGGCCTCTCCTTGACATAATAATCCCAAGCCGCCTGGCCGTCGGGCAGGTCGGCCGCGACCTCCATGCCGTATTTGCTCCAATCGACGGAGCTCCTCAGTCCGACGCGGACGAGCATCTCGTCCTCGACGATCATCACCTTGTACATCGCGGCATCCTCCGTTCGAACGGCTGTCCTTCTTACGACCTCGACTATAACCGATCCGCGTCTCCCGAACAAGCGGGCGGGAAGCGTTGCGCGGCGTGCGGCAAGGACGTTCGGTCGCTATCATCATAAGCCGAAGGAAGCTTCCGGAGGTTGAACGATTTTACGATTTGCTTGATTTACGCGGCAAACGGCAAACAGGCCCGCGCGATGCGCGGGCCGACACGGACGTTACCGTTCCGTTATACGAGCGAATAGATCCAGTAATAAAATTCGTTCCAGGCTCTGTTTTCGCCTTCTTGCTCGAAGACGAGCCGGACCGTAATGTCGGTCTTGCCTGCCGTGTACTTGGCCGGAATCTCGAATTCGTCCTCCAGCCAGCGCTTGTAAGGGTTGCGGTCCGCGAAATACCAGCTGCGCGCTTCGACGCGTTCGCCGTCGACGTACACGTGCGCCCGCTGACGACCCGTGACCTGGTCGGATCTGCGCCGCAGCCGGACGCCCGCGTTGCGCGGATCGATTGCGACCGTGAATTCGCTCCAGCCCTCGGTTTCCCTGCCCATGTCCTTCAGCAGCCGCTGCGTGCCGTCCTCGTATCCGCTCTCGACCGTGTAGCTGCCCCGTCCTCCGGCAGACGCGTAGCCGTGCGCTTCCTCGGAGCCGCGGTCGCCGATGTCGAGCCAGTCGGTAATCCGCATGCCGGGCGCATCGACGCCATAGTAGAACAAGATGCCCGAATGCCGCAAATACTGGTTGTTGTAATCTCCCGACTCGATGCCGAAGACGAGCCCCTCGCGGAACGGGTAGCAGTCGCCTGCGCACAGCCGCACCATCGACCACGGATTGTCCGGCAGTCCGTCATACCCGCTCGACGGATTCGTCTGCGGCGGCGTCGGGAAGCCCCAGCCGTAGCAGACATAGCTCTCCGAGCCGTCGCTCTCAATCTGCGGCGTGGCGATGCCGTCGATGTACACGCGAACGTCGCCTTCGCAGCTGACGATACCGGGCTTGCGGGCAAACGCCGTGACTTGTGCGGCCACCATATGCCCTCTCCCTTCGATCCGCCCGATGACGGCGTCCTCGCCAAGCGTCGCCTCGGATCGGCGGTACGACGACGAACGGAAATATCCCGTGCGGTCTTCCGGGTAACGCGCAAGCGTGGCTTTGTCCGTCGCGCAGCGGATCTCCCATCTGGGGACGCGGACCGTTTTTTCGCTTTTGTTGACGAGCTCGACCAGCGCGCCACGCCAGTACGGCATCGAGAAATAGTTGTACGAGATCCCGTCCGCGCGCGTGCCGTGAGATAGTACGCCGATCGCGTTAAAGCCGAGCTCGTTGCCGAAGAAGGCGCCGAGCGGACTTTCCACGTCCGGCTTGTCGTGCCTGTCCCATGTCGCGCGGATCCAAAGATCGTTTGCACCGATCCCCGCCGTCTCCGCCAGCATCGAGACGAGACAGCCGGCCCCCTGCGCCTCGAAAACGACGGTCGAGCCGCCGGGCGGTATCGAGAGCTCGCGCCGAACGGTTGCGTCCGACGGGATGTCGGGCTTCGGATCTTCGCCGACGCGCGACCACAGCTCGAGGACGCGCTCGTAAGATTCGTTTCCGGTAAACGTCGCAAGCTCTTCGTCGGCCTCTGCGTACGAATGGTAAACGACATGTCCCCATCCGCCGTCGCCTTTGTTTGCGCCCTTAAGCCTGATATCCGTCGTGATTTTGCACGACCTTGCGTACGGCATCGGCACGAAGCTGCGTACGACGCGGATCGGGCCGCGCCCGCCTTCCTCCGGTCCGAGATAGGCGTCCGCAAGCGGCTGGACGAACGGCGCCTTGGTGCCAAATTCGGAATGCTTCAGCTCGAATCGCGGCGCCGATTCGCCGTCAAAGTAAAAACGAAATGTCGGCTCGGGGCTGTCCGGATACCTATGCTGCACGAAGTTGTAAATACAGCCCGGCCCGTCGACGTCAAAAATGACGTATTCGTCGCGGTCCTTGTACAGCAGCCAGTCCCAATCCGCGTTGAAGCCTTGCTTGTCGATGCTGCCTTCGTAGCGCACCTGTACGCCGTCGCGCAGCAGGGGCAGCAGGTCGAAGCGCTCCAGGCTGGCAAGTCCCTTCGGCGGCTTAAATGCGTCGTTCATGTATCGTTAACCTCCGCGTCCATTCATAGTGAGCCCGCGGCTTCGCGGCCGCGGTGCTTTCACCTATCTTAGCTTCTTTCGCGCGCGGACGGCTTGAAGGATTTCCGGATTTTGTTGCTCTCTTTGCGCAACTCCTGCCAGGAAGCGACAAAAACGCCTTCTACCGGGAAGGCGTTCCGGGAAGGCGTTTTAGATTCGATGCGAACGCCGATCCCTAGGCGAGAAACGGATTGCGCCACTCCATAAGTGCCGCGTTGCCGCAGGATTCCTCGTCTTCGAGGTAGCCGCGGGCGACACCGACCGGGATGCGTCCGCAGCGGATCAGAAAGGAAACGACCGGGTCGCGAAGCCGTCCAGCCGCCACTTCCGTCAGGTACTGCTCGGGCGTCAAACGGTCGGCTTGCTTGTGATAACCGGGCATCCGTCCGCCGCTCAGCAGCCGGCGGCAGCCGAGATGAACGGCCGTCTCGTGCATCGACTGAATGAGCCATATGCCGAGACCGAGCGAACGGTACGCCGGCCTGACGCACAGATCGACGACATAAAGCGTGTCTCCATCCGGCTCGTGGTTGCGAATGTAACCGTCATCCGTCACCTCGGCCCAGCTGTGCCCGTCGCCGTCCGCGAGCGTGCGCCTGAGCGCCGTCATGGAGCCGGCGATCTTGCCGTCTGCGACGACGCAAAGCGCGCCCTCGGGGAAGCGCGTCACATGTTCGTGGAGCTGAGCTTCGTTCCACCACAATTCGGACGGGTAAGGCGGCGGGAAGCTCTCTGCCTGCACCTCGATCAGCGCCTTGAAGTCATCCCGCGTATAGCGCCGAATCTCCGCCTCCGTCGTGCGGCTCCCGTCCGACACGATTATGCGTTTGCGCATGTCGATGCTCCCCTTCCTACTGCCAATCCGTGTACAGATCGATCCTGCGGTCCCGCCACGTCGTAACGGAGCCCGCTTCGCGGACGTCGTCCAGCAGCGACAGGTCGAGATCCGCCGTGATCAGCATATCGGCGTTCATATCCCCTTCGCTTAGAATGCCGCCCGGCGGAAACGGAATATCGTTCGGTGCGAGGATGGCGGCTTGCCCGTAATTCGCGCGCATAAAGTCGACGCGGGTAAGCGAACCGACCGTACCCGTCGTCACGACGTAAATTTGATTTTCAACCGTTCTCGCATGGCAGCAGTACCGTACCCGGTGAAAGCCGTGCCGGTCGTCCGTGCAGGACGGGCAAAAAATGACGTTCGCGCCCTTGGCGCGCACCATTCGCACGATTTCCGGAAATTCGATATCGTAGCACGTGAGCAAGCCGACCTTGCCGAACGGCGTGTCGATCACCTCGACGCCTTCGCCGGGCTGCACGCTCCAGGATTCGACCTCCGTCGGCGTAATGTGAAGCTTGTCCTGCGTATGCCAGCTGCCGTCCGGCTTGAACAGGAACGCCGTGTTGCGAAGTCCTTCGCCCCGCCTCGTCACATGGGTGCCCGCGAACAAATACATGCCGTACTGCTGCGCAAGACCGGAGAACAGGCTCGTATACATTTCCGTGTAATCCGGCAGCGCGTCGATCGGACGCCCCGCGCCGCCAGCCTCTTCGCCTATGCCGAGCAGCGGCGTCGTAATAAATTCGGGGAACAGCACGAACTGCGAGCCGTATTCGGCCGCGTTGCGGACATAGTGCTTCACCTGGGCGCTCCATTCCTCCGCGCTGCTCACGTCCTTCAGCGCGAACTGAACGGCGGAAACTCTCATTTTCATCTGTTTATTCCTCGCTTTCTTGCTACTCATTATAGTTGGCGCGCGGCCGCTCGCAAACTGGGTTGCACATATGAGAGAATTCTCATTTCTTTCTAAGAAATCGACAGGAGCCGCTTGATTATGCGGCTCTTGTTCTTTTTGGAAAATTGTAGGCTGTTTGGCATCTGTTATAGTTGGGTTAAGTAAATAGGCCCTAGCGAGCCGCACCAATCGGACGGAGGATCACACACTACATGAGCATGAACATACACAGCCGAATGATCCGCAAATTCGCCAGTCTCGGACTTTGCGCCGCCATCGCCGTTTCCGGTACGATGTTCGTTTCCGCCCCCAAAGCTTCCGCGGCCGCGCCCGCGACCGCCAAAGCCGACAAGATCATCACGCTCGGCAAAAAATATTTGGGCGTCAAATATCGCCTTGGCGCGCCTTCCGGCTCGACTAAAGTTTTCGACTGCTCCAGCTTTACCCAATATATTTTCGGCAAATACGGCGTCAAGCTCCCGCGCGTATCCAGCGCGCAAGCGACCAAGGGCAAGACGGTCGCCAAAGGCCAGCTCAAAAAGGGCGACCTCGTCTTCTTCAAATCGAGCAACAGCTCCAAAATCGGACATGTCGCCGTCTATATCGGCAACAACAAAATTCTTCACACGTACGGCAAGCCGGGCGTCACGGTCACCAGCCTGAGCGCCTCCTATTGGAAGAGCCATTACAAGACCGCTAAGCGCGTACTGTAGCAGCATATGTCCCGCGCTTCAATCAAATAGCCTTCGTCTCCGCCGGCAGCGGCGCGACGAAGGCTTTTTCGCGCGATTCGGTCCGTCGCCGCGGCTGACACAAGCCTTCATTTATACGGCAGCGCGATCGCGATCGTCGTGCCGCTGCCGGGCTTGCTGAATACTTCGACCGTCCCGCCGTGCAGATCGATGATCCGCTTGGCGAGGGACAGTCCCAGGCCGCTGCCGCCGGTCGCTCGATGCCTCGCTTCATCCACGCGGTAAAACCGTTCGAACAAATAGGGAATCTCATTTTCCGATATGCCGATGCCGTAGTCGGTCACTTCGATGCGAACCGTATTTTTCTCCGACCTGATGCGCACGTCGATCGGCTCTTTGCTGTACTTAATCGCGTTGTCCAGGAAGATCAGGATCATCTGTCGGATCTTGTCCTTGTCCCCGACCATCTGCACCGTGCCGGAGCCCGCATGCACCCGCACATGACGAAGGAACGTCGCCCTCAGCACGCCCGACAGATCATTCACGATGGAGACGATGTCGAATCGGCTCTTGCTCAGCCAATCGTCCTGCTCCGCCTCCGCCAGCGTCAGCATGGAGAGCGTCAGCTTCTTGAGGCGTTCCGTCTCGCGCGCGATCGCCTCGATCGCCTCGTCGCGCACGGTGACGTCGTCGCGCCCCCAGCGCTTGAGCATGTCCGCATAGCTGCCGATAACGGTGAGCGGCGTCTTCAACTCGTGCGAGGCGTCGGCGACGAACTGCTTCTGCCGCTCGATCGTCCGGTCGAGCCGGTCGATCATCTGGTTGAACGCGCGAATCAGCTGCTGAAGCTCGACCGATTCCTCGCGGCCCATTTTCACCCGCTGAAGCTTGCCGCTCCGGTCGATCTCGCGCATCGTCTGGACCATCTGCCCGATCGGCCCCGTCAGCCTGGACGTGAACCAGTAGGTGCCGAGGATGGCGAAAATGATCGCGCCGACGCTCGTCACGCTGAGCGCGCCAAGCAAAATTTGCAAATAGCCGTCGAGCGCGGTCAAATACCGCGCGCTGTCGATCTGGCCGATGAGGCGGTGGTTGTCGTAGATCGGAACGGACCAGGTGAGCACCCGATGTCCGTCCACCTTGATCGTGTCCGAGTGCGACACCGTCCGCACCTCCTTGGGCAGAGCAAGGAGCTGCTTGTCCACGCCGACCGAGTTCACGACGCGCGAATCCGGCGTAACGATGCGCATCATCTCGTTGACATTATACATATCCTTCAGCAGCGCGGCGTCGTCGATGCCCGCCATCTCGTTTTTGCGGAGCGTCTCCATCACGAGGTCGGCCTTGCTGGACAGCAGCTGCAGTTCGCCGCGCGTCGTCACCTTGATGACGAAGTAATACACGAAAACATTGTAAAGGATCAAAATAAAAATCAACCAAAATACGGTAAAAAGCGTGAAGCGAAGCCTCAGCGTCATACTTCAGGCTCCTTGAGCATGTAGCCTACGCCGCGGACGGTGTGAAGCAGCTTATGCCGGTACCCTTTGTCCATCTTCTGGCGCAAATAACGAATGTATACGTCGACGACGTTCGTATCGCCGATATATTCGTAGCCCCATACATCGGACAAAATCTCGTCGCGCGTCTTCTCCGTCCCCTTGTGCCGCGCCAAATACAGCAGCAGCTCGAACTCGCGGGGCGTCAGGTCGATGCCGTGATCCTTGCGGAACACCTTGCGCGTGATGAGCTCGATCGTCAGGTCGCCGATCTTGAGCGCGTCCTCGCTCTCGCCCTCGCGCGACGCCTTGAAGATCCGCAGCAGGTTCCGCACGCGCGCGAGCAGCTCTTCCATGGCGAAGGGCTTGGTCACGTAGTCGTTGGCGCCGTGCTCGAAGCCGCTGACCTTGTCCGGGACCGTATCTCTGGCTGTCAGCAAAATGACGGGCACCGCGTTGTCGTTCTGTCTGAATCTGCGCAGCACCTCGACGCCGTTCAGCCCGGGGAGCATGACGTCGAGCAGGAGCAGGTCCCATTCGCCGCTCAGCGCCATCTCGAGACCCGTGCGGCCGTCGGCTGCGCGGCCGACCTCGTAGCCTTCATGCTTCAGCTCAAGCTCGAGGATGCGCGCGATGCCGTCCTCGTCCTCTATAATCAATATACGTTCGCTCATGATCGTCCACCTCTGTCTGTATGTACTGTAATGTCTCGCGAAAATCGTCTGAATCCGCTGACATCTATTGTACCATGACGACTTGGCGAGATCGAATGGATGAACCATACAATCCTGAGAGACGCTGGTCCCGGCAAGGACGATAAACAACAGATACAACGGCGTCGGCGGACGCTTCACCGGCGCAGATGCGCGCAAAAGGCGTCCGCATCGGCCGCCGCGCGCTTCGGCAGCGCGACAGTGCCGCCCCGCCACAGCCAGGATGCGGCGTCCGCCGGCGGCAAGTGCGGCACCGCAAGCTTCGGCGGCTCCGGGAACAGGCGCAGCCACTCGCCGCGTCCGTAAAAATCGACGTCCCGGTTCGCGATCCAGCCCGTGTCCGCGCCGGCGCGCGCCGCGGCCGCGAGCAGCTCCATGCAGCCCCGCTGCCTGCGCTCCGTCCACTTGACCGGCAGCGGATCGGCCACCGCGTATACGGCGCCGGCGTGCGCTGCGAGCCAGTCCGACACCCGGGCATTCTGCCAGGCGCCGGATACGTCGAGCAGAACGAGCGGCGCGCCGATCCCGTCCAGCCAAGCGGCGAAGCCCGGCCCCGGACCGCCTTCGGGCGGCGCGTCCGGATGGAGCGGATAATAGTCGGCATGGCCTTCCCGCCAAATCGGGGATACGGCGCCGACACCCGATGGATCCGCGAACACCGCGCGGCCCGGCATACGCCGCTCGCCGTCCAGCCAGCGGTACAGCTCGGGCTCGCCCCCGGGGCACTCCGTCAGCGCATGCGCGGCGCCGAGTCGATTCAGACGGGACGACAGCAGCCGCGCCGCGAAGGTCGCCCCTGCGCCCGGGTAGGCGGACAATAGCGCGACGATTCGAGTCCCGCTGTTGCGCCGGCCGGCTATAGCGCCGAGTCTCGCTTGCCCGCGCATCGCAGGCGGCGTCGGGTTCGGCTCGCCGAGCTCGTTCGCTTCCGCGAAGCCCGCGTACTGCTGCCAGTCGCGGACGACGTCAGCGGCACTGGCCGGTCTGTCTTCGGGGCGTTCGGCAAGCAGTCGCTCCACAGACGCGGCGAACCCCGGCGGGATGCCGCGCTGCCAGGCCGGTCTGCCGACGGAGCTGGTGCGGCTGAAGAAGCCGCCATCCGTCAGCAGGTAATAGGCCAGGGCGCCGAGCCCGTACAGATCGGTCCTGGCGTCGCTTTGCTCGCCGCGCAGCTGCTCAGGCGCGGCGAAGGCCGGCGTGCCGAGCATAAGCGTGTCCTTCGCCACGCCCGGCTTGAACTCTCTCGCGATGCCGAAGTCGATCAGAATCGCGTCGTCCCTGCCATCGATCATAACGTTGGTCGGCTTCAGGTCGCGGAAGACGACCTGCGGTCGCTGCGCGTGCAAATACTGGAGCGTCCGCGCAAGCTGGAGCAAATACCGAAACGACTTGGCGAACGGCAGCCGCATCCCGTGCCTCCGCATTCGCTCGGAGAGCGTCTCGCCCTCGACATAGGTCATGACGATGAGTGCAAGCCCTTGCTCGTCCGGCGGCTCGTAATCGACAATCTCGGGCAGACCGGGATGACGCAATGAGCTGAGCAGTCTCGCCTCGTCGATAAACCGTTCTGCGCCGTCATACGTCCGCGTCAGCTTGAGCGCGAGCAGCCGTCCGCCCAGCTTCAAGTCTTCGGCCAGGTAGACGCGCGCCATCCCGCCCCGGCCCAGCCCGCCGGCAATCCTGTAACGGTTCGCTATGAGCTGACCCAGCTCGAATGAAGGCAGCGGATGCCGCCCATGCGTTTCCTTCATGCTCCGATCCTCCCTTCGCAGCTGCGAAAAAGCGATTTAAATAAAAAACCGCGCCAAAACCGCTTCCCGAAGGGAGTCGGCTCGGCGCGGGATGCTTTCCCGTACGTTTGTCGATCGTATTGCTCCGATTATAGCATGGCGCGTTCGCCGATGGAAGACTGTTCTCCTATAGTCCAAGCATCGCTTTTTAACGGCTACTTGCGCATCCAGACCGTCGCTTCGTCCCGATTGTGGAACAGCTGCTTGACCTTGCGGATATCGAACGCCTCTTCGTAAGAACCGAGCAGATCCACGATCGTCTGCATCGGCTTTTTGTACATCAGCTTGAGCGTGACGATGACGGATGCGCCCGCCGACAGCGCCGGCGCCAACTGCTTCACGATTCGGGCCGTATGATGCGGATCCCAGCTCATGTCGCAGACGAGCAGGTCAAACGTTCCCGGCGCAAAGGACAGATCGGCTGCGTTCTGACGCAGATGACGCAGTCTCGGATGCCCGGCCAGCGACTCGTCCATCTCCGCGGGATCGACCGCGGTCACGCGAAGTCCGCGCTCCAGCAGCACGGATGTCCAGCCGCCCGGCGCCGCGCCGAGATCGAGCGCGTTCGTGAACCGCTCGAACGGCAGGCCGAACGTCTGCTCCGCTTCGAGCAGCTTGAAGGCGGCGCGGGAGATGAGCCCCTCCTCGCGGCGGAACCGAACGGCGCCGCCCGGCCAATCGGACAAATTGTCCGCGGGGGCCGACATGCCAAGATAAAGGGTGCGCTTCGACGCATATACCGACACGATCCACTTGGCGTCTCGAGATACGGTCTCGGCTCCCGACTCCAGCAAAGCCGGCACCATCAGGTCGCGCGCTTCGGCGGACGAAAACGGGAATGGGCTGTCCTGGGACTTGCGCACCTGAACCGCAACTTTGGCACCACTCACTTCATCGGCCAGCGAACCCGCGAAGCGAACGAGCGCCGAAGCGACCTCCTCGGCCTGCGACGGAATGTCGAGCTCCTCCCGCACCGGGAACAGATGGCGCAAAAAGATCGGCTCGTCCTTGCGGAGCTGGCGAACGAGCTCGCGATCGTCCGCGCCGTCGACGACAAGTTTGAACGTCTCGCCCGGCGCAAGGCCCGACAGCGAGACGCCAGGCTGGCGCCTGCGTAGCTCCTCCATCGCAAAGGGCGCGAATCCGGGGTTGCTCGTTCCGATGAATGCCGTCACGCTACCCCTCCTTTTCAACCGTAATCCAAGGTCTGTCCTGGGACCAGCGCACGTTGACCGGCACCTCGTAGGCGTCGCGCAGCAGCTCGGCCGTCAGCACTTCGCGTTTCGGACCGGCCGCGATGATCCTGCCCTCGGCCATGAGCGCCACATGGGTGAACAACGGCACGATCTCTTCGATATGATGCGTCACGTACAAGATGCCGTCGACGCGCTTCGATAGCGAACCGAGCGAATCCAAAAACTTTTCCCGTTCGAAAAGGTCGAGTCCGGCGCAGGGCTCGTCCATGATCAATAGCTGCGGGTCGGCCATCATCGTACGCGCCAGCAGCGCCTTTTTGCGTTCGCCTTGGGACAGCGTCCCGAACGGCTGCTCCGCGCGCGCGGCGAGTCCGACGCGATCGAGCTCGGCCAGCGCCTTCGCCTTGACCTCGTCGGCAATTTCTTCGTAAATGCGCAAGTAGGCGTTGATACCGCCGACGACGATCTCCCAGACCGGGTCGCGTGGGACGAGCTTTTCGATCAGCGACGGGCCGATGTTGCCGATTTTTTTGCGCACCTCGCGCACGTCCACGCGACCGAACCGGTTGCCGAGAACGTCAACCGTGCCGCTCGTCGGGAACAAATAACCCGTGATCATTTCCAAAAGCGTCGATTTGCCGCAGCCGTTGCGGCCGAGAAGCACCCAGCGTTCCCCCGCCTTGACGTTCAGATCGACGCCGCGCAGAATGTCCCGTTCTTCGCGGCGCCATACGATATTTTTAAGCTCGATCATATTCGTTTTTCCTCTCCCTTAAACAATTCGGCGAGCCGCGCCCTGACCTCCACGACCGATCCGAATCGGTATATCTTATTCCATGAGCCGTCCCTCTCCCGCAGCAGCAGGCAGGGCACGCTCTCGATCCGAAACGCCTCTGCGAGCCCAGGCATCAGGTTAATGTTGGCCGATGCGATCCGAACGTCCGCCAGCGACGCCTCCGCAACCTCCAGCATGCGTCTGGCGAGCGCGCATGTGCCGCATAGCGGCGTGTAGACAAAAAGCGCGAGCGCGCCTTCGGACGCGTCGATCTCCTGCCGCCAGGCTCTCGCTTCCCATTCGGTCACGGCGATTCGTCCTTCCCCTTGGCATTGGCGGACGCGGCCGCTTCCAGCACCGCCGGGGGCATCGGCCCGTCATGCACGATCAAGCCGGCGATGCCGGCATCGCGCAAGCCTTTGACCATCTGGGCGCGGCCCATCATGCTGGACGAATGTACGTAAACCTCCCGCGGATGCGTGCCGGCGGCGATCAGACCGGCGACGACGGCGAATCCGCTGGGCTGGCCGTAGCCGAGCTCGTAATCGAGTGAAAGGATGCCAACCTCGTATTCGCGAAGGAGCAGCAGACATTCCTCGGCCGTGCGTGCCGCCACGAATCCGGCGGGGCAGGGGCGCACGTCGTCCAAATAAACGTTAATCACGTTAATCGTCCTCCTCGCTCATCAGCTTGCGGACGCGGGCGATCTGTTGTTCGTGCGTACCGTCCGCCTCCGGCGGCGTCTCCATGACGATGGGTACCCGCCGGATCTCCGGCGATGCGAGCAGCTCACGGAAGTTATCGTCGCCGATATAGCCTTCTCCGATGGGCGCATGACGGTCCTTGCGCGAGCCCGACGGATAGCGCGAATCGTTCAAATGAACGGCGGCGAGATGGTCCCAAAACCTAAGCTTCGCGGCGCGCTTCCGAAAATCGGCCCAATTCGCGCCGTTCCATTCGCCGCTGGCGAACAAATGGCAAGTATCGAGGCAAAAGCCGATTTTGTCCGGATAGGCGGACAAAGAGCGAATTTGGACCATTTCCTCCGGCGTCTTGCCGGCGTCGCCATGGTTGCCGGCCTGATTCTCGAGTAGCAGCTTCGCCTTGCCCTCCCAACGAGCCAGCGTCCGGTCGAGCCAGGCGATCATGTCGCGGTAGCCCTGCAGCGGATCGTCGCCGCGGATGACGCCGAAGTGAACGACCGTGCCGATAGAGCCGCAGGCCTCCGCGATCGCAAGATCGCCGAGCACGCATCGCTCCATCTGGGCGGCCGAGTCGCCGGTCGCCGCGGGATTGATCGCATAGGCGGAGTGACCGAGCGATACGATCTTTTCTTCCTTGCAATACGCCGCGCAGCGGGATGCGTCCGCCTCGTCGACGGGCTTGGAAAACAGCGTGCGCGGATTGGACGGAAAGTATTGGAAGGCGTCGCCGCCCATGCGTCTCGCCGCGCGCGCAGCTTCGTACAAGCCGCGCCGCGTACTGACATGGCTGCCTACGGCCGGCATGTTAGGCTTCCTTCTGGCACGCCGGACAGTAGAACATTTTGCGTCCCGCCAGCGTTTCCAGCACGATCTCGTCGCCCGTGCGGGGACAGGGCTCGCCGCCGCGGTCGTAAATCTGGAGCTTGTCCAAAAATCCGCCCGTCGTCTCGTCCGTCTCCGTCAACGGATGCTCCATATAGCCGCCGCCGGCTGCCGCCTGCATGAGCACCTTGCGCATGGACGCATACAGCGCGGCGATCTGCTCTTCGGTCAGCGCCGAAATTTGCGAAGCCGGATGGATCATGGCGTCGAAGCAAATCTCGTCCGAGTAGCAGTTGCCGATGCCGGCCAGAAACTTCTGGTCGGTCAAGACGGGCTTGAGCCGTCCCCTTCGCTTTTTGAGCCGGGCGGCGAAAGCCGCTTCGGTCAGGCGCGGGTCCATCGGATCCGGCCCCAGGTCGTGCAGCCGCTCCAGCACGGCCTTCGCGCTGAGCCGGTGGAGGAAACCGAGCCGCAAGCCCGCGAAAAACAGCCGGTTGCCGTCGTCCAGCGTCAGGATGACTTGATAATGGTCGTCGCTCTTCGGCCCTTCCTCACCGTAGAACATCCAGCCGCCGAGCATTAAATGCAGCAGCAGCCGACTGCCGTCGTCCAGATGAAAGAGCAGGTGCTTGCCGCGCCGCTCGACGAACAAGATTCGTTTGGCCCTCAATGCGTCTATAAACGCCTCGGGTGGTTCGTTGATCGTCTTTTCTCGGTTTACGACGACCTCCCTGATCAGCTTCCCGCATACGAGCGGAGACAGCAATCTTCGGTAGGTGTCCATTTCCGGCCATTCCGGCATGATCGTTCATCCCTTCTCCGGCCATCCCGCTGATGGCCGCTATCGTGTATCGTCGTTCGGATTCGAATCGAAACTTATGTAACGAAACGCCCGTCAGCCGTTCCCGGACCTGGCGACGAGCTCGCCCACTTCCGCCGGCCCGGCGCACACCGCATCCGGCATCGCACCCGCGCGTTCGCAGCGCTCGCGCCAATCGTCCGGACCGCATATGCCGGTTAGGACAAGCACCGTCGGGCAGCCTGCCGCAAGACCCGCTGCGAGATCGGTATGCGGATTGTCGCCGACGACCCACGCCTCCGCAGCTTCGACGCCGGCCAAGTCCAGCGCGTACCGCATCATGATGCCGGACGGCTTGCCGATGACGACCGGCGCGACGTCGCTCGCCGTCTCCAGCAGGGCCGCCACGCTCCCCGCGCCAGGCAGGAAGCCGTCGCCGACGGGCAGCCGGCGATCCGGATTGGTCAACAGGTAGTCGGCGCCTGACAACAAATAACCTAGCGCTGCGGTCAACTGTCCGTAGTTCAGGCCACGATCCAGCCCTTGCACGACGAGGTTCACCTTCGCCCCGGCGGCGAGTTCAGCCTCGTCCGGCATCGCGATTCCTGCCTCGGCGAGCGCGCTGCGAAGTCCGTGCTCGCCGATGACAAACGCTGTCGCGTCCGGGTGACGCTGCTTGGCGTAATACGCGGCGGCCGCGGCGGACGTAATGACGCGTTCAGCCATGGCCGGGATGCCGAAGCCGCGAAGATGCGCCGCCACCTGCTCCGGCGTGCGCGTCGAATTGTTCGTTAAATACCAGCAGGCGATGCCCGCTCCTTCAAGCGCCTCGACAAGTTCCGAAGCGCCATCGATCGGCGTCTCTCCTCGATACAGCGTGCCGTCGAGGTCGAGCAGCACTGCCTTCGGCCGCTCGGCGAAGCGTTGTTCGCGAAGCGGCGCGATTGGTTGCAACATGAATATGGGCTCCTTCGACGCTGTCTTGCGCTTGCATATTGCTGCCAGCTTTTATATGAATCACAATACCCTTTTGCGGCGTACTCTGCAACCATGCGGGCATCAAAAGAAGCGACGGGCCGCGCGGAAATGTCATCCGAGCCGGGCTGTCGCTTCGAGCTTCCGGCGCAGCCGCGCCATTCGGTGCCTGATCGCGTCGAGCTCGGCGCGCGCGCGATCGCTCTGGCGAAGCGTCGTCCGGCGCTGCAACAGCTCGAGCGCTCGCGATGCGTAGTCCAGCGCGACGGCCGGCTCCCTGCGGCGATGCTCGTAATGCATCGACAGCTCGATATGCGCTTCGGCGGAAGGCAGCAAGCGCGATTCGGCGAGGCTCGCTGCCCGCTCCCACAGCGCCGCCGCCTCGTCGTGCCGACCGAGCCGCTTGAGGCGCGCGGCGGCCGGCAGCAGCCAGCGGCCGCCTGGTGTGCCCTCCGCGCACAACGCCGCGAACAGCCGCTCCGCGTGCCGCTCGCCCCCGTGTTCGGCGAGCCAAGCCGCCGTCCGGAACAGTTCCTCCGGCTCTTCCGGCAGCGCCCAATCGGCGCCAAGCCTGCCTTCGAGCACGCCGCCGAAATGAACGGTCAGGCTGGCCAGCGTCAAAATATCCCGCTCGTTGTGGATATAGACGCCCCGGAGATGGGAGGCGTCCCCGTCGCTCAAATATTTCATGTACAGCTCCGGCGCGAGCGAGCCGGGCACATCCTCCCCGCGCACGATGCCGAGCCGGTCTTCCTCGATCCGGCTCAGGCGGCATGAAGGCAGCGTGTTTTTCCATAAGGCGCGGGAAGGATGCAAAAAATCGAGATGGCCGGGCTCGACGCCGCTCGGCCGCCAGCCGTTCAGCACGAAGCGGCTCGTCAGCACCGGCCAGTCGAACGACCTGCCGTTGTAGGTGACCAGATGCGTGACGCCGGCGAACTTGCCGAGCAGATACGCCAGCATCGCCCGTTCCTCGCCCGGATGCCGGATGAGCAGCTGCTCCACCGTAAACGTCCCGGAGGCGGCGTCCGCATAACCGAAACCGATCATAAACGGCAAATTGCCCGTGCCGACGCCGAGTCCCGTCGTCTCGGTGTCGAGGAACAGCAGCCGCTGCGCTTCGATGTCCGTCGATTCGGACGCTTCTTCCGCCGTTCGGGAGCCCCGCTTCCGGTTTTGCCGCGCCGCGACCGGCTTCAGCCTGCCGGCGCAGGACATCAGCTCGGACAATACGTAGTGTCCGTGCCGGTGCTCGAGCGGATAAACCGCGCGGCGGCGCAAAAAGCTGCCCAACTCGCCGGCGACCTCCTCGACGTCCAGCGCGGAGAGCGCCGGATGGAGCCCGCTTGTCGGCCCGCCTTCGTCTCCAAATCCGATGCCGCCGACGCCCCCGCTGCAGGCGGACGCCTTATCCCCCGTCTTAACGCCTACGCCGGCGTTGTCCGCTCCCATACCTGCCGACGCCGTCCGGGCACCCTCCGCAGCCGCCTCGTCGGCGGCCGAACTTCCGGTCCCTGCCTCCGCCGTCGCCTTGGACGCGGCCGCCTGGGCCCGCAGCCGGTCCAATCGGTCGCGAAGGGTGCTCATCCTGCCGCACCTGCCGTTCTTTGCAGCAGCCCGAGCGCCGGGGCCTTGCCGAGCAAGACCAGGGCAGACTGCATGTCGTTCGCGCTGCGGGCCCCCGCGGCCTCTTCAACTATATAAGATTGAGCAGTTGGACACTTTGCTGCTTCCCGTTTATACCTGTAATCTCCATTCCAATACATGCAGGGCATCCATCCTTACATGGGCATTTTCGTATCAGATTTTTGGCCGCGTCTCTTACTTCGTCGAAGCGTTTATAAACGTCTTCGGCCAATCCAATACCGCCCGGATAGTGGTCGTAAATAAAAATTGTAGGCAGCCCTGTCTGGGCTGCTTTTATTTGTGGAGCAACATGGATATCGCTGCGGTCACACATGACCATGACCGGCACGATATGTTGTAAGACGTTTGCAATTCCCAAAAGAAGCTGCTCTAGCGTTTTCGCTCCAATTTCGTTATCTACGGCTTTTAACTCTAACCATGTCGCGCTTGTATGCAGTTCTTCTTCCGGTAAATGGATCGGCCCCGATCCAATGTTTTCGAACGTAGTCAATTTGATTTTTTTGAAAATCGTCGGGATTATATTTACTGCGACGTCTCCATAATTTACAGCAGCCTTCTCCCTTTCCGAGGTTCGGTCAATCTCCAGCACTTTTAAGTTGACCGCCAGATTCGCATCTGTGTAGTATTCTACATCGACCTCGCGGACGTAAGCCTTCTTGTGTTCCCAGTCTAATTTTTCGACCTGGAACTGCACCCCTTCATGGAGATATATCGCCTCATCGTGGAGCAGGGTCATAGCGCTGAATCGATCCATTTCCCCTATGATCTTAACAGCCGCTATGTTCGATTGGTCTACGATTACGACATTTTCCTGGGAGGCAGACCGAAGGCTGACTTCGCTTGCTGGGAATGATTGTGCGGACCAGTAAAACGTGTCTTGATTCCGGTGCAGTACACGTTCTTCCTGTAGGTATTCCAATATGTCTGTAACGTCTAATGTACCGAATTCTTCGGTCGTTTTAAAAGGCAGTTCGTAAGCTGCGCAACGCACATGGTCGATGAGGATGATTAGATTATCCGGGTTTATTCTTGCTTGCTCCGGCGATCGGTCAAAAAAGTATTCCGGATTTTGTACGATATATTGGTCAATCGGCGTCGAGCTGGCGACCATTATAATCAAAGCTTCCCCGTGGCGTCTTCCGGCGCGACCTGCCTGCTGCCAGGTACTAGCAATACTGCCGGGGTATCCAGTCATGACGCATACCTGAAGCTGCCCAATGTCGACGCCGAGCTCCAGCGCGTTCGTGCTTACTACGCCTAATATCTCGCCTTCTCTTAGGCCTCTTTCAATTTCACGGCGTTGCTTCGGCAGGTATCCGCCCCGGTATCCTCGTATGGACTTCGAGCCAATTTCATTTTTAACCAATTCCTGAATATGACTTAATATAATTTCGACCCTTACCCTGCTACGCGCAAACACGATTGTTTGAATCTTGTTTCGAAGAAACTCTTTTGCGAGGTTGTTTACCTCAACGGTCGCGCTTTTTCGAATATTTAAAGGCGCGTTTACGATTGGCGGATTGTAGAAGACAAAATGCTTGCGGCCTCGTGGCGCGCCATTATCGTCGATAAGACGCATCGGGCTTCCCGTGAGCTGTTCGGCCAATTCTTTCGGGTTCGCTATTGTCGCGGACGTGCAGATAAAAGTCGGGTTGCTTCCGTAGAATTTACATATGCGCTTAAGCCTCCGAATTACGTTTGCAACGTGGCTGCCGAACACGCCTCGATAAGTATGCAATTCGTCGATTACGATAAACTTCAAATTTTCGAACAAGCTAACCCATTTAGTATGATGCGGCAATATTGCAGAATGCAGCATGTCGGGGTTCGTAATTACGATATGTCCAGCAAGCCGGACAATTTGCCGGATCGTCGGCGAGGTATCCCCGTCGTATGTGTAGCTTTTTATATCGATGCCCATTTCATCTATAATTTCGGTCAGTTCGCTTTTTTGGTCCTGCGCGAGCGCCTTTGTCGGGAACAAGTATAGCGCCCGGCTGGTATCATCCGCAGCTATGGCCTGGAGTACCGGCAAATTGTAGCACAGGGTTTTTCCCGAAGCCGTAGGAGTTACTGCTACGATATTCTGCTTATCCGTAACAGTTCGAAAAGCAGTTTCCTGGTGCGTGTAAAGCTCAGATATTCCTCGCTTATTTAAAGCCTGGCGAATTCGAGGGTCAACGCTTTCTGGAATAGGGCGCGTCTTTGCCTCTTGCGGCGGCATTTCGTACCAATTTGCAATATTTTCGTTTTTTCGCAGGTCTTCGATCAGTTCAAGTAAAGACTTCTTCTTATTCATACCGTTCACTCCCTTCAACAAGTTTAGCGAATATCCGTTCGCTTTACTAGCGGGGGTAAAAAAATAACCCGCGTTCGCGAGGTTATTAATGATCGGCGATGCGTAAATAACTTGTCCGCTCTCGCGCGATGGGAAATGACGACAGCGATAAAAAAAGCGTTCATTTGTTTGAATTGTCGCGCAATTGCAATAACAGTGTCGAATGAAAGCACTAACCGCTGAGACCGGTCGAAAAACAAGCGATCTGACGGGCGATTGGCGTTACTCGGTGTCGCATCCTGCGCTTTCCGGGGAAATGATCATCTTCATTTCCCTTCTTTGCGGGCGCGGCAAAAAGCCGCCCGGTCGCTTGCGCGAAAGGACGGCCTTCTGTGTAGCCTGTATCTTTAGTAATTCCTCACGCCTTGTCTACGTTAAAATACCTGGCGTCCGGATGCGCGAACACCATTGCGGACACCGACGCTTCCGGCTCCATCATGAAGCCTTCCGTCAGCTGAACGCCAATGTCCTCCGGCTTCATCAGCTCGAACAGCGGTCCCTGGTCTTCAAGATCCGGACAAGCCGGATAGCCGAACGACACGCGGATGCCCTGGTACCTGGCGCCGAACCGCTGCTTCATCGTCATGTCGGCCGGGTCCGGGAAGCCCCAGTTGTCGCGCATGATCTGGTGCACCCGCTCCGCCATGCCTTCCGCCACCTCGAGCGCGGTCGCGAGCAGCGCATGCGAGCGCAGGTAGTCGCCGCTCTCCTTCCACTTCTCCGCCTGCTCGCGCGTACCGTTGCCCGCCGTCACGACGAGGAAGCCTACCGTATCCATGACGCCGCTGTCCACGGGCTTCAGAAAGTCCGCCAGGCACAGGAACGGCTCCACCGCCTGCCGCGGAAACGTGAACTTCTTAATCACGGTCTTGCGGTCGGCCGGATCGTAAATCAAAATGTCGTTGCCGTCTCCCTGCGCCGGGAAAAAGCGGTACATCGCCTGCGGCTTCAGCCAGCCGTTCGTCTGCGCGTCGGCCATAATGCCGTCGATCGTCTCCTTCAGCTGCGTCGTGCGCTCGTCCCCTGCCTTGAGCAGCTCCTCTACGTTGCCTTTAAGACCGAGATGGTGACCCATCAGCATCTGCAGGTTCACGTAAGGCAGCACATGCGCGAGCGGATAATCGCGCAGCACGTGGCGATCGTAGTCCGGCGGCGCGAAAACGGGCGCGTCCGGCGACACGCTGGCGCTGCGGGCGCGCGTCGGCGCTGGCATCGCAGGCTTTTCCTCCTCACGCTCGAGCGTAGCGAGCGCAGTACGGTGCTCCTGCTCGATCGCGGCGCGCTGCGCAGGATCACTCAGCTTGTTGGCGATGTCGAGACCGTCCATCGCGTCCTTGGCGTACAGCACGACGCCGTCGTATTCGGGCGCGATCCGCGTCTTCGTGAACTTGCGCGTGAGCGCGGCGCCGCCGACGAGAATCGGGGCGTCGATGCCGGCGCTCTTCAAGTCCTGCGCGGTCAGCACCATCTGCTGCGCGCTCTTGACGAGCAGGCCCGACAGTCCGATGGCGTCCGGCTTCTCCTCGCGGTAGGCGGCGATCAGCTGATCCGGCGGCACCTTGATGCCAAGGTTCACGATCTTGTAGCCGTTGTTCGAGAGAATGATCTCGACGAGGTTTTTGCCGATATCGTGGACGTCGCCCTTGACCGTCGCGAGCATGATCTTGCCCTTTACGGCGGAATCGGCTTTTTCCATGTGCGGCTCCAGATGCGCCACCGACGCCTTCATGACCTCCGCGCTCTGCAGCACCTCGGCGACGATCAGCTCGTTGTTGTTGAACAGGCGGCCGACCTCGGACATGCCCGCCATAAGCGGACCGTTGATGATGTCGAGCGGCGCGTACTTCGTCAGCGCTTCGTCGAGATCGGCGTGCAGGCCTTCCTTGCTGCCTTCGACGACATAGCCGGCGAGACGCTCCTCAAGCGGCAAGTTTTCGGCCTTGACCTTTTTCTCCACCTTCTTGTCCCGGAAAGCGGCGACGAATTCGGCAAGCGTCTCGTCGTTCGTGTTGTAGAGCAGCTCCTCGGCGAGACGGCGTTCATGCTCGGGGATGGACGCGTAGCGCTCGAGCTTTTCCGTGTTGACGATCGCGTAGTCGAGCCCGGCCTTCGTGCACTCGTAAAGAAACACGGAGTTCAGCACCTCGCGGCCCGCTTCGGGAAGACCGAACGAGATGTTACTGACGCCGAGGATCGTCTGGCACTTCGGCAGACGTTCCTTGATGAGCCGGATGCCTTCGATCGTCTCCTTGGCGGAGCCGATATACTGCTCGTCGCCGGTCCCGACGGGAAAAACGAGCGCGTCGAAAATGAGATCCTCGGCCTGCAAACCGTACTTGTTCACCAGCAGGTCGTGTGAACGGACCGCCACCTCGAGCTTGTCTTCCCGGGTGATCGCCTGTCCGCGCTCGTCGATGGTGCCGACGACGACGGCCGCGCCGTATTTGTGCAGAATCGGCACGACCTTTTCGAATTTCTCCTCGCCGTCCTCAAGATTAATGGAGTTAATTAATGTCTTTCCCTGGATATACTTCAGCGACATGTCGATGACGGCCGGATCGGTCGTGTCTACCATGAGCGGCGCCTTGACCTTTTTCGTGACGAAATCGAGAAATTTCTTCATGTCCTCCGTCTCGTCGCGATCGGGATCCTGGAGGCAGACGTCGATGACATGGGCGCCGCTCTTGACCTGGGCGCGCGCGATCTCGGACGCCTCCTCGTACTTGCCCTCCGCGATGAGCCGCTTAAACTTGCGGGAGCCGAGCACGTTCGTGCGTTCGCCTACCATATAAGGCCGGTTTTCGCTCTCGATATATACCGTCTCGATGCCGGATACCGCAGGCGGATGCTCGCCTTCCTGTACACGCGGCGCGACGTCGGCCATCGCTTCCGCGATCGCCTTGATATGAGCCGGCGTCGTGCCGCAGCAGCCGCCCGCAATGTTGATCCAGCCCTGCTCGGCAAAGGCGCGCAGCTTGCGCGCGAGCGATTCTGGCGATTCGTGATAATGTCCGTTCTCGTCCGGCAAACCGGCATTCGGATAGCAGCTCACCCCGGACTTCGCGATCGCGGACAGCGTACGGATATGATCCCGCATGAACTCGGGACCGGTCGCGCAGTTCAGTCCGAACGATACCGGGTTCAAGTGCTCCAGCGATACGTAAAACGATTCGATGTTCTGGCCGGCCAGCGTCGTGCCCATCGGCTCGATCGTGCCGCTGATCATGATCGGCAGCGTCCGTCCCATCCGCTCGAAAGCCGCCCGGACGCCGATGCTCGCCGCTTTGACGTTAAGCGTATCCTGACACGTCTCGATCAGAATGGCGTCCACGCCGCCTTCCATAAGCGCGACGACCTGCTCGCGGTAATCCTCGACAAGCTGATCGAACGTCACGCCGCCCGTCACCGACAGCGTCTTGGTCGTCGGACCCAGCGCGCCGGCCGCATAACGCGGCTTGTCCGGCGTCGAGTATTTATCGCAGGCTTCACGGGCGAGCCTCGCCGCGGCCAGATTGATCTCCCGCGCCTTTTCGGGAATGTCGTACTCCGCCAGCACGACGGACGTCGAGCCGAACGTATTCGTCTCGATGATGTCGGATCCCGCCGCGAGATACTGCTCGTGAATGCCGCGAATGACGTCGGGACGGGTCAGCACTAGCATTTCGTTGCAGCCCTCGAGCTCCTCGCCTCCGAAATCTTCCGCCGTCAGGTTCGCCTGCTGGATCATCGTGCCCATCGCGCCGTCGAGAATAAGAATCCGCTTCTTCAGCTGCTCTTGCAAAGGGGCTTTCGTATCGGTTAAAGTCATATTTAGACGTATCATCCTTTTCCGGGTAACTTCATGGGTAAAATCATTAACCTCTATAGTAGCAGAATGTTTTATTCACGAAAAGATCAGGTTGGATATGTCGACAAAAGGCGTGGCAGCGATTATAATTTAATCAACAAATACTTAAATTCATAGTGGGAAAGAAGGAATAAGAACATGGCAAAAGTTCGCGTCCGCAATACGAACGAACTGATCGAAGGCGAAGACAACGTCAGGTCCTTTCTCGACAAGCAAGGCGTGCTTTACGAGCACTGGAATCCATCCAAGCTGCCCGAGCGCCTGCAAGAGAACTTCGACCTGAGCGCCGAGGACAAAGCCGAGATTCTGTCGACCTTCGACGCCGAGATTCGCGATCTGGCCGGCCGCCGCGGCTACAAGACCTGGGACATCGTCGTCTTGTCCGAATCCACGCCGAACATCGAAGAGCTGCTGAAGAAGTTCGAGCAGATCCATACGCATACCGAAGACGAAGTCCGGGCGATCACGGCGGGCGAAGGCATTTTCATCATCCGCGGCGACGAAGCGACCGGATACTTCGACGTCATCCTGAGCGCTGGCGACGTCATCTCCGTACCGGAAGGCAGCGTTCACTTCTTCACGCTCACCGAGTCCAAGAAGGTCGTCGCCGTCCGCCTGTTCATCGAGACCGAAGGCTGGATCGCGCATCCTTACGAGGACCCTGCGTTCGTCAAGTAATTCGTTTCTATCGTAATAAAAAAGCGCCGTATCCCATTCCCGGGGATATGGCGCTTTTGTTATTCCGCGGACAGCTTGCTGAGCAGCGGCTCCAATTCGGCGAGGCTCGCGATCTCGTAGCTCGGCACGATCTCGTCGCCGCGCACGGCGTCGTGCCGGTTGATCCAGATCGAGATCATCCCGACGCCGTTGGCGCCTTTGATGTCGGTCGTGAGCTTGTCCCCGACCATGACGCAATCGCCCGCCTCAAGACCGAGGCGCTCCAGCGCATGCGCGAACAATCGCGGCGACGGCTTGCCCTCTCCGAACTGACCGGAGATGACGATCTCATCGAAGTAAGGGATCAGCTCGGGCGTCATCGCAAGCTTCTCCTCCTGCAAGTCGGGCGAACCGTTCGTTAATAGCAGAAGCTTGTAATGGCCCTTGAGCGCGTCCAGCACTTCGAACGTCTCCTCATACGCAATCGGCAGTTTCCGGCGATGGGCCGGAAATTCCTCCGCAAGCCTGGCGCCGAGCGTCGGATCGTCGACACCGAGCGCCTTGAGGCCGCGCGTCCAGGCTTCGCGTCTGTAATCGGGCACGATAGCTTCCATCCGTCTGAACATCGGATGCTCCCCGGCCTTAAAATTCCCCCATAGCCCTTCGAACGGGTTAATCCCGATCATTTGCGTAAAGGAAAACGTCTCGTACGTCTCGTAAAGCGCGCGCGCTTCGCGGCGTACCGCTTCTTCGAGCGCAACCGGATCGACGCCCGCTTCCTTCGATGCCAGCTCGCAGGTCGCTTCAAAAGCTTGCTTCACGCTGCGATCGTCCCACAGCAGCGTATCGTCCAGATCGAACATTATTGCTTGAATCTTCATCCCCGTCCATCTCTCCCGTGCGCAATCGTTGTTCGAAAACGTGTTGTTCCGTTGTCGTATCGCTTATTTGGCGCGCGTCTCCCACTCGATCTGATGCTGGCTCGCAAACTCCTTCAGCCGCGCGGACATCGCGTCCAGCGGGTACCGGTTCATCAGCTTGGAAAATACCCAGTTGCCGCCCTTGACCGGCTCGATGACGATATAACCGGGCATCTGCACGATTTTCCGCACCTCGAGCGGCTTAAGCGTCTTGTAGCCAGCGAATTTGCGCGTCTCCAACCTGTCCTTTGAGACCGACAAATACGGCCTGCGCAGGAAATAGAACACGGCGAGGAGCACATAACAGCCGACCGTCGCCCAGAACATGCCGGCGCTCTGCTTGAAGTCCGCGGACCACGGCTGGAACATCAGAATGTAAAACACGATCAACAGCACGAGCGTAAACGGCATAATGAAGCTCCGTCCCTTGAATCGGTCGATCTGGGCCACGGGCGCGGACAAGCTTTGCTTGCCTTCTTTTTTGCGGCGTTTGTTGATTTCCTTCGTATTGCGCTGTACGGCGCGTTCCCATGAACGTGACACTGCATACCCTCCTATGTATAGACGAAGCCGGCGGTTAAGCCGGCTTTGCCCCGATGCCGCATGGATAAGACCGTCCGGTAAAAAATTTAAGGACATTAATTTTCGAGCCTGCAACGCCTCGCCTTAATGCTTGATCGTATCCGCCGGAGGTTCGTCCGTCCATTCGATCTGATCGAGCTGCTGCCTGAAGTTGCGCTTGAAGTTGTCCAAATATACCTGACGCAGCTTCTGCCGCTCAACGGCTTCTTCTTCAGTCAATCCGGTCGTCTTGTGTTTATGTGCCAACTCGTTGATTCGAGCAATCAGCTTGTCGAATTCCATAGGGTCACCTCCCGTGTTGCCTCTTCTCATTTGACAATATCGCAAAGGGATTGTCAAGGCGAGGCTACAGCAAAAAGGCCGATATGCATCGGCCGATCAACATAGCATATTCAATCGCAGTCATTATTGCGATTCATTCGAACGAGAACGTGCATTCTCATCCATGGGAAGCGGACAGCTTGGCCGGAAGCACCAAGCGTTGACCGGAGGCGATGGCGGAAGAAGTTAAACCGTTGCGCTTCATAATCAAGTGAACGGCGGCTACCGTCTTCATGCCGGCAGGCTTGGCTGCTTCGGCAATCGACCAAAGCGTGTCTCCCGCGTCGACCGTCACGGTCGATTCGGACTTCGCGGCGGGATTGACTGATTGAGGCTCGGCGGATGCGCTCATCATAGACAGTCCGGCGTAAATCATCAGCGCGACGAGCGGGATCAAAATCAGTCGCAGCCCTTTGACGGAAGCGAACGTATCGACCAAGCGCGACAATCCCGCGCGCTTGACTCGTGAGTCGGAGAGAACGTCTCTCCCCGTCCCTCTCTTCCGATTCATATATGTAAATTCATTCGACTTCAGCGATTCCGAACCGAGAAGTTGTACTTGTACCATGTCATCCACCCCAAACGTTTGTTCTGATATGAGATTATCACGAACATATGTTTGAGTCAAGCATTTTGCGAACACAAGTTCTCTCAGAACGAATGTTTGTACGAACTCCGGTTCTGTGTTATAATTTGTCATATGAATTTATAGTCAGTAGGAGGGCTTCGAGGTGTCGAAGATGTCCAACCGTCAATCCGCCATTTTGGAATTTATTAAGAACGAAGTGAAGGACAAGGGCTATCCCCCTTCCGTGCGTGAGATCGGCGAAGCCGTTGGGCTCGCGTCGAGCTCTACCGTGCACGGCCATCTCGACCGTCTTGAAAAGAAAGGCCTCATTCGCCGCGATCCGACCAAGCCGCGCGCGATCGAGATTACGGACGGCGAACAAGATCCGGTCGTCCAATTCGCGCAGTCCGTTCGTTCCGTTCCGCTCGTCGGCAAGGTTACGGCAGGCGTGCCGATCACCGCGACGGAGAACATTGAGGAGTATTTCCCACTTCCCGCACAGATGGTCGGCGAGCAGACGGTATTCATGCTTTCGGTCAGAGGCGACAGCATGATCGACGCCGGCATCCACAGCGGCGATTATGTCATCGTGCGCCAGCAGCAGACCGCTACGAACGGCGATATCGTCGTCGCCATGACCGAAGAGGACGAGGCGACGGTCAAGACGTTCTACAAGGAGCGCGACCACATCCGTCTGCAACCGGAGAACAGCACGATGGAGCCGCTGCGCTTGAACAACGTGAGCATTTTGGGCAAGGTCATCGGTTTAATCCGCAGCATTCGTTAATCAACTTCAGTCACGAGACAAAGACACGGCACCCGCCGCAACGCGGATGCCGTGTCTTTGCATTTGTCATCATTCCTTCGTTTCCTCGTAGATCTTTTGCGTATAGGCCGTGATCGCTTCATCGTATGACGGGTATGCATAACCTAAGCGATCCGCGACAGTCCTCGCATAGGTTCTGAACAATTCGTGGCAGGCGAACAATGAAGTCCACGTGCGCTCATAACTATCGGCCGCATAAGTGGACAGCAATCGCTCCCAATCCGACTTCGGCAAGTACCGTTCGATGTACTTATAGTTTTTCCCCACGCTGAACGTAAAGCCGCGAACGGCCCCGATGTCCCATGCCATCATCCTGAGCAGATTTGGGCGGACGATCTCGTGAAGATGATCGACGGTAAACAAAATTTCCCTTCTCGCCAAGCCCTTCACGACATAGGTGGAGGTCATCCAAAATTCGTTGCAGCAATCGTCGAATTCCTGTTCGGTCGGCTTCTTTATCCAATATTGCCGGTCGCTCGCCACGACCTCGCGCTCGACGCGCCCGTCTTTGTCGATCAGTATGCTCACCAGGCCGTCGCTATTCGCAAAATATTCGTCGAGCTCGTCGATCGGAATCAACGTCAAGTCCAATTTATTGCCGTCCTCGAGCAGGATCAGATAAGAAAACCAATTTCCAAGCTCCGGCGGAAAAAGCGCCATCGCCTCGGGTTTTTGCAGCATGCTGCGGGTGCCGAAGAAGTCCAGCCAGTCGTCGCATCGCTTGAATGACGCCAGGTCGGTCACGAAATAGGAAACGTCGTAATCCTGAAAACGATCTTCCGCGACGTTTGGATTCGTGCGCGAACCCTCCAGCGTCGCTAACCGAATTCTGTCGTCGCTTGTGGAAAATTCGACGATCAAGCGCATCATTTCTTGCCGGCTTCTCAAGCTCAAGCCCTCCTATCAGCCTTTTCATAGCGTAGCCGTTACGATCCAAGCTAGCGGTCGCCTAAATTATAAAAGCCGATCCCGCAAAGGGATCGGCTGCCGTACTCGGTCGCGATGGGCAATCAATAGGTCGTCAAATATTGATCCCGCTCCCATTGGTGAACCTGGGTGCGATAAATGTCGTATTCGATTTCCTTCATCTCGTAGAAATGCGTGAGCGCGTGATCGCCGAGCGCGTCGCAAACGACTTCGTCGCGCAGCATCTCGGAGAGCGCTTCGCGCAGATTAAGCGGCAGGCTCGGAATGCCGGCGTCGATGCGCTCCTCGTCGCTCATGACATAAATGTTGCGGTCGACCGGCGCCGGAAGCGCCGTCTTGTTGCGAATGCCGTCCAGTCCCGCCTTCAGCATGACCGCGAGCGCCAGATACGGGTTGGCTGCCGGATCCGGATTGCGCACTTCGACGCGCGTGCTAAGTCCGCGAGAAGCCGGAATGCGGATCATCGGACTGCGGTTGCTCGCCGACCAGGCGACGTAGCAAGGCGCTTCGTAGCCGGGCACGAGACGCTTGAACGAGTTGACGGTCGGATTTGTGATGGCGGCCATGCCCCGGGCATGCTGCAGGATGCCGGCCATATAGTGGCGCGCCACCGTGCTGAGGCCCAGACGGTCGTTCGGATCGTAGAACGCATTTTCCGAGCCTTTGAACAGCGACTGATGGCAGTGCATGCCGGAGCCGTTCATGCCGTACAGCGGCTTCGGCATAAACGTCGCATGCAGGCCGTGCTTGCGGGCGACCGTCTTGACGACGAGCTTAAACGTCTGGATCTGGTCGGCCGCCTTGATGGCGTCTGCGTATTTGAAGTCGATCTCATGCTGGCCCGGCGCGACCTCATGGTGAGAAGCTTCGATCTCGAAGCCCATCTCCTCGAGTACGAGCACGATGTCGCGGCGGCAATTCTCGCCGAGATCGGTCGGTGCCAGGTCGAAGTATCCGCCCTGGTCATTGAGCTCGGTCGTAGGATTGCCCTTCTCGTCGGTCTGGAACAGGAAAAACTCGGGCTCCGGTCCGACGTTAAACGACGTATAGCCAAGCTCCTCGGCCTCTTCGAGCGCACGCTTCAAAATGCCGCGCGGATCGCCCGCGAACGGCGTGCCGTCCGGCATATAGACGTCGCAAATCAGGCGCGCGACGCGGTCTTCCGTCACCCAAGGGAAAACGACCCAGGTGTCGAGATCCGGATACAGGTACATGTCGGACTCTTCGATCCGCACATAACCTTCGATGGAGGAGCCGTCGAACATCATTTTGTTGTCCAACGCCTTCGGGAGCTGGCTTACGGGAATTTCAACGTTTTTGATGATGCCCATCAGATCGGTAAACTGAAGGCGGATGAAGCGAACGTTTTCTTCCTTGGCGATCCGAATGATATCCTCGCGCGAGTAGCTCATGACAGCCTCCTAAGAATGGTCGTTGTGGGTACAGCTACGAAAATGCTACTTGTTCTTGTAAAATCGGGACAGCTCGCCTTGAATGAGCGATACTTGGCCCGGGCGCTTGTTGCCGGACATGATCTGCTGCTTGAGCATGCGGTGAAGCTGGGATTCGGTCATCTCCCTGCGCTTGACCTCGGAAAACTCGTTGATGATCGTCGCGTCGTCCGCGCTCTCGCCGACCGGATTCATCACCTGCTTGATCCCTGCGATGTTGACGCCCTTCTCGATCAGCGCTTTGATCTCGAGCAGGCGCTCGACGTCGTTGAACGAGAACAGACGCTGATTGCCGGCCGTCCGCGCCGGCTGAATCAATTCATGCTGTTCATAATATCGTATTTGCCGGGCCGTCAGATCGGTCAGCTTCATGACAATGCCAATCGGGAACAGCGCCATATTTCTGCGTATTTCGTCGCCAGCCATATCGTATCAACCTTCCATCCGGGCGCGGAATTTTGCAACCTCTTCCATTGTAGCCCGCGCCGCAAAACGTGTCAAGGAATGTAAGGTTTAATTCCAATGAGCATACGCGGCTGCAAGGCAAGCTAGGCTATTGATCTCGCCGAACTGACATCCCGCCGAGCATGCCACGGTCATGCAGCGTCTCCCATGCTTCCCGCACCGCCAGCTTGACGTGCGCATAAGTCAGGCCGCCCTGCATATAGGCGATATACGGCTCGCGAATCGGCGCGTCCGCGGAGAGCTCCAGGCTGCCTCCTTGTATGAACGTTCCCGCCGCCATAATGACGGGATGCTCGTAACCGGGCATGTCCCAAGGCTCGGGGACGACATGGGCATCCACCGCGGCCGCGCGCTGTACCGCTTGGACGAACGCGATGAGCGGCGCTTCAGAGCCGAAAGCGATCGCCTGTATGAGGTCGGTTCGGGGCTCGTCCCAACCTGGCTTCGTCTCGAAGCCGAGCTCCGCGAACACGGCCGCGGCGAAGATGCTCCCGCGGACCGCCTGCGAGACGAGCAGCGGCGCCAGGAACAAGCCCTGGTAGATCGAGCGCGTCGTGCCGAGCATGGCGCCGACCTCGGCGCCGATGCCCGGCGCGGTCATCCGGAAGGCCGCCTGCTCGACGAGCTCCTGCCTGCCCGCGATGTAGCCGCCGCTGGCCGCGAGCCCGCCGCCCGGATTTTTAATGAGCGAGCCGGCGATCAGGTCGACGCCGACCTCGCAGGGCTCCCTCTCTTCCGTGAACTCGCCGTAGCAGTTGTCGGCGAAAATGACGGCGTCGGGTTTGATCTGCTTCAAACGCCGAACCATCTCCGCGATCTGTTCGACCGTAAAGGACGACCGCCACTCGTAGCCCCGCGACCGCTGGATCGCGAACACGCGCGTGCGCGGCGTGACGGCCGCGGCGACTGCCTCGAAGTCCACGCCGCCGTCGGCCAGCAGCGGGATCGACCTGGCGCGGATGCCCCAGTCGGCCAGCGAGCCGATGCCGTCTCCCGGCTTGCCCACGACCTTGCGAAGCGTGTCGTACGGCTCGCCGGTGACGAACAGCAGCTCGTCGCCCGGACGCAGCACGCCGAACAGCGCCGTCGAGATCGTATGCGTGCCCGACGCAAAATGAGGCCGCACCAGTGCGGCCTCCGCTCCGAAAACATTCGCGTACACGAGATCCAACACTTCGCGTCCTCTGTCGTTGTAGCCGTAGCCCGTGGAGGAGGCGAAATGGTAATCGCTCACTTTATGTTTGCGGAAAGCCCGGATGACCTTCCAGTTGTTCCGTTCCGCGATGCGGTCCGTCTCCGCGAAGCGCCCGGCGGCGAGCGTCTCCGCTCTGTCCGCCAGCCGCTGCCATTCCAGTTCCGATTGCAAATTGTCCCTGACGTCGTTATCCTTCATTTATTTCTGCTCCCATTTCCGAACCGGTTTGCGCTTTCGATTAGACCGAATTCATGTTCTCGTTTTCTACGAAATAAGTCTCAAGCGGCCTTCCGAACTTCTCCAGGTCAGCCGGATTGATCCGAAGCTTGAGCAGCAGACGATCCTCGTCCGTGCCTTGCTCCAGCACTTCGCCTACCCGATAGGCGAGTGCGGCCAGCTCGCCGCGCTCTGCGGGCAGCGACAGCGTCCTGACGTCGCCGAGCAGCTTGTCCTCGATGCGGCGCAGGAGCGTCTCCATATCCCGCGCGCTGAACGCGCTGACGCGCAGCGCGTCGGGACCGCCGGCGAGCAGACCGATCGACGCCGGCGAGCATTCGTCGATCTTGTTGTACACGAGCAGCGTCGGCTGTCCGCCGGCGCCGAGCTCGGACAGCACTTCGTCCACGACCGTCCGCTGCCGGTCCCGCATCGGGGAAGAGGCGTCGACGACATGCAGCAGCAGGTCCGCCTCGTTGACCTCTTCGAGCGTCGCGCGGAACGCCGCCACGAGATCATGCGGCAGGTTCTGAATGAAGCCGACCGTATCGGTGAGCAGCACTTCCTTGCCGCTCGGCAGCGCAAGCGCGCGGGAGGTCGGATCGAGCGTGGCGAACAGCTTGTTCTCCGCGAGCACGTCGGCGCTCGTGAGCTGACGCAGCAGCGTCGACTTGCCGGCGTTCGTGTAGCCGACGAGCGCGACTTGGACGACGCCGTTCTTTTTGCGGCGCTCGCGATGGAGCTTGCGGTGCGCCGTCACGCCTTCGAGCTGACGCTTCAGCTCGGAGATGCGGCCCCGAATATGGCGACGGTCCGTCTCGAGCTTCGTCTCGCCCGGTCCCCGCGTCCCGATGCCGCCGCCGAGTCGGGACAGGTTTTTCCCCTGTCCGGACAGTCTCGGCAGCAAGTACGACAGCTGCGCCAGCTCCACCTGCAATATGCCCTCTCGTGTCTTGGCCCTGCCGGCGAAAATGTCGAGGATGAGCTGCGTGCGATCGATAATCTTGACGTCCAGCTCCTCCTCGAGATTGCGCACTTGCACGCCGGACAGCTCCTGGTCGAAGATTGCCGTCGTCGCCCCTTCTTCGGCGATTTTCTCCTTGAGCTCCTGCGCTTTGCCTTTGCCGACGACCCATCTTGTGTCCGGAACGTCCCGGTTCTGCATCATGCGGCCGACGACTTCGACGCCCGCGGTGTCCGCCAAGTTAGCAAGTTCGTCCATCGAATGCGCCGGATCGGCGCCCGATTGACGCACGGCGTCGGTGACCAGACTGACGAGCAGCGCGCGCTCGCCTTGATCGGCACCGGTATCGTAAGAATTAGGCTTCATCTTTATCGGCTGCCTCCATTGCTTCGAATCGTCACCTTATATATACTATACCCGCAATACGACACTCTAGGCGCGCTAATTGAAGCCCCAGCCGAACGCGGGTCCCGCCTGCGTCCCGGCCGCGGGCAGCGGCTTCAGATCTTCCGGGCGAATGCCGACCAGCTCCTGCCTAGACGGCGAGGCGGACGGATATTGCTGAAGCAGCCGTACCGCCTGGTTGCGAATCGCGCGTTCGAGCATGTTGCGCACGTACCGCGCATTGCTGAACGGATGCCCTGCCGCCTCTTTTTCCTGAAGCACGTTCTGCTTGAGCTTGGCGACCGCCTGGGGCATCAGCACGTAATCGCGTTCTCTGGCCATTCCCTCGGCGATTTGAAGCAGCTGGTCGACGGTAAAGTCGGGAAAATCCATCTGGATCGGAAAACGGGACGGCAGTCCCGGGTTCGTCATCATAAACATGTCGATCTCCATCGGATAACCGGCCAGAATCAGCACGAACTGGTTGCGGTGGTCCTCCATCGCCTTGACGAGCGTATCGATCGCTTCTTTGCCAAAATCCTTTTCCCCGCCCCGGGCAAGCGAATACGCTTCGTCGACGAAAAGCACGCCCCCGAGCGCCTTCTTCACGAGATCCCGCGTCTTCTGCGCGGTATGTCCGATATATTCGCCGACAAGGTCCGCGCGTTCGACCTCGACCAGATGGCCTTTGGTCAGCAGCCCCATACTTTGGAAAAGCTTGGCAAGCAGCCTGGCGACGGTCGTCTTGCCCGTCCCCGGATTGCCTCTGAAAATCATATGGTATACGTGCGCCTGGCTATGAAGCCCCGCATCGCCCCGGTACTGGGCAATTTGAAGCAGCGCGTAAATCTCGTAGACAAGTTCCTTCACGTTGTCGAGCCCGACCATGCGCTCCAGCTCCTGCTGCCACAACGCCCAGGGGCCCGAGGACGGCAGGCCGCGGCCGGCAGCCAGCGCCTCGGAGCCGGCTGCTGCGCCGCCCGGCGCAGCGTCCTGACTGCGGAGCACGACGTTGATCTGTCTGGCGGGCCTCGCCGCGGCGGCGCTATCCCGCTCGCCCTGCGCTCTAGCATTCATGACTGGCACACACCCCGCAGACGAAAAGTCGGCGCGAACGCCGCATTATCAGTCTATTCGGGCCGGTCAGGCATCATGCAGGAGGAGCGGATTCAAAGCCACTTCTGAAGCAGCCACTTGGTGTAGGCCAGCACCTCGCGCGATCGATGGTAGGCCATGTTCATGACCTTCGAGTCGGTCACGCTCACCTGGGGCCGCTCATAACCGAGCGCCTCGGCGATGTCGAGCGACCTGGATCCATGGTACTGATGCGTGACGATCACCGCGGTGTGCCATCCTTGCGCCTGCATGATCGCCTTTGAAAATTTCAGGTTTTCGTACGTGCTGGTCGCCTTCGGCTCGATCAAAATCGCCGAATCGGGAACGCCCTGCTGCCGCAAATAATCGCGCATGCCCTCTGCTTCGGTCAGCACTGCGCCGCCGGCGTCCAGCCCGCCGGTCACGATGAATCGGCTGAATACGTTCGCCCTGTAGAGCGACAAAGCTTGATCCAGACGTTCCCGCAAACCGGGACTCGGCTTGTTGTCCCACAGGGAAGCGCCAAGCACGATCCCGACGTCGGACGGCGCCGGCAGCCCTTTCGACGGTTCGCCGCCGAATCGCCCGATGACGTAAAAAAGGCTGCCGCACCAGAGAAAAAGCGCCAGCAAGCCGGCGCTTATCACATAGACGACCGCCCGAAGACGCTTGCGGCGGGAATGAGAGAACGACGCGGCTACGACAGGTCCGCGATTGCCCGCACCGCTCATGGCGTGCCGCCCTCCCAGCCGAGACGCTCGAGAAACAGCTTGCGGTGCTTCAGGCTCATATCGAAGTAGGGGAACTTCTTCTGACGGATGAGCGATAGCAGCCGCTGCGCCGTCCGATGGGCCATCGCCGAGTCGCGCGGCGTAATATGCCCGTCGTCAAGCGCCTCCTCCAGCTCGTCCTCGTCGAGCAGCAGCGTCTCGCCGCTCGGCAGCACGACGATGTCGAGATACAGGTCGTCGAACCAGGGCACCTGTTGGTCGGTCAAGCCCTGCGTCTTGCAAATATCGATGTACCACTGCACGACCTGGCCGCGTTGATCGAACATCGTCGTCACGACAAAATGTTCGCCCCGCGGATAATGCTGCGTCCACAAATACCCTTTGTCCGCCAGGCACATCCGCTTGCCGTTGTACTCCTTCCAGAGCGGATCGCGCAGGTCTTGAATCCGGTACAGCGTCACAAACCCGCGGAAATAAGGCTCGTCCATGGGAATGCAGGCATAATTTTTTTTCAAGATGCGGCGCCAGTTGGCCCGGTCGGAAAATTTTCGTTTCATAAATCCTCTCTCGTTCACGATAATCAGGTTTACACAAAGCTTACCACAACTTGCCTTCTTGAACCAGTTTAGCCCGATTGACCACGGCAAACGCCAGCTGCGTGCCGATAATCGCCTATCAGCGCAGCGCCTTGCTCATCCTGACATGGAGAATACCCGCATCGTAAAAGGGCTCCGCCGAGATCGTCGTATAGCCCAGCTTCTCGTAAAACGGCTCGGCGCTGCATTGCGCGTCCAAAATGGCGCGCTCGTACCCTCTGGCCGCCGCATCCTGCTCCATGGCCAACACAATCAACCGGCCGATCGAGCGTCCCCGATACGGGAGCCGGACGGCGATCCGCTGCAGCTTCGCGACGCCCGGTTCGAACGTTTTCCAGCGCGCCGCGGCGACGGCCTTGCCGCCGTCCGTCACTAAAAAGTGTCTGCAGGCCGACGGAGACGCATCGTATTCGTCGACTTCTTCCTCGGGCGCAACGCCTTGCTCCATCACGAATACTTCCATCCGAACGGCAAGCCCTTGCTCCAGCTCGCTTTGCTCGGTTACCAGCTTGCACTCCACTTGCGATTCCTCCTGCCTTCTCTCTATCCGCAATGAACCTATTTTGTACAATAAACGAAAAAAAGACAAGCGCGGATACGCTTGTCTTGGGTCATGCGGCTGTGAAAGAAACTTAAGGCGTGGCCTGACTCGTCGCGTCGGTCGAAGCATCGGTTGCGGCGTCGGTCGATACCTCGGCATCGTTTTTGTGCTTTTTATCTTTTTTGCCAAACTGTTCTCCGGTCGCCGTACTCGTCGGCAACACCGTCGGCGAGGCCGTCGCGCGCGCGATCGGGCCCGTCGACTCCGTAGGCTGCGCCGAAGGCGTCGGCGTAGGTGTAGGAGTCGGCGCATCGGAAGGCGTTGACGTATCCGTCGGCGTCGGTTGTCCGCCGTCCGGCGGCGCCTCGCCCTGATTGCCGCCATCCCCGTCATCCGGACCGTCCGTCCCGTCCGAAGGCGGCTCCGTCGACTCGTCCGGGGTCGGCGTCGGCGTAGGCGTCGGGGTCGGTTCCAGTTCACTCGTCACCTCGACGGTGACACGGTTCGATTCGGCACCCTCCTTGCCGGCATTCGGATCGAACGGCTTCACGTAATAGGTGTACGTCGTATCCGGCAAGATGGACAGATCTTCGGCCGACGGCGTCACGGACTCGACCAGCAGCTTGAACTCGCTCTCGCCGCTCGCCTGGCGATAAATCTTGTACGTGATATCGTCGCCCGGCACCGCAGACCAGTTCAACGATACGGCAACCTGCTGCGAATCGTATACGCCGGTCAGGTCCGTGATCGACTGATCAGCCGTCGGCGTCGGCGTAGGCTGCTCCTGTGCCTGCTCCGGCACGGGGAACGACTGCTTCGGCTTGCCCTCGAGCGCCTTTTTCATGACTTTGGAGAACAAAGCCGCCGCCTGGCCGCTGCTTTTTTTAACGTAATGATCCTTGTCGGTCTTGTCGTAGCCCATCCAGACGGCCGCCGTATACTCCGGCGTGTAGCCGACGAACCAGACGTCGCGGTTGCCGCTGGAGCTCGCACCCTTGAGTCCGAGCTGCGTCGTGCCCGTCTTGCCGGCGACGGTACGGCCGCTGATCTGCGCTTTTGTGCCCGTGCCGCCGCTTACGACGCCCTTCATGATCTCGGTCACGTAATACGCGGTCATCGGCTTGATCACCTGGTTGTCGCCCGGCGCCTTGAACGTATAGACCGGCTTGCCGGAGGCATCGGTGATCTTCAGCACGGCGTGCGCATCCTGCAGCTGTCCGCCGTTTGCGAACGTGCCGTAGGCCCGGACCATCTGAACAGGCGTTACGCCGTTCGTCAACCCGCCGAGCGCGATCGCCAGATTATGCTTGTCTTCGCTGCCGAGCTCGATGCCCAGCTTGCCGGCGAACTTGACTCCAGTGGAGAGGCCGATCTCGTTCAGCAGCCAGACGGCCGGCTGATTGCGCGATTCGCGAATTGCTTCCTTCATCGAGACGGCCCCTATATACTTCTTCCCATTGGAGTCCGTCGGGCAATACGTGCCGTTGCCATAGCAGATCTTGTCGTCCCGGAGCGTCGAATCGGGCGTATAATCGCCCGTCTCGAGCGCAGGACCGTACGAGACGATCGGCTTGTACGAGGAACCCGGCTGGCGCCTGCTTTCCACGCGGTTCAAGCCGCTCTTTTGGTAATCGCGGCCGCCGACCATCGCCTTGAGCGAGCCGTCGTGCTGATCCATGATGACCATCGCGCCTTGAATCGGCGTGTCGTCCTCGCTTTTCTCGAAGTTGGCGTCTTCGGAAAACTCTTTCTCCATCGCGCTTTGGGCGGCGGTGTCGATCGTCGTATAGATCGTGTAGCCCCCCGACAACAGCTCTTCCTCCGTCAAGTTCAGCTTCTCCAGCGCTTCATCGATCGCATAATCGGTGTAGCTGGCGAACTTGCTCGTGCTCGTCATCGCCATCGTCGGCTTGTAGACGATCTCCGCGGCTTGCGCGCGCTCTTCCTCGGTAATCAGGCCTTGATCGGCCATCAGACGCAAAACGACGGCGCGGCGCTCCATCGAGTTGTCCGGATGCTTGTAAGGATTGTAAATGCTCGGACCTTTCGGAATCGCGGCCAGCGTAGCGATCTGCCACGTCTTCAGCTGGTCGAGATCGCCGACGCCAAAATAAAACTTCGCGGCCGTCTTGATGCCGTATTGTCCGTTGCCGAAATAGATCCGGTTCAGGTACAGCTCGAGAATCTCTTCCTTGGTCTTGTGCCGCTCAAGCGCCAATGCGATCGACGCCTCCGTGCCTTTGCGGAACCAGGTCTTGTCCGCATTCAGGAACAGATTGCGGGCGAGCTGCTGGGTAATCGTGCTGGCGCCTTCGACCATGCTGCGGGCGACGACGTCCTTGGCGAGCGCCCGTCCGATGCCGAACAGGTCGACGCCGCCGTGCTCGTAAAACCGTTTATCCTCGACCGCCACGAACGCATCGCGCACGGCTTGCGGAATATCCTTGTATTGCACGTATTCGCGGTTGCCGCCCGCGATCGATATTTTGGCGATCTGGGTGCCGTTCGCATCGGCGACGATCGTCGAACGGTCGAGATCGAGCTTGTTGAGATTGGCCGACAAAATGCGTTCGCCGTTCAAGATGACGAGCAGATACGCAACCGCCGCGGCGAGAACGGCCAGGACGGCAATGCAGATGATCCAAATGAGCGCAACTTTGCCGCGCCCGCGTTTGCGCGGCGGTTTGCCGCTTTTCCCGCTGCGGGATCGATTCGGTGCTGACTGAGCCAATAGCTTTCTCCCCTTTTACAGTACGTTTTTTCTCTGTCTATACCATACCCGCTCAAAAGAAGAACAACCCAAGTGTTGGGTTGCCCTGTGGCCTGGCTATTCAATTAGACGCTAACGGGGGACGAAAGGTTTCGTTCAGGGCCTTAGCGCCGCGCTCGCGTCAAGCGTTGGCCCCGGCGTCCTGCTGCTGCAAGGATACGTTGCGCTGCGGCATGATCGTGCTGATGGCATGCTTGTATACCATCTGCTGCCGGCCGTCGCTGTCGATGACGATCGTGAAGTTGTCGAAGGCGCGGACGACGCCGCGAATCTGAAAGCCGTTGGGCAAGTAAACGGTGACGGGCACGCTATCCTTGCGCAATTGATTCAGAAACGTATCCTGGATGTTAATGGACTTGTTCATTACCGGTATCCCCCATCGCCATTGATTTCTTTTGTAAGATTATATTCAAAGCTCATTTTAACTTTCCTGCTATTATAGCATAGATCGTTGGATAAAGATCGGAGATTTTTGCGGCGCCGTCCGTATCGATCCAGACGAGGTCCTGCATATGGCGGAACCAGGAGAGCTGGCGCTTCGCAAACCGCCGCGTATCCCGCTTGAGCATCGTTACAGCCTCATCGTACGACGCGCGTCCTTCGAGGTAGGCGACCATCTCCTTGTAGCCGAGCGCCTGCATGGACACGGACGCAGAAGTAAGGCCCGCGTCCAGCAATCCCCGCACCTCAGCCTCAAGTCCCTGCGCCAGCATGTCCTCGACACGCCGGTCGATCCTCGCGTACAGCTTGGCCCGATCCATATGGAGTCCGAGCAGCACGAGGTTGTAAGGCGACTCCTTGCGGTCTCCGCGCGCCTCGCCGAGCTGCTCCGACGCGGGGCGCCCCGTCGCCTTATGAATCTCCAGCGCGCGGATGACGCGCCTCACGTCGTTCGGGTGAAGCTTCGCCGCGGTGGCCGGATCGACGGCGGACAGCTTCGCGTGGAGCGCATCGGCGCCTTGCGAATCGGCGATCGCCTGCATCGACGCGCGGAAGTCGGGGTCGCCGCCCGATGGCTGGAACCCGAACCCGTAGCACACGGACTCGACGTACAGCCCGGTGCCGCCGACAATGAAGGGAATACGCCCGCGGCTCTGAATGTCCCGGATCGCCTCCCCGCAGGCCGCCTGGAAGTCCGCCGCCGAGAACGGCTCGTCCGGCGCCTTGATGTCGATCAGATGGTGCGGGACGCCCTCGCGCTCCGCGAGCGGCAGTTTGGCCGTGCCGATATCCCTCCCCCTGTAACCTTGCATCGACTCGCCGCTGATAATCTCGCAATCGAACGTCTTGGCGATCGCGAGGCTCGCCGCCGTCTTGCCGACGGCCGTCGGTCCGACGAGCGCGATCAGCGGGGGCTTGTTGTTCGTCATTGAATCCCGATCACTCCATAGTCCACGGCCGAATAGGAAGTCCGGACGCGCCGGAATCCGTGCCGTTCGAATTCGCCGCTCGTTCTGTGATCCTTCAGCACGACGGCGCGGCGGGCCACCCGCTTCGCCTCCGCGATCGCTTCGGCCGCGAGGGAGCGATCCTCCGCATAGGCCCGGAGCGGTCTTAAAGAGGCCGAACCTGGGACGGGCCTTGCGAACATCGGGTCAAAGTAAACGATGTCCGCGCTGCGGTTCGCCATGCCGCGCAGCGCCTCCAGATGCTGGCCGTGTATCACGTTCACCCTGCGCATCGCTTCATCGAGCTCGGGCATTCCGCTCCGGTACGCCTTCATGCCTTCTCTGACGACGACGTACAAAATGCGCGATGCCTCGATGGCCGTCACGCTGCCGCCTGCGCCCGCGGCGAAGGACAGCACGAGCGCGTCGGCGCCAAGACCCGCCGTGCAATCGACAACGGCATCGCCCGGCCTTACGCCCGTCGCTTCGACGAGCGCGTCGCCCGCGCCTTCAAGCAGACGCTTTACGCGGATCTGCGCCATGCTCGGATGGTAGAAAAGCGGCTCCGCACCGTCCGCGGCGAACCGCAAGCCCTGCGGACTTGCGACAAGGATGCCGCCGGCGGCATCCGGGTATTTGCGGGCGAGGCCTGCCAGCGTCTCGCGGCGCCGGTCGACGAAGCGGCAGCCGAGCTCGTCCGCCAGTCCCCGTGCGTAAGCGACCAGCGCCGCGTCCGGCTTTTCCGCGGTCGTCACGATCAAGACATCACCCGCTTGAACATTTTCTCGAGCTCGTAGGTCGTGAAGCTGACGACGATGGGCCGGCCGTGCGGACACGTATAAGGCTGCTTGCAGGCGGCCAGCCGGCGCAGGAGCGTTTCGCCGGCTTCGCGAGTCAGCGACTGGTTGGCCTTGATCGATGCTTTGCAGGAGCAAAGGATCGCGGCCTTCTCGCGAATCTTGTGAAGGTCGATGCCCCGCTCCTTCAAGATCCACTCCGCCATCTCCCGCACGATGTCGGCTTCGTCCCCTTCGGGGAGCCAGTGCGGCACGGCCCGTACGATAAAGGTATTGCCCCCGAAGTCCTCGAGATATACGCCCGCGAGCTCGAACCAGGGAAGCTTGCCGCGGATGATCGCGTATTCGTCCGGCGCGAAGGACAGCGTGACCGGAAGGAGCAGCTCCTGGCTAGCGGCCGCCGGATCGCCGAACTTTTCGTAATAAATCTCGTAGTGGATGCGCTCGTGGGCGGCATGCTGATCGATCAGATACAAGCCGCCGTCGTTCTGGGCGACGATGTAAGTTCCATGCAGCTGGCCGATCCAGTAGAGCTCCGGAAATTCGGGCTTCGTCTCCGCGGCCGCGGCGCCGAATGCCGCCTGCCACACCTGATCGGACAACTTGCCCGCCTCCTGCCCTCTGCTTCCGGCGTTCCAGGGATCGCGCGCCGGCGCGGCGTAGCCGCCGCCCGAAGGTCTCGCTTCCCGAACAGCATCCCGGCGGATGCTAGCCGGCGGGTCGCCGAAAGCCGATGGAGAAGAAGGCCGGACAGTTGCGCTGTCCCGCCTTCTTTCCCCGTATCCGGCCCCTTTTGAATCCGCGCTGTCGGAGAAGGAAAAGGATTCGTATTGCCGACGGTCCGGCGAGGGCAAGTGCGATACGTCTGCCGAACGTTCGCCGCCTGGCGCAGCCGAGCGCGATTCGACTCCCGGGCGTTCGCGACCTGGCGCTGGCGAGGTTGTCTCCTCGCCTGCCGGCTCCAGGCTGGGCGCAGCCTCCCGGCTGCCTGCCGCCGTCCGCTCGTTCCCCGACGGCTGCTCGTCCCCTTGCGGCCGATCGCTCCGCGCAGCTTCCGCCTCGGCTTCAACCGGCGGCAGTTGGAACCGGATCTGCTCCTGCTGCCAGACTTCGGGCTTCGGCTTGCGAACGGCCGTGCCCGACGGAATATAGGCGTAGGCTTCGAGCGCCTTTTTGACGGCCGCTTCGACGAAGACGCGCAGCTCGGCTTCCTTGCTGAACCGCACCTCGAGCTTGGCCGGGTGCACGTTCACGTCCAGCAGCGTCGGATGCATCCGCAGATGGAGCACGGACAGCGGATAGCGATTGATCGGCAGCAGCGTATGATACGCCTGCAGCAGCGGCTGCATGACGGCCGGGCTGCGCACGAACCGCCCGTTGACGATAATCGTGACCGCGGTTCGGCTCGCGCGTGTTTCGATCGGCATGGCAGTCAGCCCGGACAGCGAAAAATCGGGGCTGTCCGCCTGTATTTCGAGCATCGCCTTGGCGGGTCCCGAGCCGTAGATGGCGGCGACGACCTGCCTCAGGTCGCCGTTGCCCGGCGTCCGAAGAAGCGTAGAGCCGTTGTGGGAAAAAGTGAACGCGACGTCGGGCCGCGCAAGCGCCTGCCTGTACACGACGTCGGACAGATGCGACAGCTCGGTCTGGATCGTACGCATGTATTTGAGCCGCGCAGGCGTGTTGTAAAAGAGCTCCTTGACGGACATGTCCGTGCCTTTCGGGGAAGCTGCGTCCTCGTGGCGCTTGACGGTGCCGCCTTCGATCTCGAGCAGCCGGCCGAGACCGCCCGATTCGGAGGCGCTCAGGCAGCGCACCTTGGCGACGGAAGCGATACTCGGCAGCGCCTCTCCCCGAAAGCCGAGCGTCGAGATCTGGAACAGATCGCGGTTGGTCGCGATCTTGCTCGTCGCGTGACGTTGGAAGGCGACGAGCAGGTCGTCGGCCTCGATGCCCGCGCCGTCGTCCACGACACGGATCAGCGACAAGCCGCCTTCTTCGGCGGTGATGTCCACATGCTTCGCGCCGGCGTCGACCGCGTTTTCGATCAGCTCCTTCAGCACGGAAGCCGGGCGCTCGACGACCTCGCCCGCCGCGATCTGGTTCGAGAGATGCTCGTCCAGCTGGATGATGATTCCCATATTCGTCCCCCTTCCCGGCGTTGTGCGGCGTCAGGCCGCCGACTCGTATAGCGTGACCGTGCCGTCGCCCGCTGCCGCCCAAGTCAAGCTGCCGAACCATTTGGACAGCAGGCGGACGTCGACGTAGCTAACGCCGTTTTTGACGATGACGTGGCTGTCCGAGGCGGCGAGCCGATGCGTCGTTCCGCCCTTCGCGAGTACGATCTGCTTGGCCTTGGCGTCGTAGCTGAGCGTCGACTCGGTCGCGATGGCCCCCAGCCTCGAGCTGACGTACCAAACGCCGTTTTTCTTGACGACGGAGCCGGCGTCCGGCGAACGGACGCCGTTGACGACGAGCGCGCCGCGTCCGACGGTGAGCCGGATATCCCCGCCTCCGGCAAGACGGTAAGCCGCAAGCAGCTGCTGAAGGCCGCCGCTGACAGCGACGTCCGGCGTCAGACCGACCTTGTCCACCTTTTTGCCGTTCGGCGTCTTGTACTCCTGCACCGTCACCTTAAGCGTGCCGCCCGACGCGACGGGAATAAGCTGCTGGATGACGCCTTTGCCGTACGTATTCGTGCCGACCAGCTTCGCGACGCCGTACTCCTGGAGCGCGCCCGACAGCAGCTCCGTCGCGCTCGCACTCCCTCCGTCGACGAGTATATAAACGGGGTAATCGCGCTTCTCTCCGTGCAGCTCGATCGGCGTGTCCTTGCCGTCGCGATCGGCCACATGAGCCAGAATGCCGTCGGCGACGAACAGCGCGCCGATCTGCTGCGCCTGATCGACGTAGCCGCCGCCGTTGCCGCGCAGGTCGATGACGAGGGACGCCATCCCTTGGCCTTCGAGCGACTGCAGCTGCGATTTGAACTTGGACGCGGCGTCCGCGGAAAACGAGTCCAAACGAAGATAACCGACGCCGCTGCCCATGAGCCGCGAGGTGGTGACAGGCAGCTGCATCGAAGTCCGCGCGACGAGAAATTGCAGCTTGACCAGGCCCCGCTTGACGCCGACGTTGACGTTCGTCCCTTCCTTGCCGGCTGCCATGATCTGAATCGCGTCGATCGACTTGCCCGCGACAGCGACGCCGTCGATCGAGACGAGAGCGTCGCCCGGCATCAGGCCGGCTTTGAAGGCGGGGCTGTCCGGCACGACGTCCTCAAGGTACGTGATCCCGTCGTCCTGCGACATGACGATGCCGATGCCGACGAACGACTGGTTGATCGCGTTGGAAAAGCTCTGCAGCTCCTCGGGCGAAAAATATTGGGTATACGGATCGTCCAGCGCGTCGATCATCTCTTCGATCTCGGACTCGCTCAGCTTTTCGTCCGTCGGCTTACTGATATGGTATTCCTCCAGCAGCTGGCGCACTTCGTTGACCTGGTCCTGCGTAGCGGCGCCGGCGACGGCCGGCAGCCATAGGACGGACAGTGTCAGGCACAGGGCCGCCTTGACCAGCAAACCCGCCTTTCCTTTTGGTTTTCTCAAATTCAGTCCCCTTTTCCGATCAGTTGATTGCGCGCATCGTTCAGCCATTCCAATGCCTGCAGCGGCGTCATGCGCATGACGTCGAGCTTGCGCATCTTGTCGAGCAGCTTGTCCGCTTCCGGCGTCCGCGACTTCGCGGACTTCGCTTCTGCGGCGGCCGCCGCTTCCTCGAACATGGACAGCTGCTGCACGGCGACCGGCTGCGCCGTTTCTTGCACAGCTTCCGGCGCAGGAGATGGCGACACCGTGGCATACGGCTGCGCCGGGACAGGCGCAGCGATGCGTTCGGCAGGCGCTCCGTCCGTCCGGCTAGGCGCCGAGCCGGCGGCTTCCAGCAAGCCGTATGCGCGCTGTACGATCGAATCCGGCAAGCCGGCGAGCTGCGCACAGTAGATGCCGTAGCTCGAATCCGCCGCGCCCGCGACGAGCTTGCGAAGAAACGTGACGCCGTCCGCGCTCTCCTTGACGGCCATGCAGCCGTTGCGCAAGCCCCCAAGCGTCTCCTCCAGATGTGCCAGCTCGTGATAATGCGTAGAAACGAGCGCCTTGCAGCCGATCCGGTCGTGCACGTATTCGATGACGGATTGGGCGATCGCCATTCCCTCGTCGGTGGACGTGCCGCGGCCGAGCTCGTCGATG